>NZ_LT607413.1:3735000-4352916 GCF_900091495.1 Micromonospora echinospora | reverse complement strand
CCAGTCCCGCATCGCCTCGTTCATCGCGTCCTTGAGGGTGCGCGAGCCGTTGGTGACCGGGACGACGGTGGCGCCGAGCATCCGCATCCGGGCCACGTTCAACGCCTGCCGCTCGGTGTCGACCTCGCCCATGTAGACGACGCACTCCAGGTCGAACAGGGCGGCGGCGGTGGCGGTGGCCACCCCGTGCTGCCCGGCCCCCGTCTCGGCGATCACCCGGGTCTTGCCCATCCGCTTGGTGAGCAGCGCCTGACCGAGCACGTTGCGCACCTTGTGCGCCCCGGTGTGGTTGAGGTCCTCCCGCTTGAGCAGCACCCGTGCGCCGACCTTGGCGGAGAACCGGTTCGCCCGGTAGAGCCGGGACGGCGTGCCGGCGTAGTCCCGCAGCAACGCGTCGAACTCGGCGAGGAACGTCTCGTCGGTCATCGCGTGCCGGTACGCCACGTCCAGCTCGTCCAGCGCGGCGACGAGCGCCTCGGGGACGAACCGGCCACCGTACCGGCCGAAGTGGCCGGCCGGGTCGGGGAGCAGGCCGGCCGAGCCGGCCCGCGCGTTGGCGCTCATCGGTGGTCCTCTCGGTGCTGACGGGAGCGGGCGGGGCCGGTGCGCCTCAGCGCGCCGGACGCGGGGTGGCCGGGTGGTTGCCGGCGTTGACCAGCTCCGACACCGCCTCGCGGGGGCTCTTCTGGGTGACCAGGCCCTCGCCGACCAGGACGGCGTCCGCCCCGGCCGAGGCGTACCGGATGAGGTCGTGCGGGCCGCGCACGCCGGACTCGGCGATCTTCACGACGTTGCTGGGCAGGCCCGGCGCGATCCGCTCGAACACCGACCGGTCGACCTCCAGGGTACGCAGGTCACGGGCGTTGACGCCGATCACCTGGGCGCCGGCCTCCAGGGCCCGGTCGGCCTCCTCCTCGTCGTGCACCTCGACCAGGGCGGTCATCCCGAGCGACTCGATCCGCTCCAGGAGCCCGACCAGGGCGTTCTGCTCCAGTGCCGCGACGATCAGCAGCACCAGGTCGGCCCCGTGCGCCCGCGCCTCGTGCACCTGGTAGCTGGAGACCACGAAGTCCTTGCGCAGCACCGGGACGTTCACCGCGGCCCGGACAGCGGCCAGGTCGTCCAGCGACCCGCCGAACCACCGCCCCTCGGTCAGCACGCTGATCGCCCGGGCGCCGCCGGCGGCGTACTCGCCGGCCAGTTCGGCGGGGTCGGCGATCTCGGCGAGCTGTCCGCGCGACGGCGACGAACGTTTCACCTCGGCGATCACCGCGACGCCCGGCCGCCGCAGGGCCGCGTACGCGTCCAGGGCTGGTGGGGCGGCGGCGGCGAGTTCGCGGATCCGCTCCAGCGGAATCTGCTCCTGCCGCCGGGCGACGTCCTCGCGTACGCCGGCCAGGATCTCGTCGAGCACGCTGGCGGGCGCCGCCGGACCGGCCTCGTCCCCCTCCGCGTGCGCATGCTCAGCAGTCACCAACGGACTCCCCTCTCCGGGTGTCATGGGCCGATGCTAGGTGGCGGCGCTGAACCCCAGGTGGGGGGGTATGGCGCGCCTCACGAGATGGGCTGGGGCATAATGACCGACTTCCGGTGAGCGGAAAATCACACAGCGCAACCGGTCGGGTCGACCACCGCGATCGTCCCCACCGCCCGCCGCCACCGGGTCATCGATCATCCTCATCATCATGACACCACCGCCGGCCGTTGTCCGCGCGAGGCGTCGCGCGCCCGCAAGGGCGGTCCGGTCCCTGCCGTCCGCTGTGACGTAGGTCAAGGACGAACGGCCCTGAGCACGGCGTTCGTCCCCATCGAGTGTTGATGCGGCGGTCATCACGTCGAAACGTGAAGCCGACAGCATCAACGTCGGGCAGACTCGGAAGGCGGGTTTCGCCCCACCGACCCAACGGACCCGTTGCGGAGTGATCATGAGTACTGGCCAGCCGGCATCGACCATCGGACTCACCACGCTCTCCCGGACGGTCGCCTCGCTCGCCGTCGGCGTGGTGCACACCCTGGAGCGGGCGGTCGTCGGCGAGGAGCGGATGCGGACCGCCCGTGGCAACGCCTGGGAGGCGGTCTGCGCGGACCGGGCCCGCGCCGACCGTCGCGCCGAACTGCACCGCCTCGTCGAGGAACTCGCGGCCACCCGGGCCGCCGCCCGCGCCGACCAGCGGCAGCCGGTCAGCTGACCGTCGGGTCCTCGCCCCGGTCCAGCGCGTCCCACGCGTCGGTGGTGCCCCGCGTCGACGCCGCCGCGCCGGTGGCCTCCGGCCCACCGGAGGTGGTGCCGCCGCCACGGGACGGGCGCTCGTAGCGGGCGCCCATCGCCGGCCAGGTGGCCCCGCGCAGGGCCGTCCACCCCCCACCGACCGCCGCGAGCACGCCGCCGAGCAGACAGAGCGCCGGCCACTGCCGGCTGACCTCCCCGGCGAACGCGGCGGTCAGGGCGTACCCGCCACCCACCGCCACGGCCGCGCCGAGCACCAGGATCACCAGCCCGACCGCGCGGCGCAGCCCGCGCCGGGTGGCGAGCACGGCTCCCGCGCCGGCCAGCGCGACCACCGCCAGCGCGGGCAGCCAGGGCAGCAGGGCGGCCCCGGACCGCTCCTCCCGCAGCGCCGGCAGCGGCACCGGCCGAGGGGTCACCTCGACCGCCCAGGTCCGGGTCGCCGCCCAGACCGCCAGGCCCGCGCCGGCCAGGCAGAGCAGCACCGCGTACGTCAGTTCGCGCCGCCCGGCCCGCGTCGAGTTCCCGCCACCGGCCGACGGGTCGGTCGTACCGCTCATCGGGCTGGCCGGAGGGTCTCGGCGGCGGCGATGGCGGCGAGCACCGCGGCGGCCTTCGCCCGGGTCTCCCGATCCTCGGCGGCGGGATCAGAATCGGCCACCACTCCCGCGCCGGCCTGCACGTACGCCCAGCCGTCCCGGAGCAGCGCGGTACGGATCGCGATGGCCATGTCCAGGTCGCCACCGAAGCCGAAGTAACCGACCGTACCGCCGTAGAGGCCCCGGCGGACCGGCTCCAACCCCTCGATGATCTCCATCGCCCGGACCTTCGGCGCGCCGGAGAGGGTGCCGGCGGGGAAGGTCGCGGCGAGCGCGTCGAACGCGGTGGCGTCCTCCCGGAGGGTGCCGACCACGGTCGAGACGATGTGCATCACGTGGCTGTACCGCTCGATGGTGGCGAACTCGGGCACCTCGACCGTGCCCGGCCGGCACACCCGGCCCAGGTCGTTGCGGCCCAGGTCGACCAGCATGACGTGCTCGGCCCGTTCCTTCGGGTCGGCCAGCAGTTCGGTGGCGAGCCGGGCGTCGTGTTCCGGGTCGACGCCCCGGGGCCGGGTGCCGGCGATCGGGTGCAGCAGCGCGCGACGCTGGCCGTCGTCGGCGCCGGTGACCTTCAGGTGCGCCTCCGGCGAGGAGCCGACGATGTCGAAGTCGTCGAAGCGGAGCAGGTACATGTACGGGCTGGGGTTGGTGGTGCGCAAAACCCGGTAGACGTCCAGCGGGTCGGCGTCGGTGCGCCGTTCGAAGCGTTGCGCCAGCACGATCTGGAAGCACTCCCCGGCCCGGATCGCCTCCTTGGCCGCCTCCACCGCCTTCGGGTAGTTCCCCTCGGCCGTCCGGCAGGTCACCGTGCCGACCGGCGGACGGGCGACCGTGGAGATCATCGGCGCGTTCGGCCGGGAGAGCGCCGAGGTCATCGCGTCCAGGCGGCCGATCGCGTGGTGGTAGGCGGCGGTCACCTCGGCGGCGCGGTCGGGCTCGTCCGCGGGGGGCAGGACCGCGTTGGCGATGAGGATCGCCGAGCCCTCGTAGTGGTCGAGGACCACCAGGTCGGTGGCGAGCATCATGCCCAGTTCGGGCACCCCGAGGTCGTCCTCGGTGAGGCTGGGCAGCCGCTCGATCCGGCGGATCAGGTCGTACCCGAGGTAGCCGACCATGCCGCCGGTCAGCGGGGGCATGCCGCTGGTCGGGTCGAACGCCGGCCCGGCCAGCGCGGCCACCGTGTCGCGCAGCGCCCGGGCCGGGTCGCCCCCGGTGGGCAGGCCGGCGGGGGGCTGCCCGAGCCAGGTGGCCTCGCCGTTCCGCTCGACCAGGGTGGCGCTGCTGCGGACGCCGATGAAGCTGTACCGGGACCAGGCCAGACCGGCCGACCCGACACCCTGCTCCGCGGATTCGAGCAGGAAGGTGCCCGGGCCGCCGGCGAGCTTGCGGTAGACCCCGACCGGGGTCTCGCCGTCGGCCAGCAGCCGCCGGGTGACCGGGACGACCCGCCAGCGGGCCGCCAGTGCGGTGAAGGCGGCCAGGTCGGGGCTCACCACGCCGTCGGTCATGCCGCACCCGCCCCGGGGTCGGTGGTCGGCAGGTCGCCGGTGGGGCCGCCGAGGGGCGGCTCCCCGGGGCGGCCGGCCACGACCGGCAGGTCCTCGGAGAAGCAGCTGCGCCGGCCGGTGTGGCAGGCCGGGCCGACCTGGTCGACGGTGACCAGCAGCGCGTCACCGTCGCAGTCCAGGGCGACCGAGCGGACGTACTGGTGGTGGCCGGAGGTGGCGCCCTTGACCCAGTACTCCTGGCGACTGCGCGACCAGTAGGTGGCCCGCCCGGTGGTCAGGGTGCGGTGCAGCGCCTCGTCGTCCATCCAGGCGACCATCAGCACCTCGCCGGAGTCGTGCTGGCGGACCACGGCGGCGACCAGGCCGTCGGCGCCACGGCGCAGTCGGGCCGCGATGTCCGGGTCGAGCCGGGACGGACGGACCGGCTCGGTGGGAGCCGGGCGGTTCGGGCTGGCGGGTACGCCGGTCACCGGCGCGTCAGGTACAGGCACAGTCACCGATTGTCCCGCACGCGGCGTGGACGTCCCAGCCCCGTCCCGGTTCGGGGCACGCCGCCGGCCGGTGGGGCGTCCCGACGACCGTACGGCGGCTGATCGGAAACGGTCGACGGACGGCGCGCGGGGACGGGAGCATTGTGCCCGGCGGACAACTCATCTAGCGTTGAGTTCAACGGTTGATGAATTCTCGGGAGGGTGGCATGGAGAGTGCGATCACCCTGGACGGCCTCGTGGTCGACCGGGGCGGACGCCGGGTGCTGGACGGCGTGAGCTGCGCCGTGCCACGCGGCTCGGTGACCGGGCTGCTCGGCCCGAGCGGCAGCGGCAAGACCACCCTGATGCGTGCGGTGGTCGGGGTGCAGACGGTCAGCTCGGGGACGGTGACCGTGCTCGGCCGCCCGGCCGGGACACCGGCCCTGCGCCAGCGGGTCGGCTACCTCACCCAGGCGCCGAGCGTCTACGCCGACCTGACGGTCCGGGAGAACGTGCGGTACTTCGCCGCGGTGCACGGGCGCGACCGGGTCGACGCCGACCGCGCGACGGCCGAGGTCGGGCTCGCCGAGGCCGCCGGCCAACTGGTCGGGTCCCTCTCCGGTGGGCAACGCAGCCGGGTCTCCCTGGCCTGCGTCCTGGTCGGCCGACCGGAGCTGGTCGTGCTCGACGAGCCCACCGTCGGGCAGGACCCGGTGCTCCGGGCCGACCTCTGGGCCCGGTTCCACGAGATGGCCGCCACCGGCACCACCCTGCTGGTCTCCAGCCACGTGATGGACGAGGCCGCCCGCTGCGACCGGCTGCTGCTGATCCGGCAGGGCAGGTTGCTCGCCGACGACACCCCCGACGGGGTGCGTGCGGCGGCCGGCGTGCCGGACCTGGACGAGGCGTTCCTGCGCCTGATCCGGGCGACCGAGGCAGGTCACGCCGGACGGGAGGAGTCGTGAACCGCCGCATCGTGGCGGCCACCGCCGGGCGGGTGCTGCGCCAGCTCCGCCACGATCCCCGCACGATCGCCCTGCTGGTCGTGGTCCCCGGCGCGCTGCTCGCGCTGGTCCACTTCATGTACGCCGAACAGCCCACCCCGCCGGGGCAACCGTCCACCTTCGACCGGGTCGCCCTGGTCATGCTCGGGTTCTTCCCCTTCATGGTGATGTTCCTGGTGACCAGCATCGCGATGCTGCGTGAACGCACCACCGGCACCCTGGAACGGCTGCTCACCACCCCGCTGGGCAAGCTCGACCTGCTCCTCGGGTACGCCCTGGCGTTCGGGCTGGCCGCCACGGTGCAGGCGGTGGTCAGTGGCGCGGTGGCGTACGGGCTGCTCGACCTGGACACCGCCGGCAGTGGCGGGCTGGTCGTCGTCATCGCGGTGGTCACCGCCCTGCTCGGCATGGCGCTGGGGCTGCTGTGCAGCGCCTTCGCCCGCACCGAGTTCCAGGCCGTACAGTTCATGCCGGTCGTGGTGGCTCCCCAACTCCTGCTCTGCGGGCTCTTCGTCCCACGGGAGCAGATGGCCGGCTGGCTCCGGGCGGTCAGCGATGCGCTGCCCCTGTCGTACGCGGTCGAGGCGTTGCGGGAGGTCGGCGCGCACGCCGAGCCCACCGCGACGATGTGGCGGGACCTGGCGGTGGTGGCCGCGTCGGCGCTGCTGGCCCTGGTGCTCGCCGCGGCCACGCTGCGCCGACGCAGCGGTTGACGGCGGCGAGAGGCGGCGATGAGCGGACGGACCGGACGACGACCGGGCAACCCGGACACCCGGGAGGCGATCCTCGACGCGGCCCGGACGGCGTTCGCCGCGCGCGGGTTCGACGCGGCGTCGATTCGGGCGATCGCCGGCGCGGCCGGGGTGGACCCGGCCCTGGTCCACCACTACTTCGGCAGCAAGGACAAGCTCTTCCTGGCCGCGATGAACGCCCCGATCGACCCGGGACGGCTGCTGCCCGAGGTGCTCGACGGCGATCGGCAGGGGATCGGCGAACGACTGGTCCGGGCCTTCCTGGCGGTCTGGGACTCACCGGCCGGGATGGCCGGGGTGGCGCTGCTGCGCTCGGCGGTGACCACCGAGTGGACCGCCCGGCTGCTGCGGGAGTTCCTGGTCACCCAGGTGTTGCGCCGGGTTCTCCAGCACCTCGACGCCGACCCGGCCGAACGGCCGCTGCGGGGCGCGCTGGTCGCCGCCCAGATGAGCGGGCTGGTGCTGATGCGGTACGTCGTCCGGCTGGAACCACTGGCCTCCGCGCCGCCGGAAACCCTGGTCGCCGCGGTGGGCCCCGGCGTGCAGCGCTACCTGACCGGGCCGCTGGACGAGGTCTTCCCCCTGCCCGACTGACCCGGTCGGCCCCCTCCCGGCCCAGGTGTTTGCAGGGGACCCCTGCTCGGCAGAAAGCGGTAACAGGGGACCCCTGCTACCACCCGGGCCGCGGCCCACGGCGGGGGTCAGGCCGGAGGCAGGGCGGGGGTAGGGCGAGGGGCAGGGGCGGGGTCAGGCCGGTCGGGTCGCTGCCCTGTGCCGGCAGAGCACCGGGTGCAGCAGCCGGGCCAGGTCGGCGTGGTCGGCGACCGGTCGCGGGAACGACAACCGGGCCCGCTGCCGCGCGCCGGGCCCGCCCAGGGACACCACGAGGCCGTACCGGTCGACGCGGACGATCCGGGGCGACGCGCCGGCCCGGTCGCCGAGCCGGCCGAGCTGCCGGCGCAGGTAGGCGACGATCTGGTCGCCGTGGTGCTCGGCGAGGTCGGCCAGGAGCTCCCCCTCGACCGGGTGCAGCGGGTCCGGGTCGGCGGCGGCGTACTCGTCGCGCGGGACGCGCCGCACCTCTCCGGCGACGTCCAGGCGGGCCTCGGCCACCTCGAAGCGGTACAGCCGGAACCGGGTGCCGACGTCGAGCAGGTCACCGGTCGGCTCCACGGTGGCGAAGTCGACCGCGGCGTCGCGGGCGGTCGCCCCGTCCAGCGGGGCCGCCCATCCGGAGACCCAGGCCCGGCCCAGGGACGGCGCACCCGCCGCCGGGGGCAGGTCCAGCACGTCGAGCACCACCGCGGCGGCGTCCCGGGCCGCTCCGGCGGGGCGCAGCGCGGCGGCCAGGTCGCTGACCACCGGTACGAGCATCAGCACCCGCCCGTCGGGGTCGGTGACGTGCCGGACCTGGTACGGCCCCGGGCGGTGCGCCAGGTGCACCAGCCCGGGAAGGCGGCCGGCGACCAGGGTCCGGACCGTCTCGGCGCTGCTCGGTCGCATGACCGCCCCTTTCTGTAGGTTAGGCTAACCTAACCCAGGAGGTTAGAGCACCCGACCACCCGCGTCCAGCCGATCCGCCACCCGCCCGGTCACCGGGTCTGCTCCAGCCAGGAGGCGTAGAGCAGCCCGTACACCGAGTCCGGCTCCCGGATCAGCTCGTCGTGCGGGCCACGCTGCACCACCCGTCCCCGGTCCACCACGATCACCTCGTCGGCCGCCTGGGCGGTGGAGAGCCGGTGCGCGATGGCGAGCGTGGTCCGGCCCCGGGTCACCGCGTCCAGGGTCCGCTGGAGCCGCACCTCGGTGGCCGGGTCGACCGCGCTGGTCGCCTCGTCCAGCACCAGCAGGTCCGGGTCCGCGACGTACGCCCGGGCGAGCGCGACCAACTGCCGCTCCCCCACGCTCAGCGCCTCGCCGCGCTCCCCGACCGGGGTGTCCAGCCCGGACGGCAGCCCCTCCAGCCAGTCGACGAGCCCCAGCTCGGTGAAGGCCGCGACGATCTGCTCGTCGGTCAGCTCCGGCCGGGCGAAGCGGACGTTCTCCCCCACCGTCGCCTCGAAGAGGAAGCCGTCCTGCGGCACCATGACCACCCGGCTGCGCAGCGAGTCGAACCGCACCTGCTCCAGCGGCACGCCGGAGAGCAGCACGGTGCCGGTGGTCGGATCCATCAGCCGGGTGAGCAGCTTGGCGAAGGTGGTCTTGCCGCTGCCGGTCTCGCCGACCACCGCCACCCGGGTCTTCGCCGGAATCTCCAGGTCGATGTCGTGCAGCACCGGCGGCCCACCCGGGTACGCGAAGCCCACCTGCGCGAACCGGACGTCCAGCGGACCCGGCGGCAACTCGCGGCCCTGCTCCCCCGGGTCGGCCACGTCCGGGCTCAGGTCCAGCACGTCGAGCACCCGCCGCCAGCCGGCGATCGCGTTCTGCGCCTCGTTCAGCACCTCGGTGGCGATCTGCACGGGCTGGATGAACAGGGTCACCAGGAACAGGAACGCGGTGATCTGACCGACCGACAGCGTGCGGTCCGCGCCGAGGCTCACCCCGACCACGACCACGCCGGCCAGGGCGACACCGGCCGCCAGTTCCCCGACCGAACTGCCCAGGATGCTGAACCGGATGGCCCGCTGCTGGGCGAGCCGGTGGCCCTCGATCGCCTCGTCCAGCCGTCGGGCCGTCCGCCCGGCGATCCCGTACGCCCGGATGACCGGCGCGCCGACCACGCTCTCCGCGACCGTGCCGAGCAGCGCGCCCAGGCGCTGCCGGACCACCCCGTACGCGGCGCCGAGACGACGCTGGAGGGCCCGGATCACCAGCACGGCCGGCAGGAAGGCGGCGAAGACCACCAGGGTCAGCTGCCAGGAGTAGACGAACATGACGATGGTGGTGACCACGAGCTGACCGAGGTTGATCATGAGGATCACCCCGCCCCACTGGAGGAACTGGGTGATCTGGTCGACGTCGCTGGTCACCCGGGACACCAGGGAACCGCGCCGCTCGGACTGCTGGTGCAGCATCGACAGGTCGTGCACGTGCCGGAACGCCCGGGTCCGGACGTTGGCCAACGCCGTCTCGCTGACCGTGAACAGCCGGCGCATCATCAGGTAGCCACAGACCGTGGTCACCACCAGCGTCGCGGCGGTCAGCACGACCACCGTGCCGACCGTGCCGAGGTCGATCCCGCCGACCAGACCCCGGTCGATGCCCTGCTGCACCGCCACCGGCACGGCCACCCGGCCGACCATGAAGACCAGCGCCAGCCCCAGCGTGCCGGCCAGGCCAACCCGCAGTTCCGGGGAGAGCGCCAGGCCCCGGCGCATGGTGCGCCAGGCCGTCTCGGTCCGCTCCGGCGGCTGCCCCGACCCGCCCACCGGCTCCACCTTCTCCTCCACCACGACCGCGCTCACCGGGTCAGCCTCTCGTTCGCGACTGCGGGGCTCGCAAGCTCACTCCTCGCGCTCACCGGGTCAGCCTCTCGTTCGCGTCCATCTCCACGTCGAGGCCGGTGGTCACCGGGACCACCGGCGGATCCTGGTACGTACGGGCCTGCTCGCGTTCGGCCTCCGCCTGCTCGTAGGCGGTGACCAGGTCCACGTAGCCGGGCACGGTGGCGAGCAGTTCGGCGTGCGTGCCCCGGGCCACCACCCGGCCCTGCTCGACGTAGATGACCTCGTCGGCCAGGGCGATGGTGGCGCGCCGGTACGCCACCACCAGGATCGACGTGCCCGCGCCCGTCCCGTCGGTCGCCGAGGAGCGCAGCCCGGCCAGGATGGCCGCCTCGACCCGGGGGTCGACCGCGCTTGTCGCGTCGTCGAGCACCAGCAGCCGGGGGCGGCCAGCGAGCGCGCGGGCCAGCGTGAGGCGCTGCCGCTGCCCGCCGGAGAGCGAGGTGCCCCGCTCGCCGACCCGGGTGTCCAGCCCGTCGGGCAGGGCCGCGACGAACCCGTCCGCCTCGGCCAGCCGCAGCGCCGCCCAGACGTCGTCGTCGCTGATGCCCGGCCGGTCCAGGGCGATGTTCCCGCGTACCGTGTCGTCGAAGACGAACGGCACCTGGGCGACCAGCGCGACGTTGCCGGCCAGTGAGGCGCTGGTCAGCTCCCGCAGGTCGACCCCGTCGAGGGCCACGGTCCCCGTGTCCGGGTCGACCAGACGCGCCGCCAGGGAGACGATGGTGGACTTGCCGGCCCCGGTCGGACCGACCAGGGCGACGGTGCGCCCGGCGGGCACGGTGAAGGTGACCGCGCCGAGCACCTCGGCGCCGGGCAGGTGCGCCTCGGCCGGCTCGTACCGGAAGGAGACGTCGGCGAAGGCGAGCGTGGCCGGCCTGCCGTCGGCGGGGTCGAGGACCCCGTCCCCGTAGGCCATCTCGCCGGTGGCGCGGAGCACCTGCTGCACCCGGTCCCAGCCGGCGACGCTGCGTGGCAGCTCGGCGAGGACCCAGCCGATCGCCCGCACCGGTACGGCCAGCACGGTGAACAGGAACGCGACGCTGACCAGTTCGGCGACGGTGATCGCGTCCTGGCGCAGCCGGATCGCGCCGACCACCAGCACGGCGAGGGTGCCGATGCTGGGCAGGGTCTCCAGCAGCGGGTCGAACAGGCCGCGCAGCCGGCCGACGGCGATCAGCGCGTCGCGCAGTTCCGCCGCGCGGCTGGCGAACCGGCGGGTCTCCTGCGCCTCCCGGCCCATCGTCTTGACCACCAGCGCGCCGTCGAAGCTCTCGTGGGCGATGCCGCTGACCTCGGCCCGCAACTGCTGGGCGCGGGCCTGGCGGGGGGCCATCCGCCGGGAGTAGACCACGTTGAGCGTGAACAGGGCGGGGAAGACGGCCAACCCGACCAGGGCGAACGCCCAGTCGGTGGCGAAGAGCGCGACGATCGCCCCGGCCACCATCACCAGCGTGCCGACCGCGAAGGGCAGCGGCGCGATCGGGTACCAGGCGGCCTCCACGTCGGAGTTGGCGTTGGAGAGCAGGGTGCCGGTGGCGTGCCGCTGGTGCCAGGCCAGCGGTAGGTCCAGGTAGCGCCGGGTCACCCGGCGGCGGTAGGACGCCTGAAGGCGGTACTGCATGTAGCCGGCGCCGAGCCGACGCCCGAAGATGCCGACCACCCGCAGCAGGCTGATCCCGAAGAGGCCGGCGGCGGCCAGCGCCAGCACGCCGGTCTCCACCGAGCCACGGGCGATCGAGGGCACCACCACGTCCCCCACCACCGCGCCGATCACGTACGCGCTGCCGATCACCATCGCGCCGAACAGCACGCTGCCGGCGACCGCCACCGCGAAGATCCGTGGTTGTTCCCGAATGGCCCGCCCGAGGACCCGAAGGCCCCGGGCGAGCACGGCCGTACTCGTCCTGCTCGACACGCTCTACTTCCCCCGCCGTAAGCCGCAATTATCTCCCTCATCCTTACCGGTCGGGGTCCCGCGCGGCGACCCGGGTTCGGTTTTGTCCGCTCTGGCAGGAGTGGCGTGCCGTGCCACGACGGGCCGACCGGCGGGGCGCGGCCTACCATCGGGGAATGTCGCGGTACGCCCGATCGGAGCGCCAGGCGCTCGCCGACCTCATGCTGGCCCTCGGCCCCGACGCGCCGACCCTGAACGAGGGCTGGGTGGCCCGGGACCTCGCCGCCCACCTGGTGGTCCGGGAGCGCCGGCCGGACGCGGCGGGCGGGATCCTGCTGCCGCCGCTACGCGGGTACGCCGAACGGGTACGGCTCCGGGTCGCGGCGCTGCCCTGGGCCGAACTGGTGGCGCAGGTGCGCCGGCCGCCGGTGTGGAGCCCGCTGAGCAACCCGCTGACCGACGAACTGGTCAACACCATGGAGTTCTTCATCCACCACGAGGACGTCCGGCGGGCCACCCCCGGCTGGCAGCCGCGTGACCTGCCGGCCGGGCTGCACGCCGTGCTCTGGAAGCGAGCCGCCCCGCTGGCCCGCCTCGCCCTGCGCCGGTTCCCGGCGAGCCTGCTCGTCCAGGCCCCCGGGCACGGGGAGGTGCGCTGCGGGCGCGGCGGGGAGGCGGTCCGGCTGGTCGGCGCGCCCGGCGAGCTGACCCTCTTCCTGTCCGGCCGGCAGCGCGCGGCCCGGGTGCAGCTCGACGGGGCGACCGCGACCGTGGAGCGGCTGCGCACCGCCAAGCTGGGTCTCTGACCCGTCCCGGGCGGACCGGCGACGGTTCGCCGCGTCGCCGGGCAGGGACGCGGCGACCGCCGACCGGGGCGGGGGCGAACGGAAAGAACAAGTCCGATATCTTGCCCCCGCACGGATTTGTCGGTCCGCCCCGCCCGGGACGGTGTGGCAGGGGGTGGCATGCGGAGTTTCGCGCTTTCTACGCTACGGGAACCACCGTTCCCGGGCCGGTGCCACCGGCGGTCGCGCAGGTCGCGCGGGACAGCGCCGACTGGGCGGAACGGCTCGGCCTGACCGGGTCCGCCGAGAGTCGACGACGGCTGGCCGGGGCCGCCGCCGCCGACCTGGCCGGTCGGGCCTGCCCGGAGGCGTCGGTGGAGCGGCTCCGCCTGTTGACCGACCTGATCACCTGGCTCTTCGCGGTGGACGACGCCTGCGACGAAGACGGGCTGGGTGACACCCCGACCCGGTTGGCCCCCACCGTGGCGGGCCTGCTCGACGTCCTCGACCTGCGCGGCGACCCGGCGTCCCCGGCGCTCCTCGGCGCCGCCGGACCGCGCGGGACCGCGCTGCACGACCTGTGCCGGCGGGTCCGGGAGCACGCCCGCCCGGCGGTGCTGCTCGCCTTCACCGGGCAGGTGCGGGAGTACCTGCTGGCGCTGCTCTGGGAGGCGGCCAACCGGGAGCACCAGCGGGTGCCCGGCGTCGCCGAGTACGTACAGATGCGCCGGCACACCGGCGGGGTCCACCCGAGCTTCACCCTCACCGACCTGGCGTACGACGGACCGCCGCCGGACGAACGGACCGACCCGGCCCTGGCCGCCCTGGAGACCCTCGCCGCGGACCTGGTGTGCTGGTGCAACGACGTCTTCTCCTACCGCAAGGAGTACCGGCTGACCGGCGACGGGCACAACCTGGTCACCGCCATCGCCGGGGAGGAGCGGAGCCCCGAGCAGGCCGCCCTGCTGGCGGCGGCGGACCTGTTCAACCGGACGCTCACGGCGTACACGGAACGGGAGACCGCGCTGCTGCGCACCGCCGACCCGGCCACCCACCGGTTCGTGGCGGCCCGGCGGGGCTGGATCCGGGCCACCTGGGACTGGTCGCTCAACGCCGCCCGCTACACCTGACCACCCGGGGACACGGCAGCGCCGCAAGGGGCCGGGGCTAGCCGATGACCCGGGGTACGCAATACCCTTCGGTAACCGCAGACCCAGCGTGACCACGATCACGTCACCACCCCCTGAAGGCGGCTGCAGCGATGGCTCTCGATGTACCGTACCGTTCGATCCCGGACATGTTCCTCAAGCGCGTGGCGGCCACCCCCGACCGCCCCGCCTTCGCCCACCCCGCCCCCGACGACTCGGGACCGGTCTGGCTGACCTGGGAGCAGGTGGGACACCGGGCCAAGGCGGTCGCCGCCGGCCTGCACGGTCTCGGCATCGGGCTGGAGGACCGGGTGGCGATCCTGGCCAACACCCGGCTGGAGTGGGTGGTCGCCGACCTCGGCGTGATGTGCGCGGGCGGGGCGACCACCACGGTCTACCCGACCACCGAGCCGGACGACACCTGCTACATCGTCGCCGACTCCGGCTCGCGGGTGCTCTTCGCCGAGAACCCCACCCAGGCCGCCAAGGTCGCCGGCGCCGACCTGCCCGCGTTGACCCACGTGGTCCTCTTCGACGGCGCCGCCGACCCGGACGCGGCCGTCCCCCAGCTCACCCTCGCCGAACTGGAGGAGCGGGGAGCACGGGCGCTGGCCGCCGAGCCGGGCCTGGTCGACGGGATCGTCGCGCAGCTCGGACCCGACCACCTGGCCACGCTGATCTACACGTCGGGCACCACCGGCCGCCCGAAGGGCGTCGAGCTGCTGCACGGCGGCTGGTGCTGGGAGGGTGTGGCGCAGGCCGACGTCGGGCTGCTGCGCAGCGACGACCTTCAGTACCTCTGGCTCCCGCTGTCCCACTCGTTCGGCAAGACCCTGCTCTGCGGGGCGACCCACGTCGGCCTGCCGACCTACGTCGACGGCCGGGTGGACAAGCTGGTCGACATGCTCTCCGTGGTCCGCCCGACGCTGATGTGCGGCGCGCCCCGGGTCTTCGAGAAGGTCTACAACAAGTCCGTCACCACCGCGCGGGACGCCGGTGGCGCGAAGGCGAAGATCTTCGCCTGGGCGGTCCGGGTGGGCAAGGAGAAGGTCGCCCTGGAGCAGGCCGGCAAGCCGGTCCCGGGCGGGCTCCGGCTGCGCCACCGGCTGGCCGAGAAGCTGGTCTTCAGCAAGATCCAGGCCCGGCTCGGCGGCCGGATCCGGGTGCTGGTGTCCGGCTCCGCGCCGTTGAGCCCCGACATCGCCACCTTCTTCGCCGCGGCGAACCTGCCGATCTCCGAGGGGTACGGGCTGACCGAGAGCAGCGCCGGCAACTTCGTGAACCGGCCGGACGGGCTGCGGATCGGCACCGTCGGCCAGGCCATGGGCGACCTGGAGTGCCGGATCGACACCGACGGGGAGATCCTGCTCCGGGGCCGGCCGGTGATGCGCGGCTACCACAACCTGCCCGAGGAGACCGTCGCCGCGTTCACCGAGGACGGCTTCTTCCGCACCGGTGACATCGGCACCCTGGACGCCGACGGCTACCTGAAGATCACCGACCGGAAGAAGGACCTGGTCAAGACCTCCGGCGGCAAGTACGTGGCACCGTCGCTCATCGAGGGCATGTTCAAGGCGATCTGCCCGTACACCTCGCAGGCGATCGTGATCGGCCAGGCCCGCAACTTCTGCACGATGCTGGTCACGCTCGACCCGGACGCGATCAAGGGCTGGGCGGCGGGCGGTCCGTTGGAGGGCCGCGACTACACCGCGATCGTCACCTCGCCCCAGGCGAAGGAGATGGTCGAGGGGTACGTCGCGGAGCTGAACGGCAAGCTCAACCGCTGGGAAACCATCAAGAAGGTCACCATCCTGCCGCGCGACCTGACCATCGAGGACGGCGAGATCACCCCGTCGCTGAAGATCAAGCGGAAGGGCGTCGAGACCAACTTCGCCAGCGAGATCGAGAAGATGTACGACGGCGCGCTCGCCGAGATCTGACCCGCCCGGCCCCGGGACGGCCCCTGATCGCGGGGGCCGCCCGGGGCCGGCCCGGGATCGCCGGCCGTCGCCCGTCCGGTGGTGAGGTCAGGCGATGACGGAGGGCTCACGCCACTGCGGTCGGCCGGCCCGGTCCAGGTCGTACCGGACCGCGGCGATCCGGTGCACCGCGTCGACCAGGTCGGCGGCGGGCAGGGTGAACGGCAGCCGCAGGAAGCGCTCCAGCGTGCCGTCCAGCCCGAACCGGGGGCCGGGCGCGAGGCGTACCCCGACCTCCTCGGCGGCCCGGGCCAGGGCGCTGGAGACCGGCCCGTCCAGTTCCGCCCAGAGGGTCACCCCACCGCGCGGCACGGCGACCCGCCACTGGGGCAACCGTTCGGCCAGCGCGGCCAGCAGGGCGTCCCGTTGGCGGGCCAGTTGCTCCCGCCGGGTGGTCACGATCGTCGACGCCTCGGCGAGCAGGTGGACCGCGACGAGTTGGTCCAGCACCGGGCTGGACATGTCCACCCCGATCCGGGCGGCGGCGAGGCGCTGCACCTGCGGGGCGGAGGCGCGTACCCAGCCGATGCGCAGGCCACCCCAGTACGGTTTGCTCATCCCCCCGATGGTGACCACCCGCGAGTGCCGGTCGAAGGTGGCGGTGGGTGGGGGCAGCGGCGTGCCGTCCAGCGGCAGGTCGACGAAGGACTCGTCGATCACCAGGTCGGTGCCGGCCGCGTGGGCCGTGCCGACCAGCCGTTCGCGCAGCTCGACCGGCATGAGGTGGCCGGTCGGGTTCTGGAAGTCGGGGATCAGGTAGGCCAGCCGGGGCCGGGACTGGCGGATGCTGGCCAGCAGCAGGTCCGCGTCCCAGCCGGCGTCGACGGCGAGCCCGTGCGTGGCGATCCGGGCCCGTCGCGCGGCGAGCGCGGCCAGCGCGTTGGGGTAGGTCGGCGACTCCACGAGCACGCTGCTGGCCGGGGCGAGCGCCAGCCGCAGCACCAGGTCCAACGCGTGCTGGGTGCCGTTGGTGACCATGATCTGCTCGGGGCTGGTGGGCAGGCCGCGCTCGGCGTACGACCGGGCGATCGCCTCCCGCAGCTCGATGATCCCGGTCGGGTGGTAGCCGGCGCTGCCCAGATAACGGGGCAGGTCCTCGGTGGCGGCCCGGGTGGCCGGGATCAGCTCCGGCGGGGCGGCCAGCGCGGCGATGCCGAGGTCGATCATGTCCAGGTCGTCCTGCGGGGTCCACAGGCCGGAGCTGGCCACCCGGTGGCCGCCGGGGAGCGTGGTCCAGCTTCCCGCCCCGCGTCGACTGGTCAGGTGCCCGCTCTCGCGCAACTCCCGGTAGGCGGCGGTAACCGTGGTGCGGCTGATCCGCAGCGCCTCGGCCAGTTCCCGCTCGGCGGGCAGGCGTACCCCCAGCGGCAGCCGGCCGTCGGCGAGCAGACCCCGGATGGCGGCGGCGAGAGCGGCATAGTCCGGAGACCGGCGGCGGCCCGGCAGAGCATGCCACTGGCCGAGCAGTCGGGCCAGTTGCCCCCCGCGTACCTGGCTGGTCATGGCCACTCCCTCCCGATTGGCTCTCTCGCCCCGCCACAATTGGCCCCTAGGTTGGCATGCATGGCCCCGACTGGCAACCTCCGTGACCGTCTGCCCCGACGTCTGGTCCAGCTCTACGGCGGACTGGCGCTCTACGGCGTCAGCATGGCGTTCATGATCGAGTCCAGCCTCGGCCTCGACCCGTGGAACGTCCTCCACGAGGGCGTGGCCCGGCGTACCGGGCTCTCCTTCGGCACCGTCACCATCCTCGCCGGGGTCCTGGTGCTGCTGCTCTGGGTGCCGCTGCGGCAACGCCCCGGCCTCGGCACGGTGAGCAACGTCCTGGTCGTCGGCCTGGTGATCGACGCCAGCCTCGCGCTGCTGCCCGACGTGCGCCCGATCGCCGCCCGAGGGGCGCTGCTCGTCGCCGGTGTCCTGCTCAACGGTCTGGCCACCGCGCTCTACCTCGGCGCGCGGTTCGGTCCGGGGCCACGCGACGGGCTGATGACCGGGTACGTCGCCCGCCACCCGGGCCGGTCGGTCCGCCTGGTCCGCACGGTCATCGAGGTGACCGTGCTCGCGCTGGGTTGGTTGCTGGGCGGCACGGTCGGGGTCGGGACGGTCGCCTACGCGCTGGGCATCGGCCCGCTGACCCAGGCGTTCCTGCCGCTGGTCACCGTCGCCCCGGTCGACTCGCCGGCGCGACCGTTGGCCGAACCGGCCTGAGCTGGGCGTCCCGCGCGCGCGGCACCGGATGTTTTACTCCGGGCCACTCAGCCGGCATCATTTCCCCATGGGGGCTGAGGGATGGCGTTGGTCGGACGCCTGGATCTTCGTGGCACTGGTGATCGCCAGCGGCGCCGGACGGCACCGCCGGGCCCCGTCGAGCCGACGGCCGGAGGGGGTCCGCCTCACCGACGTGCTCTCCACCGCCGACCACCTCAACCAGGCGATTCCGCAGCGGGACGAGGTGGAGACGGCGGTGCGTCGCCTGGTCGGCGCGGGTCTGGTGAGCGTCACCGACGGCTGGTTCCGGATCACGCCCGACGGTGAGCAGCTCTGGCGCACCCGGCCACCGGCCGGACTCTCCACCGCCGTCGACACGGTGCAGACCGCGCTGAGTCGGCGGCACACGCCGGGGCACGCCGACTGGGCGCTGCCGGAGGAGGAGCACGCCGCCGCGGTCCACGAGTACGTCAAACGGTCGATTCCGAGCCCGCGCCGTTCGCCGGAGGGCGGCGGACCGGGCCGGGGCTGACCGCCGACCGAGCGGGTCGGTGCCGGTGAGCTGCCGGTATCCGGACCGGGAGGCGACCGACCCGGTCGCCTCGATCCGCGTGCCGACCCGGCGTCGCTGCTGGTGCTGTGTGCGTCGCCGGTTTCCCGCTGCCGTCGGGTGACGCGGAGGGCGGCGATACCGCCCGCCGGGGGCGTCAGGCCTCGGCGGGCACCCCCGCCGGGGCCGCCACGGCAGACGCGGCCACGGGAAGGCGGACCGGATGCCCGGCGGCACGCAGGGCGTCCTTGACGTCGCCGATGCTCAGCTCGCCGAAGTGGAAGACGCTGGCTGCGAGCACCGCGTCGGCACCCGCCGCCACGGCCGGCGGGAAGTGCGCCACCGCCCCGGCCCCACCGGAGGCGATCACCGGTACGTCGACGACCGCCCGCACCTCGCGGATCAGATCCAGGTCGAAGCCGGCCTTCGTGCCGTCGGCGTCCATCGAGTTGAGCAGGATCTCGCCCGCGCCAAGCCCGGCCACCCGGTGCGCCCATTCCACCGCGTCCAGGCCGGTGCCGCGCCGGCCGCCGTGGGTGGTCACCTCGAATCCGCTGCCGGTGGTGCCGGCCGGCGCCCGCCGCACGTCGAGGGAGAGCACGAGCACCTGCCGGCCGAACCGCTCGGCGATCTCGGCGATCAGCTCGGGGCGGGCGATGGCAGCGGTGTTCACGCCGACCTTGTCCGCGCCCGCCCGGAGCAGCACGTCCACGTCGGTCACGCGGCGAACGCCCCCGCCGACGGTGAGCGGGATGAAGACCGTCTCGGCGGTCCGGCGGACCACGTCGAGCATGGTGCCCCGTTCGTCGGAGGAGGCGGTCACGTCGAGGAAGGTCAGCTCGTCCGCGCCGGCCCGGTCGTACGCCGCGGCCAACTCGACCGGGTCGCCGGCGTCCCGCAGGTCGACGAAGTTGACGCCCTTGACCACGCGTCCGGCGTCCACGTCCAGACAGGGAATGACCCGTACCGCCACCGTCATGCCGCGAGCCTACCGCCCACCCGGGCACCCGCCCCTCGCCTCGGCCCGCGTCCCACGTCCACCGGCGTCCACCGGCATCCACCGGGCACGCACCGCGCGCCGGGCCGGGGTGCCTGCAGGGGACCCCTGCTCCGCAAAAAGCGGTAACAAGGGTCCCCTGCTACCACCCCAACCCACCCCCACCTCAGCCCACGCCGCCCCGCTCCAGCCGGCCGGGGTGGCGGACGTCACAGGCGGACGAGCATCTTGCCGAGGTTCTCGCCGCGCAGCAGGCCGAGGAAGGCCGCCGGGGCGTTCTCGATGCCGTCGACGACGGTCTCGTCGTGGTGCAGCCGGCCGTCGCGCAGCCAGCCGGACACCTCCCGCACGAACTGCTCGCGCAGGTGGCCGTAGGAGTTGACCAGGAACCCGCGCAGGGTGAGCTGCTTGCCGATCACCAGGGCCAGGTTGCGCGGGGCGGCCGGCGGCTCGGTGGCGTTGTACTGGGCGATCATGCCGCAGATCGCCGCCCGGCCATGGGGACGCAGCGCGCCGATCGCCGCCTCCAGATGGTCACCGCCGACGTTGTCGAAGTACACGTCGATCCCGTCGGGCGCGGCGGCGCGGAGCTGGTCGCGTACCGGGCCGTCGTGGTAGTCGAAGGCGGCGTCGAAGCCGAGCGCGCGCAGGCGCTCGACCTTGGCGGGCGAGCCGGCGCTGCCGACCACCCGCGCCGCGCCGCGCAGCTTCGCGATCTGCCCGACCAGGCTGCCTACGGCGCCGGCGGCGGCGGAGACGAAGACCGTCTCGCCCTCGCGCATGCCGGCGACCTCCAGCAGGCCGGCGTACGCGGTCAGCCCGGTCATCCCGAGCACGCTCAGGTACGCGTTCACCGGCGCGAGCGTCAGGTCGACCGGACGGGCGGAGCCGGCGTCGACCAGGGCGTACTCCCGCCAACCGAGGCCGTGCAGCACCACATCACCGGGGGCGAATCCCTCGGCCCGGCTCTGCACCACCTCGCCGACCGCGCCGCCGTCGAGCGGGGCGTCGAGCCGGAACGGCGGGACGTAGGACTTCACGTCGTTCATCCGCCCGCGCATGTACGGGTCGACCGACATGACCAGATTGCGTACCACGAGCTGACCGTCACCGGCAGTGGGGACGGACGTCTCGACCAGACGGAAGTTCTCCGGGGTGGGCCAGCCGTCCGGCCGGGACGCGAGGTGGATCTCCCGGTTGGTCGTCATGCCGCGTCCCGGACGGTCAGCGTGGTCTCGATGTTGCCCCGGGTGGCGTTGGAGTACGGGCACACCTGGTGGGCGTGGGCGACGAGTTCCTCGGCGGCGGAGCGCGGCACCGACGGCAGGTCGACCAGCAGGGCGACGGTGAGGGTGAAGCCGCCGTCGCCGTTCGGGGCGATGCCGACCTCGGCGTCCACGACCGAGCCGCTGACGTCGGCCCGGGCCTTCCGGGCGACCAGGCGCAGCGCCGAGTGGAAGCAGGCGGCGTACCCGGCCGCGAAGAGCTGCTCGGGGTTGGCCGCGCCGCCGGCGCCACCCATCTCCTTCGGGACGGCCAGGTCGAGGTCGACCGTGCCGTCCGAGGTGCGGACGTGGCCGTCCCGGCCGTCGCCGGTGGCGTGGGCGGCGGCGGTGTAGAGCACCTGCATGGTGGTCACTTCCCCTTCTGTCGGTGGATGGTCTCGGTCACCCGGGTGAGGGTGTCGCGGAGCGCGACCAGCTCGTCGAGGGTGAGACCGGTGGAGGCGGCGACCCGGTGCGGCACGTCGCAGGCCGGCTCCCGCAGCGCGCGGCCGGCGTCGGTCAGCTCGATCTCCACCCGCCGTTCGTCACGGGCCGCCCGGCGGCGGACCACCAGCCCGGCCCCCTCCAGCCGTTTGAGCAGCGGGGAGAGGGTGCCGGAGTCGAGCCGCAGCTCGGCGCCGAGTTCGGAGACGGTCGGGGCGGCGTCGCCGCGTTCCCAGAGCACCAGCAGCACCAGGTACTGCGGGTAGGTCAGCCCCAGCCGGTCGAGGATCGGCCGGTAGACGTCGGTGACCGCCCGGGAGGCGGTGTAGAGCGCGAAGCACACCTGCCGGCGCAGAACCAGGTCGTCGTCCACCCGAAAAAGGTAGCCCGCAATTCGATTGCGCACAACTTGATTGGCCGGGCGGTACCCGACCCGGCGCGTGCCGGGCCGGGTACCGGGTCAGGCGTCGGCGAGCACCCGCAGCGCCTCGGCCACGGTGAACGCGCCGGCGTACAGCGCCTTGCCGGCGATGACCCCCTCCACCCCGACCGACTCCAGGGTGGCCAGGGCGCGCAGGTCGTCCAGCGTGGAGACGCCACCGGAGGCGATCACCGGGGCGTCGGTACGGGCGCAGACCTCGCGCAGCAGGTCCAGGTTCGGCCCACGCATGGTGCCGTCCTTGGTGATGTCGGTCACCACGTACCGGGACGCGCCGGCCTTGTCCAGCCGCTCCAGCACCTCGTACAGGTCACCGCCGTCGCGGGTCCAGCCCCGGGCGGCCAGGGTACGGCCCCGCACGTCCAGCCCGATCGCCACCCGGTCGCCGTACTCGCCGCAGATCCGGTCGCACCACTCGGGATCCTCCAGCGCGGCGGTGCCGATGTTCACCCGGGCCGCCCCGGTGGCCAGCGCGGCGCGCAGCGAGGCGTCGTCGCGGATCCCGCCGGAGAGTTCCACCTTGACGTCCAGCCGACGCACCACCTCGGCGAGGAGCCCGGCGTTCGACCCCCGGCCGAAGGCCGCGTCGAGGTCCACCAGGTGGATCCACTCCGCGCCGTCGTGCTGCCAGGCCAGCGCCGCCTCCAGCGGGTCGCCGTAGGTGGTCTCGCTACCGGCGGCGCCCTGCACGAGACGGACGGCCTGCCCGTCGGCGACGTCCACGGCGGGCAGCAGGGTCAGACTCAACGTGTTCTCCTTGTCAGGTACGACGGTCCAGGGCGATCACCACGACCGCCGGGAGTACGAGCAGTAGTAGCACCATCAGCAGCACCCGCAGCGCGGGATCGGGCACCAGCGTCCAGATCGACGCCAGCACGGCCAGCGTCAGCACGACGATGCCGGCGCGCTCGGCCCGGCTCCGGCGGGCCAGGAGGCGGCCGGTCCGCCGCCGCTGCCCGCGTGGCCGCAACCCGCGCAGCACGGCCCGGCGGCGTTCCCTTCGGGCCACCTTCCGGGCCCGGGCGGCCTTCTCCCGCTCGCGTTCGGCCTCCCGGACGGCCCGCAGTCGGGCCCGTTCCTTGCTCACCGCCCCGCCCACCCGCCCGGCGTGCCGGTGCCGCCCGGTGCGCCCACGCGGCTGCCGGTCACAGCGTGGCCAGCCAGTTGCGCAGCAGCAGCGCGCCGGTGTCGGCCGACTTCTCCGGGTGGAACTGGGCCGCCGAGAGCGCGCCCCGCTCCACGGCGGCGACGAAGTCCTGCCCGTGGTGGCTGGTGGTCACCACGGCGCCGGCGGCGGTCAGCGCCGCCACGTCGGCGACGGCGTACGAGTGGACGAAGTAGAACCGTCCCTCCTCGGGCAGCCCGGCGAAGAGCGTCGAGTCGGCTGGCGGGCGCAGCGTGTTCCAGCCCATGTGCGGCAACCGGGTGGCGGCCAGCCGGGTCACCCCGCCCGGCAGCAGGCCCAGCCCCCTGGTCACCACCCCGTGCTCCTCGCCGTGCGAGAAGAGCACCTGCATGCCGACGCAGATGCCGAGCACCGGCCGCCCGGCGGCGACCCGATCGGCGATCACCGGGCCGGCGCCGAGCGCCTCGATCCCGGCCATGCAGGCGGCGAAGGCCCCGACGCCCGGCACCACCAGTCCGTCCGCGGCGGCCGCGGCGGCCAGGTCGTCGGTGACCGTCACGTCGGCCCCGGCCCGTTGCAACGCCCGCTCGGCGGACCGCAGGTTGCCCGACCCGTAGTCGAGCACCACGACGCGGGTCACGACGTCACCTCCGGGAGCAGCCAGAGCACGCCCCCGGCGGTGGCGAGCAGGGCGAGCAGGCCGGTCACCACGACCACGCCCCGGGAGGCCCCCTGCCGGTGCAGGGACACCACCCCGCCGACCAGGAGGCCGGCGAGGATCAACAGCAGTGAGGGCAGCACCGCGCCCATCAGCGGCGCCCCGTCCCGGCGGTCACCGCGCCCCCTCGATACCCGGAGGCCACCGCGCCACCTTGCTGCCCGGCGGTCACAGCGCCACCTTGCTGCCCGGCGGTCACAGCGCCCCCTTGGTGCTCGGCACCACGCCGGCCGAACGCGGATCGATCGCGGTGGCCTCCCGCAGCGCCCGGGAGACCGCCTTGAACTGCGCCTCCACCACATGGTGCGCGTCCGGGTGGCCACCGGGACGGGCCGCCCGGAGCACGTCCACGTGCAGGGTGATCCGGGCGGCCTGCCCGAACGACTCCCAGATGTGCCGGGTCATGCTGGTCGGGTAGACCGGCCCGATGTACGGGGTGAGCAGCGGCTCGTCGTGCACCACGTACGGCCGCCCGGAGAGGTCGACCGCGGCGCGGACCAGCACCTCGTCCATCGGGACGGTCGCCGAACCGTACCGCCGGATGCCGGCCTTGTCCCCCAGCGCCTGGTCGAACGCGCTGCCCAGGGCGAGCGCGGTGTCCTCCATGGTGTGGTGGGCGTCGATCTCCAGGTCGCCGACCGTCCGGACGGTGAGGTCGAAGCCGCCGTGCCGGGCGATCTGGTGCAGCATGTGGTCGTAGAAGCCGACGCCGGTGCTGATCTCCGCCGCGCCGGTGCCGTCGAGGTCGATCTCGACGAGCACCCTGGTCTCCTTGGTGGTCCGCTCCACCCGGGCGGTCCGGCTCATGCTGGATAACCTTTCGTTCGCGACTGCGGGGCTCGGCACGTCGTCCTCACCCGATGTCCTCCATCGCGGCCAGGAAGGCGTCGGTCTCGGCCGGGGTTCCGGCGGTGACCCGCAGCCAGCCGGCCAGGCCGACGTCGCGCACCAGCACCCCCCGGTCGAGCAACGCCCGCCACGCCACGGACTGGTCCCCGCCGACCTCGAACAGCACGAAGTTCGCGTCGCTGTCGGCGACCCGCAGCCCCCGATCGCGCAGCGTCGCGACGATCCGGTCCCGCTGGGCCATGATCGCCGCCACGGTGCCGAGCAGGGCGTCCCGGTGGGCCAGCGCCGCGCGGGCGGCGGCCTGGGTCAGCGCGGAGAGATGATACGGCAGCCGCACCAACTGCACCGCCGCCACCACGGCCGGGTCGGCGGCCAGGTAGCCGAGACGTCCGCCAGCGAACCCGAACGCCTTGCTCATCGTCCGGGTCACCACCAGGCGCGGGTGGCCGGGGAGGACGGCGAGCGCGCTGACCGTGCCCGGTCGGGCGAACTCGGCGTACGCCTCGTCGACCACCACCATGCCGGGTGCGACGTCCAGGACGGCGGCCACCACCTCCGGATCGAGCGCGGTGCCGGTCGGGTTGTTCGGCGAGCAGAGGAAGACCACGTCCGGGCGGTGCTCACGGACCTGGGCCACCGCGTCGTCCACGGTCAGCCCGAAGTCCGCGCCGCGCCGGGCCGGCTGCCAGGCGGTGCCGGTGCCCAGCGCCAGCAGCGGGTGCATGGAGTACGCGGGGGTGAAGCCCAGCGCCAGCCGCCCCGGACCGCCGAAGGCCTGGAGCAGTTGCTGCTGGATCTCGTTGGAGCCGTTGGCCGCCCAGACCCCGTCGACGGTGAGCCCGTGGCCCAGGTAGCCGGCCAGGTCGGCACGGAGCGCCACCGCGTCCCGGTCCGGGTAGCGGTTCAGGTCCCGCAGTTCGGCCGCGAGTGCCTTGCCGATCGCCTCGACCACCGGCTCGGGCACCGGGTAGGAGTTCTCGTTGGTGTTCAGCCGCACCGCCACGTCGAGCTGCGGCGCGCCGTACGGGCTCAGGCCCCGCAGGTCGTCGCGGATCGGCAGGTCGTCCAGGCTGACCGGGGTCGGCGCGTCGGCCGGCGCGGCGCCGACCGGCAGGTCGTCGGGGGCGGTCACGACAGGGCCTCCCCGGGGAAGCGGGCCTGCACCGCCTGGCCGTGCGCGGGCAGGTCCTCCACGGTCGCCAGGGTGACCACGTGCCCGGCCACCTCGCGCAGCGCCTCCTCGGTGTACTCCACCAGGTGGATGCCGCGCAGGAAGGACTGCACGGAGAGGCCGGAGGAGTGCCGGGCACAGCCGCCGGTGGGCAGCACGTGGTTGGAGCCGGCGCAGTAGTCGCCGAGCGACACCGGCGACCAGGCGCCGACGAAGACCGCCCCGGCGTTGCGCACCCGCAGCGCCCACTCGCGGGCGTCGGCGGTCTGGATCTCCAGGTGCTCGGCGGCGTACGCGTCGACCACCCGCAGTCCCGCCTCGAGGTCGTCGACGAGGACGATCCCGCTCTGCTCACCGGTCAGCGCGGTGGTGACCCGCTCGACGTGCTTGGTGGCCGCCACCTGGCGGGTCAGCTCCCGGTCCACCGCGTCGGCCAGCGCCGCCGACGGGGTGACCAGCACGCTCGCCGCCAGCGGGTCGTGCTCGGCCTGGCTGACCAGGTCGGCGGCGACGTGCGCCGGGTCGGCGGTGTCGTCGGCGAGGATGGCGATCTCGGTCGGGCCGGCCTCGGCGTCGATGCCGACCACCCCGCGCAGCAGCCGCTTCGCGGCGGTGACCCAGATGTTGCCCGGCCCGGTGATCATGTCGACCGGCGCGCAGCGGGTCGCCCCGTCGGCGTCGGTGGTCGAGCCGTACGCCAGCATCGCCACCGCCTGGGCGCCGCCGACGGCGTACACCTCGTCGACGCCGAGAAGCGCGCAGGCGGCCAGCACGCGCGCGTCGGGCAGGCCGCCGTTGTCCTGCTGCGGCGGGCTGGCCACGACCAGCGAGCGGACCCCGGCGGCCTGGGCCGGGACCACGTTCATCACCACGGTGGACGGGTACATCGCCAGGCCGCCGGGCACGTAGAGGCCGACCCGGTCGACCGGCACCCAACGTTCGGTGACCGTACCGCCGGACACCACCCGGGTGACGTGGTCGGTGCGGCGCTGGTCGTCGTGGACCCGGCGGGCCCGGGCGATCGACTCCAGCAGCGCGGCGCGCACGGCCGGGTCGAGCGTTCCCTCGGCGGCGGCGATGGCCTCGGCCGGCACCCGCAGCTGCTCCGGGGCCACCCCGTCGAAGCGTTCACTGGCCTCCCGGATCGCCGGGTAACCATGCTCCCGCACCGCCTCGACGAGCGGGCGGATCCGCTCGACCGCCACGGAGACGTCGAGTCGGGCACGGGGCAGCAGGCGGCGCGGGTCGGTGTCGCTTCCCCGCAGGTCGATCCGATTCAGCACACTGCGAGTCTAGGCGGCCGTGCGCGGGAGCCCGGTGAGGCGTCCGAACGCCGGGACGGTGAGGCGAGCCACGCCCCACCGGATCGGGCTACCCTCGACGGCGTGACCGCACGGCTGCCGGTGTTCCCACTCCAGACGGTGCTCTTCCCCGGGCTGGTGCTGCCGCTGCACATCTTCGAGGAACGGTACCGCGCGCTGATCCGTCACCTGGTCGCCCGTCCCGAGGGCACGCCCCGGGAGTTCGGGGTGGTGGCGATCGAGCGGGGCTCCGAGGTGGCCCCGCCCGCGCCGGCCGACGGGTCGCCGCCGGGCCTGGGCGGGCTGACGCTGCACGAGGTGGGCTGCACGGCGGAGCTGCGGCAGATCACCGAGCTGGCCGACGGCGGCTTCGATGTGGTGACCGTCGGCCGGCGGCGGTTCCGGCTGACCGGCATCGACGAGCACGCCGCGCCGTACCTCACCGGCGAGGTGGAGTGGCTGCCCGAACCGGAGGAGGCCGACGAGAGCACCGGGCTGCTCGCCGCCCGGGTGATCGCGGTCTTCCGGCAGTACCTGACGCTGATCCGGCCCGATCCGGAGGCGATCGCCGAGCAGTTGCCCGACGATCCCACGGTGCTCTCCCACCTGGTGGCGGCGACCGCCGCGCTGACCGTGGCCGACCGTCAGCGGCTGCTCGCCATCGACGACACCGCCGGCCGGCTCCGCGCCGAGCTGCGGCTGCTCAACCACGAGGCGGCTCTGCTGCGTCAGGTGCGGGCGGTTCCGGTGCCGCTGCGGGAACTGGCGTCCCCGCCGGCACCCAACTGACCTCCTCCGGCTCCGGACGCAGCGACGGCCACCGCGACCAGCCGGCCAGCAGGGTGTACGTCACGGCGGCGGCGAACGCCGGCAGCAGCAGGTTGCCGTGCGGCACCGGCAGCAGGCCGAGCACCAGGTCGAGGCCGCCCGCACGCAGGTCGGCCGGCTTGTCGAAGTGCTGCCCGACGGGTGCCTCGACCAGTAGCCGCTGGAACTCCGCCAGCCCGATCCGCCGGCCCGACTGCCACGCCACCACGGCCGCGCCCAGGCTGCCGAGGACGCCCGCGAGCAGCTCCAGCGGGCCCCGGTGCCGACGCAGCAGGAACCACAGGCCGAGCGCCACGAGCACCCCGAAGCCAAGGCCGAGGAGGCTGAACCAGCCGTCTGCCGCGATCGGCTGCTCCGGCTGGGCCTCGGCGTAGACCGCCCCGTCGGCGGTCTTGATCACCGGGGTGCCCGGGGCGAGACCGGCCCAGAGCAGCCCGAGGGGGACGCCCAGCAGGGTCAGCAGCCCGACCGCGCCGGCCGCCCGGATCAGCGCCCGCCGGACCGGTCCGTCGGCGTCGGTCGGCACTCCGGTGCCGTCCGGTCCCGCAGGAACGGTCGGTCCGCCGCCGTCGGGCTCTCCGTCGGGCCCGGTCGGGGTGTCGGCGTCCGCTGCCCCGTCGGGCCCGGTTGGGGCGTCGGCGCCCGCCGGTGGCACGGCGGTCGACGAGCCGTCGGTGCCGGCGGGCAGAGGGCGCGCCGCGTCGGCGGGGTCGACGGGACGGTCGGGATCGGGGACTGCCGGGCTCACCCGGTGATCCTCTCAGGCAGCCCGACGTGGTGGCACGCCGGTCGCCGACCACGACCTCACCGGGCGAAGGGCTCCAGCATCACCGCGGCGGCGCGCAGCCACGCCTCACGGGTCGCCGGCTGGAGCTGGTGGTACTCGATCGACGAGCCGGTCTCCAGGGCCGGGTCGTACGGCACCACCGCGACCGCCCGGGTCCGGGTGGCGAAGTGCCGCTGGAAGTCGTCCAGCAGCGGCGAGCGCTCCGGGTTCGGACAGGAGAGCAGGGTGACCGCGTTGTCGGCCAGCTCCCCCATGCCGACCTCGTGCAGCCAGTCGAGCATCCAGTCGGCGCTGAACGCCGCGTCCTCCCGGGGAACGGTGGTCAGCACGAGCTGGTCGGCGGCGTTCATCACCGCCCGCCAGTTCGGGCTCTCCACGTTGTTGCCGGTGTCCACACAGATCACGTCGTGAGTGCGCCGGAGCAGGTCGAGCACCCGCTGGACGGTGTACTTGTCGAGCTTCTGGGCGAAGCGGGGGCTCTCCTCCCCGGCCAGGACGTCGTACGAGCCGTCGGAGGCGTGCCGGAGGTAGTCGTCGAGCTGTTCCACCAGGTCGGGACCCTGGCTGATCTCGATCGAGGCCAGGTCGGCGATGAGGTGCCGGATCGTCCGCGCATGCCGGGCGCTGCCGGCGCGCAGCCCGAGGGTGCCGCGCAGCTCGTTGTCGTCCCAGGCGAGCACACCCCGCCCGCGCACGCTGCCCACGGTCGCGGCGGCCAGCACGGTGGCGGTGGTCTTGTGTACCCCGCCCTTGGGGTTGGCGAAGGCGAGCACGCGCGGGGTGCCGAAGTCGCGGCGCAGGACCGCCGCAGCCCGCTCCTGCTCGTTCTCGGCGGCCGGCGGACGCCACTCCAGCCGGGCCGGGTAACCCCGGTCGACGACTGCCGGGACCGCCGGGACCGCCGCCCGGGCCACCGGCGGCGGATACGCGGGCTCCGGGCGGTGGCCGCTCTCCACCGCCGGGTAGCGGCTCTCGGCGGGGTGGGGGTTGTGCCGGTACTGCTCCAGCAGCGCGTAGCGGGACTCCACCCGCGGGGCCGGCTCCGCGCGGTACCCCGGCTCGACCGGGTGCGCCGGCTCGGGCTGGTAGACCGGCTCCGGCTGGTAGACCGGCTCGGCGTAGGCCGCCTCCGCCCGGTAGCTCGGCTCGGCCGGGTAGGCCGGTTCCGCCGGGTAGGCCGGTTCCGCCAGATACGCGGGCTCGGCCGGATACGCGGGCTCGGCCGGATACGCCGGCTCCGCCGGGTAGGCCGGCTCGGGCCGCCGGTAGGCCGGTGGAACCTGGTAGCCGTCGTCGGACCGGTAGCCGTCGTCGGACCGGTAAGCGCTGTCGGACCGGTAACCGGAGCCCGCACGGTAGCCGGGTTCGGCGTCGGCGCGGTAGCCGGGTTCGGCGCGGTAGGTCGACTCGGCCGGGTAGGTCGCCCCGCCCTGGTACACCGGTTCCACGCGGTACCCGGGCTCGGACCGGTAGCCGGGATCCGCACGGTACGCCGACTCGGCCGGGTGACCGGGGTCAGCCGGATACCCCGGATCCGACCGGTACTCCCCGCCGTACACCGGCTCGACCGCCCGCGCCCGCCCCGCGTAACCGTTGCCGCCACCCCGCGGGGGCAGTGGGTCCGGTGCCGGCGGCAGGAACGGCTCGTCCATCTCCCGGTCGGCCTCGACCTGCTCCCCGCCGCCGCGGCCACCGAGCCGGGCCCGGTCGAGCAGCGTGCGCCAACGCGGTGCTGGTTCGGCCGACCGACCCCAACCGGTCTCGGTGCCGTCCAAGGCTCGCCCTCCCAGCGCCATCGATCTCCGCCTGACAGGCTACGAAGCCAACCCTATTCGGACCACACCGGTACGCGCACCTCCCCGCCACCGGTCTCACGGCGGCGGTTCGGAATCGTGCCCGTCGATCGGCCCGGACGTGCCGGCCCCGGACGGCCCCGGTCCTGCCGTGGTCGCCCCGCCCGAACCGGCCGGGCTGGTCGGCGCGGTCGGAGCCGGGGCGCTGGTCACGGTACCTCCCGGCGTCGCGGTGGGTACGGGGCGGTCGGTGGGCGGGGACGACGACGCGGTCGGCAGCCGCTCGTCTGCGGGCGGGCGGACCAGATCCTCCTGCTCGGGCAGGGGTGGGGTGAAGACCGTCCGGTCCAGACGCTCGATCTCCGGTGCCGGGTCCACCGCCCGGACGCCCGGACGGGCCGCCACCGTCCGCAGCCGGGCCGGTTCGGCCCGGACGACGGCCGCGTACACACAGGAGCAGCCGGCCCGGTACGCCGCCGCCTCGACCGCCGCCACCTCGGCGCCGCTGGCGTAGAACCCGCGCAGTTCCCGCTCCTGCGGGGTGTCGCCGGTCAGTTCCGCGCCACGGGCCCGGTAGTCGGCCGCCTCCCGGTCCTTGCGGTCGGCGAGCTCGACCATTCCGGCACGCACGTCCTCGGGCACGCGTAGCGCCGGAATACGCACGATCTGGGTCTGTCGGCCGGGCAGTGGCACCCGGCCGAAGACCGCCGAGACCGGGACGTCCCCGAGCACCGGGGCGAGCCGCTCCGGCGGCAGGTACTCCGCCAGGGACACCAGCGCCCAGGTCGACCCGGCGGACGCCGACGGCGCCGGGTCCGGCAGCGCGGCGAGTTCGTCACCGGCGGAGCGGAGGTAGCCGGGGATCGAGTCGCCCTCGCCCACCCCGACCCGGGTCACCTCCCCCACCGTCCGGTCGCCGACCGGTGGGCGGCCGGTGGCCCAGGCCGCGGTGAGCAGGACCGCGCCCACCGAGGCGAGCGCGACCCAGCCCAGCAGCCGGGGCCGGGGATCGTCCCGGCCGGTCAGGGCCCGGACCAGCGGCGGCAGGAACCGCTGGTCCAGTCGGCGCAACAGCTCACCGGCGCGCACGGGCGACCGCCCCTCGTCGGATGGGTGACCGGTGGACCGCCGCCGTGGCCGGCACGTCAGTCGCGCAGGCGTCCCAGCGCGCGGTCCAGGTCGTCAGGGTAGTCGCTGACGAAGCGGACCTCGTCCCCCGTTCGGGGGTGCAGGAAGCTCAACGCGCGGGCATGCAGCCACTGCCGGGACAGGCCGAGGCGGGCCGACAGGGTGGGGTCGGCGCCGTAGGTGAGGTCGCCCACGCAGGGGTGGCGCAGTGTCGAGAAGTGCACCCGGATCTGGTGGGTCCGACCGGTCTCCAGCCGGACGTCGACCAGGCTCGCCGCCGGGAACGCCTCGATGGTGTCGTAGTGGGTGATGCTCGGCTTGCCACCGGAGACCACCGCCCAGCGGTAGTCGTGGTGCGGGTGCCGGTCGATCGGGGCGTCGACGGTGCCGCTCAGCGGGTCGAGGTGGCCCTGCACCACCGCGTGGTACTGCTTGTCGACCTCGCGGTACTTGAAGGCCCGCTTCAGCGCGGTGTACGCCTGTTCGCTCTTGGCCACCACCATGATCCCGGTGGTGCCCACGTCCAGCCGGTGCACCACGCCCTGCCGCTCGGCCGCGCCGCTGGTGGAGATCCGGTGACCGATCCCGGCGAGCCCGCCGATCACGGTCGGACCGGTCCAGCCGGGGCTGGGGTGGGCGGCCACCCCCACCGGCTTGTCCACCACCACGATGTCGTCGTCGGCGTAGACCACGCGCAGCCCTGGCACCGCCTGCGGCACCACGGTCGGCGCGGCGGCCGGCGCGGGCAGGGTCACCTCCAGCCAGGAACCCGCCTTGACCTTGTGCGAGTTCGCCCGGACCACGCCGTCGACCAGCGCGTCGCCCGCGTCGACCAGGGCTGCGGCGGCGGTGCGGGAGAGCCCGAACAGCCGGGCCACGGCCTGGTCCAGCCGCATGCCGTCGAGGCCGTCGGGGACGGGCAGGGAACGGTGGTCGCCGCCTTCGTACGCAGTGGTCATGCCCGCTCCCCCAGCTCGACGTCGGTGCTCTCCCGGCGGCCCTCCGTGGGGGGCGTCTCCCCCCGCTGCGGAGCGTCGGTTGTCTCCTCCGGACTCCCGGCCGGTGCGGGGCCGCCCGCGCCGAGGCGGGTGCCGTCGCGTTGCCGGCCGGTGAGTTCGAGGAAGACGGCCAGCGCCACCCCGCAGACCAGCGCGCTGTCGGCGAGGTTGAACACCGGCCACACCCGGCCGTACGGGTCGAAGAGGCTCACCATGTCGACCACGTGCCCGACGAAGTGCCCCGGTGCCCGGAAGATCCGGTCGGCCAGGTTGCCGAACGCACCACCGAGCACCAGCCCGAGCGAGAGCCCCCAGGGCACCGACCGCAGGCGCAGCGCCATCCAGCCGATCCAGCCGACCACCGCGATGGTGATCAGCGAGAAGACCCAGGTGTGGTCGGCACCGAGGCTGAACGCGGCGCCGCTGTTGCGGGTCAGGGTGAGGTAGACCGTCCCGCCGAGCAGGCGGACCGGGTCACGGTCGTCCAGCGTGGCCAGCGCGAGGTGCTTGGTGGACAGGTCGGCCGCGAAGGCGAGCCCGGCGGTGCCGGCGAGCACCACGATCGCCCGGCGTCCGGGCCCGCCACCGCCCGGCTCGGCGGTTCCGGGCCCGTCCGGCCCTGCTGCCGTCATGTGCTCCCCATCGACGTTCCGCGGTGATCGCTCACCGACCTCGGCCCGGCCGCCGGGGAGCACGCGTCAGCGGCGCTCCTCCAGCTGCTTGCAGGTCACGCAGAGGGTGGCCGACGGGAAGGCGGCGAGCCGTTCCACCGGAATCGGGTTGCCGCACCGCTCGCACCAGCCGTAACCGCCCTCGTCGAGCCGCTCCAGTGCCCGCTCGACCTGCGTGATCCGCTCCAGGATGCTGTTGGCGAGAGAGATCTCCTGCTCCCGCTCGAAGGTCCGGGAGCCGGTGTCGGCCGGGTCGTCACCGGCCGAGTCGGTCAGCCGGTCGCGCTGGAGCTCGGTGATCTCGCTCAGGGTCTGATCGTACTCGGCGCGCAACTCGTCACGCCGTGCCGCCAGGGCAGCCCGGATCTTCTCGGTCTCGGCCGCGCTGCGGGGGGACTTCGCCGTCGACTTCCGGCCGGCGGTCCTGGTGTCTGGCTTCGCCATCGTCACTCCCTCGGCCGCGGCACCCGCGGCGTCCCCGGTGCCTGGACGGGGGTCGCCGACGGTGGCGTCCCCCATGAACAAAAGGGGCGCGCGACAGGGCCGTCGCGCACTCCAGAGATTCGCAAGAATACGGAACGTACAGGCGTCCGACAACGTGCCGCACCGATATCCCGTATTTCATCCCCGAACAATCCTCAATCGGAGCAAAAGGACGATAGCAGGTCAATCGCCGCTATCAGTCCCGGTTTCGCCGAACCAGCGGGCCAACCGTCCCCGACGACTCACCGCCCGCAGCCGGCGCTCCGCCTCGTCCCGCACCCCGTCCGTCGCCACAATCAACAGGCTGTCCCCGACCTTCAGCCGGGTGTCCGGGCCGGGCACGAACCCGGTGCCGTCCCGCAGCACCAGGGTCACCGACGCCCCGAGCGGCAGCCGCAACTCGTCGACGTGCACCCCGGCCAGCCGGGAGCCGGCCGGCACCTCCAACTGGAGCAGGTCCGCCCGCATCCGCTCCAGCGGGGCCGTCTCCACCCGGATCTCCGCCGGCTCGGCCGGCGCGGTCACCCGCAGCCGGCGCGCGACCGGGGCCAGCGTCCCGGCCTGTACCAGCGTGAAGATCACCACGAGCACGAAGACCGAGTCGAAGAGCCGGTCCGCACCGGGCACCCCCGCGGAGAGCGGAATGGTGGCGAGCACGATCGGCACCGCGCCACGCAGCCCGGCCCAGGAGAGGAAGGCCTGCTCCCGGATCCCGAACCGGAACGGCGCCGCCGCGGCGGCCACACTGAGCGGCCGGGCGAGGAAGAGCAGCGCCAGACCCGCCACCATGGCCGGCAGGATCGCCTCGTCCAACCGGGCCGGGGTCACCAGGAGCCCGAGCAGCACGAAGAGGCCGATCTGGGCCAGCCAGGCCAGCCCGTCGGCGAAGCCGAGGATCGCCTGCCGGTGCGGCAGCCGGGCGTTGCCGAGCAGCACACCGGCCACGTAGACGGCGAGGAAACCCGAGGCGTGCACCGACGCCCCGACCGCGTACGCCAGCACGGTGAACCCGACCACCGCGATCGGGTAGAGCCCCGCCGAGGGCAGCGCGGCCCGGCGCAACGCCAGCCGGCCGAGGTGTCCGGCCGCGAAGCCCACCGCCGCGCCGGCGGCCAGCTCGTAGCCGACCAGGAGCACCTCGTACCACCACGGGTGGGCCAGCGGGAAGCCCCGGGACAGCAGCACCACCAGCAGCACCACCGGGGCGTCGTTCATCCCCGACTCGGCCTCCAGGGTGGCCACCAGGCGGGGCGGCAGGCGCAGCCGGCGCAGGGTGGCGAAGACCGCCGCCGCGTCGGTCGAGGAGAGCACCGCGCCGTAGAGGAGCGCGAGCCGCCAGTCCAGGTCGAGCAGCAGGTGGAGGGCGATCCCCACCACCAGGATGCTCACCAGCACCCCCACCGTGGAGAGCGCGGTGGCCAGCCCGAGCACCGGACGCAGGGTGCTCCACCGGGCGGTGAGCCCACCCTCCGCGATGATCACGATGAGCGCGCAGAAGCCCAGCATCCGGGTCAGCTCGGCGTCGTCGAAGCGGATGCCCAGGCCGGACCGGCCGATCAGCACGCCGAGCGCCAGGTAGACCAGGAGGCTCGGCACACCCAGCCGGGTGGAGAACCGGACCGCCCCGATGGCCACCAGCAGGACCGCCGCGCCGAGCAGCAGCGCGACGTCCAGGTCGTGCGTCACGGACGGCCGCCCGGGACGACCGTCACCCGTCCGGTCCGTCGCGTAGCCGGGACAGCAACGCCGACACGGCCGGTTCGGGGTGCGCCACCAGGAAGAGTTTGTCGCGGCTCGCCGCGCCGGCACGCAGGGACACCGCCGCCGGTCGTACGCCGAGCGCCTGCGCCAGTGCCCGCCGGGCCGCCTCGGTCGCCCGGCCGTCCACCGCAGGAGCGTTCACCGCGACGACCAGGGCCGGCCCGTGTGGGCCGTCGTAGCGCCCGCCCACCCGCGCGCGGGACGCCCCGGGCTTGACCCGGACCGCGACGGTCAGCGTCTCCTCCCCGCCCACGGCGACCGGTCAGGACGGGCGGGGGTCGGCGAGCAGGACCGTGTCCGGTGCGCAGTCCGCGCAGGGGGTGAAACCCAGCTCGACGGCCTCGGATGCGGGCAGCGGCTCGGGCTCCCGACCGAGCAGGTGGAGACAGTCGGCGACGTGGTAGCGGGGCCGGCCGTCCACCACCAGGACCTCGGTGTCGAGCCGGGCCACCCGGGCCGCGTCGGCCGGAGAGACCTCCTGCACACCGGGCTCGTCGTCGGCCGGCCCGGGATCGTCGTCCCGGGTCCCGGCGGCCGGTGGACCGGGCGGGCCCTGCGGTTCCGGTTCGGCCACCGGCGACCCGGGCGGTTGCCGCCACCCGCTGTCACCGGTGCCGTCCGTCGTGGGGGCGAACTGGGCCGGTACGGCCTGCCCCGCGGTACGCCGGAAGCTGGTCGCTGTCGCCCCGGCCGCCGCCGGCTCACGCCGACGATCGGTCGAGACTGCCGGATCCGCCGTTGCCCGGGCGGTGGCCACCTGGCGGGCACCCACCACGAGAGCCACGGCGGCCAGCAGGCTGGCCCCGATGGAGGCGACCAGCAGGACGCTGGAGCCGCCGACGAGACCAGCCACCAGGAGCACGACGGCGACGAGGATGAGCACGAGACTGCCGACTATCACGGCTCACCCCCGTCGCGTCGTCCGATCCGGGTCAGCTGGTGACCGGGCTCAGTGGCCGGCTTCGAGGGCGTTGGAGCGGCCCCCGCTGTACGACCCGCCGAGGCCGGCGGCGGCCAGGCCACCGTTGCCGACGCTGCGGCCACCCTCGGTGCGGGTGATGTCCGCCTCCAGGTCCTGGCCCCGGGCGCCGAGGTCACGCAGCTGGCTCTCCAGGTAGGCCTTGAGCCGGGTGCGGTACTCGCGCTCGAACTGCTTGAGCTCCTCGATGTGCTTCTGCAGGGCGGTGCGCTTGGCGTCCAGCCCGCCCATCGCCTCCTGGTGCCGCTGGCGGGCGTCCCGCTCCAGCGCGTCCGCCTTGTTGCGGGCCTCGCGGGTGACCTCCTCGGCCTTCGTCCGGGCCTCGGAGAGAAGCTGGTCGGCCTCCCGGCGGGCGTCGGAGAGGTGGTCGTCGGCGGTGCGCTGGGCCATCATCAGCACCCGCAGCGCCTGCTGCTCGCCGTCACCGCCAGCAGCCGGGGCACCCTGGGAGCGGACCTGCTCCAGCTCGGCCTGCATGGCGCGGGCGGCCTGCTCGGCGGCGGCCTTGTCCCGCTGGATGCGGTCGAGCTGGGCCTTCACGTCGTTCAGCTCGGCGGCGAGCCGGGGGTCGGCACCGGGGCCGGCCGGGGCGGCACCACGACCACCGCGCTCCACCTGGGCGCGGAGCTCGTTGTTCTCCTCGATCAGACGGGCCAGCTCGCGCTCGACCTCGTCCAGGAAGGCGTCAACCTCCTCCTCGTCATACCCCCGCTTGCCGATCGGCGGCTTTTTGAAGGCGACGTTGTGAACGTCGGCCGGGGTCAGCGGCATCGAAACTCCTCGGGTCAGTTGCGGCCGCGTAGCGGGCTGGGTCACCGGGTGTTCACCCGAGGATCAGCCGCCTTAACACGAACTCCATCAGCACGAACAGGATAACCAGGAGCACAAGGGAAGCCAGGTCGATGCTCACGGTACCAATCCGCAGCGGAGGGATCACCCGCCTCAACGCCTTGAGGGGCGGATCAGTGACGCTCCACACGGATTCCAGTCCCGCCGACGCTCCCCGACCGGGCTGCCAGCGGCGACCGTACTGGAGGACGGCGCTGAGCACGAAGCGGGCCAGCAGGAGGAGCAGGAAGACGTACAGGATCAGGTACAGCACCTGGAGCACGATCGACAACACGGTAGGCGACGTCCCTCGGTCGGGGGGTGTTAACCCAGGCTGAAAAAGCCACCCTCAGCGATCTTGGCCTTGTCCTCCGCGGTGACCTGGACATTGGCCGGCGAGAGCAGGAACACCCGGTTGGTCACGCGCTCGATCGTACCCCGCAGCCCGAACGCCAATCCGGCGGCGAAGTCCACCAGACGGCGGGCATCCGCCTCGTCCATCTCGGTGAGGTTGATGATCACCGGGACGCCGTCGCGGAAGTGCTCGCCGATGGTCCGGGCCTCGCGGTAGGTCGTCGGGTGCAGCGTGGTGATCTGGTAACGCTGCTCCTCCTCGGCGACCACCGACCGCTCCCGGGGCTGGGCCTGCGGCGCCAGGGCCAGGTTGTCCCGGGTGTGGTACGCCACGCCGGAGGCCTCCCCGGTCCCGGGCCGGGTGATCGAGCGGACGCTGGCCCGCTCCGCGCGCTCCGTCCGATCGGTACGCTCCAGCCGGTCGGCGTCGGCCCGGTCACTGTCCGCACGCGCGGACGCCCGCTCGGTCAGCCGGGTCCGCTCGCCCGCACGCGGCCGGGGGGCCGGCGGGTCGTCGGTGTCGTCGTCATCATCGTCGGCGAACTCCTCGGCGTACCGGCTCTGCCGGTACCGCGACTCGCGGTAGCCGCCCTTCTCGTAGCCACCGTCGTCGTAGCCCCGCTCGTCGTCCTCCTCGACGAGACCGAGCCAGACCCCCGCCTTGCGCAGTGCACCCATCGCCGCGCCCTTCCGTCCGCCGTGCGGCACGCGCCCCCGTGCCCGTGTCGCGTGTCGCGTGTGGGACTCCCCTTGCCCACCGGACCGGGCCGGCAACCGCAGCGGACGATTCGCGGTCGTCCGCCTGACCCCCGACATGGGACGCCGGCCCAAACAACACTGATGTAATTTGCCTTCCCGCGAAGGCTACCGCAGCGTGGGACGCATTCCGAGCAACGCGCTGCCGACGCGGACATGTGTCGCGCCGTATCCGATCGCGACCTCCAGGTCGCCGCTCATGCCGGCGGAGAGCGCGGTGGCTTCCGGGTGGACGGCCCGGAACCCCTCGGCCACCTCGGCGAGCCGGGCGAACGCCCGCTCCGGCTCCCAGCCCAGCGGCGCCACCGCCATCAGCCCGGCCAGCCGCAGCGGCGCGGCCCCGGCCACCGCCCCGGCCACCCGGAGCAGGCCCCGGTCCGGGTCGGCGGAGTCCGGCAGGGCCCCACCCCGGGCCGGGTCACCGTCGATGCTGACCTGCACCAACGCCTCCAACGGCCGGTCCCGTTCCGAGCCGGCGGCGGTGCCGAGCGCGTCGGCCAGCCGGACGCTGTCCACCGAGTGGACCACGTCGGCGTAGCGGACCACCGACCGGCACTTGTTGCGCTGGAGCTGCCCGATGAAGTGCCACCGGGGGTGCGCCCCGGCCGCCGCCACCTCGGCGGCCTTGGCGGACGCCTCCTGGTCGCGGTTCTCCCCCACGTCCACGACACCGAGCCCGGCCAGCGCGATCACGTCACCGGCCGGGTAGGTCTTGGTCACCGCGATCATCGTCACCTCGGCACGGTCCCGCCCGACGGCGGCGCAGGCCTCGGCGATCCTCGCCCGTACCCGGGCAAGCCCGGCGGCGAGGTCGGCACGGCGGTCGGGGCGTACCTGGGTGGTCCGGTCGGTCATGGGCGCGTCTCAGGACCCGTTCTTGAGGAAGTCGGGCACGTCGACGTCGTCGAAGAGCACCCGACGGGGCGACTGGCTGGGCGGGGGCATCGTGGCCTGCTGCGGGGTCGGCGCGGGCGGGGTGGTCGGCTGGTTCTGGTTGGTCTTGCGTCCCGAGTCGACCGCCTTGTACGCCGGCGCGCCGCCGTCGAAGCCGGCGGCGATCACGGTCACCCGCACCTCGTCGCCGAGCGCGTCGTCGATGACCGCGCCGAAGATGATGTTCGCGTCCGGGTGGGCCGCGTCGGTGACCAACTGGGCCGCGTCGTTGATCTCGAACAGGCCCAGGTCGGAGCCGCCGGCGATGGAGAGCAGCACGCCGCGTGCGCCGTCCATGCTCTGCTCCAGCAGCGGGCTGGAGATGGCCGCCTCGGCCGCCTCGACGGCGCGGTTCTCGCCCCGGGCGCTGCCGATGCCCATCAGCGCGCTGCCCGCGCCGCTCATCACGCTCTTGACGTCGGCGAAGTCCAGGTTGATCAGACCGGGCGTGGTGATCAGGTCGGTGATGCCCTGGACACCGGAGAGGAGCACCTGGTCCGCCTGGCGGAAGGCGTCCATCATGCTGATGCCCCGGTCACCGAGGGCCAGCAGCCGGTCGTTCGGGATGACGATCAGCGTGTCGCACTGGTTGCGGAGTTCCTCTATGCCGGCCTCGGCCTGCACCTGCCGCCGCTTGCCCTCGAAGGAGAACGGCCGGGTGACCACACCGATGGTCAGCGCCCCCAGCTTGCGGGCGATGTTCGCCACCACGGGCGCCCCGCCGGTGCCGGTGCCGCCGCCCTCGCCGCAGGTCACGAAGACCATGTCGGCGCCCTTGAGCACCTCCTCGATCTCGTCGCGGTGGTCCTCGGCGGCGTTCTTGCCCACGTCGGGGTTGGCGCCCGCGCCGAGCCCCCGGGTCAGTTCCCGGCCGACGTCGAGCTTGACGTCGGCGTCACTCATCAGCAGCGCCTGCGCATCGGTGTTGATCGCGATGAACTCGACGCCCTTGAGCCCAACCTCGATCATCCGGTTGACGGCGTTGACCCCGCCGCCCCCGATGCCGACGACCTTGATGACCGCCAGGTAGTTGTGCGGAGGTGTCATCTCCGGTCCTTTCCCTTCGAGATTGGCCACGCCGACCGACGGCTCGCCCCGGATCGCCGTCGACGTCAACTATCACCCGTGAAGACGAAGGGCTAACCTTCACCCTCTACTAGAGGCTTACAGTTATGTCAACTATTGATCCTCTTCCGGGCAACGTAAGCGTCCCTGCCCGATGAGCCAAGGACCTGACCGGCGTGTCGTCGCGGAGAGCGGGCAGGCTCACCCTCCCCGGCCACCCGGATCAGCGGAAAGTCACCACGTCGGGGGCACTGACGTCGATGGTGTCGGCATCCCGACCGAGCAGGGTGGTCGCCACCCGGGCCTTGTCCTCGCCCCGCGTCGCGTCGCCCCAGACGATCGTGCGCCCCTCGGAGAGTCGGACCGTGATCCGGGCCAGTCCCTCCACCGTGACGTCCACCAGCGCCTCGCGTAACGGCGGGGTGAGCACGGCGAGCACCTCCAGCGCCGCCCGGGTCTCCGGGTCGTCCGGACCGGGGCGGGCCACCCGGGCCAGCGGCAGGCCCTCCGGGCGCACCGGTTCCGTCCGGAACGCCACCCCGAACCGGTCCACCACGACGAACCGCTCGCCCTGCGGGACCACCGCCACCGGCGTCCGCTCCACCACCCGCACCACCAGCGCACCCGGCCAGTCCCGGGTCACCGTGGCCCGCTCGACCGGCGGCAGCTCACCGATCCGGCCCGCCGTGGCCGCCAGGTCGACCCGGGCCAGCGGGACACCGTCCGGCACCGCCGCCGCCTGCCGGACCTGCACCGGAGTGACCAGTTCGGTCCCGACCACCCGCACCTCGCGCACTCCGAACAGGCCGGTGCCGAGCAGCACCCAGGTGACCATCAGGGCGAGCACCAGCACCCCGCCCGCCACCGCCCACGGCAGTGCGGCACGCAGCCGGCGCTGCCGGGCCCGTTGCATGAACCGGCGGGTCGACGGTGGCACCGCGTCGGTGCCGGCCCGGACCAACTGCCACCGGCGGACCGGGCCGCGCCGTCCCCCGGGCTCCGCGCCGGCCGTCCGTCCCCGCGCCGGGCCGGGACTCATCCGGCCGTGGGCGACGCGCCGTCCGTACCGGCGGCCGGGGCGTCCCGGGCGACGTCGGTCACCGGGGCGGTGGTGGTGCCGACCGGGGCCTCGGCGGCCACCGGGCCGGCCGCGCCGGGGTGGCCGGTCCGGGCCAGCAGCGCGTCGAGGAGCTGGTCGCCCATCAGGGAGATCGGCGGCGCGCCCATGGTGACCACCACGTCACCGGGTCGGGCCCGCCGGGCCACCTCCACCGGCGCCGCCTCCCAGGAGTCGACGAAGACCTTCCGCTCGGCGGGCAGGTCGATCGCCTCGACCAGGGCGGCCGACCCCTCCCCCGGCTGGCGCAGCTCACCCGGGCCGAAGACCTCCAGCAGCACCACCTCGTCGGCGACGGCCAGCCCCTCGGCGATCTCCGCCTGGAGGTCGCGGGTGCGGTAGAGCCGGTACGGCTGGAACACCACGAGCAGCCGGCCCTCCCCGGCCACCTCACGCAGCGTCCGCAGTGCCAGGGTGATCGAGGTCGGGTGGTAGGCGTACTCGTCGTAGACCAGGACGCCGTCGGCGACGCCCTTGCGCTCGAACCGCCGCCGCACACCGGGGAAGGCCGCGAGCGCGTCCGTGGCGGCGGCCAGCGGCAGGTCCAGCAGGTACGCGGTGAGCACCGCGGCAGCGCTGTTGAGTCCCATGTGGCGGCCGGGCACCGGCAGGCGGATCTCGCCGAGCGCGCGTCCGTCCACCTCGGCCAGGTAGCGGACGCCCCGGGCCGACGACGACATGTCGGTCATCCGCAGGTCGGCGTCGGGCGACTCGCCGTAGGTGTACACCCGGCGGCCCTCGGCCCGCAGCATCGCGGCCAGGTCCCGGGTGGCCGGGTCGTCGGCGCAGGTGACGATGAAGCCCTCCGGGTCGGTGAGCCGGGCGAACTCGGCGAAGGCCGCCTTCAGGGTGGCGAAGTCGCCGTAGGTGTTGAGGTGGTCGGGCTCGATGTTGGTGATCACCGAGACGAACGGCCGGTAGATCAGGAACGACCGGTCGCTCTCGTCGGCCTCCACCACGAAGTACTGCCCGGTGCCGTGGTGCGCGCCCGAGCCCACCTCGGAGATCTCCCCGCCGATGACGAACGACGGGTCCTCCCCGGCCTGCTGGAGCACCATGGTCACCATCGAGGTGGTGGTGGTCTTGCCGTGGGTGCCGGCGACGGCCACCGCCCGCCGGCCGGTCATCGCCGCCGCGAGGGCCTCGGAGCGGTGCAGCACCCGCAGGCCGCGCCGGCGGGCCTCCACCATCTCCAGGTGGTCCGCCGGGATGGCCGACGAGTAGACCACGGTGTCCACACCGTCGAGGTTGGCCGGCTCGTGGGTCATGTGGATGGTGCCGCCCAGCGCGCGCAGGCCGGCCAGCGAGGGCCACTCCCGCAGTTCGCTGCCGGTGGTGCGGATGCCCCGGGTGAGGAAGAGCCGGGCCAGGCCGCTCATGCCGACCCCGCCCACCCCGATCAGGTGGATGGTGCCCAGGTCCTCGGCGGTCAGTGTGCCGGCCGGGGAGAACTGCGCGGTGTTCATGGGAGGTACCTTCCCGTCGCGGTGGCCCGGCGCACCGGGCCGGTGGTGGTCGCCCGGCTCACCGGCGTGGTGGTCGCCCGGCTCACCGGGCCACCGCCTCGTGGACGAATCGGAGCAGTGCCTCGTCGCCGTCGCGCCGGCCGTAGTTGGCGGCGGCGGCGCCCATCGCGGCGAGTCGGTGCGGGTCGCGGATCAGCGGGATCACCGTCCGCTCCAGCCAGTCCGGGGTGAGCTCGGCGTCGTCCACCAGCAGCCCGCCGCCGGCCTCGACCACGGGCAGCGCGTTGCGCTTCTGCTCCTGGTTGCTGTGCGGGTACGGCACGTAGATGGTGGGCAGTCCGATCGCGGCCACCTCGGCGCAGGTCATCGCCCCGCCCCGGCCGAGCATCAGGTCGGCGGCGGCGTAGCCCAGCTCCATCTCGGACAGGTAGGGCAGGGTGACGTACGGCACCGGCAGGTCGGTGGGGATCGGCACCGGCTCGTTGCGGGCGCCGATCACGTGCAGCACCTGCACGCCGTAGCGGGCCAGCTCCTTCGCTGCCCCGGCCACGGCCAGGTTGATCGAGCGGGCGCCCTGCGAGCCGCCGGCGACGAAGAGCACCGGCAGGTCGGGACGGAGCCCGAAGCGGGCCCGGGCGGCGTTGCGGTACGCGACCCGGTCCAGCCCGGCGATGCCGCGCCGCAGCGGCACCCCGACCACCCGGGCCTCCCGCAGCGCCTCGGCCTGCACCGGTTGGTGCGGGAAGCCCACCGCCACGTGCTGGGTGAACTTCATGCCGAGCCGGTTGGCCACCCCCGGCGGCACGTTGACCTCGTGGATGACGATCGGCAGGTCCCGCCGCCAGGCGGCGAGGTAGCCGGGCACCGAGACGTACCCGCCGAAGCCGACGACCACGTCGGCGCGTACCTCGTCGATCACCTTGCCGGCGGCGCGGGCCGCGGTCCACATCCGACCCGGGGTACGGACCAGGTTCATGTTGACCGAGCGCGGCAGCTGGTAGGCGGGGATCGTGCGCAGGTCGTAGCCGTGCGGCGGGATCAGCTCGTTCTCCAGGCCCTTCGGCGTGCCCAGGCAGGTGATCCGGACGTTCGGGTCGTGCCGGCGGAGGCAGTCGGCGAAGGCGAGCAGCGGGTAGATGTGTCCCCCGGTGCCCCCTCCGCAGAGCACCACCGAACGCAGCGGACCCATCAGCGTCTCCTCTCACTGGCCGACCCGGCGCGGGTCCGGGTGCCCCGGGCTCCGCGCGGAGCGGTCTCGTCGTCGTCCTTCCGCCGCGTCCGCGCCCGGGGTACGGACCCACGGTCGGCCGGGGGCGTCGCCGGCCGGCGACGCCGGCCGGGAAGCGGCGGCAACGGGGCCCACACTAGTCGGACCCATCGGGCGGGCGGACGGGCGTGCATGGCCCGCGCGGCGTCCGGCTCGGCACGGGCGAAGGAGGCGAGCATCCCGATCGCGGCGAGGGTGACCACCAGGGCGCTGCCGCCGTCGGAGATGAACGGCAGCGGCAGGCCGGTGATCGGCAGCAGCCCCACCACCCCACCGATGTTGATCACGGCCTGGCTGACCAGCCAGGTGGTGACGGCGGCGGCGGCGAGCCGCCGGAACGGGTCCTCGACCCGACGGGCGATGCGCAGCCCGGTGTACGCGAGCACCGCGAAGAGCACCAGCACCACGACGCAGCCGACCACCCCGAGCTCCTCGGCGATGACCGCGAAGATGAAGTCGTTGTTGGCGGCGGGCAGCCAGTCCCACTTGGTCCGGCTCTGGCCGAGCCCGGTTCCGAACCAGCCGCCCAGGTCGATCGCGTAGCGGGCCTGGTCGGCCTGATAGCAAGGGTCGCCGCACTCGTCTGGGGGAGGCCGGTTGATGAAGTAGGTGAGCCGGGCGAGGCGGTAGTTCGCCTCGCCCCTGGCGCCGGAACCGGCGCCGAGCGAGGCGACCGCCACCAGCAGGCCCACCCCGACCAGGCCGACCACGGAGAGCACGGCGAAGACCCGCTTGCGCACCCCGGCCGCCCAGAGCAGGCCGATCACCAGGGCCAGCAGGCAGAGCATGGTGCCCAGGTCGTTGTAGCCGACCAGCACGAAGAGCAGCCCGACCACCGGGAAGAGCGGGGTCGCCAACTCCTTCCACCAGCCCAGCTTGACGCCCTTGCGTGCGACGACGTCGGCGCCCCAGAGCACCATGGCGAACTTGGCCAGCTCGGAGGGTTGCAACCCGATCGGTCCCAGGTAGAGCCAGAGCAGCTCCGCCTCGAACGGGCCGATCTTCGGGTCGGTCTTGAACAGCCGGCCGTACACCAGCAGCAGGTTGAGCAGCACCAGCAACGCCACCGACAGCCCGAGCACCGGCCCGCCGAGCACCCGGAAGGTGCGGGCCGGCAGCCGTTGGCAGGCCCAGAAGGCGACGATGCCGATCACCGCGAAGATCGCCTGCTTGGTGAGCGCGGCGAAGGCGTTCCCCTCCTCGGCGTACGCCTTCACGCTGGTCGCGGAGAAGACCATGGTCAACCCGATGACCAGCAGCAGGCCGGCGCTGGAGATCAGCAGGTAGTAGGAGGCCAGCGGCCGGGCGAGCAGGCCGCGCAACGCCGCCAGCCCACCGGCGGCGTCCAGGCCGCGCAGCGGCGCGGGCGGGTCGGCGGTACGCCCTGCGGCGGCTCCCCGCGGCTGCCCGTCGACCGTCCTGGTGTTCCCTCGGTCCTCCCCCACCCGCCCATCATCGCCGCTGCCACCGCCCGCTTCGCGCGGAACCCCCGACTCTCGGCGTGTCGGCTTGCCGCCCGAGGTGGTAGCAGGGGTCCCCTGTTACCGCTTTTTGCGTAACAGGGGACCCCTGCTACCAACCACCCGACGGGCGTCAGCCGACGTTGGCGAGGAACTCGCTGTAGAAGAGGCCGAGCGCGATGGCCACCCCGATCCCGGCGATGATCCAGAAACGGACCACGATGTTGACCTCGCTCCAGCCGGCCAACTCGAAGTGGTGCTGGAGCGGGGACATCCGGAACACCCGCTTGCCGGTGGTCTTGAAGGAGATGATCTGGATGACCACCGACATGGTGATGATCACGAACAGCCCACCGATGATCGGCAGCAGCAGCACGGTACGGGTGGACATCGCCATGCCGGCGATCAGCCCGCCCAGGCCGAGCGCCCCGGTGTCACCCATGAAGATCCGGGCCGGTGAGGTGTTCCACCAGAGGAAGCCGACACAGGCGCCGGCCGCCGCGCCCGCGATCAGCGCGATCTCCAGCGGGTCCCGGACGGTGTAGCAGTAGTCCTCGGTGTAGTTCGGGTCGGCGCACCAGTGCCGGTACTGCCAGAACGCGATCAGCGCGTACGCGGCGAGCACCATCACCGACGCGCCGGTGGCCAGACCGTCCAGACCGTCGGTGAGGTTGACGCCGTTGGTCGCCGCCATCACCACGAAGATGAAGATGACCACCGAGGCGACCTTGCCGACCTCCAGCGCCGGGATGTCCCGGATGAAGCTCAGGGTGGTGCTGCCGACGGTCTCGACGTTGGTGATCGCGCCGCTCGCGTCGGTCATGCTGCTGGGGAAGTAGAGCGCCACCACCCCGAAGACCGCGCCCACCAGGATCTGGCCGATCAGCTTTGCCCGCGCGCTGATGCCGCCGCTGTTGCGCTTGCGGACCTTGACGAAGTCGTCGACGAAGCCGACCGCGCCGGAGAAGACCATCAGCCCCAGCAGCACCAGCGCGGTGATGGTCGGTTCGACCTGGGCGATCTGCTGGTCCGGCAGGGTGGTCAGGGCGAGGTGCCCGGCGACGTACGCAATGACCGTGGCGATGATGAACACCACCCCGCCCATGGTGGGGGTGCCCTTCTTGCCCTGGTTGCTGGCGAGCCCGATGGATCGGATCGGCTGTCCCGCCTTGAGCCGGGTGAACACCTTGATCGCGATCGGGGTGGTGAGGAGCGAGACGAGGAAGGCCACCCCGATGGCCACGATGACGGCCCTCATGCGGCGTCCCCACCCCCGGTGTCGACGCGCAGCGCGTCGGCCACCTCCCAGGTGCGGTACCGGGAGCCCTTGACCAGGACCACGTCCCCTGGCCGTAGCTCACTGCGCAGCACCTCGACGGCCGCTGCCTGATCGGTGAGCAGCACCGATTCTCCTCCCCAGTTTCCTACCGCTGTCGCGCCTGCTTGGATCGGTGCCGCCGCCGCGTCCACCACGAGCAGCCGGTCGACACCCAGTTCGGCCGCGAGCCGGCCGACCTCCCGGTGCCCGTCGACCTCGAACGGGCCCAGTTCGGCCATGTAGCCGAGCACCGCGATCGTCCGCCCGTCCCGCCGCATGCCGGCCAGCGCGCGCAGCGCGACCGCCATCGACGCCGGGTTGGCGTTGTACGAGTCGTCGATCACCGTCACCCCGTCGGGGCGGTCGAAAACGTCCATCCGCCGGGTCGACACCAGCCCCAGCCCGCCGAGCGCCTCGGCCAGGTCGGTCAGGGGCATGCCCAGTTCCCGGGCCACCGCGGCGGCGGCCAGCGAGTTGGAGACCTGGTGGCGGCCGGTCAGCCCGAGCCGCACCGGCACACTGCCCTCCGGCGTGACCAGGGTGTACGAGGGGCGCCCGCGCTCGTCCAGCGTCACGTCGGTGGCCCGTACGTCGGCGTCGACCGCCTCGCCGTAGCGGACCACCCGCGCCCGGGTGCGGTCGGCCATCGCCGCGACCAACGGGTCGTCGGCGTTGAGCACGGCGAGCCCGTCGACCGGCAGCGCCTCGACCAGTTCCCCCTTGGCCAGGGCGATGGTCTCCCGGGAGCCGAACTCCCCGATGTGCGCCACCCCGACGTTGAGCACCACCGAGATCCGGGGCGGCACCACGTCGCAGAGGTAGCGGACATGTCCCAGGCCTCGCGCGCCCTTCTCCAGCACCAGGAACCGGGTCTCCGGTCCGGCCTGCAACGCCGTGTACGGGTGGCCCAGCTCGTTGTTGAACGACCCGGGCGGGGCCACCGTCGGGCCGAGCCGGACGGTGAGCTGGGCGATCAGGTCCTTGGTGGTGGTCTTGCCGGAGGAACCGGTGATGCCGATGACGGTCAGCCCCGGCAGCCGGTCCACCACGGCACGGGCGAGCCGGCCCATCGCGGCGAGCGCGTCGGCGACCAGCACCATCGGCACGCCGGGCACCTCCCGGGTGCCGAGGACGGCGACCGCGCCGCCGGCCACCGCGCGGGCCGCGTAGTCGTGCCCGTCGACCTTCTCCCCGTCGAAGGCGACGAAGAGTCCGCCGGGGCGGACCTTGCGGGAGTCGAACTCGACCGGGCCGCGCACCCTGGCGGTCGGGTCGGCGCCGACCAGCCGTCCGTCGACGGCGGTGGCGAGTTCGGCCAGCGTCAGCGCTATCACGACTGCTCCACCCGGTTTCCGAAGCGGGCGCGCAGCGCGTCCGCCAGTTCCGTCCGGTCGTCGAACGGCAACACCTCGTCGCCGATTTCCTGGCCGCGTTCGTGGCCCTTGCCGAGCACGGCCACCACGTCGCCCGGACCGGCTGTCCGGACCGCCTCGTCGATGGCGGCACGGCGGCCGGCCACGTCGCGAACGGTCACCGGCCGGGCGTCGGGCGCGGCGGCCGCAGTCTCGGCACCGGCCCGGACCTCGGCCCGGATCGCCGCCGGGTCCTCGGTGCGGGGGTTGTCGTCGGTCACCAGGACCACGTCGGCCCCCTGCGCGGCGGCTGCCCCCATCACCGGGCGCTTGCCCCGGTCCCGGTCCCCGCCGGCCCCGATGACGCAGATCAGCCGGCCGCCGTCGACGGTCAGCTCCCGCAGGGCGGCCAGGGCCGCGACGATCGCGTCCGGCTTGTGCGCGTAGTCGACCACGCCCTTAACCGGGCCGGGCGCCCGGACCAGCTCCAGCCGCCCCGGCACACCCGGGCAGTCGGCCACCCCGGCGGCGGCGGTACGCGGGTCCACCCCGACCGCCACCAGGCTGGCGATGGCGAGCAGGGCGTTGGCGACGTTGTGCCGGCCGGGCAGCGCCACCCCGGCGGCGACGATCAGCCCGTCCGGGCCGTGGGCGGTGAACCGCTGGGCGTAGCCGGCGTCGTCGACGTCCGAGGCCCACCAGGTGGCGGTCGGGTCGCCGGCGGCCGAGTAGCTGACCGTCGCCGGCGTGAACAGTGGACGCAGCGCCGGGTCGTCGAGGTTGAGCACCTCGGTCGCGCAGCGGCCGTCGAAGAGGCGGGCCTTCGCGGCGAAGTAGTCGGCGGTGTCGGTGTGGAAGTCCAGGTGGTCGGAGCCGAAGTTGGTGTACCCGCCGACGGCGAACCGGACGCCGCCGACCCGCCCCATGGCCAGCGCGTGGCTGGACACCTCCATGACCACCGCGGTCACCCCCCGTTCCCGGGCGGCGGCGAGCATGGCGTGCAGGTCGGTGGCTTCCGGGGTGGTCCGCACGCTGTCCACCACCAGGTCGCCGAGGCGGGTCTCGACGGTGCCGATCAGGCCGGTGGTGTGCCCGGCGGCGCGCAGCCCGGACTCGACCAGGTAGGCGGTGGAGGTCTTGCCGGCGGTGCCGGTCACCCCGATGACGGTGAGCCCCTCGGTCGGGTCGCCGTAGACGGCGGAGGCGAGCGGGCCGAGCGCGTCCCGTGGATCGGCGACGACCAACGCCGGCAGCCCGGCAGCGGCCACCGCCGCCCGCCCGGCCTCGTCGGTCAGCGCGGCCACCGCGCCGGCCGCCGCCGCGGCGGCGGCGAACTCCGCGCCGTGCCGGCGGGCACCGGGCAGTGCGGCGTACAGGTCGCCGGGGCGAACCTCCTGGCTGGCGTGGGTCACCCCGGTCACCGGCACGTCCGCGGCCTGCGCCGGCGGCTCGACACCGAGTCGCGCGGCGAGCGCGCCGAGCCGGATTCCGATCACGGTACGGGGGCGTGGATTGCCGGGCACGGCGTCAGACCCTACCCGGTCGGTCGGCGGGGGCCGCACAGCCGCCCCGGTGGTTCGTCCCCACTCACCGATGATGTCCCGGTCTGCCTGGTCAGCGCGGATAGACGGTGAACTCCGGTCACTTCTCCCCGGTCGGCGGCACCTTGTAGTGACGCAGGGTGAACCCCATCATGTCGCGGAAGGCGGGACCGGCGATCGCGCCGCCCCCACCGCCCGGGGTGTGCGCGAAGACCGCGATCACGTAGCGCGGGTTCTCCGCCGGGGCCATCCCGATGAACGAGGCCACCTCGCCGGGCTGCTTCTTCCCGTCCACCAGCCGCCAGCCGGTGCCAGTCTTGCCGGCGACCCGGTAGCCGGGAACGGCCGCGGTGACGCCGGTGGCGCCCTCCTCGGTGGTCACCGCCTCCAGGATGGCGCGCAGGGCCTTGGCGTTCTCCGGGCTGAGCACCGACCGGGTGACCGGCGGTTTGGTGGGGGTGCGCTTCCCGTTCGGGTCGATGGTCTCCTTGACCAGGCGGGGCTGGACCCAGGTGCCGTTGTTGGCGATCGCCGCGTACACGGCGGCCATCTGCAACGGGGTGGCGTCCACGCTGTGCCCGATCGGCACCGAGCCGGCCGACGAGCCGCTCCACTCCGACGGTGGCAGCAGCTGGCCGGGTGCCTCGCCGGGCATACCCACCCCCGTCGGCTTCCCCAGCCCGAACCGCTGCTGGTACTCGTACAGCTTCTCCTTGCCGAGCTGGTCGGCGATCTTGATCGTGCCGACGTTCGAGGAGTACGCCATCATCTCGGGCAGGCTCATCGTCCGGCCGTTCGCCTTGTGCGTGTCGGAGAACCAGGTGTCGCCCTTGAGGATCGAGTTCTCCACCGGGAAGGTCGTGTCGGGCGTGATCACCCCCTCCTGGAGCGCCGCGCCGAAGGTGATCGCCTTGTGCACCGAGCCGGGGTCGACCACGAAGCTGGTGGCGGCGTCCTCCCGGTCGGTGGGCTTGCTCTTGTCCGGGTCGGCGGCGTTGTAGGTGGGGTGGCTGGCCTGGGCCAGGATCTCGCCGGACGGGATCTCGATGACGACCGCCGCGCCGGTGCTGCCGTTGACCTTCGCCATCCGGTCGCTGAGGATCTCCTGGTAGCGGTACTGGAGGTCCCGGTCGACGGTGAGCGCGAGGGAGCTGCCCGGCTTCGCCTCGGTGGTCTCGCTGTAGCCACCGGGGATCGGCGCGCTCAGGTCGCCCGCGCCGGTCTCGAAGACCCGCTTGCCGTCCTCACCGGCGAGCAGGTCGTCGTAGCGGGCCTCCAGCCCCTCCAGCCCGACCATGTCCTGGCTGGTGAAACCGATCAGGTTCGCCGCCAGGTCGTCCCCGGGCACCTCGCGGCGCTCGTCCCGGTGCGCGCCGATACCGTGAAGCTTCAGCTCCAGGATCTTCCTGGCGGTGTCGATCTCGACGCCCCGCGCGAGGTACTCGAACTCGGACTCCCGGCCGTCCTCGCGCACGCGCGGGGCCATCCGCTCGGCCAGGTCGGAGACCGGGATGCCGAGCAGCGGGGAGAGCGCCTTGGCGGTGGCCGGGATGTCCTTCACCCGTGTCGGGTCGGCGAAGACGTACCGGGCCTCGACGCTGTGCGCCAGCGGGTTGCCGTCCCGGTCGTAGATCGCCCCGCGCGCGGCCGGCAGTTCCACCGTGCTCAGCCGGTCGGCGACGCCGCCGCCGGCGTATGCCGGAGCCTCCACGGCCTGGAGCGCGACCAGGCGGATGCCGATGACGGCGAAGAGGGTGAGGGTGAGGACGGTGCCGAGCCGCAGCCGGCGGCGCGGGTCGGCGAGCAACGGCGGACGGCGCGGCTTGCGCACGGGCCGCCGCCCGGCGGTCGCCGGTCGCGGAGAACGACGACGGGGCGGCGTGGGCTCATCGTCCTGCGCGCCCCCGCCTCGCGCCGCCCCCCGCGAGCCGGCCCGGGTGCCGGAAGGGTCGACGGTGCGGATCACGGTGGCCCGGGTGGCCGGCGCGGCCCGACGGCCGGTACGCCCGGCCCCGGTCCGGCCCCCGTCGAGCACCTGGAGGGCCGGGCGGAACGGGTCGGCGGAACGGGTGCCACGCGGGTCGCGACGCTGGTCGCCGCCGGTGGTGCGACGGGCGGCGGCGGTGCGTTCCTCGCGCTCGCTGCGGCCCGGCAGCCCCGACTGGCGGCTGGCGCGGTCGTCCCGGCCGGTCCCCCGCGCGGTGCCGGTGCGCTCGTCGTGGCTCTCCCGGACGGTACGGCCCCGAGGCGTGTACGACCGCGCGCCGGAGATCCCGCCCACGCCCGGCTCACGCGGCTCGCCACCCCGGTCACCGGCGGCACGCGACGAACCGCGCCGGGAGCCTGTGGCGTCCCGGCGCGGTTCCTCTGGTCTGGGGGCCACAGGTCAGTCTCCCGTGCCCTGCTGGCTCGTGATGGCCGGCCGGCCGCCCGCCGGGCGGGGCACGCCGATCACTTCCCCGTCCGGCAGCTGGATGAAGGCCGGGTCGTCCGACTCGACCAGGCCCAGCTTCCGGGCGTTGGCGGTCAGGTTGCCCGGCGCCTCGTGCTCGGCGATCTGCTTCTCCAGCTGCTGCTGGTCGACGTCGAGCTTGGCCTGCTGCTGCTGGAGCTTCTCCAGCCGGAAGGCGTTCTCGTTGATCTTGGTGTTGACCAGCAGGATGCCGAGCACCCCGCCGACCACCAGGACCAGGACCAGGGCGACGAACGGCGCCCGCGGCACGGAGACCGGCGGCGGCGGCGCGACCCGCAGGCGCGGCGCGGTCGGCCGGGTGGCGCTGCTGCTCCGCGGCGCCGGTTGCAGCGCGGCGCTGCCCTGGGTCGGGAACTCGCGCGCCCCCCGGGCGCGGTTCTCGCCCTGGCGCCGGGCACGGTCCGGTCCGGTCACGCCGGTGCCCACCGACGCGGTGCGCGCCGCCACGGTCCGGCCCCCCGACCGCGGTGTACGCTGCCCCGCGCCGGAAGAGTCCCGGCGGTCGCGCTTGTTGACGTTCATGATCCCTCCCCCTCTTCGTCGTCCGTCGTCGTGCCGTCGTCCGGGGCCACCCGCAGGTCCACTGTGGAACCCTTGGGCAACCCCACCCCCTGGTGCATCGCCCTGACCCGCCGGCGGTACCGTTCGCGTTCGGCACCGCCTGGGCGTTCCGCGTCGGGGTCGATCCGCTCCGCGGCACGCAGTCGCACCGACGCGGCCCGTGGGTTCGCCGTGACCTCCGTCTCCCCGGGCAGCTCGGCGCCCCGGCTGAGCAGCCGGAACGTCGGGCCGGTGCCGGGCAGTTCGACCGGGAGGTCGACCGGACCCTGACGTCGGGTCCGCTCGGCGAGCGCCGCCTTGGTGAGCCGGTCCTCCAGTGACTGGTAGGACAGGACCACCATGCGGCCACCCACGGTCAGTGCGTCGAGCGCGGCCGGCAGCGCCGTCTCCAGCGCTGCCAGTTCCTTGTTTACCTCGATCCGTAAAGCCTGAAACGTTCTCTTTGCCGGGTGACCGCCGGTTCGTCGGGCCGGTGCCGGGATGGCCTCCTGGACCAGTTCCGCCAGCCGGGCCGTCGAGGTGATCCGCGCCCGCTGCCGTTCCCGGATGATCGCCGAGGCGATCCGGCCGGCGAAGCGCTCCTCGCCGTAGGTCCGCAGGACGCGGGCCAGGTCCGGATGGGAGTAGGTGTTGACCACCTCCTCCGCCGTCGTCCCCCGGGTCTGGTCCATCCGCATGTCCAGCGGGGCGTCCCGCGCGTAGGCGAACCCACGGTCGGGTTCGTCCAGTTGCAGCGAGGAGACCCCGAGGTCGAAGAGGATGCCGTCGACGGCCGGGACACCCAGCCGGTCGAGCACCTCGGGCAGTTCGTCGTAGACGGCGTGCACCAGGTGGACCCGGTCGGCGAACCGGGCCAACCGGGCCCGGGCGTGCGCCAGGGCCTCGGTGTCCCGGTCCAGACCGATCAGGGTGGTCCGGGGATGCGCCTCGAGTACCGCCTCGGCGTGCCCGGCCAGCCCCAGGGTGGCATCGACGTGGACCGTCGACCCGGGCCGGTCCAGCGCGGGGGCCAGTAGCTCGAGACACCGCTCGAGCAGTACCGGCACGTGCGTGCCGCGTAGCTCCCCCATGTCGACCCCCACTGGTACCGGACCTTCTCTCTCGTGTTGTCTGCGTCGTCGTCACGACACCCCGTCGTACCGCCAGATCCCCATCCGCTCCCGCCCGCTCCCCGACCGCGGCTCGAGGAGACCGGATCGTGCCCCTGGCACCGGGGAAGGGGTGCCAGGAACGCGAAGCGGCTGGAGATCTCGCAGTACGTCGGGCGTCGTCACGCCCTACAGACCGCCGGGCAACACCCCCTCGGAGATGTCGGAGAAGCCCTCCTCGCTCTCCGCGAGGTAGGTTTCCCAGGCGGCCCGGTCCCAGATCTCCACCCGGGTGTGCGCGCCGATCACCGCGAGGTCGCGGTCGAGACCGGCGTACTCCCTCAGGTGGGCGGGGACGGTGACCCGGCCCTGCTTGTCGGGAACCTCGTCGTGTGCGCTGGCGAAGAAGACCCGGCTGTACGCCCGCGCGGCCTTGTGCGTCATCGGTTGCTGACGCAACTGGTCGGCGATGCGCTGGAACTCGGGCGTCGGGAAGACGTAGAGACAGCGTTCCTGCCCTTTGGTGATCACGACACCCCCCGCCAGCCCGTCCCGGAACCTCGCCGGGAGAATCAACCGGCCTTTGTCGTCCAGGCGTGGAGTGTGGGTGCCGAGGAACACGGCCCAACCCCCTCGCCCTTCGGCGGCGTTCGCGGCGCCGCTGACCCCCCGGGCCGGTGGGCCCTCCCGGCCTCACCATTGCGCTCCACTCTACTCCACTTCCCTCCACCTGCAACCGGAAACGACCCTTCGGCGCGCCGCGCCGAAAGACAAAACCGCACGTCAGAAGGGGTGGAGCGGAGTGGAGGGCCGGAACGTCTTCCAGCCGGCGTCCGTTTTCCGACATAGATCGACTCCATCCGGCGGACCAAGATCCACCCGGCCGGCGCACCGACCGCCCCCGGCCGGCGGGTGCCGCGCGTCCGCCCGGCTGCCCGGTCGCCCCGGCGGGTGGAACCCCCCGCCCGAACGGTTCGCCGTCGGCGGCGATCTGACGGAGCGAGCGGTCCGGTAACCTCGCTGCCGTGACGGACGCGAAGATGCCCCTGCGGGCAAAGGTGGCCAGCTCCGTGTCGCGTACGGCCGCGGCACTGTCGCGGGCCGCCGGCCGTGGGGACGGCTCGGTGATCGGCGGTTGGATCGGCCTGAAGATCGACCCGGACCTGCTGGCCCACCTCTCGGCGGGCCGGGCGATCGCCCTGATCTCCGGCACCAACGGCAAGACCACCACCACCCGGCTCACCACCGCGGCGGTCGGCGTGCTCGGCACCGTCGCCACCAACTCCTTCGGGGCGAACATGCCCACCGGCCACACCTCCGCGCTGGCCAAGGCCGGCAGCACCCCCTACGCGGTGCTCGAGGTGGACGAGCACTACCTGGCCCAGGTCATGGAGGCCACCGAGCCACACGTGGTGGCTTTGCTCAACCTCTCCCGCGACCAGCTCGACCGGGCCAAGGAGGTCGCCATGATGGCGCAGCTCTGGCGGGCCGCGCTGGTCCGCCACCCGGAGCTGCGCGTGGTGGCGAACGCCGACGACCCGATGGTGGTCTGGGCGGCCACCCCGCCGGCCAGCCACGACCAGCGGCTCACCCCGCCCAGCGTGGTCTGGTTCAGCGCCGGCCAGCGGTGGCACGACGACTCCTGGGTCTGCCCCGAGTGCGGCTCGTCCATCCAGCGCTCCGGCGAGCAGTGGTGGTGCACCGGCTGCCCGCTGCGCCGCCCCCAGCCGCACTGGGTGGTCGAGGACGACGGCGTGGTCGACCCGACCGGCGCGTGGCACAAGGTCTTCCTCCAACTGCCCGGCCGGGTCAACCTGGGCAACGCGGCCACCGCGCTCGCCGTCGCCGCCGAGTTCGGCGTCCGTCCGGTCGACGCGGTCTCCCGGCTCTCCGGGGTCGCCTCGGTCGCCGGCCGGTACGCGCAGGTCGACCGGGACGGGCGCAACATCCGGTTGCTGCTGGCGAAGAACCCGGCGAGCTGGCTGGAGGCCTTCGACATGGCCGACCACGCCCCGACACTGCTCTCCATCAACGCCCGCGACCCCGACGGCCTGGACACCTCCTGGCTCTTCGACGTCGACTTCGCCCCGCTGCGCGGCCGGCAGGTGCTGATCACCGGCGACCGGGCCTTCGACCTGGCCGTCCGGCTCGACGTCAACGACGTGCCGTTCCAGCACGTCCGGTCGTTCGACGAGGCGGTCCGCGGCGTCCCGCCGGGCCGCCTGGAGGTCATCGCCAATTACACCGCGTTCCAGGACATCCGAGCGGAGTTGGACCGTGTCAACTGAGAGCCTGCGCATCGTCTGGGTCTATCCCGACCTGCTCTCCACCTACGGCGACCGGGGGAACGTGCTGATCCTGGCCCGCCGCGCGCAGCAGCGCGGGATGCCGGTCGAGGTGCTGGAGGTCCGCTCCGACCAGCGGCTGCCCACCGCCGCCGACATCTACCTTATCGGCGGTGGCGAGGACGGCCCGCAGGCGCTCGGCGCGCAGCGGCTGCTCGCCGACGGCGGGCTGCACCAGGCGGTCGCCCAGGGTTCGGTGGTCTTCGGCGTCTGCGCCGGCTACCAGTTGCTCGGCACCTCGTTCTTCGCCAAGGGCACCCGCTGCCAGGGGCTCGGCCTGCTCGACCTGGAGTCCGACCGGGGTCCGTCGCGGGCCGTCGGCGAGCTCGCCGGGGACATCGACCCCCGGCTGGGCCTGCCTCCGCTCAGCGGCTTCGAGAACCACGGCGGACGTACCCACCTGGGGCCGGGCGTCGCGCCGCTGGCCCGGGTCACCGCCGGGGTGGGCAACGACGGCCAGACCGAGGGGGCCTGGCGGGGCAAACTGCTCGGCACCTACTCCCACGGTCCGGCGCTGGCCCGCAACCCGGCCCTGGCCGACCTGTTGCTGCGGTGGGCCACCGGGGCGCACCAGCTTCCCCCGCTCAACGACACCTGGCCCGACCGGTTGCGCGCCGAGCGCCAGGCCGCGGTGGCCGCCGCCCGGCCATGATCCCGGCGGCCCGGCGGCTGCTCGCGCAGCGGTCGGCCGTCCGTTTCGCGGCCCTGCTGCTCCTGCTGGGGTGCCTCGCGCTGCTGCTGGTGCTGGTGCCCCGGCCGGCGCTGGCCGAACTGCCGGCGCAGGCCGACCGCCTCGGCCGGGCCGCCCCGGTGGCCGCCGTCGTCGGCGGCGCGTTGCTGCTGGTCGCGCTGGTGCCCCGCACCTTCGTCACGCTGGCCTCGGGGGCGCTCTTCGGCGCCCTCGAAGGGGCCGTCTACGCCCTCGGCGCCGCGCTGCTCGCGGCGGCGCTCGGCTTCGCGGTCGGCCGGGCCCTCGGGCGGGAGTTCGTCGCCGAACGGGTGCGGGGCCGGCTCGCCCGGTTGGACCGCTGGTTCGCCCGGCAGAGCGTGCTCGGCGTGATGACCGTACGGCTGCTGCCGATCTCCGGGTTCGGACTGGTCAGCTACGGCTACGGCACCACCGGCGCGCGGCTGCTGCCGTTCCTGGTCGGCAGCGTGCTCGCCTCGACCCCCACCGCCTTCGGCTACGCGGCGCTCGGCGCGGCGGTCAGCACCCCCGACGAGGTGAACTGGCTGACCGTCGCGCCCGCCGGACTGGGCCTGGTCGCCACCGTCGTACTCGGTCACACGTGGTGGCGGGCGGAACGACGCCGCCGTCGCGCCACCAGCGGGACGGTCGACCCGTCGGGGTGAGTGGCTCCGGCGTCACGATGGTCGGCTGGCCGGCTCCCGGTCTTCCGGACGGGTCAGCCCGCGAGCCCTGACCGGCCGGGCCGGGTCAGACGACGTGCGCAGTGGACCGGCGGCGGTCAGCGGCCTCCGGGCTCGGCGGTCCGCTCCCAGATCGAACTCATCTCGCCGAAGGCCTGCTCCGTCAGCTGCACCATGGCCCGGCGGGCACGGTCGCCGTCGCGTCGCTGGATCGCCTGGGCCACCTCCGCGTGCAGCTGGAGGGCCTGCTCGTGCGGGTGGTGCGGCATGAGGTGATGCTGGTGGCGGCCGGTCAGCACCTCCGCGACCAGGTCCTGTAACCGGACGAACATCTCGTTGCCGGAGGCCACCAGGAGCCGCCGGTGGAAGTCGATGTCCAGTTCGAGGAAGCGTTCCTCGTCCCCGGCCTTGCCGGCGGCCCACATCTTGGCCGCGAGCCCGACGAGGTCGCTCGCCTCGTCGTGTCCGACGCGTTGCGCGGCGAGCCAGGCGGCGTGCGGCTCGACGGCGGTGCGCAGCTCGGTGATCGAGCGGAGCTGGGCGATGCGCCCAGACGAGGCGAGCCGCCAGCGGATCACCTGCGGATCGAAGACGTTCCAGGCCTCGCTCGGCCGGATCATGACCCCGACGCGACGTCGGGTCTCGATGAACCCGATCGAGGCGAGCACCCGCAGCACCTCGCGGACGACCGATCGGGACACGGCGTACCGGTCGACCAGGTCGTCGATGTTGAGGACCATCCCGGGGCGCAGCTCGCCACCGCAGATGGCCGTGCCGAGGTTGTCGAGGACCCGGGCGTGCAGACCAGCCTCGACCGGGGCGACGGGGGCGAGTGCGACCCCTGGGGCGGGCTGTTCCACGCTCGGAGCATATCAGTTAGATCTACCCCTTGAATAAATCTGCTTTTTCGGCCTAGCATCCCGATGTTAAGCGGACGTAAAACGCCAGGTGGCGACCGTCGAGACGACGGACACGTCCCCCGGCAGGCGGCCGGCCCCCAACGGCCACGGCATAAGGAGAGATGGACGTGAGACGTCGAGCAGTCATCGGCACCACCCTGGCGGCGGCCGTCACCCTCGGCCTGACCGCCTGCGGCGGCGGGGACGACGCCGCAGCGTCGGACACCGTGCGCGTGACGCTGGTGAACCATGTGTGGAGCGAGAACATCAAGCAGGCCCTGCCCGAGTTCGAGAAGCAGTCGGGCCTGAAGGTGGAGGTCACCCAACTCGGTGAGGACCAGCTCTCCGACCAGTACAACGTCAAGCTGAACGCCGGGTCCAGCGACCTCGACGTGATGATGTACCGGCCGTTGCAGGAGGGGAAGCTGTTCGCCTCGAACAAGTACCTCGCCGACCTGACCGACAAGGCCAAGTCGGACGGCGCGTTCGAGTTCGGCGACTTCCAGGCCGGACCGGTGCAGGCCACCACGCACGAGGACAAGGTGGTCGGCGTACCGATCATCACCGAGCAGGAGGTCCTCTACTACCGCAAGGACCTGCTGGAGAAGTCGGGCTTCACCGCCCCGCCGAAGACCCTCGACGAGCTCAAGGCGCAGGCGGCGAAGGTCGAGGCGGACAACCCGGGCGTGGCCGGCTTCGTCTCCCGCACCGGCAAGGCCGCCGCCGTGACGCAGTTCTCCAGCTTCCTCTACAGCTTCGGCGGCGACTTCGTCGACGGCAGCGGCAAGGCCTCGGTCAACTCCGAGCAGGCCAAGCAGGCGTACGCCTACTACGGCGGGCTGCTGCGGGAGCACGGCCCGGAGAACATCAGCACCGACATGAGCTGGTCCGAGGCGATGGCGATCTTCACCCAGGGCAAGGCGGCGTTCTACACCGAGGCCAACTCGCTCTACAAGAACGCCACCGACCCGGCCAAGTCGAAGGTCTCCGACACGGTCGGCTTCGCGGCCTTCCCGGCCGGTCCGGCCGGCTCCAAGCCGTACAACATCCCCTCCTGGGCGCTCGGCGTCAACGACGCCTCCAAGAACCAGGACAACGCCTGGAAGTTCATCCAGTGGGCGGCCGGCAAGGAGCAGGCGCTGGCGCAGCAGAAGGCCGGCGTGCCCAGCGCCCGCACCTCGGTGTGGGCGAACCCGGAGGGCACCGCGACCTACCCGAAGGACCTCGCCGAGGCCACCACGGTCAGCACCGCCAACGGCGTCGGACACGACCGTCCGTTGGTGGTGAAGGTCGCCCAGGCGCGGGAGATCGTCGGTCAGCCGATCGTCGACGCGATCACCGGCAAGGACGTGGCCGCCTCGGCGGACTCGGCCAACGAGGCGTTCCAGAAGTTCCTCGACGACGAGGCGAAGTAGCCCGAAGCGCAGGTGGCGGGGCCGTCCGGCTCCGCCACCCCAGCGCCGGGACCTGGCCCTGACCAACCGGGAGACCTCATGTCAGCCGTCACCACACCCGCCACCAGACCGTCCGCGAGCCCTCCGGCGTCCCCGGAGACGTCGGCCTGGTCGCGCTGGGCCAACGAGCACCGCAAGTGGCTCTTCGCGGCACCCGCGATGGCGTTCGTCGCCGTTCTGATCATCTTCCCGGTGGCGTGGACCGGGTATCTCAGCCTGACCGACGCCGAGGGTTCGGTCCGCGCCGAGAGCGAGTTCATCGGCTTCCAGAACTACCTCGACGTACTCGGTGACACCGACCGGTTCTGGCCGGCGGTGTGGCGTACCGCCGCCTTCACCGGGGTCGTCCTCTTCTTCGAGGTCGTGCTCGGCATGGCGATCGCCCTGCTGCTGTGGCGACCGTTCCGGGGCGAGAAGTGGGTCCGGGTCGCGATCCTCCTGCCGCTGGTGGCCACCCCGGTCGCGGTCGGCATGATGTGGCGGTTGATCTTCGATCCCAACATCGGCATGGCGAACCAGGTGCTCGGCTGGTTCGGGATCGGCCCCCAGCCCTGGCTGGCCGGTCAGGGCTCGGCCCTGCCGACGACGATGTTCATCGACATCTGGCAGTGGACCCCGATGGTGGTGCTGATCCTGCTCGCCGGCCTGACGTCGCTCTCCGACGAGCCACAGGAGGCGGCGCTCATCGACGGCGCGAGCACCTGGCAGCGGTTCCGGCACGTCACCCTGCCGCTGCTGATGCCCACCGTGATCGTCGCGATCCTGCTGCGCGGCATCGACGCGCTGAAGACCTTCGACATCCTCTACGCCACCAAGGGACGCGGAGGCGGTTCCTTCCACGAGGTGGAAACCCTCAACGTGTACGCCTACGGCCTGAGCTTCGACTACAACGAGTACGGCGTCTCATCGACAGTCCTCATCATCTTCTTCCTGATCATCATCGGGGTGATGTGGGCCCTGACCTACCGCAAGAAGGGGCTGGACCGATGAAGCTGCGCAGGCCGTACAAGATCTTCCGGACGGTGGCGCTCACCCTGGTGGTGCTGTCGCTGATGGCGCCGCTGATCTGGATGATCGCCGCGTCGTTCAAGACCAACGTCGACATCTACGACACCGACAAGGCGTTCGTCTTCTCCCCCACGCTGGACAACTACACCAACGTGCTCCAGCAGGCGAACTACGTCCAGTTCATCGGCAACAGCCTCTGGGTGGCGTTCGCCGCCACCGTGCTCTCGCTCCTGCTCGGGGTGCCCGCCGCGTACTCGATGAGCCGGTTCAACATGAAGAAGTCCGCGCTCGTCGTGCTCATGGCGCGGGTCATCCCCGGCGTCTCGCTGCTGGTGCCCTGGTACTACGTCTTCTCGAACCTGCAGATGGTCGGCGGGTTCACCGTGCTGGTCCTCAGTCACATGTTCGTGTCGCTGCCGTTGATCGTCTACATCATGATGGGCTACTTCGACGGCCTGCCGACCGAACTCGAGGAGGCGGCGCTCGTCGACGGGCTGACCCACATCGGCGCGTTCCGACAGATCACCCTGCCGCTGTCGGTGCCCGGCATCGCCACCGCGGGCATCCTGTCCTTCATCTTCTCCTGGAACAACTTCATGTTCGCCCTGGTGCTCTCCGGCGCCGACACCAAGACGCTCCCGGTGGCGATCTTCGACTTCGTCGGCTACGCCAGCATCGACTGGGGCGGCCTGATGGCGGCGGCCACCGTGGTCACCCTGCCGATCATGCTGATCGCGCTGTTCGTGCAGAAATACGTCGTCTCCGGCCTCACCGCCGGCGCCACGAAGGGCTGAGGACAGCATGACGAAGATCGCACGGGTGGAGACCTTCCTGGTCGCGCCACGGTGGCTGTTCGTCCGGGTCGAGACGGAGTCCGGCATCGTCGGCTGGGGCGAGGCGACCTGCGAGGGCCGGTCCGAAACCGTCCGCACCGCCGTCGCGCAGCTCAGCGAACTGCTGGTCGGCCGGGACGCGCTGCGCATCGAGGACCACTGGCAGGTGATGACCAAGGGCTCGTTCTACCGGGGCGGGCCGATCCTGGCCAGCGCCGTGGCCGGGCTCGACCAGGCGCTGTGGGACATCGCCGGCAAGCGGTACGGGGCACCGGTGCACCAGTTGCTCGGCGGCCCGGTCCGGGACCGGATCCGGGTCTACGGCTGGGTCGGCGGCGACGAGCCGAACGAGGTCCGCGACCAGATCGGCGCCGCGATCGAGACGGGCCTGACCGCGGTGAAGATGAACGCGTCCGGCCGGATGAGCGCGGTCGCCTCGGTCGCCGAACTCGACGGGGTGGTCCAGCGGGTCGCCGCCGCCCGCGAGGTGCTCGGCGACGAGCGGGACGTCGCGGTCGACTTCCACGGCCGGTTCACCCTCGCCACCGCCCGCCGGGTCGCCCCGCTGCTCGAACCGTACCGGCCGTTCTTCCTGGAGGAACCGGTGGTGCCGGAGAACTCGCACCTCATCGGCGAGTTCGTCCGGTCCACCACCACGCCGGTGTCGACGGGTGAGCGGCTCTACAACCGGCAGGAGTTCCTGCCCGTGCTCCAGGCCGGCATCGCGGTCGCCCAGCCGGACCTCTCGCACGCCGGTGGCATCACCGAGGTACGCAAGATCGCCGCGCTGGCCGAGGTGTACGACGTACAGCTCGCCCCGCACTGCCCGCTCGGACCGATCGCGCTCGCGGCCTGCCTCCAGGTCGGTTTCGCCACGCCGAACTACCTGATCCAGGAACAGAGCATCGGCATCCACTACAACCTCGGCGCCGAGGTGCTCGACTACTGCCTCGACAAGACCCCGCTGACGTTCGTCGACGGGTACGTCGAGCGGCTCACCGGGCCCGGCCTCGGCATCGAGATCGACGAACACGCCGTCCGGACGGCCGACAAGCGTGGGCACGCCTGGCGCAGCCCCACCTGGCGGCACGCCGACGGCTCCTACGCGGAATGGTGACCAGATGACCGTCAACCTCGGCGCCGAACTCGCCGCCGCTCGTATCCTCGCGGTGATCCGGGGCACCGACACCGCCGGCGCGATCGCCGCGGGCACCGCCCTGCTGGAGGAGGGCGTACGCCTCGTCGAGGTCGCCCTCACCACACCGGACGCGGTCCGGGCCGTCGAGGCGCTGCGCGCGGTCGCCCCCGCCGGCTCCCTGGTCGGCGCGGGCACCGTGCTCACCGCCGCCGACGTGGCCGCCGTGGCCGCCGCGGGAGCACAGTTCGTGGTGACGCCGGCCGTGGTCGAGTCGATCGCCGAGGCGGCGCGCCGGGGCCTCCCGGTCGCCGCCGGGGCGCTCACCCCGACCGAGGCGTACACCGCGATGCGGATGGGGGCGTCGGCGGTCAAGCTGTTCCCGGCGTCGGTCGGCGGGGCGGCGTACCTGCGGGCGGTGCGCGACCCGTTCCCCGACATCCCGTTCGTCGCGGTCGGCGGCGTCGGCCTGGCCGACGTGCCCGGCTACCTCAAGGCCGGCGCGATCGCGGTCGGCGTCGGCGGGCCGCTGGTCGGCGACGCCGCCTCCGGCGGCGACCTGGCCGCCCTGCGGGTACGGGCCCGCACCTACCTCGCCGCCGTCCGGGAATCGGCCGGATCGTGAGCGCGCCGGATCTGCTCACCCTCGGCGAGGCCCTGGTGTCGCTGCGCTCGACCGGACCACTCGCCGTCGGCGGGTCGCTGACCACCCACCTGGCCGGCGCGGAGTCCAACGTGGCGGTGGGAGTGGCCCGGCTGGGTCACCGGGCCGCCTGGGTCGGCCGGGTCGGCACCGACGAGTTCGGCGAGTACGTGCTGCGGCAGATGCGCGCCGAGGGCGTCGGTGTCGACGGGGTGACCCGGGACCCCGACCGGCCGACCGGCCTGATGATCCTGGAGCGACGCACCGCCGACCTGACCCGGGCGCAGTACCACCGGGCCGGATCGGCGGGGTCCGCGCTGTGCGTCGACGACCTGCGCGCGGCGCTGGCCACCGGAGCGCGGCTGTTGCACCTGACCGGGATCACCCCGGCGCTCTCCGACACCGCCCGGGCGGCGACCCGGTGGGCGGCCGAGACCGCGGCGAACTCGGGAATCCCGGTGTGCCTCGACGTCAACCACCGCGCCCGGCTCTGGTCCCGCGACACCGCCCGTGCGGTGCTCACCCCGCTGACCGACCACGTCTCGATCGTCGTCGCCTCCGCCGACGAGCTGGACCTCCTCGGTGAGCCGGGGGCCGACGAGTCCACCGTCGTGGCGGACCTGTTCCGGCGGGGCGTGCACACGGTGCTGGTCAAGCTGGGCGCCGACGGCGCCCGCGCGCACACCCCGGACGGCGTCCGGCACGCCGGGGCGCTCTCCGTGACCGCCGTCGACACCGTCGGCGCCGGGGACGCGTTCACCGCCGGTTACCTCTCCGGCTGGTTCGACGGGCTCGACCTGGCCGGTCGCCTGCGCCGCGCGGCCACTCTCGGCGCCTTCGCGGTCTCCGGTCCGGGCGACTGGGAGGGGCTGCCGCGTCGCGCCGAACTGTCCCTCCTGGACGGCCACGAGGCGGGAAGCGTCATCCGTTAGCCGCCCCTTGCACCCCTCAAGGAAGAAAGGCATCCCGTGAAGATCGTCGCAGCTGACGTCATCGTCTCCAGCCCCGACCGCAACTTCGTCACCCTGAAGATCACCACCGACGACGGCGTCACCGGTCTGGGCGACGGCACCCTCAACGGACGGGAACTCTCCGTCGCCTCGTACCTGCGCGACCACGTCGTCCCGCTGCTGATCGGGCGCGACCCGCACCGCATCGAGGACACCTGGCAGTTCCTGTACCGCTCGGCCTACTGGCGGCGGGGGCCGGTCACCATGGCCGCCATCGCCGCGGTGGACGTCGCCCTGTGGGACATCAAGGCCAAGGCCGCCGGCATGCCGCTGTACCAACTGCTGGGCGGGGCGTCCCGGAACGGCATCATGGCCTACGGGCACGCCTCCGGCCGGGACCTGCCGGAGCTGTTCGACTCGATCCGTCACCACCTCGAACTCGGCTTCCGGTCGATCCGCGTGCAGACCTCCGTGCCCGGCATCAACGCCGTGTACGGCGTCGCCGCGCAGCCCAGCACCGGTGGCACCCGGTACGACTACGAACCGGCCCAGCGCACCCCGCTGCCCGCCGAGGAGGACTGGGACACCCGCTCGTACATGCGTCACCTGCCCGGCGTCTTCGAGGCGGTCCGCAACGAGTTCGGCCCGGAACTGCCGTTGCTGCACGACGGTCACCACCGGATGACCCCGATCCAGGCCGCGAAACTGGGCAAGGCCCTCGAACCGTACGACCTGTTCTGGTTGGAGGACTGCACCCCGGCGGAGAACCAGGAGGCGCTGCGGCTGGTCCGGCAGCACACCACCACCCCGCTGGCCATCGGCGAGGTCTTCAACACGGTGTGGGACTACCAGACCCTCATCCGCGAGCAGCTGATCGACTACGTCCGGTCCGCCGTCACCCACACCGGCGGCATCACGGCCATGCGCAAGCTGCTCGACTTCGCCGCCCAGTACCAGATCAAGTCCGGTATCCACGGTCCGACCGACATCTCACCCGTCGGCATGGCCGCCGCGCTGCACCTGGACCTCGCCATCCACAACTTCGGCATCCAGGAGTACATGCAGCACGGGCCGCTCACCAACGAGGTGTTCCGGCAGTCGTTCACCTTCACCGACGGCTACCTGCACCCGGGCGAGCAGCCCGGAATCGGGGTGGAGATCGACGAGGCCACCGCCGCGAAGTTCCCGTACGTGCCGGCCTACCTGCCGTTCAACCGGCTCAAGGACGGGACCGTCCATGACTGGTGACGGTCCTCCGGGAGGCCCGCCCCGGACCCGGCACGTGGTCGTGATGGGGGTGTCCGGGGCCGGCAAGACGACCGTCGCCCGGGGGATCAGCGCCCATGCCGGTTTCGCCTTCGCCGAGGCCGACGACTTCCACCCGCCGGCCAACGTGGACCGGATGCGGGCAGGCGTGCCGCTCGACGACGCGGCACGCCTGCCCTGGCTGCGCGAGCTGGCCGGATGGATGGCCGACCGCGCCGCCGCCGGCGTGTCGACCGTGCTGGCCTGCTCGGCGCTGAAACGGTCCTACCGTGACGTGCTCCGCCAGGGGCCGCCGCACGTCGAGTTCGTCCACCTCGACGGGTCGGCCGAGGTGATCCGGGAGCGGATGTCCCGGCGGGCCGGGCACTACATGCCGACGAGCCTGCTCGAATCCCAGCTGGCCACCCTGGAACGGCATCATCCGGACGAGTGCGTGCTGGTGCTCGACGTGTCGCTGACCCCGGACGAACTCGTCTCGGCGGCGCTCGCCGGGCTCGGGCTGTCGACCGACGTCGTCGTCGACGGGTAGCGGTGGCCCGGTCGCGGTGCCGCCGTACGGTCGGCCACCGCGCCGGCCACCCCGGCCGGTTCAGCGACTCGCGCGGGGCGACCGCCGGCTGCCGAACGACTCCATGGTGGTCGCCCCACGGGCCGGCGTCCTCGTGGTCGTGGCAGCAGGGGCGGCCTTCTTCGCCGCCGCCTTCCGGGGCGCCTTCTTCGCCGGCGCGATCGTGGCCGGCGCCTTCTGGCTGCGGGCGGGCGCCGCCGTGGCGGAGGTGGCCTTCTTCCGGGCGACGCGGGGCGTCGTCGGCGTGGGCTTCCCACCCGGGGACTTGGCCGCGGTCACCCCGGCGGCGCGCTTCGTGGCCGTGGCCACCTTCTTCGCCGCCGTCGCCCGTTTCATCGGGGCCTTGGATGCCCCGGTTGCCTTCCTGGCCCGTCCTGCGTCCGCCATCGTCGCTCCTCGGGAAGCTGCCCTGAGCGCACGGTCTTCCCCCGCCCCCGGCGGTCAAACGCCGACTGGACGGGGGCGTCGGACGGGAGGGGCGGCGGGCCCGCCGCCCCTCCCGCACCGGGTCAGGCGACCACGCTCACCATCCGGCCCTTGACCACGATGACCTTGCGCGGCTCCTTGCCGGCCAGGGAGCCGGCCACCGCCTCCAGGGCCGCCGCCCGGACCGCGTCCTCGGAGGCGTCGGCGGGCACCTCGACGCGACCCCGGACCTTGCCGTTGACCTGCACCGGGTAGGTGACCGTCTCGGCCACCAGCAGGGCCGGGTCGGCGGTCGGGAAGTCCACGTACGCAAGCGTTCCGCGGTGTCCCAGCCGCTGCCACAGTTCCTCGGCGACGTGCGGGGCGAACGGGGCCAGCATCAACACCAGCGGCTCGGCCACCTCGCGCGGCGTGGCGGACAGCCGGGTCAGCCCGTTGGTCAGCTCGATCAGCTTGGCGATCGCGGTGTTGAACCGGATCCCCTCCATGTCGGCGCGGACCCCGTCGATCACCTTGTGCAGCAGTCGGCGGGTGGCCTCGTCGGCCGGGTCGTCGGTGACCCGCAGCACGCCGGTGGACTCGTCGACCACGGTGCGCCAGACCCGCTGCAGGAAGCGGTACGAGCCGACCACCGCCCGGGTCTCCCAGGGCCGGGAGACCTCCAGCGGGCCCATCGACATCTCGTACACCCGGAAGGTGTCCGCGCCGTACACCGCGCACATCTCGTCCGGGGTGACCACGTTCCTCAGCGACTTGCCCATCTTGCCGTACTCCCGGCGCACCTCCGTCTCGCCGTGGACGTACCGGCCGTCGACCTCGACGACCTCCTCGGCGGGCACGTACACGCCCCGGGCGTCGGTGTAGGCGTACGCCTGGATCATGCCCTGGTTGAACAGCTTGCGGTACGGCTCGAACGACGACACGTGGCCCAGGTCGTGCAGCACCTTGTGCCAGAAGCGGGCGTACAGCAGGTGCAGCACGGCGTGCTCCTGGCCGCCCACGTACAGGTCGGTGCCGCCGCAGTCGCCCGCGCCGCGCGGCCCCATCCAGTACCGCTCGTTCTCCGCGTCGACGAACCGCTCCGAGTTGGTCGGGTCCACGTAGCGCAGCTCGTACCAGCAGGAGCCGGCCCACTGCGGCATCACGTTGGTCTCCCGGGTGTACCGCTTCGGCCCGTCCCCCAGGTCCAGCTCCACCTCGACCCAGTCGCGGCGGCGCGACAGCGGGGTCTCCGGGTTCGAGTCGGCGTCGTCCGGCGCGAACGTCTTCGGGGCGAAGTCGTCCACCTCGGGCAGCTCGACCGGCAGCATCGACTCGGGCAGCGCGACGGCGGCCCCGGTCTCGTCGTAGACGATCGGGAAGGGCTCGCCCCAGTAGCGCTGCCGGCTGAACAGCCAGTCGCGCAGCCGGTAGGTGACCGCCCCGGTGCCGTGCCCGTTCGCCTCCAGCCACTCGACGATCCGGGCCTTGGCGTCGGCGACCCCCAGGCCGTCCAGGTCCGGGCCACCGTCGGCGGCGCTGTTGATCGCCGGCCCGTCCCCGGTGTACGCCTTGCCGTCGAAGCCCTCCGGCGGCTGCACGGTCCGGACGATCGGCAGGTCGAAGGCCTCGGCGAAGTCCCAGTCCCGCTCGTCCTGCGCCGGCACCGCCATGATCGCGCCGGTGCCGTAGCCGGCCAGCACGTAGTCGGCGATGAAGATCGGGATCTGCCCGCCGGTGACCGGGTTGGTGGCGTACGCGCCGACGAAGACGCCGGTCTTCTCCTTCGTCTCGGCCTGCCGCTCCACGTCGGTCCGGGCCGCCGCCGCCTTCCGGTACGCCTCGACCGCCGCCCGCGGGCTGGCGTGCCCACCGGTCCAGACTTCCTTCGTCCCCGCCGGCCAGGCCGCCGGCACCAGCGCGTCGACCAGCTCGTGTTCGGGGGCCAGCACCATGTAGGTGGCCCCGAAGACGGTGTCCGGGCGGGTGGTGAACACCTGGATGCGGGCCGCGCCCGCGTCAGCGGGGTCGCCGGTCGGGAAGAAGATGTGCGCGCCGGTGGAGCGGCCGATCCAGTTGCGCTGCATCAGCTTGATCGGCTCCGGCCAGTCCAGCGCGTCCAGGTCGTCGACCAGCCGGTCGGCGTACGCGGTGATCCGCATCATCCACTGCTTCAGGTTGCGCTTGAAGACCGGGAAGTTGCCCCGCTCCGAGCGGCCGTCGGCGGTGACCTCCTCGTTGGCCAGCACGGTGCCCAGCCCCGGGCACCAGTTGACCGGCGCCTCGGAGACGTACGCCAGCCGGTGGTCGTCGACGATCTTCCGCTGCTCGGCGGCGGTCAGCTCGGTCCAGGGGCGGCCGTCCGGGGTGGGCCGGGTGCCGGCGGCGAACTCGGCGACCAGCTCGGTGACCGGACGGGCCTTGCGCGCCTCGGTGTCGTACCAGGAGTTGAAGACCTGCAGGAAGATCCACTGGGTCCAGCGGTAGAAGTCGGTGTCGGTGGTGGCCACCGAACGCCGGTCGTCGTGGGCCAGACCCAGCCGGCGCAGCTGCGCCCGGTACCGCTCGATGTTGGCCTCGGTGGTGGTACGCGGGTGGGTGCCGGTCTGCACCGCGTACTGCTCGGCGGGCAGGCCGAACGCGTCGAAGCCCATCGTGTGCAGCACGTTGCGCCCGGCCATCCGCTGGTAGCGGGCGTAGCAGTCGGTGCCGATGTAGCCCAGCGGGTGCCCGACGTGCAGGCCCGAGCCGGACGGGTAGGGGAACATGTCCAGCACGTAGAGCTTCTCCGCGCCGGCCCGGGGGTGCCCGGGGTCGGCCAGCGGGCCGGTCGGGTTCGGGGCGTGGAACGTCCCCTCCCGCTCCCAGGTGTCCTGCCAGCGCTGCTCGATCTCACCGGCCAGCGCCGCGGTGTACCGGAACGGGGGGATGTCGCTCGCGGCTGCCTCAGTCATCGCGTGTCCTCGCTTCGCTCGTGGCCGCCGGGGCCGACGCCTCGGCCGTGCTGGTGACGCCCCGGTGGGGACGTCGTCCTCGTCGGCGTCCGGTGAGGACGCCGTGGTGGTGACGCTCCGTCGCGGGGACGGGCGCCGGGTCGGTGTTCGCGGTGGTCGGCCCGGGGGCACAAAAAAGCCCCTCGCGCAGGAGGGGCAGCCGTGCCGTCGCGCGTTCAGCGCATCAGCACGGCCCGGTAAGGAGCAGCACGAAACCGGCCATGACCGGGAGTGTACCGCCTGGCGGCCGGAGCGTGTCGGGGGCTTCCACCCGGCGGGACGGCCAGGTGCCCGCGCGGGCGGTTCGTCCGGCACCGGCACAGATCCCCCGTCGGACGGTTATTCGGTACGTAACCGACCGTCTACCTGCGGCGTTCGGCGCAGGCGGGAAACATGGTTAGCCTGAGATATCAGTGATTCCTGCGGCATCAGAGGCTCGACGCGCGAACCCCACGGCGGGTCCAGGTGCTCTATACAGAGCTGCCGTCCAGGCGACGAGAGGGAGGCCCGTTGACACAACAGACCTGGGACGAGGTGGGCGGCGTCCTGCCGCACGACGAGTTCCGCGCCGCCAGTGAAGCCATCGTCGCCAACATCGAGTAGGTCATCGAGGGCAAGACGGCCACCGTGCGGCTCGCGCTCGCGGTGCTGCTCGCCGAGGGGCACCTGCTCATCGAGGATGTCCCCGGGGTCGGCAAGACCAAGCTCGCCAAGGCGATGGCCCGGTCCATCGACTGCTCGGTACGACGTATCCAGTTCACCCCCGACCTGCTCCCCAGCGACGTCACCGGGGTGAGCGTCTACAACCAGGAGACCCACGACTTCGAGTTCCGCCCGGGTGCCGTCTTCGCCAACCTGGTCGTCGGCGACGAGATCAACCGGGCCTCGCCGAAAACCCAGTCGGCGCTGCTGGAGTGCATGGAGGAGCGGCAGGTCACCGTCGACGGCGTCACCTACCAGCTCCAGACGCCGTTCATGGTGATCGCGACGCAGAACCCGATCGAGATGGAGGGGACGTACCCGCTCCCCGAGGCGCAGCGCGACCGGTTCACCGCGCGGATCGCCATGGGCTACCCCGGCCCGGAGGCCGAGCTGGCCATGCTCGACGGACACGGCGCGGTCGACCCGCTGCACGACCTGCGGGCGGTCTCCGACGCGGCGACCGTGCGGCAGCTCATCGCCACGGTCCGCGAGGTGCACGTCGCGGACGCGGTCAAGCAGTACGCCATCGACCTGGTCACCGCCACCCGGGAGGCCCCCGAGCTGCGGCTCGGCGCGTCCCCCCGGGCCACCCTGCAACTGCTGCGCACCGCCCGCGCGGTCGCCGCGCTGGAGGGGCGCGACTACGTCCTCCCGGACGACCTCCAGGCTCTCGCGGTGCCGGTGCTGGCACACCGGATCATCCCGACCGCCGACGCGCAGCTCGCCCGGCGCACCACCGACGCGATCGTCTCCGACCTGGTGCACCGGCTCACCGTGCCGCAGGACCGCAAGCGCTCGCCGTACGACACCCGGCCGGCGGGCGGGAACGGTCGCTCCACGTACGAGCCGCGGAGGCGGTGACCGTGCGCGACGGGCTGCGCGGGCTCACCACCCGCGGCCGGTCCTTCCTGGCCGCCGCCGTGGCCGCCGCCATCTCGGCGCTGCTGCTCGGGGAGCGGGACCTGCTCCGGGTGGCGGTGCTGCTGACCGTGCTGCCGCTGCTCGCCGCCGCGTACGTCGGGCGCAGCCGCTACAAGCTCGCCTGTGTCCGGTCGCTGGACCCGCACCGGGCACCGGTCGGGGCCAGTTCCCGGGTGGTGCTGCGGTTGCAGAACATGTCCCGCCTGCCCACCGGCACGCTGCTGATCGAGGACCGGCTGCCGTACGCGCTGGGCAGCCGTCCCCGGGTGGTGCTGGAGCGACTCGGCGCGTTCCAGGCCAGTTCGGTGGCGTACACCGTCCGCGCCGACGTGCGTGGCCGGTACGCGGTGGGGCCGCTCGGGATCCGGATGACCGACCCGTTCGGGCTCTGCGAGCTGAGCCGGGCCTTTCCCAGCACCGACCGACTCACGGTGATCCCGCAGGTCACGCCGCTGCCGTCGATCCGGCTCCCCGGTGAGTACGCCGGCAGCGGCGACAGCCGGGCCCGTTCGGTGGCGGTGCACGGCGAGGACGACGCGGCGACCCGCGAGTACCGGAGGGGCGACGACCTGCGCCGGGTGCACTGGAAGTCGACCGCGCGCACCGGGGAGCTGATGGTGCGGCGCGAGGAGCAGCCGTGGGAGAGCCGGGCGACGGTGGTGCTGGACACCCGCGCGTACGGGCACCGGGGCGACGGGCCCACCGCGAGCTTCGAGTGGGCGGTGTCGGCCGCCGCGAGCATCGCCGTGCACCTGCGCCAGGCCGGCTACAAGCTGCGCCTGGTGACCGGTTCCGGAGCCGACGTCGACGCGGCCGAGGCCACCGGTGACGGCGTGCTCCTCGACCATCTCGCCGAGGTCCGGCTGGAGCAGCGGGGCGAACTCACCACCCTGGTGGAGCGGGTCCGCCAACGCGCCGACGGGGGGCTGATCATCGCCCTGCTCGGCTCGCTCAGCACCGCCGAGGCGCAGTTGCTGGCCGCGTTGCGCGGCAACGGCGCCACCTGCGTGGCCTTCCTGCTGGACAGCGCCGGTTGGCTCAACCTGCCGGAGCGGGCCCGGGCCGAGGCGCAGCAGGCCCACGCCGCCGCCGCGCTCGCCCTGTTGCAGAGCGGGTGGCGGGTGATCGGGGTGGAGCACGGCAGCCAGCTTGCCGCGCTCTGGCCGCAGGCGGCCCGTGGCTCGCAGGGGTTCGCGGTACGCGCCGCGCTGGCCGAGACCGTGGCCGGTGGCGTGAAGTGAGGGGGGACGAGTGATCGCGAACCGTGGACTCGGCCTGGTGGCGGCAGCCGCGACGCTGCTCGCCGCCGCGCCGCTGTCGGCGATCTTCCAACGCTGGACGTGGCTGGTGCAGGCGGCCATCGCGGTGGCGGTGGTCGCCGGGGCCGCCGCGCTGCTGCGGCTGGTCCGGGCGCCGCTGTGGGGTCAGGCGCTCGGCATGGTGGCCGGGCTGCTGATCGCGCTGACCTGGATGTTCCCCAGCGGCAGCGAGCTGGCCGCCGTGCTGCCCACGCCGGGCACCATCGCCCACTTCGGCGAGCTGGTCGGCGGCTCGGTGCAGGACATGCGCTCGTACGGCGTGAAGGTGCCCGACACCGACCCGCTGCTCTTCATCACCGTGCTCGGGGTGGGCGGGGTGGCCGTGGTGGTCGACCTGCTCGCCGTGGGTCTGCGCCGGCCCGCCCTGGCCGGTCTGCCGATGCTCGCCATCTACTCGGTGCCGGTCGCGGTCTACGTCGAGAGCGTCCCGCCGGTGCCGTTCGTGATCGGCGCGGCCGGCTACCTCTGGCTGCTGGTCAGCGACAACATCGACCGGGTACGCCGGTTCGGCCGCCGGTTCACCGGCGACGGCCGGGACGTCGACGTCTGGGAGTCCTCCCCGCTGGCCAGCGCCGGGCGTCGGCTGGCCGTGGTCGGGGTGGTGGTCGCGGTGCTCGCGCCGCTGGCGGTGCCCGGGATGACCGGCGGACTGCTGGACAGCCTCCAGTCGGGCAACGGCGACGGCAACGGACGGGCCGGGGTCGGCGGCAGCCCCGGCCGGGTGGACCTGTTCGCCTCGCTCAGCGGCCAGCTCAACCAGTCCGAGGTGGCCGACCTGGTGAAGGTGACCACCACCGAGGAAAATCCGTTCTACCTGCGGTTCGGGGTCGCCGACGAGCTGCGCCCGAACGGCTTCCACGTGCGCAACCCGTCCGGGCGGCCGGTCACCCGCAACCTGCCGGACCCCACCGAGGACGTGGCGCCCCAGGTCCGGCAGGAGCGGTACCGGGCCACCGTCGAGGTCACCCGGGACCTGAACATGCCGCTGATGCCGGTCTACGCCGAACCGGTCCGCACCGACGGGCTCAACGGCAACTGGCAGTACGACCCGAACCTCCAGATCGTCTACTCCAACCGAGAGAACTCGCGCGGCAAGCGGTACGAGTTCGACTACGTCCGCTCCCTCTACACCCCCGAGCTGCTGCGCCAGGCCCCGTCGTTGCCCGCGTCGGACCCGATGGTGCAGCAGCAGTTGACCGACACGCCGCCGGCGCCCGAGGTGGACGCGCTGGTCGAGGAGCTGGTCGAGGGGCGCGAGACGGACTACGACCGGGTCCGGGCGATCTACGACCACTTCTCCGCCCGGAACGGGTTCCGCTACTCGCTGAGCACCGAGGGGGGCACCAGCGGCCGGGAAATCGTCGACTTCCTGAACAACAAGGCCGGCTTCTGCCAGCAGTACGCCGCCGCGATGGCCTGGCTGGTCCGGGCGGCCGGCATCCCGGCCCGGGTCGCGTTCGGGTTCACCAACGGCACCAGCAAGGACGGGAACACCTACGTCCTGACCAACCGGAACCTGCACGCCTGGACCGAGGTCTACTTCGGTGAGGGCATCGGCTGGGTGCCGTTCGACGCCACCCCGGCGTACGGCGTGCCGGGCAACGCCCGCTCGGACTGGGCGCCGGACAACGACGCGCCCGACCCGGTCACCCCGTCGGCCGGTGCTCCGGCCGCCCCGGGCGAGACCGACCCGTCGGCCGGACCGGCCGGGCCGGACGAGGCCGACCGGAACATCGAGGAGGGGCTCGTCCCGACCACGGGTACCCCGACGGAGCAGGCCACGGTCTGGCCGTGGTGGCTGGCCGCCGCCCTGGCGGTGCTGGTGCTGCTGGCCGTGCCGGCGATGCGTCGGTCGGCGCTGCGCCGCCGGCGCGGAGCCGCCCCGGCCGACCCGCCGGTCGCCACGGCGGTCGACGCGGCCGGTGGACCGGCCGGCGGGACCGGTCCGCTCGTGGTGGTCGAGGCGGATGCCGACAGCGCCCGCGCCCGGGCGCACGCCGCCTGGGACGAACTGCTCGACACGCTGGTGGACTACCGGGTCCGGGTGGACCGGACGGAGACCCCCCGGGCCACCGCCGACCGGCTGGTCCGGGAGGCCCTCGCCGAGGACGAGCCGGCGGCCACGGCGGTCCGCCTCCTCGGCCGGGCCGAGGAGCGGGCCCGCTACGCGCGGGACCCGTTGGCCGGCGGCGAGCTGCACCCGGCGCTCGGGACGGTCCGCAACGCGCTCGGCGCACGGGCCGACCGGCGCACCCGGGTCGTCGCGGCGATCCTGCCGCCGTCGGTGCTGCTGCGCTGGCGCGCCGCCGTCACCGACACCTCGTCCCGGCTGGTGGCGGCGACCGGTCGGACCCGGACCCGGCTGCTGCGGTGGAACCCCCGGCGGCTCCTGGCGGGCCGACCGGCCCGCTGACCCGGCTACCGCAACCGACGCCCGGTCGGCCCGCTCACGGGCCGACCGGGCGTTCCCGATCCGCCCCGCGTCGCCCTCTCCCCGTCGCCCCCGTCGTCTCTGTCGTCCCTCGTCCCCGGACACCCCGACTTCCCGCATGTCGCCCTCTCCGCACGCCCGGACACCCCGACATCCCGCATGTCGCGGTGACGGCTCAGGTGGCCGGCGCTGCGGGTAGTGGGCGGGGTGGCGGGCGACGAGGGCGGTTCAGGGACGGCGGTCAAGAGGGCCGCCAGGTGCGGAAGGTAGATCCGCGAGGTGCGGAAGCAGGGCAGGGCAGGGCCGCAGGGCGCAGGAGGCAGGGCCGCAACAGGGGGCGCGGCCATCAACGAAGAGCCCAGGGGCCCCGGCAGGACGCCGCCGGACTCTGGGCACGGTGATGCGACGCAGGGCGGGACGGCGCTGGCCCCACCCCCGTCAGCCGATGGTCAGCGGTGCCCCTCCGGGCGCTGCCGCCACCGGTCCTCCAGCCGGTCGAGGAGCGACGACCGGCGGCCGGCGCGCGCCGCCCGGGGACGCCGCCGACTGGTGGTGCCGCCGACCACGTGCAGGTCGGGCGACTGTGCCCGGCGGTGCGACTGCACCGCGAACGCCGCTGACGCCAGCATCACGACGAAACCCGCCACCGCGAGCGGCGGGGTCTTGATCACCGCGCCGTAGACCACGAGGGCCAGGCCAGCGATGATCACGCCGGCAGCGACGAGCAGACGACGCCGCGTGTGGAAACGCGGGTCGCTGGCGCGCACGGCCGAGGCGAATTTGGGGTCCTCGGCAAGCGACCGCTCGATCTGCTCGAACAGCCGCTGCTCGTGCTCCGAGAGCGGCACGGCACTCCTCCCCGGTCACGTTGGTCGGCCCGTTCGGACCGACAGACCGTGGCAGCCAACCGGCTGCTTACCCGCAAGTCTACGAGGGCCCTCGCGCGTCGGAAAGCGGGACGACCTATGGGTGGGGCGGATTTTCCCGCCGACGCCGATCACGGGTCTCCAGAAGACTGGCCGGACCTATGACGGACCGCCCGAAACGGGCAGCCGCGGCGTCCGCCGCCGCTTCCGCCTCACGCCATCCGTGTTCGGGAGCACCCAACGCGAGTTGTTGCGGGGTGGCCTCGGCGGCACTGAGCCCCTCGATCCGTACGCCCACCAACCGGACGAGCTGCCCCGGGTCGAAAGCGGCGTACAACGCCCAGACCGTGTCGAAGATCTCCCGGGTGACGTCCGTCGGCGCACCCAGGGTGCGGGACCGGCTCACCAGGGAGAAATCGGCCAGCCGGACCTTGAGGGACACCGTCCGCCCCACCTGACCGGCCCGGCGCAGCCGGACGCCCGCCTTCTCGGCGAGGGCGAGCAGGGCCCGGCGGATCTGCCGGGGATCGTCGACGTCGGTGTCGAAGGTGGTCTCCGCGCCGATCGACTTCTCCACCTGCTCGGGGCTGACCCGGCGCGGGTCCCGCCCGTGCGCCAGCTCGCGCAGGTGCGCCGCGGCGGCCTCCCCCACCGCCCGGCGCAGCATGCCCGCCGGCGCCTCGGCGAGGTCGCCGATCGTGGCCAGGCCGAGCCGGCGCAGGGTCGCGGCGGAACGCTCGCCGACGCCCCACAGCGCGTCCACCGGCAGCGGGTGGAGGAACTCCAGCACCCGGGCGGCCGGGACGACGAGCATCCCGTCCGGTTTGGCCCGGGTGGAACCCAGCTTGGCCACGAACTTCGTCGACGCCACCCCGACCGAGCAGGTGAGCCCCTGCTCCTGTTCCACCCGGGCGCGGATCAGCCGGGCGATCTCGGCGGGACGGCCGAAGAGGCGTCGCGCGCCGGCCACGTCGAGGAACGCCTCGTCCAGGGAGAGCGGCTCGACCAGCGGGGTGACGTCCCGGAAGACCTGCATCACCGCCCGGGAGGCCGCCGAGTAGGCCGGGAAGTCCGGCGGGAGGAAGACCGCGTTCGGGCAGAGCGACCGGGCCCGCGCGGTGGGCATGGCGCTGCGGACGCCGTACCGCCGGGCGGGGTAGCTGGCGGAGCTGACCACCCCGCGCGGGCCGATGCCACCGACCACCACCGGCCGACCGCGCAGCTCGGGACGGCGACGGACCTCCACCGAGGCGAAGAAGGCGTCCATGTCGACGTGCAGGATCGGGCAGCCGGCGTCGTCGGCGTCCGGGCCGAAACGCGGATCACCGCCGCGCGGCAACGACTGGCTACGCCCCATCCCCGCAGGCTAACCGGCGGGTACGACGCCTCAGCCGCGGACCACCAGCAGGGGGATGGTCATCTCGGTGGCGGTGTCCGCGCCGTGGTAGCCGACCAGCCGCGACTCCATCGGGTGCTCCGAGCGGGTGGCCACGACCACCCAGGTGTCCCGGCAGACCACCACCACGTCACCGATCCGCTGGAGGTGGGACTCCGGCACCGGCCCGAACCAGCCGGTCGCCACCGCCTCGTCGCGGGTCAGCACCCGGGCGGCGTCGCCGAGCACCGCCGACCAGGTGTCCACCACGTCGGGGACCGCGCCGGGCGCCACGTGCAGGTAGCGGACCCTCGGCTCGCCGGCCACCACCCGCACCCCGGCCAGCAGCCGGGGATCGGCGTCCAGGTCGACGCGGCGGTCCTCGGGGACGTTCAACTGCCCGTGGTCGGCGGTGACCAGCAGGGCGGCGTCACCGGGCAGACCGTCGACCAGGCGGGCCAGCAGCCGGTCGACCTCGGCGGCGGCGATCCGCCAGGGCGGCGAGTCCACCCCGTGCAGGTGGCCCTGCCGGTCCAGGTCGGGGTGGTAGCCGGAGACCAGGGTGGGCCCGTCCCCGGCGGTGAGCGCGGCCAGCATCTCGGTGGCGACCGCATCTGCCCCGGCCGCGCCCCGGTAGTCGCCGCCCCGGTTCGCGGCCACGGTCAGGCCGCTGCCGTCGTACTCGGGACGGCTGACGACGGTCACCGACACCCCGGCCGCGCGGGCCCGTTCGAGCTGGGTGGGGACGGGCTGCCAGTGCCGCGGCTCCGGCTCCCGGCCCCACTCGATGTGGCTGAGCAGCCGGTCGGTCTCCGGCAGCCGGACCCGGAAGCCGAGCACCCCGTGCGCGCCGGGAGCCGCCCCGGTGCCCAGACTCACCAGGCTGACCGGGGTGGTCGACGGGAAGCCGGCGGTGAGCCGCCGGCCGAGCAGGGCGTGGAGCCCGAACAGGGTCGGGGCGTACGGGCGCGCGGTGGGGATCTGATACCAGCCGAGACCGTCGACGAGCAGCACGGCCACCCGGCGGATCCCGTCGAGGTCGGCGGTGAGGCCCAGCGGGTCGGGGCTGCCGGGCACGCCGAGCACGGCCAACGCGCTGGGCAACACGTCGGCGAGGCTGCCCGAACCGTACCGGGGGGCGACCGGGTCCAGCGGTCCGGTGACGTCCGGACTCGACGCTCCGGTCATGCCGGGGGCCGGACGGACCGGTCGGACGGGCCCGCCGGCCGACGGGCGAAGAGGTGCAGCTGGGCGGCGAGGTCACGGTAGGGCGGCTGCGCCGCCAGGGCCCGTTCCAGCTCCAGCAGGGCGGCCGGCTGACCGTCCGCGACCGCCGCCGGAAGCAGGTCGGCGAGGACGCGTACCCCGTGGATCTCCTCGACGGCGAGCCCGGCGGCGCGCAGCAGCGCGGCGGCGGTGTCGGCGTCGTAGCGTCGGCGCAGGGTGTCCCGGGAGCCGGTGCTGCCGCAGGGATCGGCGGCGAGGGTCGCCGCGGCCGTCAGGTGGCCGTTCATCGCCCGGCCGAGCACCGCGGCGGCCCGCCCGGCGACCAGCACGCTCGCCGCGCCGCCCGGACGCAGCGCGGTGGCCAGCGACGCCACCACCGGTGCCGGGTCGTCCACCACCTCCAGGACGGCGTGGCAGAGCACCAGGTCGACGCTGGCCGGCTCGACCAGGCCGGCGAGCGCGTCGCCGTCGCCCTGCACCGCGTGCACCCGGTCGCCGACCCCGGCGTCGGCGGCCCGCCGGGTCAGCGCGGCGAGCGCGTCCGGGCTGGCGTCGACCACGGTCACCCGGTGCCCGGCGTGGGCCAGCGGCACGGCGAACCCGCCGGTGCCGCCGCCGACGTCGAGCACGGTCAACTCCTCGTCGCCGCGACGATCCAGTTCGGCTCGGAGCACCGACCAGATGACGGCGGTACGGGGGGTCAGCGGCGGCCCGGTGAACCGGCCTCGTGTCTGCTCCACCCGGTCGAGCCTAGTGCCGCCGGACGGTGTACGCAGGAACCCCCTCCGCCGCTCTTTACCGCCGCGTCGGGCGTGTGCAGAGCCGCCGTCCGCCACCGCTGCTGTGTGCAGAGCCGCCGTCCACCGCCGCTGACTGTGTGCAGGGGTCCCCTGTTCGACAGAAAACGTGAACAGGGGACCCCTCCTACCACCCGGGCGGGTGGGTCAGCAGGACTCCGTCGCCCCGATCTCGTCGTCGACGACCTGCGCCCGCCGGTCGTTGGCGACCGGGCCGGCGGTGACCGGGTACTCGCGCGGTTCGGCGTGGTGGCTGGGCACCCAGCCCGCGCCGAGGCGGGTCCGGCGGGCGTTCGCCACGGCCTGTGCCGACTGGCGAATCATCATTGATCCCCCTGTGGTAGACGAAGGTTGCTGATCCAGCATGATCACAAAGAACGCTGGGGATGTTCTCCACCGGGTAGGCCCCGAAACGTCCACCAGGTGTGTTCTTCGCCGCTGAGCTGCCCTCGAGCCGCGCCCGTTGCTCGCCGTATCTCGATGCGTCACGCTCTGCGGGTGCTTCTCCTGATCGTCGCCTTCGGCATCGTGCTCCTCGGCGCCTTCGCCCAGTCGGTGAGCGGCTTCGGGTTCGCCCTGGTGGCCGTGCCCCTGCTGGCCACGGTCATCGACCCGCGTACCGCGGTGGTGGTGACCGCGCTGACCAACATCTGGCTGACCGTGGTCGCCGCCACCCGGGACCACCGGCATGTGCGCTGGCGGATGACCGGCGTGCTGACCGCTGCCGCCCTGGTCGGTGTGCCGATCGGCCTGCTGGTCCTGGTGACCCTCCCGGAGCGGCTGCTCAGCGCGCTGATCGCGGTCGTCGTGCTCGGCTGCGTCGTGCTGGTCTGGTCGGGCGCACGGCTGCGCACCGGGGCGGTCGGCATCGGCGCGGTCGGCGTCCTGGTCGGGGTGCTCACCGCCGCCACCGGCACGAACGGGCCGCCGCTGGTCGCCGCCTTCCACTCCCTCGGCTACGACCCGCGCACCTTCCGGGCCACCCTGGCGGCGGTCTTCTCCAGTGCCGGGCTGATGGCGCTGGCCGGGTTCGCCCTGGCCGGCCGGATCGACGCCGAGGTGCTGCGGCTGAGCCTGGCGGCGCTACCCGCCGTGCCGCTCGGCTGGTGGCTGGGAAACTTGGTGTTCGACCGGATCGCCCCGGCGGTGTTCCGCCGGATCGTCCTGGTCGGACTGCTCGGCAGTGCGGGCGCGGCCCTCGCCGCCGTCGCCGCCTGAGCCGACCCGCCCAGCCGGGTTCAGCCCGGAGTGTCGTCCTCGGTCGGACGGGGTTGGCGGTACTTACTGATCCACTGCTCGATGTCCTCGGCCAGCCACACCTTCATGCCACGAAGCTCCTGGTAAGGCTTCGGGAAGGTGGGATACCTGGCGAGCTGCTGGAACCGCTGCCGCGAGACACCCAGGCGCTGAGCGATCTCGTACGGCCCCATCAGGAGGCCGGGCCCACGGTCCATGTCCCGAACGTAGGCACGCAGGGTATATCCTTTTGACAATTGCCACTTGACTAGACCAATGGTGGTGGCCGATCGTGGATGTATGCCGCGATCCGTCTCATACAGGGAGTATTTGACCGCCGTCGCCATGACCCTGGCTCGCAAGCACCGGCCGGTGTGGTCGTGGACCCGCTGGCGGCGCATGTGCCGGTGCGGAGCCGACCTGCCGTGCCGGGTCCGCCACCGCGTTCCGATCAACCGTGGGCACTGGCCGGGTGAGACCCGGTGACCACCCACGGCCCCGTGCTGCCCACCTGGACCTGCGGCGGGTGTGCGCTCCCGTGGCCCTGTCGCACCCGACGCCGCGAACTTCAGGCCGAATTCGACCGCGCTCCGGTGTCCCTCGCGCTCTATATGGGCTCGTGCTTTCTCGCCGCGAGTCAGGACATGGCCTGGGCTCCGGCGGGGATGCTCCACCGGCGGTTCCTCGGTTGGCTTCCGTGACCGCTCTGCGCGCCGGGGACCTGCTGCACGTCACGCAGGCGGCCAGCGTGCAGTTCCACAAGCCGATCGTGCTCCGACTCATCCGGGTGCTCGACTGGCCAACGTTCGACGGATGGGTGTGGCTGGATGGCTACCAGCTCGACACCAAGGGTGATGCCGTCGCCCGGCGGTCGATCTTCGTACAGCCGGTGGGGCTGCGGAAGCTGACCAGCGCACCAGCACCCCGCCGCCGCGCCGGAAGCCGACCGAGGACAACCAGCGCCGTCTCCCGCGCGTAATTCCCGTGGCCCACAGCGGACCGCTCGCCCAGGTTGTCAGCGGAAGTCGCGGGAGGCGGGCGTGACCGGGGCGTCGATCGGGTCGAGGCGGTCGGCGGTGAGGCTGGTGACCCCCTCGTGCCGGTGCAGGATGCCCCGGACCACCAGGGCGTTGCTCGTCTTCGCCACCCGCCGGTAGCGCTGCCAGAGCCCCGGTGAGCAACTGACGTTGAGCATGGCGGTCTCGTCCTCCAGGTTGAGGAAGGTCACCCCGCCGGCCGTGGCGGGGCGCTGCCGGTGGGTGACGATGCCGCCGACCCGGATCCGCCGACCCGGTTCGACCCGGCCGAGCCGGGCGATCGGCACCGCGCCGAGCGCGTCCAGCCGGTCCCGGAGGAAGCGGGCCGGGTGGCTCTCCGGGGAGAGGCCGGTCGCCCAGACGTCGGCGACCAGGCGGTCCACCGCGTCCATGCCGGGCAGGGTGGGCGCGGTCACGCCGGTCACCGTGCCGGGCAGCCGGTCGGGCCGCTCCTGGGCCGCCGCGCCGGCCGCCCAGAGCGCCTCCCGCCGGGTCAGCCCGAAACCGGCGAAGGCGTCCGCGGTGGCCAGGGCCTCCAACTGGGCGGCGGTGAGACCGACCCGCCGGGCCAGATCCGGCATGTCCCGGTACGGTCCGTGCGCGCGTTCGGCCTCGATCCGCTCGGCCACCCCGTCGCCGAGGGTACGTACGCTCGACAGGCCCAGCCGGACGGCCGGGCCGCCCAGCCCCCAGGCGTGCGGGGGCTCCCCCGGCCCGCTCCCCCACCGGGTCTCCGGCGTGGACTCCAGGGTGGCCTTCGCCCCGCTGGCGTTGACGTCCGGACGGCGTACCTCGACGCCGTGCCGGCGGGCGTCCTCGACCAGGGTCTGCGGCGAGTAGAAGCCCATCGGCTGGGCGTTGAGCAGGGCCGCCAGGAACGGGGCCGGGTGGTAGCGCTTGAGCCAGGAGCTGGCGTACACCAGGTAGGCGAAGCTCATCGCATGGCTCTCCGGGAAGCCGTAGCTGGCGAAGGCGGAGAGCTTGCGGTAGACGTCGTCGGCCAGCTCGCCGGTGATGCCGCGTTCGGCCATGCCGGCGTAGAGCCGCTCGGCGATCCGGGCCATCCGTTCCGCCGAGCGTTTCGCCCCCATCGCCCGGCGCAGCTGGTCGGCCCCGGCCGCGTCGAAGCCGGCCAGGTCGATGGCGAGCTGCATGAGCTGCTCCTGGAACAGCGGCACGCCGAGGGTCTTCTCCAGCGCGTTGCGCATCAGCGGGTGCGGGTAGGTCACCGGCTCCTGGCCGTTCTTGCGCCGGATGTACGGGTGCACCGAGCCGCCCTGGATTGGGCCGGGCCGGATCAGCGCCACCTCGACCACCAGGTCGTAGAAGCAGCGGGGTTTCAGCCTCGGCAGGGTGGCCATCTGGGCGCGGCTCTCCACCTGGAACACGCCGACCGAGTCGGCCCGGCAGAGCATGTCGTAGACCTCGGGGTCGTCCAGCGACATGTCACCCAGGTCCAGGCTCATGCCGATCATGTCGTACCCGTAGTGCAGGGCCGACAGCATGCCGAGGCCGAGCAGGTCGAACTTGACCAGGCCGACCGCCGCGCAGTCGTCCTTGTCCCACTGGAGGACGCTGCGGCCGGGCATCCGCCCCCACTCCACCGGGCAGACCTCGATCACCGGACGGTCGCAGATCACCATGCCGCCGGAGTGGATGCCCAGGTGCCTCGGGAAGGTCTGGAGTTCGTTGGCGTACGCCACCACCTGCTCGGGGATGCCCTCGACGTCGACGGCGGCGACCGACCCCCAACGGTCGATCTGCTTGCTCCAGGCGTCCTGCTGACCGGGGGAGAAACCGAACGCCTTCGCCACGTCCCGCACCGCCGAGCGGGGCCGGTACGAGATGACGTTGGCGACCTGGGCGGTGTGCTCCCGGCCGTACCGGGCGTAGACGTGCTGGATGACCTCCTCCCGGCGGTCGGACTCGATGTCCACGTCGATGTCGGGTGGGCCGTCGCGCTCGGGGGCGAGGAAACGTTCGAAGAGCAGCCGGTGCCGGACGGCGTCCACGTTGGTGATCCGCAGCGCGTAGCAGACCGCCGAGTTGGCCGCCGAGCCCCGCCCCTGGCAGTAGATGTCCTGCTCCCGGCAGAACGCGACGATGTCGTAGACCACCAGGAAGTAGCCGGGGAAGCCGAGCTTCTCGATCATGTTCAGTTCGTGGTCGAGCTGCGCGTACGCCTCAGGGTGTGCCGCGCGCGGCCCGTAGCGTTCCCGCGCGCCCTGCTCGGTGAGGTGGCGCAGCCAGCTCATCTCGGTGTGCCCGGCCGGCACCGGGTACGCCGGTAGCTGCGGCGCGACGAGCTGGAGGTCGAAGGCGAGTTCCCGGCCGAACTCGGCGGCCCGCGCCACCGCCCCCGGGTAGGCGGTGAACCGGGCGGCCATCTCGGCCCCGCTGCGCAGGTGCGCGGTGCCGGCGGCGGGCAGCCACCCGTCGATCTCGTCCAGGCTGCGCCGCGCCCGTACGGCGGCGAGCGCGGTGGCCAGCCGACGCCGCCCCGGCGTCGCGTAGTGCACGTTGTTGGTGGCGACCGTGGGCAGGCCGGCGACGGCGGCCAGCTCGGCGAGGGCGTCGTTGCGGTCGGCGTCGACCGGGTGCCCGTGGTCGGTCAGCTCCACCGCGACCGTGTCCGGGCCGAACAGGGCGGCCAGCCGGTCCAGCTCCCGGGCGGCGGCGTCGACCCCGGCGGTGAGCAGGGCCGCCGGCACGTGCCCCTTGCGGCAGCCGGTGAGCACCAGGACGTGGTCACGCAGCCCTTCGGCGACCTCTTCCAGCGGGCCGTAGACCGGGCGGCCCTTCTCGCCGCCGCGCAGTTGGGCCCGGGAGATGGTGGCGGCGAGCCGGGCGTACCCCTCGGGGCCGTGCGCGAGCAGCAGCAGGTGACGGCCGAGCGGGTCCGGTTCGCCGTTCTGCGGGCCGGGCAGGTCGAGGGAGAGTTCCGCGCCGACGACAGTGGGCAGCGCCAGGGCGCGGGCCGCCTCGGCGAAGCGGACCACTCCGTAGAAGCCGTCGTGGTCGGTGACGGCTAGCGCGGTGAGCCCGAGCCGGGCGGCTTCCTCGGCCAGTTCCTCCGGGTGACTGGCCCCGTCGAGGAAGCTGAAGTTGGTGTGCGCGTGCAGCTCCGCGTAGGGCACCACGCCGTCGGGACGGGTCAGCTCGGGCGGCTCGTAGTGCGGGCGGTTCCGGGTCCAGGCGGGGGCGTCCCCGCCGTCGCCGTTGACGGCGAGGGGATCCACCACGTGCAGGTGCCGTTCCCCGGGGCGGCCGTCGCCGCCGGACCGCCCGGAGAGCACCCGCTCCAGCTCCGACCAGGGCAGCTTCGGATTGTGGAAACTCACCGTGCCCCGTTCCCCGTCGGAAGGTGCGGGCGGCACCGCTCGCCACCGATCGTGGTGGGTTCCGGCCCCTCCCGGGGCCCGAACCTGCCACGATCCACTCCCCGCTCAGTCATAGATCGCCTCCACCAGCCACTGGCCGGCCTCGACCGCCAGCAGGAGGGCGCCGCCGTCGGCGAGGAGCACCTGGAAGCGGGCCGCGCGCCGCGCCTCGGTCGGGGCCCACCACCGTTCGTCGACCGGCCACGGCCCGGCCCAGCCGACGACCTCCACGGGTGGGGCCGAGCCGACGGCCACCCGGGCGGGTGCGGCGGTGAGCTGGAGCCGGGCGCTGACCCCGACCGGCTCGCCGGTGGCGCCGTGCACGGTCGCGGCGAGCGGGGCGGGCAGCACCACGGCCGGCGCGGGTGGCGGCAGTCGCCCCGGCCACGGCGGCAGTTCGGGACGCGTCGGGGTCGCGCTTCCCGGGCCCGCCCGGCGGCCCTTCGACCGGCTGCCCGAATCCGACCGCCGTCCCACCTGACCAGCAGGAACGGGAACCGGCACGCCGACCGGGCTGGCCGACCCGCCGGAACCGGGAACCGCCGCACCGGCCGGTCCGGAACCTGTCGACCCGGCGGAGCCCGTCGGCCGGTCGGCGGCCGGCCAGCCCGGTTCACCGGGACGCGCGGGGAGCCGCTCGTCGCCCCACGGCACCAGACGGACCTGGTCGGCCGGGGAACGTCCGCCACCGAGCACCGCGGTCACCACCGACTCCGGGCCGAGCAGACCCTGCACCCGGCTCAGCGCCCGGTGCGCCTGCTCGCGTTCCTCGCCGGTGGCGCCCCACAGGCCGGGCTGCAACCCGACCTGGGCGAGCACCCCGTCCGGCACCAGCCGGAGCCGGATGATCCCGGCGGTCGGACCGCCCGGACGACCGGGGCCGCCGGAGAGCCACCCGTCGAGTTGCCAGCGGAGCCGGTCGGCGATGGCCGTGGCGGTGAGCAGGCCGTCGTGCCGCCAGACCCGGTGCAGTTCCTGGCCGTGCGCGGTGACCGCCTCGACCCCGAGCCGGGTGCAGGCCAGGCCGTGCGCGGCCAGCCGGTCGTGCAACCGCTCGGCCAGCGCCCGGGCGGCGAACGCGGCGGCGTCCACCCGGTCGAGCGGCTCGTCGTAGTCGGCGCTGACGGTCAGCTCGGCCGGGGGCACCCGGACGGCGATCGGGCGGTGGTCCCGCCCGGCGGCGAGGCGGTGGGCCAGCGCCGCGTCGAAGCCGAAGCGGGCCAGCACGTCCCCGGCGGGCAGCGCCGCGAAGTCGCCCAGCGTCCGGATGCCGAGCCGGCGCAGCAGGTCGGCCAGGGCCGGACGGCCGAGCGCCTCGACCGGCAGCGCGGCCAGGAACCCCGGCGTGCCGTCGGGCGGCACGACCTGCCCGGTACGGGCGGCCAGCCCGGCGGCGAACACCCCGTCGGCGATGCCGACCTGGCTCTCCACCGCACACGTCTGGGCGACGTGTTCGATGATCCGCTCGGCCGCCGCCTCCTCGCCGCCGAAATACCGGGTGGGCCCCCGGGCGGCCACCGCGCAGGCCCCGGGCCGGACCACCTCCACCCCGGCGACCAGGTCCTCGACGGCGGCGACCACCGGCTCGAACGCACGGGTGTCCCGGGCCGGGTCGTAGTCGACCACGGTCAGCCCGGGGCAGCGCCCCTGCGCCTCCCGTTTACGCAGACCGCGCCGGATCCCGTCGGCGCGGGCGCGTTCCGAGCAGGCGACCACCCGGTTGGCGTGCAGGACGACGACCGGCCCGGTGGCGGGCACCCCCTCGACGATCTCGGCGGCGACCACCGGCCAGTCCGGGCACCAGAGCAGCAGGGTCCGGGTGGCGCGGGACGGGTCGGTGGCCGGCTGGCCGGCGGCTCCGGCCGCCACTCGGGCGGGGTGACGGGACGCCGGGGTCACGCCGACCCGACCAGGGTCAACGGGCCCCGCCGGGGCACCGTGGCGGACGTGGCCGGACGGGAGGCGGCGGACCGGGGCACGATCCGGGTACGGCCGTCGCCGGGCAACCAGACGGTGATCTCCTTCGGTCGGGCCGCAGCGCCCCGGCCCCGCGCCGAGACGGTCACCTCCCGCCGGCGGAGCCGGCCCCGCCCCGGCCCGATCCCCTCCCAGACCCCCCGGACCACCTGCAACGTGACGTCGGCCCCCGCCCATCGGCCGTACGGGACGAGGACGCTGCCCCGCTGCCGCGCCCGGGCGGCCAGCCGACCGGCGACCGAGGCGGAGACCGTGGCGGGGACTGCGGTGACCACGACGTCGACCCCGTCGATCAGGGCGGCGACGACGGTGGCCCACTCCGGACCGGGGTGCGGCACCAGGGCCAGCCGGTCCAGGGCGATGCCCGCCTCGGCCGCCGCCACCGCACCGAAGGTCGGCACCCCGACCACGGCGCACCACGAGCCGGCCCGGGACGCCTCGGCGAGCAGCGCCAGCATCAGGGACGTCCCACCGCTGCGCCGGGGCTGCCCGGTGGCGACCGAGACCGTGCTGCCCCGGCGCAGGCCCCGGTTGGGCAGCAGCCCGGTGAGTTCGGGCAGGACCGGCAGCACCCGCTGGGCGTCCGCCGGGTCGGGCGCGCTGGCCGGTCGGACCAGCCCGGCCAGCGCGGCGGAACCGAGCACCATCCGGCCCGCCATGGACAAGCCCCCCGTCGTGTCGTACTGGATCAGTGGTGTGTGGCCGGCGGACCGGGTCGGATGGCGGACCGGGTCGGGACGCCGGGGCGGTCAGGCGGCGAGGCCGTCCAGGGCCGGCTGGTGGGTCAGGCCGAGCGCCGTCTCCACCACCAAGACGAACTGTTCGGCGGCACGGAGCAGGTCGTCGGCCTCGCGGGCGGTCACCACCCGGGGGATGCCGGCCTCGGCGGCGGCCCGCTTGCCGGCACCGGCGGCGAAGAAGGTGGCCCACTCGCTCAGCTCCGGGGCGACCCCGGCGAGCAGGACCCAGACGCTGGTGATCCGGTTACGTCGGGCGGGTGCGGGACGGGCCCGGGCGGCCAGCAGGGCCGCCGCCGCGCGCAGCGCGGCCAGGTGGGCGGCGGCGTAGCGCAGGCCGTCGGGGCGGGTCTGCGCGGCCTCGGCCAGGCCGCCACGGGCCACGGCGAGAAGCTGGGCCGGGGTGCGGTGCGGCAGCACGTGCGTGGGCACCGTGGGTGCCGGATGGGACGGCATGACTGTCTCCTCCGCGTCGCCGAGACGGCCGCGCCACCGGCGGAGGCGGATCCGTCCGGCGGCGGGGCCCGGTTCTGGGATGGTGCGGAGGAAGACGCACCCGGTGCGGCCGGCCGGGTGTGGACGCTTCCCCACACCACACCCGGCCGGCTTGACCGGCGGGTTCGCCGTCCGCCGCCCGGGGGTCGTGGGCGGCGGACGGCGATCCTGCCTTGACGGGACCGGGCGCGCGACTGCCCGGTGCCCGGTGCGGTCCGCGTCACCGCACCATCCCGGGAGCAGCGCCGCGAAACACCCCTCCCGGGCAGTGGGAACCGGTGCCCGACTCAATCGAACACCCGTTCTAACCACTGCTGACAGTACACCCTGCCGCCGGGGAAAACGCAACGTGTGGCACGACCCGGACTCGGTAACCTCCCAGTCGTGATCAGCCCCCGCCCCGCCCTGGGTGTCGTGATGGTGCTCGCCTCGGGCATCCTCTTCGCCGTCAACGGCACCGTCTCCAAGCTGGTGCTCCGCACCGGCATCGACGCGCCCCAACTCACCCTGCTCCGCGCGGCCGGCGCGTTCACCGTCCTGCTGGCGCTGAGCGTGCTGGTCCGCCCCGGCGTCCGGCGGCTACGGGTCACCGCCCGGCAGGTCCCGCTGCTGGTCGGGTACGGGCTGACCGGCTTCTTCCTGGTGCCGATGCTCTACTTCGTCGCCATCTCCCGGCTGCCGGTCGGCATCGGGCTGCTCTTCGAGTACTCCGCCCCGCTACTGGTCGCCCTCTGGGCCCGGTTCGGCCAGCGGCACCCGGTCCGGCCCCGGCTCTGGTCCGGCCTGGCCCTGAGCCTGGTCGGGCTGGCCTGCGTCGCCGAGATCTGGGGCGAGTTCACCCTGGACGGCCTCGGGGTGCTGGCCGGTCTCGGGGCCGCGCTCTTCCTCGCCATCTACTACGTGCTCGGCGCACGCGGTGTCGAGGGACGGGACACCGTCTCGCTCTGCACCTGGGCGTTCGGCGCGGCCGCCGTGGCCGGCCTGCTCACCCGGGCGGTCACCGGTGTCGGCGACTGGACGCCGCTGGCCGGCACCAGCCGGGGCGTACCGGTCGCGCTGCTGCTCGGATACGTGGTGGTGCTCGGTTCGGTGGTGCCGTACCTGCTGGTCGCCGGGGCGATGCGGCACCTGCCGGCGACCAGCGTCGGGATCATCGGCATGGTCGAGCCGGTGATCGCCTCGGCGGTCGCCTGGGTGACCCTCGGCGCGACCGAGGCGCTCAACGCCGCCCAGCTCGGCGGGGGCCTGCTGGTGCTGGTCGGGGTCGCGCTGGCCGAGACGGCCCGGGTCGCCCCGGGTGGGCCGCCCCCACCGGCGGAGACCGACCAGCCTGGTCCACCGGACGTGGTCGCCGTGGTCACCACCGGTCCGGCCGGTCCCGGGCCCGGAAACCGCGCCTGACCCGCCCCGACTCCCCAGGCCGGGCACGCAGCCCGGAGCAGGCACGCTGCCCCGACTCCCAGGCCGGCCGGGCCACCCAGAGCGGGGCACGCCAACCGGGACGGCCACGCCACCCGGGACGGGCACGCCCGCCCCGGCCTGGCGTGGCCGATGCGACGGGCGGCGGCGTACCGGGGAGAATGGCCGGCATGCAGCCACACCCCAGCGTGCGGGTCGCCCCACCGGGGCACCCCGTCCCGCTGCGCGCTCCGGTCGGCCCCGCGCTGGCCGGATACGCCGAGGTCCGGGCCGCCGATGGCGTGCCCCGGGCGGTCTTCCCCCGCGCGTACGCCGAACTGCTGCGGATCGCCGCCGGCGTTCCGGCCGGGGTGGCGTGAGCCGGCCGGGGCCCGTCCCCGAACTGGTCACCCTGCACGTCTGGCGGGTGGGTCGGGCCGACCTGCCCCGGGTGCTGCCCCGGATGGCGTTCGGCCCGCGCCGGCTCCGCGCCACCGAGGGGGTGCGCTTCGCCAAGCTGCTCGGCACCGGAACGGGCACCGGCTTCGGCCCCGGTGACGTCGAGCCGACCCGCTGGGCCGCGCTGACCGTCTGGGCGTCGGCGGAGGCGGCAACCCGGTTCGACGACTCCCCGGTCGGCCGGTCCTGGGCCCGGATCGCCCGCGCGGCCGTCCGGCTCGACCTGCGTCCGGTGACCAGCCGGGGCGAGTGGTCCGGGCGGCAGCCGTTCGGCGACCCGTCCGGCGGTCGGGTGACCGGACCGGTGCTGGCGCTGACCCGCGCCCGACTGCGCCCCCGGCGGGCCGCCACCTTCTGGCGGGCGGTCCCCCCGGTGGCCGCCGCGCTGCGCCACGCGCCCGGCCTGCTCGCCCGGTTCGGCGTCGGGGAGGCGCCGCTGGGCTGGCAGGGCACGGTCAGCGTGTGGCGGGACCCGGCGAGCCTGGTCGAGTTCGCGTACCGTCACCCGCAGCACCGGGCCGCGATCACCCGCACCCCCACCGAGGGCTGGTACGCGGAGGAACTGTTCGCCCGGTTCGAGGTGCGTGCCGTGGTGGGTGACCGGGCGGTGCTGGACTGGACCGGTGACGACGACACGGAGACGGTGGAGGGCGCATGAGGTTGGTGCGGTGGACCCCGGACGATCTCGTCCGGCGGCTGGACGACGTGGTCGCCGTCTACGGCGAGGCGATGGGGTACCGGCCGGACCTGCTGGAGTCCCGGCGCGGCTACATCGCCACCCACGTCCGCCGGCCGGGCTTCCGCGCGGTGGCCAGTCTCACCACCGAGGGCCACCTGGCCGGCTTCGGGTACGGCTACCTCGGCACCCCCGGGCAGTGGTGGCACGACCAGGTCAGCCGGGCGCTGGACCCGACCCGGCGCGGGATCTGGCTGAGCCACTGCTTCGAGGTCGTCGAGCTGCACGTCCGGCCCCCGGCACAGGGGCACGGCCTCGGCGCGGGGCAGTTGCGGGCGCTGCTCGCCATGGCCGAGGGGAGCAGCACGCTGCTGTCCACCCCGGAGGCCGACGAGGAACGCTCCCGCGCCTGGCGGCTCTACCGCCGGTTCGGCTTCGTCGACGTCCTGCGGAACTTCCACTTCCCCGGCGACGAACGCGCGTTCGGCGTGCTCGGCCGGTCCCTCCCCCTTCCACCGCCGGCCCCCTCCGGTCCGGCGGCGTCCGCCGGCCCGGCCGTCTCCGGCCCGCACCCGGTGACCGGCCCCGTCCGCCATGAGCGGTGACCGGCCCCCACCCGTCGTGACCGGCCGTTCCGCACCCGTCGCGCCCGATGACCGGCCCGCCGCCGCGCGCCGGCCGGAACGGGGTGCGGGCGGGGACACCCGGCCGCCCCGACCGACCTGGGTGCTGCTCGGCGTTCTCGTCCTCGCCCAGATCGGCTACCCGCTCACCGGCGGGAGCACCCGGGCGGCGCTGACCGTGGCCACGGTCGTCCTCGGATACCTCCTCTCGGTCGGCCACGCGCTGCTCACCCGGGGCCCCCGGACGGCGGCGGCACTGGTCACGGTCGCCACCGGCGGCGGGTTCGCCATCGAGGCGCTCGGCGTGGCCACCGGCTTCCCGTTCGGCAGCTACGACTACTCCGGTGAACTCGGGCCGAAACTCGCCGGGGTGCCCCTGATCATCCCGCTGGCCTGGACCTGGATGGCCTGGCCGGCGTGGCTCGCCGCGACACGCCTCGTCCGGTCCGGCGTACGGCGGGTCGCGCTGGCCGCCGTCGGCCTGGCCGCCTGGGATCTCTTCCTCGACCCGCAGATGGTCGCCGAGGGGTACTGGCGCTGGCGGGACGCCACCCCGGCCCTGCCCGGCCTGCCCGGCATCCCGGTCAGCAACTACCTCGGCTGGCTGCTGTTCGGGGTGCTGATGATGACGCTGCTACGGCCGCTGGCCGGATCGTCGGCCGACCGGACCGGCCCGGCGGACCACCCGATGTACGCGCTGTACCTGTGGACGTACTTCTCCAGCGTGCTGGCCCACGCGGTCTTCCTCGGCCTGCCCGCCTCGGCGCTGTGGGGTGCCGCCGGCATGGCGGTGGCGGCGGTGCCGCTGGCGGTCACGCTCGTCCGGGGCCACCGGCGACAGCGGCCACCGGCAGGGTCCGGACACCGGCGGCTGGACGCCACCGCATGACCGGTCCGGTCGTCGCCGTGCTGGTCCTGCTGGTCGTGCTCGCCGCGTTGACCGGGCACACCCTGGTCAACGCCACCCGTTGGCTGCGTCGCCCCGCCGACCGACCAGCCGTGGTCGACGAGCCGGTGGCGGTGCTGCTGCCGCTGCGCGACGAGGCCGACCGGGTCACCCCGTGCCTGCGGGCGCTGCTCGCCCAGCGGGGCGTGCCGGGGCTGCGGATCGTGGTGCTCGATGACGGCTCGACCGACGGCACCGCCGAGGTGGTGCGCGCCGTGGTCGGCGACGACCGGCGGGTCACCCTGCTGACCGGGGTCACGCCGCCGCCGGGCTGGCTGGGCAAGCCGCACGCCTGCCACCAGCTCGCGCAGCACGCCGATCCGGCGGCCACCGCGCTGGTCTTCGTCGACGCCGACGTCGTGCTCGCCCCGGACGCGGTGGCGGCGGCCGTCACCGAACTGCGCGCCGCGCGGGTGACGCTGCTGTCGCCGTACCCGAGGATCCTGGTGGCGACGGCGGGCGACCGCCTGGTCCAGCCGCTGTTGCAGTGGCTGTGGCTGACCTTCCTGCCGCTGCGCGCGATGGAACGCTCGTCCCGGCCGTCGCTGGCGGCGGCGGGCGGGCAGTTTCTGGTGGTGGACCGGGCCGGCTACCACCGGGCCGGCGGGCACGCGGCGGTACGCGACCGGGTGCTGGAGGACATCGAGCTGGCCCGCGTGGTGAAACGGGCCGGCGGCCGGATCGCCCTCGCCGACGGCTCCCGGCTGGCCGACTGCCGGATGTACGACACCTGGCCGCAGCTACGCGACGGCTACACCAAGTCGCTCTGGGCCTCGTTCGGTCACCCGGGCGCGGCGGCCGTCGTGGTGGCCCTACTCGGTCTGCTCTACGTGGCGCCGCCGCTGCTGGTCGCCGCCGCGCTGCTGGTCGGCGCGCCGACGGTCGCCGCGCTGGCCGCAGCCGGCTACCTGCTCGGCGTCGCCGGACGGGTGGTCAGCGCCCGGGCCACCGGGGGCCGGTGGTGGCCCGACGCGCTCGCCCACCCCGTGTCGGTCGTGGTCCTGGGTTGGCTGACCGTCCGGTCGTACCATCTGCGGAAGCGACGCCGTCTCTCCTGGCGGGGTCGTCCGGTCGGCTAGGAGGGCGACATGGCTCGGGTTGTGGTCGTCGGCGCCGGGGTGGGTGGGCTGGCCGCCGCCGCCCGGCTGGCCGCCGCGGAGCACGAGGTGACCGTCTTCGAGCGCGCCGACACGGTCGGTGGGAAGCTCGGCCGGTACACGCACGACACGCCCGCCGGGTCGTTCCACTTCGACACCGGTCCGAGCCTGCTCACCCTCCCCGAGGTCTTCACCGAACTGTTCGAGGCGACCGGGGCGAAACTCGACGAGTACCTGGACCTCGTCCCGCTGGATCCGATCGTGCGGCACGTCTTCCCCGACGGCGGGCCCGGCGCGGCGTCCGGCGGCGGAACCACCCTGGACTCCTGCGCCGACCCGGTGGAGTTCACCGAACGGATCGGCGCGACGTTCGGGGACCGCGCGGCGGCCGACTGGCGGGGACTGTGGCGGCGCGCCGGCCGGGTCTGGGAGGCGTCCTGGCGGGACGTCCTGCGCCGGCCGATCGACTCGCCCCGGGACCTGGCGGCGCTGGCCTGGCGGCTGGGCGACCTGGCCGCGATCGCACCCGGCCGCACCCTGCGCGGGCTGGGCCGTCGTCACCTGAGCGACCCCCGGCTGCGGATGCTGCTCGACCGGTACGCCACCTACACCGGCGCGGACCCGCGCCGCGCGCCGGCCGCGCTGGTCGCCGTTCCCTACGCCGAGCTGGCCTTCGGCGGCTGGTATCTGCGCGGCGGCCTGGGCACGCTCGCCGACGCGCTGCTGTCGCGCTGCCTGGACCTCGGCGTGGTCGTGCAGACCGGCGTCACGGTCACCCGGATCGACGCGGCCGGCGGCCGGGTCCACGGGGTACGCCTGCGCGGCGCGGCCACACCGGTCCCCGCCGACGTGGTGGTGGCCAACGTCGACGCGCTGACCGTCTACCGCGACCTGCTGCCCAGCCCCGGCCGGCTGGCCGGGCTCGCCGACCGCAGCCTGGCCGGGTTCGTGTTGCTGCTCGGGGTACGCGGGCCGACCGGCCTGGCGCACCACAACGTGTTCTTCCCCCGCGACACCGACGCCGAGTTCGACGCGGTCTTCGGCGACCCGGGGCGGGGCCGGCGTGCCCGGCCAGCGGTCGACCCGACGGTCTTCGTCACCGTGGCCGACGACGCGATGGTCCGCCCGACCGACCACGAGGCGTGGTTCGTGCTGGTCAACGCGGCCCGGCACGGCACCGCCGCGTCGGCCGTCGACTGGCGTCGTCCGGGGCTCGCCGAGGCGTACGCGGACCGGATCCTGGACGTGCTCGCCGAGCGGGGCGTCGACGTACGGGACCGGCTGCTGTTCCGCGAGATCCGCACCCCGGCCGACCTGGACAGCGCCACCGGGGCACCGGGCGGCGCGATCTACGGCACGGCCGGGAGGCTGCTGCGGCCGGCCAACCGTGCCCCGGCGCACGGCGTGCACCTGGTCGGCGGCTCCACCCATCCGGGCGGCGGCCTGCCCATGGTGACCCTCTCCGCCCGCATCGTCGCCGACCGGATCGGCCCCGCCTGAGGTGCTGGCGCTCCGCTTCCTCCGGCGGGCGGACGACCTCAACGGGTTCGGGCCGGCGTGGGGGCGTCGGCGGCGAGCAGGGCGCGGCGGACGGCGGAGAGCAACTGCCCCAGCCCGAAACCGGCGAGCAGCACCCAGACGGCGGTGGCCAGGGTGATCGTGCCGGCGGCCAGCTCGGGCCGGACCAGTCCGGCCAGCCCGGCCACCAGCAACCCGACCAACGCGACGCTGACCCGGGTCGGCCGCTCCCCCACCGTCACCGCGCCGATCTCGCGCATGCCGGCGGCGACGGCGCGGGCGCGCACGTACTCGTGCAGCCAGGAGAGCGCGCCACCGGCCACCACCAGCGCGCCCGGCGCTCCCACCAGCCAGAACGCCAGCAACCAGGCGATCTCGCCGAGCCGGTCGGCCAGCGAGTCGTAGACGTATCCGAGTCGGGTGCTACGGCCGGTCACCACCGCCACCGCGCCGTCCACGCTGTCGGCCACCGCGGCGAGCAGGACGAAGAGCGCGGCGAGGAACGGGCCGTCGGAGGGGCGTACGGCGAGCAGCGGCACGCAGAAGCAGAGCAGCACCCCGGCGGCGGTGACCGCCGTCGGGGTGACCCGCAGCCGGCCCAGCAGGTAGCCGACGTGGTACGCGAAACGCAGCCAGCCGCGGACCACCGGGGCGGCGGCCCGGGGATCGAAGCCCCCGTGCAGCCGGGCCCAGGCGGTCGCGTAGTCGTCCCATCTCAGCGGAGTGCCCACCACGGATCAACCGTAGGAGGACCCGTCGGGTGTCGCGGCGGCGGCACCCGGTCGTGGTCCGTGCCGGAACAGCCGGGGGCCGGCACACCGGAGCGACGACGTCCACCACCCGCTCGCCCATCCGCACGCTGGCCCGGACGACCGGCACGGTGACGACGCGGCGGGGGATCCTCCCGTCACACCCGCGCGCCGACCTGGAGGTTGCGCCAGACCTCCCGGGTGGCGGTGGAGCGGTTCAGGGTGATGAAGTGGATTCCCGGCACGCCCTCGTCGAGCAGCCGTCGACACATCTCGCTGGCCTGCTCGATGCCGAGCCGGCGGACCGCCTCCGGGTCGTCACCGACCCGCTCGAACCGCTCGGCGAGCGCGGACGGGAAGGGCGCGCCGGAGAGCTGCTCGGACCGGGCGATGGTGGCGAGCTGGGTGACCGGCATCACCCCGGGCAGGATCGGAGTGTCGCAACCCGCGGCCGCCACCCGGTCGCGCAGCCGGAGATAGTCGTCGGCGTCGAAGAACATCTGCGTGATCGCGAAGTCGGCCCCCGCCCGGCACTTGCGGACGAAGTGCTCGGTGTCGGAGACGACGTCCGGCGAACGGGGATGCCGGTAGGGGAAGGCGGCGACCCCGACGCTGAAGTCACCGGAGTCGCGGACCAGCCGCACCAGGTCCTCGGCGTAGTGCACCCCCTCGGGGTGCGGGATCCACTCGCCGGTGGGGTCGCCGGGCGGGTCGCCTCGCACCGCCAGCACGTTGCGCACTCCCACTCCGGCCAGCCGCCCGATCACGTGCCGCAGCTCGGCGACGGAGTGGTTGACCGCGGTCAGGTGCGCCATCGGCAGCAGGGTGGTCTCGGTGGCGATCCGTTCGGTGACCGCCACGGTGGTGTCCCGCGTCGAGCCGCCCGCGCCGTAGGTGATCGAGACGAACGAGGGGCGCAGCGACTCCAGCTCGCGGATCGCTTGCCAGAGCAGGGTCTCCCCCGCCGCGGTCTTGGGCGGGAAGAACTCGAACGAGAAGGTCGGCTGGCCGTCGCGGATCAGCTCCCCGATCGACGGCTGGGAGTTGGGAAGGACCGAGGGAAGACCGAGCGCCACTCCACGACTCTACCGGGCGGGGACGTTCCCGGCGGTCCGCCGATGTGCGGCCCGGTCGAGAGACGTCGGACTCCCGGTCGAAAGACGCCGGACTCCCGGTCGGGGAACGCTGGACTCCCGGTCGAGCGACGCGGCGGTACTCCGGTCGAGGAAGCGGATCCTCCCGCTGCGGAGTCGTCGTACCCCTCGGGTATGCAGGAGGCAGCGCGGTGAGCGGGTGGGGGTCGGCCGCCCGCCGTGCGGGGGTCCGCAGTCCGATCGACGGCGCACCGGTCCGGGTCTCCCCGGCCGCCGGGAGTCGCCGTGACCTTCCCGGAGGCCCCCATGATCCCGCCCCCGCCGCACGGCCCGGAGCTGTCCGGGCCCCTGCTCGCCCGGTTCCGGCTGGCCCGTGGCTGGAGTCAGGCCCAGCTCGCCGCCCGGCTCTGCGCCGCCGCCGGGGTCGCCACGCTCAGCCGGCACGAGGTCTCCCGCTGGGAGCGGCAGGTACGCGTGCCCGGGGAGTTCTGGCTCGGCTGGCTCGCCGTCGTGCTGGAGGTCCCCCGAGAACGGCTGTCCGGGGCCGCGGCGGCGAGCCGCCGCACCGACGCGTACCCGGTGCCGGACGGATCCCGGGCACGACGGGCCCTGCTGGCCCTGGCCCAGCGGTGGCTGGCCGACCCGGACGGGTCGCTCCTGCTGCCCGGCGCCGAGGCCGCCCGGGTCTCCGGTCCGCTGCTCGGCGACCGCCCGACTCCGGACGACCCGGCGGGATGGCTGGCCGGGTTGCGTCGGCTCGACGACCTGTCCAGCGGCGCGGACCTGACCGGGCTCGGCGCGTCCCGGTTGGGGCGGGTGGCCCGGGCCGTCCGACTGGCCGGCCCGTCCGGGCGGCGCCGGCTGCTGCCGGTGCTGGCCGAGGCGGCGCAGCTCGCCGGCTGGCTCGCCGCCGACGCCGGTGACCCGGCCGGTGGCCTGACCGCGTACCGGCTGGGGTTGCGGGCCGCCACGGCGGCCGGTGACCGGATGCTGGCCGGACACGTGCTCGGCTCGGCGAGCCACCTGCTCGCCGGGGTCGGTGACCCGTCCGGCGCGCTGTCGCTGGCCCGCGCCGCGTACACCGGGGCCGGTCCGGGCGCCCCGGCCGGACTGCGGGCGGTGCTGTTGCACCGGGTCGCGCTGGCCGCCGCGCTCGACGGCCGGCACGCCACCGCCGGGCAGGCGCTCGCCGCCGCCCGGCGCGTCGCCGACCGGCACGACCCGCGCCGGGAGCCGCCCTGGCTCTACTGGCTCGACCCGACGGAGCTGGCCGCGATGACCGGCCGGACGCTGACCGTGCTCGGCCGACCGCTGCGCGCCGAGCCGCTGCTGCGCGCCGGCTGCCGTCCCGGGCAGCCACGTGCCACCGCCGTCTACGGGGGCTGGCTGGCCCGCGCGTACCTCGATCTCGGCGAGGTCGAGCAGGCCTGCGCGGTGGCCGGGGAGGCCCTGCTCGCCGCCGTCCGGTCCGGATCGGTCCGGGCTGCGGGTCATCTCGCCGAGGTGGGGCGGCGGTTGGCCGCGCAGCGGGCGGAACCTGCCGTACGCCGGCACGCGGCGCTGGTCACGGCGGCCCGCCCGTACCTTCCCCGGCGCGTCACACCCCCGGTGGTGCGCGGTCGCCGACGGCGACCGGCTAGCGTCGTCACGTGACCCACGCAGCTCCCGTATCCCCTGTCGACCGCGCCGGCCTGCGGCAACGCGTCGACAAGGCCCTGACCGGATTCCTGGCCAACCAGCGCGGCTGGCTGACCAGGGTCGACGAGGCACTGGTGCCAGTCGCCGAGGCGGTCGAGGCGTTCGTGCTGCGGGGCGGCAAGCGGTTGCGGCCGGCGTTCGCCTACTGGGGTTACCGGGGCGCCGGAGGGGTGGATTCCGAGCAGGTGGTCGCCACCCTCTCCGCACTGGAGTTCGTCCAGGCCAGCGCGCTGATCCACGACGACCTGATGGACCGGTCGGACACCCGGCGGGGCGAGCCGGCGGTGCACCGGCGGTTCGCCCTCCGGCACCGCGACGCCGGGTGGACCGGGGACGCGGAGGGCTTCGGCGACGCCGCCGCGATCCTCCTGGGCGACCTCTGCCTGGTCTGGTCCGACGAGATGCTGCACGGCGCCGGCCTGGACGCGCGGACCCTGGCCCGGGCCCGGCCGGTCTTCGACGAGATGCGCACCGAGGTCACCGTCGGGCAGTACCTCGACGTGCTGACCCAGGCCACCGGGGACACCTCGCTGGAGCGGGCCGGGAAGGTGGCCCGCTACAAGTCGGCCAAGTACACCGTCGAGCGGCCGTTGCTGCTCGGCGCGGCTCTCGCCGGCGCGACCACGGAGGTCGAGGCGGCCTACTCGGCGTACGGGCTGCCGCTGGGCGAGGCGTTCCAACTCCGTGACGACGTGCTCGGGGTGTTCGGTGATCCGGCGCAGACCGGCAAACCGGCCGGCGACGACCTGCGCGAGGGGAAGCGGACCTACCTGGTGGCGGCGGCCGTCGCGGGAACCGACGACGCGGGACGGACGCTGGTCGAGCAGCATCTCGGCGATCCCGAGCTGGACGAGGCCGGGGTGGCCCGGCTCCGCGAGGTGATCACCGTCAGCGGGGCGTTGGCGCGTACCGAGGAGCGGATCGCCGCCCTCACCGAGACCGCGCTGGCCGCGCTCGCCACCGTCGACCTGGAGACCGAGGCCCGCCAGGCCCTGGTCGACCTCGCCATCGCCGCCACCCGCCGCGCCGACTGACCGCAGCCGACCGGCCCGGACACGGGCCGCGGGCTGCCGGCCCCGAGGTCAGGGGCGGTTACGACGGCGCAGGAGGTCGAGCAGCCGGCTGCCCTCGCCGGCGGTCGGGGTGCGCTGCACGCCGCGGCGACCGAGCCAGACCCACACCGACAGGGTCAGCAGGACCAGCGCGAAGCCGAAGACCAGGTCCTCCACCGGCGCGTACGCGAGCCGGACGCCGGTGATCGCCTCGGGGTCGTACCGGACGATGTTCCGGCCGGTCAGGATGCCGTTGGAGACGAGCTGGAAGAACACGATGATCGGGTAGGTGGCCCAGAAGACCGGCCGCAGCAGCAGCCGGGTGCGCAGCACGTACAGGTCGACCACGGCCACGCAGACCGCGCCGGTCAGGGCGGCGATGGTGTACGTCATGCCGGTTCCCCGGCTCCCGGCGGCACCCGGTCGGACGGCCGCCCGGTCGACGGCCCCGCGCCGTCCGCCGCCGCCCCGGCGGGTCGGACCGTCGGGCCGGCGGGTTCGTCCCCCGCCGGCCAGCGGTTGACCGCGCGTACCGCCTCGAAGCCGAGGATCGTGCAGACCGGTACGACGACGAAGAAGAGCAGTTCGTCCACGGGCAGTTCGCCGGGGAGGAGCACGCCGGTGGTCTGCTCCGGGTCGAAGGTCCAGTGCCCGGCGGCGATCGCCGCGAGGTCCCAGAGCACGAAGACCAGCACCACCGGCACCAGGGTCAGCAGCAGCCGACGCCAGCGGCGCAGCACGTTGACCCGGAACACCGGCTCCAGCCAGAGCGCGCAGACCAGGCACCCGGCCAGCACCCCGAGGTAGGCGAACTGCCGCACCTCAGAAACCGAGCGCCTGGGCCCGGCGCTTGACCTCGCGGGCCAGGTCACCGCCGAGGGCCACGGCGGGGGTGCCCGGCAGGGTGTCGTCCGGCTCGTACAGCCAGCGCAGCGCGGCGTCGTCGTCGTAGCCGGCGTCGGCGAGCAGGTTGAGCACCCCCGGCAGGTGCTTGAGCACGGTCTTGTTGGCGACCAGGTCGACCGGGATCTTCCGGATGCCGTCACGGCGGACCGCGACCAGCTCGCGGTCCCGGATCATCTGGTGGACCTTGCTGATCGACACGTCGAGGCGTTCGGCGACGTCGGGCAGGGTCAGCCAGGCGTCGTCGGCGGCGGGACCGGGGCCCGGAACAGCCCGGTCGGCGGGTACGGATTCGCTCACCCGATCACCCTGCCACGTCGTGCCGTCCACCGGCCAACGGGGCGTCCAGCCGGCCAACGGGGCTGGCGAAAACGGGTGCGTCAAGGTGACGATCCGGCGGCACTGTGGCATCCTGTTCTGCCGTCGCCTCCCGGAGACATAGACTGCCCCCCGATGGACACACAGGTCGCCGACACGTTGCTGGGCTCGCTGATCGAGGGGCGCTACCGCATCCGCGGTCGCGTCGCCCGGGGCGGCATGGCGACCGTGTACACCGCCACGGACGAACGTCTCGAGCGCACGGTCGCCGTCAAGATCATTCACCCCACCCAGGCACCGGACCCCCGGTCCCCCCTGGCGGGCTTCGTCGAGCGGTTCACCGACGAGGCCAAGACCATCGCCCGGCTCACCCACCCCAACGTGGTCGCCGTGTACGACCAGGGCACCCACCGTGGCCTGCCCTACCTGGTCATGGAGTACGTCCGGGGCCGGACCCTGCGGGACGTGCTGGCCGAGCGCCGCCGGCTCAACCCGGACGAGGCGCTGGCCATCACCGAGCAGATGCTCGCGGCGATCGGCGCGGCGCACCGGGCCGGTCTGGTGCACCGGGACGTGAAACCCGAGAACGTGCTGGTCGCCGAGGCGCCCACCGGCGGCGCGGCGAACCTGGTCGACAGCGTGGTGAAGGTGGCCGACTTCGGCCTGGCTCGCGCGGTCGAGGCGAGCGGCAGCGAGGAGCAGGGCAACCAGCTGATGGCGACCGTCGCGTACGTCGCGCCGGAGCTGGTCACCGACGGGCACGCGGACCCGCGCACCGACGTCTACTCGGCCGGCATCGTGCTGTTCGAGATGCTCACCGGTCGGGTGCCGTACGACGGCGACCGCCCGGTCGACGTCGCCTGGCAGCACGTGGACCGGGACGTGCCGGCCCCGTCCACCCTGGTGCCCGGGCTGCCGAAGGCGCTCGACGAACTGGTCGCGCGGGCCACCCGCCGCGAGCCGGGGGCCCGTCCGACGGACGCCGGGGCGTTCCTGGCCGAGGTGCAGATGGCCCGGGAGGACCTCGGCAGCAACGCGCACACCGCCGTGCTGCGCCGGTTCACCGACGACGTCGTCCCGGCCGTCGCCCAGCCCACCATGGCCGTCGCGCCGGTCCGGCCCGCCGAGCGTCCCTCCTGGGCCCGGCTGCCCGAGCCGAAGACCGGCCGCCGGTCGCGGGACACCACCGCGCCGGACCGACCGCACCGGCGTCGGGCCGTTCCCGACGGGGACACCCCGTGGAGCCGGCTGCGCCGGCAGCTGTCGGAGGCCACGTCGGGCCGGCTGCCACTGATCGCCGCCGTGCTGGTGGTCGCGCTACTCCTCGCCGGCGGTGGCTGGTGGTTCGGCGTCGGGCGGTACACGGCCGCCCCCGAGCTGGTCAGCCTGACCAAGGCCGAGGCGGAGGCGCAGGCCTCCCGTGCCGGGCTCTCCCTCACCTACGCCGAGCCGAGGTACGACGCGAAGGTGCCCCGCGACAGCGTCCTCACGCAGGACCCCCCGTCGGCCGACCGCATCGTCCGGGGCGGCACCATCACCCTCACGCTCTCCCTCGGGCCGGATCGTCTCCCGGTGCCGGACGTGGTGGGCAAGGAGTACGAACTCGCCGAGGCGGACCTGCGCCATCTGGGCCTGGAGGTGGTCAAGGGCAAGGCCCGCTACGACGACAACCTGCCGGCCGGGGTGGTGCTGGACACCGACCCGAAGGCGGGCGCCGAGGTCAACGTCGGCGCCAAGGTCACCGTGGTGCTGAGTCGGGGACGCGCCCCGATCACCGTGCCGAACCTGGTCGGCAAGAGCGTCACCGACGCCCGGAGGGAACTCCAGCAGCTCGGCCTGGTGCCGGTGGAGACCTACCGCGACTCCGACCGGCCGAAGGACGAGGTGATCGGGCAGTCGCCCGCCGACGGCTCCGGCGTGGAGAAGGGCACCGACGTCAAGCTGGAGGTCAGCAAGGGGCCGGCCCCGGTTGCCGTACCCCGGGTGGTGGACATGCCCTGCCCGCAGGGCAAGCAGGTGCTGGAGAGCCAGGGCTTCCCGGTGGTGGTGCAGTTCAACCCCAACGGCGTGGTCCGCTTCCAGAACCCGGGCGAGAACTCCCAGGTCGCTCCGGGCACCCCGATCACCATCGGGTGCTTCTAGATGGCCGGCACCGACCGGCCCGTCGGATCGCACACCCCCACCTCGGGCGGGTTGGCGAAGGCGGCCCTGCCGTACGCCGACGCCGCCGGCTCCGAGGTGGTGCAGGTCTACGTCTCCAACTCGCGGGGCTGGGCGCTGCCCCCCGGCGACCCGGCCCAGGACGCCCGCTTCACCGAGGGCTGCGCGGCCCGGGGGATCCCGGTCTTCATCCACGCGTCGCTGCTGGTCAACCTCGGCTCCCCCACGCCGGCGACGGTGACCCGTTCGGTGGAGACCCTGGACCACGCGCTGCGGCGGGGCCGGGCGATCGGGGCACGGGGGGTGGTGTTCCACGCCGGCAGTTCGGTCGACGCGGCCCACGACGCCGCCGCCATGCGGCAGGTCCGTGAGTCCCTGCTGCCGCTGCTGGACGCCGCCGCGGCGGCCGGCGGGCCGATGCTGCTGGTCGAACCGAGCGCCGGGGGCGGCCGGTCACTGGCGTCACGGGTGGAGCATCTCGGGCCGTACCTGGACGCGGTGGACCGGCATCCCGGGCTCGGGGTCTGCTTCGACACCTGCCACGCCTGGGCGGCCGGGCACGACCTGGCCGCCGAGGGCGGGATGACCGCGACCCTGGACACCCTGGTGGCCACCGTCGGGGCGGACCGGCTGCGGCTGGTGCACGCCAACGACTCGAAGGATCTCTGCGGCTCGACCCGGGACCGGCACGAGAACATCGGCAAGGGCACCATCGGCGAGCCCGCCTTCGCCGAACTGATGACCCACCCGGCCACCGCCGGCGTTCCGGTGGTCGTGGAGACCCCGACCGAGAAGCACGTCGGCCACGCCGCCGACATCGCCACCCTCCGCCGCCTGCGTCCCTGACCCCCGCCCTCGACCCGCCCCGCCCCCGACCCGCCCCGGCCCCGTCGATCATGGAGTTCGGGCACCACCCGAACCTCGCGATCGTCACCACATCGCACACCACAACTCCGTGATCGACGAAGCGGTGGTGGGGGGCGTGACGGGTGGCGGGCTGGTACGGCGCGTCGGCTACGTCAGCCGGTCAGGATCCGGGTCAGCACGGCGATGGCACGGTCGATGCCGGCGTCGTCGACGTCCATGTGGGTGACCAGGCGGGCGGTACGCGGCCCGAGCACCGACACCAGCACCCCCTCGGCACGGGCGGCGGCGGCCAGCGCGTGCGCGTCGAGGGACGCCTTGGTCAGGTCCAGCGGGACGATGTTGGTGCGGACCGTGGTGGCGAGCAGCCCGAACGGGGCGATCGCCTCGGCCAGCCGGGCGGCCTTCGCGTGGTCCTCGGCGAGCCGTGGCACGTGGTGGGCCAGCGCGTACCGGCCGGCGGCGGCCAGGACACCGGCCTGCCGCATGCCACCGCCCATCCGCTTACGGATGAAGCGGGCCCGCTCGATCTGCTCCGCGCTGCCGATCACCAGCGAACCGACCGGCGCGCCGAGCCCCTTGGAGAGGCAGACCGACAGGGTGTCGAAGAGCGCGCCGTACTCGGCCAGGGGCACCCCGTCGGCGACGTGGGCGTGCCAGATCCGGGCGCCGTCGCAGTGCAGGGCCACCCCGGCGTCGTCGGCGACCCGACGCAACGCGCGCAGGGTGTCCAGCGGGATCACGCCGCCACCGCCCCGGTTGTGGGTCTGCTCCACGGCGATCGCCCGGGTCGGCACCGCCCAGTAGCCGTCCGGGCGGACCATCGCGGCGACCACGTCCGGGTCGACGTCCCCGCCGACCGCCGGCCAGGTCCGCGACGAGATGCCGCCGTACGCCGCCGCCGCGCCGATCTCGTACGTGACCACGTGCGCGTCGGCGTCGCAGAGCAGCTCGTGGGCCGGGGGCACGACCAGTTGCAGGGCGATCTGGTTGGCCATCGACCCGGTGGGGGCGAAGAGCGCCGCCTCGTGCCCGAAGAGCGCGGCGACCTCGGCCTCCAGCGCGTTGACCGCCGGGTCCTCGCCGTAGACGTCGTCGCCGACGTCGGCGGTGGCCATCGCCTCCCGCATCCCGGCGGTGGGCCGGGTGACGGTGTCCGAGCGGAGGTCGACGATCGTGCCCACAGGCTCACTCCTCGCGTCAGCCACGGTGCCTCCTTCGGCTGTCGACTGCGGGGCTCGCAAGCTCACTCCTCGCGTCAGCCACGGTGCCTCCTTCGGCTGTCGACTGCGGGGCTCGCAAGCTCACTCCTCGCGTCAGCCACGGAGCATCTCCGCCACCAGGAAGGCCAGCTCCAGCGACTGCTGGGTGTTCAGTCGCGGGTCGCAGGCGGTCTCGTACCGGCCGGGCAGGTCGAGATCGGCGATGTTCTGCGCACCACCGAGGCACTCGGTGACGTCCTCGCCGGTCAACTCGACGTGCAGCCCGCCCGGGTGGGTGCCCAGGTTGCGGTGCACCTCGAAGTAGCCGAGCACCTCGTCGACGATCCGGTCGAAGTGCCGCGTCTTGTAACCGTTGGAGGACTCGTGCGTGTTGCCGTGCATCGGATCGCACTGCCAGACCACCTTCGCCCCGGCGGCGTCGACCTTGGCGACGATCGGCGGCAGCGCGTCCCGGACCTTGTGGTTACCCATCCGGCTGATCAGGGTGAGCCGGCCGGGAACGTTCTCCGGGTTGAGCTTCTCGCAGAGCTCCAGCGCCTCGTCCGGCGTGGTGGTGGGGCCGAGCTTCACGCCGATCGGATTGGCGATCCGGGAGATGAAGTCGACGTGCGCGCCGTCGATCTGCCGGGTCCGCTCGCCGATCCAGAGGAAGTGCCCGGAGAGCCCGTACGCCCGGCTGTCGGAGACCCGGGTCAGCGCCCGGTCGTACTCCAGAGCGAGGGCCTCGTGGGAGCAGTAGAGCGTGACGGTGCGCAGCGCCTCCTCGTCGGTCATCCCGCAGGCGCGGATGAAGGCCAGCGCCCGGTCGATCTCCCGGGCGATCGCCTCGTAGCGCTCACCGGCCGGGGAGTGCTTGACGAAGTCCTTGTTCCAGTCGTGCACCGCGTGCAGGTCGGCCAGCCCACCGGCGAGGTACGCCCGGAGCATGTTCATCGCGGCGGCGGAGTTCGCGTACGCCCGGATCATGCGCTGCGGGTCGGCGACCCGGGCCTCCGGCGTCGCCTCCAGCGAGTTGATCATGTCGCCGCGGTAGGCCGGCAGGCCACGCGCGTCGGTCGGCAGCGACCGGGGCTTGGTGTACTGCCCGGCGACCCGGGCGACCTTGACCACCGGCAGGGACGCGCCGTAGGTCAGCACGATCGCCATCTGGAGCAGGGTGCGGGCGTTGGCGAGCAGGTGGCTCTCGGTGTTGTCGGCGAAGGTCTCCGCGCAGTCGCCGCCCTGGAGCAGGAAAGCCCGCCCCTCGCAGACCAGCGCCAGCCGGTGGCGCAGCTGGTCGACCTCGTACGGGGCGACGACCGACGGGACGGTGTCGAGCACCGTGCAGACCTCGGCGACCGCCGCCGGGTCGGGCCACGGCGGGGTCTGGGCGCGCGGGAGGCTCCGCCAGTGGTCCAGGCCGAGCGCGGCGTCCTCGGCGGAGTCCGCGGTCGGGCGGCTGGTCTGGAGTCCGGGGCCGCCGACGGCGGGGTGGGTCAGCTGATGCCACTCTTGGCGCATGCCGGAAAGCCTACGGCGACGACGACGGCGGGTCCCCGCCGAGGGGGCGGGTTCCGGTGGTTGGGAGCCACCCCGGCGGCCCGCCCGCCGGGGCGAGAGGCACCTGCCGGGGTAGGCCCGGCAGCGGGTGCGGGCCGGGCGTGACCACCGGGACGACGCCCAGGGGCAGCTACGGCGCGGACGAGGTGCTCGGCTCCGCGGTCGCTCCCGGCGGGGCACCCGGAGCCGTCGGGTCGCCCGGGACCTCGTCGGCGATGCACCAGTCGGCACCGGTGCGGGTCACCGTGAACACCAGCGCGCGGGTGGTCGACTGACCGCCGACGGAGACCGTCACGGAGGCGCTGACCTCCTGCCCGCGCGCCCCGGACCGGACGTCGGTGACGGTCGCGGCCGGGACGGTGAAATGCTCGGCGAAGTCGCCGTTCGGGCTGGTCGCGGCGGCGTCGAAGGCCGCGTGCGCGGTGGCGCAGAACTGGCTGCGTCCGGCGGCGACGTCCTTCGCGACCATCGCGTCGAGGTACGCCTGCACCCGCTCCCGGGACCGGGTGGCCGCCTCCTCGGCGGGTGCGCGGTCCGGCTCCTCGGCCGGCTCGTCGTCGCCCATCCCGCAGCCGGACAGGGCGAACGTCAGCGCGGCCAGTACGACCGCCAGGGGCAGCGCCCCCCGCTTCACCGCCATCAGAGCCTCCTCGCACGCCACGTCGAGCCGACCGAGCCGCGAGTCTGTCACATCGACTCTCTTCCAGGCGATGTCACCATCGACTCGGGCGTTCGGCCACCTCCGTCCGCCGTCGGCCGGAGCATCTGACGGATCAACGACGCAGTGCCCCGCACCGTCGCACCACCGGCCGGTGCCGCGTCGCCGGCTCGACGCCGCCCGCCGCGGGGTGACAGCCACCCCGCCACGTGGTAGCAGGGGTCCCCTGTTCTGCAAAAAGCGGTAACAGGGGACCCCTGCTACCACACACCCCGCAGGGAGCCAGCCACCGGCACGGCGTCGGGGGTGGGGATCGGCTGGGCCGATCCCCACCCCCGACGGGTGGTGCGGTCGGGTCAGCCGAGGCTGCCCTTCATGGCACCGATCAGTTCACCGTTGCTGGTGTCGCCGGAGAGTTCCCAGAAGAACGCCCCACCGAGGCCCTGGTTCCTCGCGTACGTCATCTTGCCGCCGATGGTGGCCGGGGTGTCGTAGCTCCACCAGTTGCTGCCGCACTTGGCGTACGCCGTGCCGGCGACGGTGCCGGTCGACGGGCAGGTGTTCTTGAGCACCTTGTAGTCCTCGATGCCCTGCTCGTAGGTGCCCGGCGCCGGTCCGGTGGCGGTGCCGCCCGGGGCGGCCTGGGTGACGCCGGTCCAGCCTCGGCCATAGAAGCCGACACCGAGCAACAGCTTGTTGGACGGGATGCCCTTGCCCTTCAGTTTCTGGATCGCCGCGTCGGCGTAGAAGCCCTGCGTCGGGATGCCGTTGTACGAGTACAGCGGCGAGTGCGGGGCGGTCGGACCCTGGGCGTTGAACGCGCCGAAGTAGTCGTAGGCCATCACCATGATCCAGTTCAGGCTCCCGGCGGCACCGGCGTAGTCGGCGGCGTCGATCTTGCCGCCGTTGGTGCCGTCGGCGGTGATCGCGGCGGTGACCAGGTTCGAGGAGCCGAACTTCGACCGCAGCGCGGAGGCCACGTTCTTGAACGCGGCCGGACCACTGTTGTCACAGGTCAGGCCGCAGGCGTTCGGGTACTCCCAGTCGATGTCGATGCCGTCGAAGACGTCCGCCCAGCGCGGGTCCTCGACCAGGTTGTAGCAGCTCTCGGCGAACGCGGCCGGGTTCTGCGCGGCCTGGGTGAAGCCGCCGGACCAGGTCCAGCCGCCGAAGGACCAGACCACCTTCAGGTGCGGGTACATCTTCTTGAGCTTGCGGAGCTGGTTGAAGCTGCCGCGCAGCGGCTGGTCCCAGGTGTCCGCCACACCGTCCACGCTCTCCGCTGCGGTGTACGCCTTCTCGTAGTCGGCGTAGCTGTCACCGATCGTGCACCGGCCCCCGGTGGTGTTGCCGAAGGCGTACATGATGTGGGTCAGCTTGGCGGCCGAGCCGCTGGTGTGGATGTTCTTGACGTGGTAGTTCCGGCCGTAGACGCCCCACTGGGCGAAGTAGCCGACGAGCTTCTTGTCCCCGGTCGGCGGCGGCGTGGTGGGGGGCGGGGTCGTCGGGGGCGGGGTGGTCGGCGGGGCCGTGGTGGGCGGCGCGGTGGTCGGCGGTGGGGTGCCACCGCCACACGGCGCGCCGTTGATCGTGCAGCTCAGCGGGGCCTTGTACGCCCCGGTGCCGTTGTAGCCCCAGCTGAAGGTGGCACCCGGCGCGATGCCGCCGGCCCAGCTCTTCTTCACCGCGACGTACCGGTTTCCGCTGCGGGTGACGTCGGCGTCCCAGGAGCTGCTGACGCTGGTGCCCGAGGGGAGCTCGAACTCGATACGCCAGGTGCTGACCGTGGCGTCCGAACCGTTGGTGATGGTCACCCGCGTTTCGTGGCCGGTGCCCCAGTCCGATGCCTTGGTAAAGGTGGTGGTCACGCTGCCGGCGCCGAAGGCCGAGGTCATCGGGACCGCGGCAACGGTCACGGCGACCACGGCGCTGGCCCAGAGGGCTCGGCGGAGTGATCTTCTCATGCGGCGTCTCCCTAAACAGTTAGGAAACTTTCCAGATGGTGGTTGAGACGCTACTCACGCCGTCATCACTTCGTCAAGATGCGCATGTATCGATTTACATCTCGGATCCCCGCCGGTCAGCGGGGCAGACCCCGCACAGCTTGTCGACCAGCCGTCACCCGGGGTTCATCGCCCCGGCCGGCCCGTCGTCTGCCCAGGTACGCCTACGCGGCGGTAACCTCGCCGGCATGAGCGTCTTCGACATCGAGATCAACGCCCTCGCCGGCGGCGCGGCCGATCTCTCCGGCCACCGGGGGCATGCGCTCCTCGTGGTGAACGTGGCCTCCCAGTGCGGCCTCACCCCGCAGTACGCCGGCCTACAGAAGCTGTACGACGCCTACGCCGGACGCGGGCTGGTGGTGCTCGGGGTGCCGTGCAACCAGTTCGCCGGACAGGAGCCCGGCACGGCCGACGAGATCGGCGAGTTCTGCCGGATCTCCTACGGGGTGACCTTCCCGCTGACAGAGAAGGTCGAGGTCAACGGTCCCGGCCGGCACCCGCTGTACGCGCTGCTCACCCAGACGGCGGACGCCGACGGCCACACCGGCGACATTCGCTGGAACTTCGAGAAGTTCCTCGTCGCGCCGGACGGCACGGTGGCCGCGAGGTTCGCCCCCACGGTCGAGCCGGACGCTCCGGAGCTGCACGCGGCGATCCAGCGGGTCCTGCCGGCGACGGACTGAGGTCCACGCCCCGTCCGGCACGCCCGACCGACCGAGCCGGGACACCCCACCCCTACACCTCGCCTCGACCGGGTCGATGGCGCGTCCGTCCACACTGCGGACCGACCATCGTCCCGCACGTCGAGCGACCGGGAGCGCCATGAAACCGACCAGCCGGCCCATCGGCTACTGGCTGCGACACCTACACAACCTGATCGAGGCACAGTTCGAGGCCGCTCTCGCCGAGGACCGGCTCGGCCGGCGGCACTGGCAGACCCTGCACCTGCTGCACGAGGCCGCGCGGACCCGGGCGCAACTGGACGCCGCCCTGGCCCCGTTCGGCACCGACGGCGACGGCGCCGTGGACGATCTCGCCCGGCGCGGCTGGGTGGCGCGGGACGACGACGGCCGGCTCGGTCTGACCACCGCCGGTCAGACCGCCCACGCGCAGGTGGCCGCCCGGGTCGAGGAGGCCCGCGCTCGGCTGATGTCCGGGCTCACCACCGAGCAGTACGTGGAGACGGTCCGGGTGCTCGCGGTGATGGCCGGCAACCTGGAGTCGGCCTCGCCGACAGCCGGGGCGGAGACCCGGTAGGGGCGCACCGACACACCGGGCCCGCCGCGTCGGTGCGCGGCGGGCCCGGTGCGGACGAGATTCCGGTTCAGCCCGCGACGGAGCGGAAGACCGGGTAGTTGCCGCCGGACTGACCGGCCGCGGTCGGGTGGTACGAGACGCCGATGTCCAGGATGTTCAACGCGTGCAGCCACTTCTCGCCGTAGCTGCACAGCTGGTGCCCGACGAAGGCGCTGCGCACGTCGGCGAAGCGGAAGCCGTGCGAGGTCGCCCGGCTGCGGATGATGTCGTCCACCAGGTTGATGCCCTCGTTGATCTTCGCCCGCGCGGTGTCGGTGAGCCCGACGCAGGGGGTGTTCAGCTGGTAGAACACCGGGTAGCCGACGACCACGACGCGGGCCGAGGGCGACCGGGTCTTGATGCCGTTGTAGACGTTGTCCAGCAGGCGCGGCAGGTCGTTGCGGGCCTTGACCATGGCGGCGTCCACCGAGGCCACGCACTGGCTCGTGCCGTAGAGCACGCAGGTGGTCATGATGTTGGCGAAGCCGACGTCGTTACCACCGACCTGGACGCTGACCAGCGTGGTGGTCGAGGTGAGCGCCGAGAGCTGGGTGTTGATGACGCTCGTGGTGGTGGCCCCCGAGCAGGCGACCGACTTGTAGGAGGCCGGCTTGATGTTGGCGGCGTACAACGCGGGGTAGGCGTTGGTACTGCGCTTGCAGCTGCCGCTCTCGCTCGTGTAGCTGCCGGCACCCACGCCGGAGGCGTACGAGTCGCCGAGGGCGACGTAGCGGTCGGTGGCCGCCGCCTGGGCGGGAACGGCCGTCACGATGGTGGCACCGAGAGCCGCTGTGAGGCTCAGGGCGAGGGTTACCAAGCGGGATCTCCGCACGTCGCACACTCCCGGGGGCTAGGAGAAAGATCAGCAAGAGATAGATATCACTTAATGGCCCCGCCCGGAAGACCAAGTAGGGGTGTCCGTCGATATTTTTCGATTCCGAACCCCTAGCCGAAGATCGTCGTCAGGGTGCGCCACCCCGGTCCGGGGCGCCCCTACCCGGTGCGGATCGAGCAGACTCGGCGGCGATCTCGGCGGCCAGGTCATCGACCCGGGCGAGTAGGTCCGCTGGGCGGAGGTCCAGGTCGAGCAGGTGGCAGACGATCTCCACGTCGACATTGCGGACTAGGTGCCGTCGGGGCAGGTCTTTGCCGGCGACGTAGACGAGATGTCCGCGGGGCAGGCCGTACGCGACGCAGTAGGCCAGCATCTGGTACGTGTCCCCACGCGCCTCGTCGAGTTTGTACTTCGCGTCGACGATCGCCGCGTACCGGCCGGCCGGGTCACGCCACAGCACGTCCGGGCGCAGTTCCAGGCGTTCCGCGTGGTCGAGATGGTGCCGGTGCTGCGCGAGCACCGTGCCACCGTGCCGTGCCTCGATGGCCGTGCGCAGCGCCTCGGCGAGGAAGTCCTCGTACACCCGCCACATGTCGAGCAGAAAGCCGTTGGCGAGAGTACCGCCACGTCCCGCCTCGACACTGGTTCCCGAGAGCACCAACTCGGCCAGCCGGAGGGCCACCCGCAGGTGCGCGTTGAGCCGGGTCGGTCGCCAGATCGGCGCGGGCACGCCGGCCCGCAGCCGGGTCACCCCGACGAACCGGGCCGCGAGACGCCGCAGCATCCGCCGGGACTCCGGATCGATTCCGGGTACGCGCAGCATCCGGTCCACGGCGGTGGCCAGGATCCGGTTTTCCGTGGTGTCGACGGTGTACTCGTCGTACCGGATCTCCAGCGGCTGCGGTGCGGTGAGCCAGCGGCTGAGCTGAGCGGTCTCCCGCAGCCGACCGCGCAGCACCGGCGAGGTCGCGTCGAGCGTGCGGTAGCCCTGAATCAGGCCGGGACGCAGCGCCCGCTCGGTCTGCCGCCACAGCGCGATGGCGAGCGCCGGTACCAGGTCCTTCTCATCGGGCAGGGCGACCGTCTCGTCCCGCCACCGCTGTGGATTTCGGGCGTACCCGAGCAAGAAGAGCAGCCGGGCGACCGGCACCTTCGGCGTGATGTGCAGCTCCACCCCGCCGATCCGGGCCACCCCGACCTTCCGGCCAGCCCGGACCACCCACCGGCCCGGGTCCGGCCCCGGGCGCACCTCGACCACGTCGGTGGCACCGAGCAGATGGGCATCCCCGACGTCCAGCGGCACCGTCACCGCCGGGCCGAGTTCCGCCAACCGGAGAACGGTCACGGCTGGTCGGACGGCAGGGAGGCGAGCAGGTCGTCGAGGTTGTACCGCTTGTCCACGTCGACGTCGTCGGCGTAGTGGTGCTCGCGCAGCAGGGGCAGAACGTCGTACTCCCACACCTGCCGCAGAGCGTCCGGACCGGCGTGGACCGAGGGACGCATCAGGTACGAGGGGCCGACCGCATAGTCGGCGTCGTCAAGCCGGACGTTGAGCGCGTCGAGGAGGCCGGCCCGGCTGGGGTCGAGGCCGTGGCGCTCCAACCAGCGACGCAGCAGCCCGTTCACCGGCGGCTTCGCCGGGTGCAGCTCCACGAACGCGAAGCGGCGACGCATCGCCGCGTCGAGCAGCGCGATCGAGCGGTCGGCGGTGTTCATGGTGCCGATGAGGTAAAGGTTCGGCGGGAGGGTGAAGGGCTCGGCCGAGTACTGGAGCCGGATGGCCTCGTCACGGTACTCCAACAGGAAGTACAACTCGCCGAAGACCTTCGCCAGGTTGCCCCGGTTGATCTCGTCGATCACCAGCACGTACGCGGTGGAGGGGTGTTCCCGGGCCTCGTCGGCGAGTTGCCGCAGCGGCCCGGGGGTCAGCTTGAACCGCAGCGTGCCGTCGTCGGCGCTCTGCGGCCGGAAGCCCTCGAAGAAGTCCTCGTACGTGTACGACGGGTGGAACTGGACGAGCCGCACCGCGTGCGCCTCGGTCAGCTTCGCCGCCAGCCGGGTCGCCAGGTACGTCTTCCCGGTGCCGGGCGGCCCGTAGAGGATGACCTGCTTCCGCTCGGCGAGCAGATCACGCAGTCGGGTCAGCCAGTCCAGTTCGGTGAGGAGTTCGGCGGCGACGTCCTCGGTCACCTGCGCCAACCGCGCCTCGGGTGCCGGGGCCGCCGGCGGAGCCTCGGGCGTCAGGTCCGCGTGGAGCCGCTCCACCGCGTCGAGCGCGTCGGTCAGGTCGATCAGATCGTCCTGGTTCTGGAGCAGGGTGGGCAGGGAGCCGGTCAGCTCGGTGAGGTCCCGCGCGGCGTCCACGGTCAGCCACTCCACGTCCCGGCGCAAGTTGGAGCGACGGTCCGGGGACTCGACGAACCGGGCCGGGCCGTCGACTAGGCCGAGGTGGATCTCGCCCTGCTCCACGGTCAGCACGAAGTCACCGGGACGTATCCCGCGCAGGAACGCCTCGAAGTAGCCGCGCAGCTTCTCCCGGACCGAGTAGCTCTTGTGTCGGTACTCCTCCTCAATGATCTGCGCGAGCCGCTGCGGGCCGACCGCCTCGACCGCACCGGTGAGCTGGGATGCCGCCAGGGAGACCCACCCCTCGGCCAACCAGCGGGGCACCAGGTCGTACCCGTCGACGTTGGCACCGCGCACCAGCCACGCCCGCCGGGCCACCGCTTCCGTCGCCGGGGACGGCTCCAACTCACCGCGCAGCAGGTCGGCGGGGATCCGCTGCTCCTGGTTGGCCGTGCGACCGGTGAACTCGACGCTCTCCTCCACCAGCCGCGCCCGCAGGTCGGAGCCCCGGTGCCGGACGTGCTGATGCTCGGCCGGCGGTATCCGGCCGGCGGCGTCGAGCACCCGGTGGGAGTTCTCCACGTACGTGTCGGCGAGCAGATGAGCGATGTCGTCGGGGGTGCCGTCCACCAGTTCGGCGAGATCGTCGTACGCCGTCCATGAGCCGGGTTCGACTCGCTGCAACGCCGCAGCTAGCACGTGCAGCCGGTTGTCGTACTTTTTCCGGGCCTGCTTGCGGTTGCGGTAGACCTCGCGGTAGCGGCGGCCGATCTCGGCGTAGAACTCGTCCCGGCCGGGATACTCCTCCAGCGCAGCCCGACCGGCATCGGTGATCCACCAGTCACCGGCCCGCTTCACCATCCAGCCGATGGTGGCGGCGTCCCCGGTGTGGAAGCGGGCGGCAATGGTCCAGACCGGCACACCGCTCTTGTGTGGCCGCAACTCGGCCTCGGTCAGCGTGATCCGCTTCGCCACCTCGTCGAGGACGGTCCTGCCGTGCATCCGTTCGCCGCTGTCGCTCAGCACCTCCAGGCAGGTCCGCACCAGCAAGGAGTTGCGCATGGTGTCATCGACCACCGGCGGATCGACGGGAACGGTCCGGCCGAGCACCGCGTCGGCGAGCGGGTAGTTGTGATGACGGGCGTGGCTCGTCCGGCCGGTCAGCAGATCGGTGGCGAGTGCCCGCGCGGCGGCGGCGAAGGTCTCGTCCGCGAAGGCCGCGACCAAGGCGCGACGCGGGCCGAGTACGCGGATCTGGTCCTCGCCCGCGTCGTGGTACGGGCTGTCGGTGCGGAAACTCAGCCCCGGATACTGCTGTTCCAGAGAGCGGCCTGGAGGCAGCGCGGCCTTGAGCACCGACTGTCGGACGCTCACGAACCCGGTGACGTCCCCGTCGCCGAGGATGACCGGTTCCAGGAGTACGAGAACCTCCATCGTCCGCATGCTGAGGACGGAGAGCCGCTGGGTGTGCGCGTTACCCGGCAGGCAGGTGAGCACCCACCGTTCACGTTCCGTGACCGCCGCGTCGGGCACGGCGGCGGCCAGGTAGGCGCGGTTCGCCTCGACCACGGCCGAGAAGTACGGCCCGGAGTGGAGTCTGTCGAACCTCGCCTGTTTGGCGGGGTCTTTCCGCAGCTCGGCCTCAGCCGTCGACATCTCCGTCAACTTCGTCCCGCCTGCCTCTCCGGTCGGCTCACGCACGCGATCACCTTAAGGGCCGGGTCGACTCCATACAGGACGAAAGACGATCCGACGGCTCGGGACGGTCTGGCCGGTTCGGCATCAGGCCCCGCCGGACACCGCAGACTGTCCACTAAGGTCGGTAGTCGACCTGTTCGGCCGCGCCGCGACCGGGCAACGGCCGGTCACCATGATCCGGATTCCCGTACGCGGCGGCCGGCACGGCCCCACGTCACCAGCCCCACCAGGAGACGACAGAACGTGATCAACAAGTACGGCGGAAGCTGCGGCGCGTGCCGCACCTGGGTCGAGGCCGGAGCCGGCCAGGCGATCAGGGTCGATGGCCGCTGGAGTTCGTACCACCACCGGTGCGCTCCGGCGCGGACCGCGCCGCCCCGGGGCGCCCATGCCGGCTGGCACGACCTGCCGCTGGTCGGCTTCGACCTGGAGGCGACCGTGCCGCAGCCGATGCGGACCCGGATCGTGTCGGCGGCCCTCACCCACACCGACGGCACCGAGCGCACCTGGCTCATCGATCCCGGCGTGCCGATCCCGCCGGACGCCACCACCCTGCACGGCATCAGCGACGACATGGTCCGGGCACACGGCCGGCCGGCCCGCGAGGCGCTGGCCGAGATCGGCACCGCAGTGGCGAAACTGATCGCCGACGGCACCCCGCTGGTCGCCTTCTGCGCGTCCTACGACATCACCGCCCTGCACACCGAACTCGCCCGGCACGGCCTGCCGTCGATCGCCTGGGACCAGGCCGTCGTCGTCGACCCGTCCGTGCTGCACCGGGAGGTGGAACGGTACTGGTCGGGCGGACGGCAGCTCGGCGACCTCTGCCCCTACTACGAGGTCGAGCTGGACACCGCACACGAGGCGACCAGTGACGCCCGCGCCGCCGTCGGCCTGGCCCGCTCCATCGCCGCCCGGCACGAACGCATCGCCCGGATGCCGCTGCCCGAACTACACCAGGCCCAGATCGACTGGTACGCCGAACAGGGCCGCGACCTCCAGCGCTACTTCGACCGCACCGGCCAGGGCAAGACGGTGAGCCTGGAGTGGCCGCTGGAGACCGTGGACCGCGACTGACGCCCACTCCGCCCCGCCACCCCGGCACCTCGCCGATCTTGGACAGTTACCGTCGTATCCGAGCGGTAACTGTCCAAGATTCACCGCCACCTCGTCCGCTTTCCGCCGCCCATTCGCAGCGTGGCTCCTGTGGTTACCGGTCGATGCCGAGGTAGCGGGCGACGTGGACGATGATCTCCTGGGTGTGGGGCGTGAGTCGGTACAGCTTCTTGGTGACGATCTCGGTGGTGGCGGTGGTCAGGCTGGCGAGGCTGGCGAGGTTCGCGGGGCTCTTCCTGACGTCGGGTTCGATGGTCTGGATCAGGTCGTAGATACTGCTGAACCCCTCGCTCTGCAGTGCCTTGGCCAGGGATGCCGGGGCGTAGGGGCCGGCGGCGACCGGGTCGAGGAGGCGGCTGACGAAGGTGACCCGGTGGAAGACGCGCCAGCAGGGCGGTTTCTGATCGGCCTGGTGCGCCTGGCGGAGGGCAGCGGCCTGGGGTGAGGTGGCGAGCCAGATCGGGTCGACGACCTTGCCGTAGAAGTCCTCGAAGTTGTCCTTGGTGACATCGAGGTAGAAGGTCATGAATCGGTAGGCGTCCACCCTGCCGGGGCTGGTGACGGGCTGCTTGGTGGTGGGGTCGTAGACGGGGACGCCAGCGTCGGTGTAGCGCTGGAGGTCCCGGCCACCGGTGCAGGCGACGTCGAGCCCGAACGTCTTCGTCGACGACTTGGCCCTGGTGCGGGTGACGCTGGTGCCGCCGGCGATGCTGGCCTCGAAGCCCAGCTTCATGCCGCCGGCGGCTCCCTTGACCTCGAACATGCCGCCGCCGCTGATGGTGCCCTTGACCGAGTAGGAACCGCCGGTGGTCTCGGTCACCGTGTCGGTGGTCTGGGTCGACTCGGCGAAGAAGCCGCCGCCGGCGGTCCAGACGTAGGTGTTGACCAGGTTGCGCCGGGCCGACGACTTGTTGGCGATCTCCTTGGCCTTCTCGGCGGTCCGGTCCGGAGCGTGGGTCTGGGTGGACACCGAGTCGTAGTAGCTCTGCAACTGCTGGGCCTGCCGCTCGACCCGGCGTTTGAGGGCGTACGCCTCGCGGGGTTTGAAGTAGCTGTACTCGGCGCCGTCACCGGCGGTCGGGTAGTGGGTGGGGTCGGGGAAGGGACCGGCCAGTCCGTTGCCGACGAGCCCGTCGAGGGTGCCCTGTTTGGTGTAGAGCGGGTTGATCTGGAACTCGATGATGTTCCAGTCCCGGGGGATGTCGGGGTTGGGCATCATGCGGTACGCCACCAGCGCACCGGTGTGTCCGAGGCGCAGGGCGAAGACGTCGGCGGTCTCGGACTGGACGAGGGCGTAGCCGGTGTTGGCCGGTACCCACCGCTGGCCGGCGGCGGGGTTGGTCGGGTTGTTCGGGTCCTCCCACGCGCCGCTGAGGGCGACGGTGCTGGTGCGGGTGGTGTTGCTGCCCTCGGACACCTCGGTGTCCCTGGTCCAGCCGTTGGAGTAGTCGAGGCCGAACTCGAGGTTTCCCTCCTTGGAGAGCTTGGCGAGCGGTTGGGCGGTGCCGAAACCGAGGGGCGCGGTGATGTTCAGGACGTCCGCCGAGACCTCCCAGGAGAACTTGAGTTTCGCCGAGACGTCCATGCTGGACTCCTGGCTGGACGACAGCGTGTTGGTGACCTCTTCGGCCTGGACGAAGGAGACCGTCGCTGCGCCGACGTAGTCGTCGGTGCCCGGACGCTTGACGAGGTTCTCGGACGGGACCGGCGGCGCGCCCTCGATGTAGCCGACGAGTTGCGGGTCGAACTGGGCCTGGCCGACCCACTTGCTGACCAGGTTGCCGACCTTGTAACCGGTGATGAGATACCAGCGTCCGGCCTGCTGGTAGGTGTAGCAGCGTTTCATCACCCCTCGCACGCCGCGGTGCGGGACGCGTTGGACGTCGGCGTACTCGGCGACGGCGGGAGAGCTTCCGACGAGGCCGTGGAAGGCGGTGCGGATGCCGGTGAGCGCCGAGCGGACCTCGGCGGTGTCGGTGGAGATGGGTGCCGTGGAGAGCACGATGACAGGCTCGCTGCCGGCGGTGGTGGTCAGGTTGTTCCCGCGTGGGCCGGCGTCGAGGATCGGGGCACCGGTGGCGGTGGAGGCGGCGTCGAACGGGTAGTAGCAGACGAGGTCCTCCGACTCGCCCCGCAGTCGGCCGAAGGTGTTGTCGAGGATCTGTTCACCGGTCCGCGCGGTCTGCCACACCCGGATCTCGTCGAGAGCGCCGGCGAAGCCGTCACGCAGGGTGTTTCCGGTGGTCGTGCACCCGCCGACGGTGAACTGTTCCGGTCCGTAACCGGCGGTGACGACGGCTTCGGTGGCCGGGACCGGGTCGGCGGGGGTCGCGTCGCCGTTGCAGTACAGCCGGAACCGGTTACCGTCCGGGTCCGGGGTCTTGACCCACGCGACACCGTGCAGCCTGCCGGTGTAGGTGCCGGCGACGTCGGCGGTGGTGTTTCCGGCGTTCTCCGGGAACGTCCACTGGGCGACCAGGCCCGGCGTGCTCCCGCTGACCGCCGCGCCGATCTTTGCCGCTTCCCGGGCGACGTTCCAGAGTCGTACCTCGCTGAGCACGCCGCGCAGCCCGTGGCCGGTCTGGCCGCTGCGGTAGCGGCCGATCTCGAGAGCCCCGTCGTTGCCCGTCGGCGCCGGTCCGGTGAGTGTGGCGCTGCCCGCCTGCGCGCCGTTGACGTAGAACACGATCTCCTGCGTGTTCAGCAGGACCGGGCTGGGTCTGCGGGTCACCGCGACCCGGGTGAAGGTGCCTGCCGGCACCTTCGTCGTCGAGACGGCAGTGCCCGGCTGGGTGCTCGCGGTGTTCTCGTACCGGAACGCCAGCGCACCGTCGGGCTGCACCCAGAAGGCGTACGGCACCGTGCCGCCGGCGCCGTCGGCCAGCCCGCCCTTGCAGACCAGTCCCTGGGCACTGCCCAGCGCGTCGAGCCGGAGCGCGACCTCGATCGTCAGGTCGCCGGTGACGTCGAGGGCGGCGGCGCGGCCGGTGTCGAGCCACGCGGCGCCGTCGAAGCGCAGCGCCCAGTCCTGCTCGAAGACCGCCGCCAGGTGGCCCCACTGGCCGGCCGGGTAGATGTCCCGGCTGCGCACCAACTGGTCGCCCACCCCGGCGAGGATCCTGTACCCGGGGAACCGGGAGTCGACGACCCTGGGGTTCCCGGCGATCGTGGCGTCGTTGCCCCGCCCGGTCAGGTCCGTGGTCCGCCGGCCGAGGAAGTTCCAGTAGCCGAGCAGCCCGGTCTCCCGCCCGGTCAGCCGACGGTCCTTGTCCGCCGTCACCTCCTGAGCGGAGCGGGCGCGGCCCCAGATCCGCACCTCGTCGAACTGGACGTACGCCTTGTTGGCACCGACCGGGGCATGGCCGAGCAGGAGTTTGCCCCTGCCGGCGAAGTGTCCGGTGGCGGGGCGGCGGGCGACCTCCACGCCGTCCCGGTAGACGATCTGGTTGCGGTTGGTGCCCTCCCGGTCGTACACGCACGCCCAGTGGTGCCAGTTCTGGTCGCTGTAGGAGCTCGACACGTCCAGGTCGTCGCCCCAGAAGGCCAGCGTGAAGTTGTTGTTGGAGCGGAACCCGATGTGCAGGCTCTGGTCCACCGAACTCGCGCCACCGAGGCCGACGACGTAGTCGTCCCGGCCGCTCGTCAGGCGCCTGGCCCAGAACTCCACGGTGAAGGAGGTGCTGGTCAGGTCGATGCCGGTGCCGCAGTCGAGATAGTCGTCGCTCCCGTTGAGTTCCAGGGCCGAGGGGTAGGGCGTGCCGGAGACACCGAGGGTGTACCGGGTGGTGGGGCTGCCGGGCAGGTTGGCGTGCAGGATCCGGCTCTGCGGGCCGGCGAAGCCCGGATTGGCCCAGGCTTCCAGGGTGAGGTCGCCGACCATCGTCGCCCGGGGGTGTTGGGCTGCCGGGAGAGCGAGCCGCTTGGTGCCGTCGAACGCGTACGCCCGCCCGGGGGCGTGGCCCTGCCACCGGTTGCCCCGCCCGGCCACCACGTCGGCGGCGGTGCCGTTGGGCACGGCGGCGGTGGCCGTACCGGCGTCGACCGCGACGAACAGGCTGCCACGGTCCAGTCGCGCGCCGGGGCGGCTGGAGGTGGCCGAGGCGTAGTCGTAGACGACCCTGCGTACCTCGGTGCCGGCCGGTACCGCGGCCGGGCTCGCGGTCAGGGTGAAGCTGGAGACGGCGGGCACGGAGTCCCGCAGTTGGTAGACCGACCCGGCCATGCTGATCCTGGTGCCCGCCGCCAGTCCTGCGGCCAGCGGCGCGGCGAGGAGCACGGTGTTGCCCTGGATCGAGGCCACCCTGCCCAGCAGGTCCCCGACCGGATTGCCGTTGAGGACGGCCGCGAAGTGGTCCGCGCGCCTCGGGACCGCATTGAACGTCTCGGTGTGGGTCGTGTTGTTCGCCGTACGGGTGACCACCACCGTGCAACGGTCGGCGTCCGGACCGGCCGAGACGGTGAGACCCAGTTCGGACAGGGCGACCCCGGTGTCCCGGCTGGTGACCTGGAGCCGGCCGGAGGCAAGCGTGATCTTCTTGGTCGCCCGGGAGGCGGTGACGTCGTAGTAGACGGAGAAGAACTGCCCGTCGACACCACGGAAGTACAGCACCACCTCGCCGGTCGCGCTGTCGAGCAGGACCGGGGCGTTCCGGCTCCACGCGAAGGCCAGCAGAGCTCCGAAGATGCTCAGTCCGGTGTGGTCGACGGCGACCGTCGGCATCGCCAGCAGCACGTCGTCGCCGCCCTGCAATCCTCCGCTCAGCGCGGCCAACGCGGCCTGTCGGTCCGCCAGTAGCGTCTGGTCCCGGGCGAGTTGTGCCTTCGCGTCCTCCTGGGAGCGGAGGGCGGCGTGGTAGGTCGAGGATGCCGAGCCCAGCGCTGCGAGCAGATCGTTCGCCCGGCCCGAACGTTCGTGGGGCCACACGAAGTGTCCCTGGTCGTAGCAGTAGCCGGAGTTCACGAAGGCCCAGTACCTGTCGTTGCGGTACTGGTACTCCGGGTAGGAGTTCCGTACCGCCTGGTCCGCCTGGTCGAGGAGATGCTGGTCCATGACCAGTTTCGCCTGCGCGGCCGTGACCGCGGCCTGGGCCGCGCTGAGCGCGTCCATGTCCTTGGTCGGGTCGGGGCGCCCGATGGTGGCCAGGGTGACCGACCGGGGCACCTGCGCGAGCCGGCCGTCGGCGGCGAGAGCGAGGTCGAGGGTCGCCAGCAACGGAGTGCCGCCCGGGGCGGCGGAGTCGACCGTCGAGAACGCCAGCAGGACCCGCGCCTGCCGCTTCGCCGGGCTGGGCTGCTCGGCGTAACCGGCGGCAGTCTCCTCCTGCTGGAAGTACAGCACCGCGGCCACGCCGGAGGCGAGGGACCGGCCCGTGACACCGAAGGTCTCCCGGGACAGTCCCGGGCTGTCGCCCACCGGCGCGCCCGAGGTCACCCAGGCCGCGCCGCCCCGGACGGTGCCGTTGAACCCGTTGTCGGTGTGGTCGGCGACGCTGCTCCCTCCGCCCTCGTCGAAGCGGTAGTAGGCGACCAGACCCGGCTCAACCCCGGCGAGGCGGCGACGGACGTCGCGGGCCAGGTCGACGGCGGACCGCGCCTGACTCCAGATCCGCACCTCGTCGACGTCGCCGTGGAGGAACTCGCCGACACCGGGCCCCGACCTCCGGGCGCCGACGCAGGTCACGACCCCCGAGGAGGACGGGGTGAACGACATCGCGAGACTTCCCACCTCCACGCCGTCGACGTACAGCCGGCCCGTGGCCGGCGTGCCGCCGAACACCGCGGCGACGTGGGAGTAGCGCCCGACCGGCACCACGCCGTCGGCCGAGCTGACCGTGTTGCCGCTGCCGGGATGGGCCAGCACCAGCGCCCCGGCGGGGGTCAGGCGCAGCGTGAACGACCCCGCCTGCGACCCGTCCCCGGCGGCCACGAGGACCCCACCGGCGGCGGCCGGGCTGACCCACGCCTCCACCGTGTACGCGCCCGTCAGCCGCACGTTCGCGGCACTCCCCAGCTCCAGGTAGTCGTCCTGGCCGTCCAGACGCAGCGCGGTCCCCGCGCGGTCGGTCGGCAGCGGGATCGGCACCAGCGGCTTCTTGGTGAACGGGTCCGCGCCGGGCTCGCGTTCGAACACCGAGGCGGCGTACCTCGGGTCCGGGCTGGTGTAGAACTGGGTGCCCGCCAGGTTGAACAGCCCGTCGTCGGCCCGTTCGACGTTGAACCCGTCGATGCGGCCGGTCACCGCGTTCGCGGTGAACAGCTGCCACCGCGACACGTCGTTGACCTGCGTCGGCAGCAGCATCACCGCGAACTGGCCGTCGGTGACGTTCCGGACGAACGACAGCTGCCGGGTGGGCTCGTAGAAGGGATTGCCGTCCAGGTCCCTCGTCCCCAGGGTGTCACCGGTATAGGCGGGCGACGTCTTGCTCCGGCTGCGGCGGTAGCGCACCTCGAGCACCGGCTTGACCGCCGCGCCCACCTGCACGAACCGGTCACAGAGGATGGTGCGGGACACCAGCGGCACCTTCGCCCCGCCCCCCTGGGCGTAGTCGGTGCGGCCCGCGTCCCCGGAGACGCCGCCGCCGGCCAGCCGGAACAACGCGTCCGGGTGCGTCGCGTCGAGCGCCTGACGGAACAGCAGCAGGTACCGGCCGTCCGAGACGACCTGGAACGGCGCCTGGGCGCCCAGCCGGGCCGTCGTGGACAGGAACGCGTCCAGATCCTCGGGCTGGAGCTGCGTACCAGCAGCGGCCTCGGCCCGCCCACCCAGTCGTACCGGCGGCACGCCCACCGTCTCGCCACCACCGAAACCGACCTCGGTGATCTCGCTCGGGAACACCAGCAGCGGCGGGTTGTCGTTCCAGTACGAGCTGTCGATCTCGCCCCGCTCGCGGCTGCCCAGGTCCAGGTTCAGCACGTTGTAGTAGATCCGCCGCGAGTCGTCCATCGCGAAGGCCACTGTCGCGCCCTGGTGACGGACCATGGTCGTGTACACGTACTTCCGGTCGCTGTACGTCCTGACCACGTTCTTGTTCGGCACTCACTTACCCCCAGGTCGATGGACCGCTGATGTGAGAAGCACAGGAAAACGCCGGGACCGTTCCGGACGCACCGAACCGATCCTTTTCGGGTAGCAGGGTCCGCCTCGGAATCCGGGCGGCCGAGTTCTGCGGGATTACGACGCGGTCAGTGCGGCGATACGAGGAGGTGGCGCCACCGGAATAGCGCTCACCGGCTGCTCGTCGTGCCGGAAAGGCGCTCCGCGGCGAGACCTGACGCAGATGAGGAGGGTGTGTGGTGGTCGGCCTGCTCCGGCACGAGGTGACTGGCGCTCCGGTCGGCAGGGGCTCCGTCAGCAGCAGGACCGCGCCCCAGTGAGCCAGGTCCCGTGGACGGGACTGCGTGCCGCACCGCTGACATGCCTGTCCTTTCGAGAGCCACGGCACACCCACGCCACCCGGCAGCGGACCTGCGCCGGCCGGTTCAGGAAGGATGCGCGAACAAATCCCCAGCCCACATAACGAGCCGCCTTTCGGCGGCCCGACGATTCCGGGGACCAATCCACCATACACACAGAGCAAGATTAATGTAACTGGCCGAACGGCAGGCTCCCAAAACTCACTGAATCGGCGACCAAGCCACTAAACCTGATGATAGTTGTCGAGCATTGCCGACCGACCACCAAAACAGCCATTCCGGACGCGGCATGCGGTCGAACAATAACGAACCGGTGACCAAGTCGAGACACCCCGACCGAAATCCAATCCCCCGAGGTTGCGAGTGGGATCACCTTCATCCACCACACCGGCATCCGCCCGTGGAGACCGAGGGGCAGCACGAGACGCGGACCGGGTGGCCCACCCAGGCGGGCCACCCGGTCGGCGCCGTCGTCAGACGGCGGCCGTCTCCCTGCCGCGCACCCCTTCCCGCCGCCGGCCGAGCAGGGCGTCCAGCGACCAACGGCCCGCGCCGACGACCGCGATGAGCAGGAACGACCAGCAGAACAGCGCGGCCAGCTCACCCCGGTTGTTCATCGGCAGCAACGCCATCGGCTGGTGCACCACGAAGTAGGCGTAGGCCATCGATCCGGAACAGATCACGGCGGCCGGGCGGGCCCAGAGCCCGACCAGGACGAGCAGCCCTCCGGCGAGTTGGATCAGCGCGGCCCACCAGTGCGGCCAGACGCCGACCTCGATGGCTTCCCCGCTGCCCTGACTGCCCCCGAAGACGCCGAATATCGAGGACATACCGCGTATCAGGAACAGCAGTCCGACAACCATGCGGAACAGGCTGATCACCGGGTCGGTAAGGCGGTTGACAGTCACGATCGTCCCTTTCCGTCGACACGTACCTGCAGGCGTTGCGCGGATCGGTGCCGGCTCGCGTGGCACCACGGACCCCCGGCCCACTCCCCCACGCCGCAGGTGACAGCCGTTACGGCCCAGCACTACGGGAGGAGTCGACTGTTGACCGAGCAAGAAGTCCGCTAAGTCCTTTATGCTCTATTGATAGAGTTAAGTCAATAGATGTCACACGGACTGTTGCCGAGCCGTGGCAGAGACGGGACGAGCGGCCGACGGGGGTCGGAACGGCTCCCCGGCGATACGTACGAGCGGAGCGGCGCAACGGTTCAGCGCCCAGGACGGCGACCTCGTCGAATTCGTCGCCGGTCGGTCGTCGGCACGTCCCGGACAGGGTCACCGAGCACCCGGGGACCGACCCGCGCCGGGGACGACCCCGCCGACTCGCCGGATTCGCTCGTTGTCACCCCACGCGCGGGCACCGACGAGAGCGGTCAATCCCCCCGACAGCGGCAAACCGCATGGCGGCGCGGGTAACCGCAAAGGTGGAAGCGGTCCGACAGGCGGTCCGGTCCCCGGTTCCGACCGGAGACCGGAGACGGGGAGGGCGTCACGTCGCCCCGGCCGGCGCCGGGTCAGGTGGCCTGGGCGGCCAGTTCCCGGGCCCGGTCACGGGCCGCCTCGAGGGCGGCGAGCAGCGCCGCCCGTACGCCGTGCTTCTCCAACTCGCGCACGGCGGAGATGGTGGTACCGGCCGGCGAGGTGACCGCCTCGCGGAGCTTCACCGGGTGTTCCCCGGAGTCGCGCAGCATCACCGCCGACCCGATGGCGGTCTGCACGATCAGCTCGTGGGCCACCTGACGGGGCAGGCCGAGCAGGATCCCGGCGTCGACCATCGCCTCGACCAGCAGGTAGAAGTAGGCCGGTCCGGAGCCGGAGAGGGCGGTCACCGCGTCCTGCTGCGACTCGGGCACCCGGATCGTCGCGCCCAGCGGCTTGAACATCTCCTCGGCCAGGGCGAGGTGCTCCCCGGTGGCGTGCGCGCCTGCCGAGATCGCGGTCATCGCCTGGTCGACCAGGGCCGGGGTGTTCGTCATGACCCGGACGACCGGGGTGCCGGCGGGCAGCCGCCGGCTGAAGAAGCCGGTGGGCAGGCCGGCGCAGAGCGAGATGACCAGCTTCCCGTCGGGGACCTTGGGGCCGATCTCGTCGAGCAGCACTCCGGCGTCCTGCGGCTTGACCGAGACCGCGAGCACCTCCGCGTCCTGCACCGCGGTCAGGTTGTCGACCACCCGGACGCCGTAGCGGGTGGCGATCTCCTCGGCACGTTCCCGCCGCCGCGCGGTGGCCAGCAACCGGTCGGCCGGCCAACCCGAGCGCAGCAGCCCGGAGAGCATCAGCTCACCGATCTTGCCGGCGCCGATCACCGCGACCGTGTGCACCCCAGTCGACATCCCGCCGTACCCCTCTCCTGTCCCGCCCGCGCCGACGGCGACGGCCGTCGGATCCACCGACCCGGTACGCGGGGCGGCGGACGCCGGAACGCCCACCGCCCCGCACCGGTCAGCTGCCGAAGAAGACCTCGGCCTCGGCGTACCGCTCCAGCGGCACGGTCTTCAGCTCGCGGGTGGCGTCGGCGAGCGGAACCCGAACGATGTCCGTGCTCTGCATGGCGACCATCTTGCCCCAGTCGCCCTCGTGCGCGGCGTCGATCGCCTGGAGGCCGAGCCGGGTGGCCAGCACCCGGTCGAAGGCGGTCGGGGTGCCGCCCCGCTGGATGTGGCCGAGCACGACGGTGCGGGCCTCCTTGCCGGTCTTCGCCTCGAGCTGCTCGGCCAGCCACTGGCCGATGCCGCCGAGCCGGACGTGCCCGAAGGCGTCCAGCTCCTGGTTGTGCAGGACCATCTGGCCGTCGAGCGGCTGCGCGCCCTCGGCGACCACGACGATCGGGGCGTACTGGTGCTGGAAGCGCTTCTCGACGTAGCCGGCGACCTGCTCGACGTCGAACTGCCGCTCCGGCAGCAGGATCACGTTGGCGCCACCGGCCAGGCCGGCGTGCAGGGCGATCCAGCCGGCGTGCCGACCCATCACCTCGACGACCAGCGTCCGGTGGTGGCTCTCGGCCGTGGTGTGCAGCCGGTCGATCGCCTCCATCGCGATGTTGACGGCGGTGTCGAAGCCGAAGGTGTAGTCGGTGGCGCCGAGGTCGTTGTCGATGGTCTTCGGCACGCCGATGACCTTGACGTCCAGCTCGTGCAGCTTGGTGGCGACACCGAGGGTGTCCTCACCGCCGATCGCGATCAGGGCGTCGACGCCCTGCGCGGCGAGGTTCTCCTTGATCCGCTCGACACCGTTCTCGATCTTGAACGGGTTGGTACGGGACGAGCCGAGGATCGTGCCGCCCCGGGGCAGGATGCCGCGGACCTCCGCGATGCCCAGCGGACGGGACAGGCCCTCCAGCGGGCCCTTCCAACCGTCCCGGAAGCCCACGAACTCGTGGCCGTAGCTGGCGACGCCCTTGCGGACCACCGCCCGGATCACCGCGTTGAGACCGGGGCAGTCGCCACCGCCGGTGAGCACGCCGATACGCATGATCTGCTCATCCTCCTGGAGCCTCTTAGCCCAACAAAGCCCCAGGATATGGGTCAGATCCGACCATCGGCGCCGTTGCCGGCCCGGGGCGGGCCGTCAGAGCGCACTGTAGTCGGCACGGCTGTGCCCCGACAGCGCGCCCCGGAAGGTGTCCACCCACCGGCCCCTGCCGTTCACGGCTCAGTAATCGACCGCGCGGTTCTCACCCGGTCGGGGTGGCCGGCCGGTCACCACCGCCCGGGCGGCACCGAGCAGGTTGACCACCGTGCTGCCCGGCGAGTCCCAGTAGTGGGCCGAGCTGGCGTGCAGCCTGATCAGAGTCAGTCCGGGCGTGTCCGGCCCGTCCGGGAACCACACCCGCAGCGCGGGATGCCAGAGCCGCTCGACGTCGGCCCGGCCGTTCTCCTCCCGGGCGGTGCCGGAGACGGAGATCCAGGTGTGTCGCCGCTGGTCGCCGAAGGCCGCGTTGACCTCCGGGTTGACCCGGATCTGCCGGATCTTGGCCGAGTCCGCCCGGGCGAAGAACCACAGGTCGCCGTCGAACTCCACCTCCTGCAACACCATCGGACGGCTGACCTGCCGCCCGTCGACGGCGATCGTGGTGAGCATGCAGACGCGCGCGGCGCGGATCAGTTCGGTGACCCGGTGCCGCGCCTCGGCGTCCGTGGTCGGCTCAGGACTCATGGTGGCACTCCCTCGCGTCGGTTCCGCGCGGGCCGGGGTGCGGTGCCCGGCACCGGCATCGAAACCGGTGCCCGGGACGGAACCACCCAAACCTGGTACGACCGACCTGATGCCGGGACGGTGCGGAGATCCCCACCCGGCGTGCCGGGGAGGCTCCCGGTTCAGTCGCCGGTCATCGCCCGCCACCGGGCGAGGTTGTGCCGGGCGTCGACCAACGCGTCGTGCCGGGCCGCCTCGGCTGACGGCAGCGGTGGCCGGCCCCGGTCGTCCCAGAGCTGACGGAGTTCCTTGGTGAACCGGGGGATCTCCCGGGGCAGGGTGATCATCGAGCCCCAGAGCTGGGCGAGCGCCACGTGGTCGTAGGCGGCGTACCACGCCCAGAGTTCGATCTGCTCGCCCGACCGGCCACGCACCGGCTCGGCCAGGAACTCGAGCAGGTCCTCGCGGATGCGCTCGCGGGAGCGCCAGGCCCGGTCGGCGGGCGAGGGCAGCTTGTCGAGCACGTTACGACGCACCCAGGGCACCGCGCGGGAGTCGTCGAACTCGGTGGAGACCGCGTAGAACTCACGGCCGTACTCGTCGACGACGCCGATCGACACGAGGTCGATGGTGCGGCCGTCCTCGATGAACTCGCAGTCGTAGAAGTAGCGGTAGACCATCCCGGTCATCCTCGCGCACCGTCGGAGCGGTCCGACCGGCGGGGGCGACCGGGCCGGCGAGGGCAGCCGGGCCGGCGAGGGCAGCCGGGCCGGCGAGGGCAGCCGGGCCGGCGGGGGCGGTCGGCGGCGGTCGGGCGGTCGGGCGGTCGGCGCGAGGGTGGTCCCGCCCCCCGCGCCGGCCGGTCGCGGCGGTCCGCGACCCGCTCCACCGCGCCCCCGTACGGTCGTCGCCCGACGGTGGACCGGTCCTCTCACCTTGGCATCCTTCGCAGCTCAGGATTGTCACGGAAGTGATTTCAGGGGTGTACAGCAAGCGACATGGACGTCATGATCTGATGTGTACCGCTACCGGACGCCGAACCGGTGTCAGTTCACCTCCACCCGGGGGCTGTCAGGTTCACCCGGCTGCGAGTTGTGGTCCTTGACCGGGGAGGGGTTGGGCCGTGGAGATGCGCCTGCCGGAGCCGGGTGACGCGCTTACGGGAGTCGAGATGTTCGCCGGCCTGGAGCCGGAGGTCCGCCAGCGGGTGATCGCGGCGGCGGTGCCGCGCACCTACCGCAAGGGGCAGCTGCTCTTCGTGGAGAACGACCCCGGCGAGTCCCTGATCGTGCTCCGGCGGGGCGCGGTCGCGGTGTTCCGCACCGCGCCGACCGGAGAGCGGGCCGTACTGACGGTGATCCGACCGCCGGACGTGCTCGGCGAGGTGTCCCTCCTCGACGCCTCGACCCGGTCGGCGTCCGCCGAGGCGATCGAGGACTGCAGCGCCCTGGCGCTGTCCCGACCGGCCTTCATGGAGCTGGTGCACTCCAACCCGCGCATCCTGGACGCGGTGATGCGGTCGCTGGGCGGCCTGATCCGCCGGTTGACCGAGCAGAACGCCGACCACGTCTTCCTCGACCTGCCCGGCCGGGTGGCCAAGACGCTGGTCCGGCTGGCCGGGGAGAGTCAGGCTCCGATGATCACGATCGAGCTGAACCAGTCCCAGCTGGCGGAGATGGCCGGGGGCTCCCGGCAGAGCGTCAACCAGGCGATCGGCTCGTTCGCCAGCCGGGGTTGGCTGCGGACCGAGGGACGCCGGATCGTGGTGACCGACGTGGCGGCGCTGCGCCGCCGGGCCGGCATGGCCGACCGCTGACCACCGGGTCACGGGCCACGCCCGTCCGCCCCGCCGCACGCGTGTCCGGGACGGGCGCGCAACCGTGCTCCGGGCCGCGCCGGGGCGGCTACCGTGCCCCCGCACGCCGCAGGGACACGACGGCGCCTGGGCACACGACAACGCCTGCGCACACCGGGGGCGGACGCGACGGTGCCCCGCACGCCGGATGGCACGCGGGGCACCGGGTGGAGCGCGTCGGTCAGGGCTTCGTGCTGGTCGGCCCGACCCAGTCGGTGGTCGCGTCGCCGCCCGACTTCGGCACTTCGGTCACGATGCCGGCGGCCTGGAGCTCGGCCAGGGTCGCGGCGTCCACGTCGACGGTCTCCCCCGCGGCGTGGTTCACGCCGTCGATGTCGGTCCACTCCGCTTCCAGTCGGACGTACACCATGGAATTCTCCCCCTGTGTGATCGAATCTGGGCTGACTGAATGTAGCCGTTGCCAGCAACAAAGACACTGTCCGTAAGCCAACAGGCGGGTACCCGACAGCAGCTTGTTACCGGGATACTGACGGTGGACGGCCCCCGTGGGCCGTCGACGGCCACTTTCGGTCACCGCCGCGCCGGCGTGACGCGCCCGGCCGGCTCGCTCAGCTCGGATCGTCCCGGGAGGTTGGCATCGCCGCCCACTGTGCCCAGTGCGGCCGACCCACCGCGCCCGACGACCGCTTCTGCGGTGGCTGCGGTGCGGAACTGGCCCTGACCTGCGAACACTGCGATCGGCCGCTCGCCTCGGACGCGGCCTTCTGCACCGGTTGCGGACGGGCCCGCGCGGGCCGCGACACGCACCCGACGGCCCGGGTCGGTGGCGCCGCCCCGACCGCGCCGCCGCAGGAGGACCGCCGCCGGGTCAGCGTGCTCTTCGTCGACCTGATCGACTTCACCCCGTACGTCGAACAGTCCGACCCGGAACTGGTCCGGGGGTTGCAGACCGGCTTCTTCTCCGCCGCCCGCCGGGTCATCGGCCAGTACGGCGGGGTGGTGGAGAAGTACATCGGCGACGCGGTCATGGCGCTGTTCGGTGCGCCCGTGGCCACCGAGACCGACGCGCTGCGCTGTGTCCGGGCCGGACTGGAGCTGCAACGGGTGCTGGCCCGCTTCGCCCCGGTCGGCGCCGACGGACTCCGCTTCCGGGTCGGGGTGGCCACCGGCGAGGCGCTGGTGGACGTGGCCGCCGCGCACCACGGTGGTCAGGCCATCGTGGCCGGTGACGTGGTCAACACCGCCTCCCGCATGCAGTCGGTGGCTCCGCCCGGCGGCGTGCTGGTCTGCGGGACGACGTACGGGCTCACCCGGGGCGCGGTCCGGTACGAACAGCAGCCGGCGGTCACTCTCAAGGGACGCTCGTCGCCGACGGAGGTGTGGCTGGCGCTCGGCGCGGCCCAGCGACGGCAGCCCGACCGGGAGCCGGACGCCACCCCGCTGATCGACCGGGAACACGAGCTGGGCCTGCTGGTCAACGCGCTGGACCGGGCGGCCCGGGAGCGGATGCCGCAACTGGTCACCGTGTTCGGGCGGGCCGGGATCGGCAAGAGCCGGCTGGTCCGGGAACTCTACCGGCACACCCGTGCCAGCGCGGACGCGTCGCTGACCTGGCGTACCGGCCGGTGTCCGCCGTTCGGCGAGAACGTCACGTTCGCCGCGCTGGCGGACATCGTCAAGTCCGAGGCCGGCATTCTCGACACCGATCCGGCCACCGCCGCCGCGCCCCGGCTGCGGGCGGCGGTGGCCGACCTGGTCGGTCCGGGTGAGGCGGACCGGCTGGTCGACGCGCTGCGCCCGCTGGTCGGCCTGCCGGGGCCGACGCTGCCGGCCGAGGAGACCCAGTCCGCCTGGCGGCGGTTCCTGCTGGCGCTGGCGGCCCGCCGTCCCACCGTGCTGGTCTTCGAGGACCTGCACTGGGCCGACGAGAAGATGCTGCGCCTGGTCGAGCTGCTCGGGGCGTCCGCCCGGGATGTGCCGCTGCTGGTGCTCTGCACCGCCCGACCGGAGCTGATCAACCGCGATCCCACCTGGGCGGGCACCATCGGCGGGTCGCTGACCATCACCCTGCCGCCGCTGCGCCCGAGCGGGATCACCTCGCTGTACGCGCACCTGTTCGGCCAGTCCGCCTTCTCCCCGGACCTGATCAACCCGCTGGTCGAGGTCGCCGACGGCAACCCGCTCTACGCCCACGAGTACGTGCGGATGCTCATCGAACAGGGCTTCCTGCGCCAGTCGGGGCGGGGTTGGCTGCTGAAGAAGCAGGACGGGCTGCCGATCCCGGACAACGTGCACGCGGTGATCGCCAACCGGGTCGACCTGCTCGACCCGGCCGACCGGGCGGTGCTGCTGGCCGCCTCGGTGGTCGGCACCCAGTTCTGGCCGGGTGCGGTCGCCGCCGCGCTCGGGCAGCCGGTCGAGGCGGTGGAGCGGGCCCTGCGCCGGCTCGGGCAGCGGGACTTCGTCGTCGAGCTGCCGGCGTCCACGATGGCCGGCCAGGCCGAGTACCAGTTCCGGCACGTCCTGGTCCGGGACGTCTGCTACCAGCGGCTGCCCCGCACCGAGCGGGTCGCCCGGCACGAGCGGACCGCCGACTGGGTCGACGCGCTGGCCCGGGGGCGGGACACCGACCTGGCGGAGGTGCTGGCCAACCACCGGTGGGCGGCGCACGAGATCGCCCGTACCCTCGGGCTGGACACCCGCCGGTACGCCACGGCGGCGCGCGAGGCGCTGCACCGGGCGGCGCGGCGCGCCTACACGTTGCACGCCCTGGACGCGGCGGCGCACCACACGACCCGGGCCCTCGGCCTGGCCGACGACGCCGACCCGGTGGGCCGGCTCCAGTTGGAGCTGCTCGGCGCGGAGATCTCGTTCTTCCGCGACGGCGGGGCCTTCCTCGACGCCGGCGGCACCGAGACGCTGACCGACCTGGCCGAGCAGTTGTTCACGCAGGGCGACGTCGGCTGCGCCGCCCGGGCGTGGACGTTGCTCGGGCGGGCGGCGTGGATCCGGACCGACCGGGACACCGCGCTGGCCCGGCTGGCCCGGGCGGTGGAGCTGTTCGCGGGACTGCCCGACAGCGAGCAGAAGGCGGACGCCTACGCCGAGCTGGGGCGGCTGCACATGCTCAACAACGAGAGCGCCGAGGCGGTGGCGGCGGCCAGCACCGCCGCCGGCATCGCCGAACGGCTGGGCCTGGTGGAGGCCCGGGTGGACGCGCAGATCACCGCGGCCACGGCCCGTTACCAGGCCGGGGACCGGACCGGGGTGGACGAGCTGCACGCCGCGTTCGAGACCTCGCGGGCGCAGCAGTTGCTCGCCCTGCCCCGGGCGATGCAGAACCTCGCCTACGTGGTCTGCGAGGAGGGCGACTGGATCCGCTCCAACGAGCTGCTCACCGAGGCGGCGGCGCTGTCCGGCTCGCCCGGGCTGACCACGGGCTACTCCGGCGACGCGATGCGGGCGTACTTCGAGGGCGAGTTCGGCGCGCTGCTGGCCGCGGCGGACGCCTTCGTGGACACCCCGACCGGCCGGTGGGACATGCAGGTGCGCGGGCTGCGGGCCTGCCTGCGGATCCTGCGGGACGAGCCGGTGCCGGGGGAACGGGGCGGACCGGGTGCGGTGTCGGCCGAGCGGGCCGGCCGGGCGTCCGGTGCCGGTCCGGTGCTGACCGCGGTCGGCAGCCAGGCACCCCGGCCGGTCGACGACGTGAGCGACGCGTTGGACACCGCCCGGCGCAGCGGGTTCCGGCGGCTGCACTGGACGACGCTGGGCATCAGCGCGCTCTGCCGGGCGTTGCAGGGGCGTACCGGTGAGGCCGGGGAACTGTTGGCGGAGCTGGACGACTCGTGGTCGGCGGTGCCGGCGTTGCTCAGCGGTGAGTGGATCGCGGCGGCGGCGTACGCGGCGGTGCTCTGCGGACGGGACACGGCGGTGCGGGTACGCGGGATGCTGGAGCGGGCGCCGCACCGGACCCCGTGGACCGACGCCGCGCGGCAGACCGTCACCGCGACGCTCGCCGCGACCGACGGCGACCACGGTCGGGCCGGTCAGCTCTACGGCGCCGCCGCCGAGCTGTACGGACGGATCCCGGCGGTGACCGACCGGATGCTCGCGCTCGCGCTCGCCGCGAAGGAACTGGGGCGGGCGGGCGACCCGGCGGGGGCGGCCACCGTGCTCGGTGAGGTGCGCGCGTTCGCCCTGCGCAACCGCGCCCCCGGCCTGCTCCGCCTCGGCGAGGCGGACGTGTCCACCTACTCCTCCCCCACCCTCGCCTCCTGACCCGCCCGACCCGGTGACGGGCGGGCGGGGCGGGCGGGGCGTCAGGCGGGGACGGGGGTGGCCGGCTGGTTCTTGATCTTCTGGGCGTAGATGTCGACGTACTCGCGGCCGGAGAGTTCCATCAGCTCGTACATGATCTCGTCGGTGACCGCCCGCTCGACGAAGCGGTCCCCGGCCAGGCCGGCGTACCGGGTGAAGTCGAGGGGGGCACCGAACCGGATCCGCACCTGGGCCACCTTGGGGACGAGTTTGCCCGGGGGCTGGATCTCGTCCAGGTTGAGCATGACCACCGGCACCACCGGGGCGCCGCTCTCCAGGGCCAGCCGGGCCACACCGGTCTTGCCCCGGTAGAGCCGGCCGTCCGGGGACCGGGTGCCCTCCGGGTAGATGCCGGCGACCCCGCCGGCCCGGAGCACGGCGAGTTGCGCGTCCAGCGCCGCCTGGGCGGCCCGTCCGCCGGACCGGTCGATCGGCAGGGTGCCGGTGCCGACGAAGAACAACCGGGTCAGCCAGCCCTTGACGCCCTTGCCGGTGAAGTACTCGGCCTTGGCCACGAAGGTCACCCTCCGGGGGACGATCAGCGGCAGGAAGATCGAGTCCGAGAAGGAGAGGTGGTTGCTGGCCAGGATCACCGGCCCGGTGGCGGGCAGATGAGCGAAACCCTCGACGTGAGGTCGGAAGATCAGCCTCAGCCAGGGACCGAGGATGACGTACTTCATCAGCCAGTACAGCACCGCTGTCCTTCCCGAAGGGGTCCGTGACGGCACCGCCGAGCGTCCGGGGCGAACGCCGAGCGTCGGCCGGGGGCCCACGAACCGTCGGCCCTGAGCCTACGAACCGGAAGCCAAGCCTCACAACGCGCGTCCCGCACGATCGGGGACGGGTAGGTCACACTCGGGCGGGCCGGTCCCGCCGCATGCTCGCACTTCCCGCACAAACAGACAAAAATCCATGGCCCCGACCTGCGATGGCGTCGTTGACTTTCGGCAACGCGCCACAACGCACTCCCGGAACCGGGGGCGGACGTGTCACGATTCAGGACACGGCGTGCGGGCGGGGGCGCCGGAGGACCTGCGCCGCCAGGTGCGAGGAGGAGGACGCCGGTGTCAGCGGGTGGGGCACGCCGGGGACGGCGGGACAACGGGCTCGACGCGAACGAGTACGCCGTGGCGGGCGACGTGGATCCACGCGTCGGTGAGCACCTGCTCGACGTGCTCGCCGCCGGCGGCATCGCCGCCTACCTGCAACCGTCCGCCGACCTGAACCCGGTGACCCGGACGACCACCGTTCCCGCCCGGCCGGTCGACCGGCTCTACGTCGACCGTTCCCACCTGACCACCGCCCGGGACTACCTCACTCAGCTCAGCGACGAGGGCATCAGCGGGCAGACCCGCCCCGGCGAGCCCGACGTCGAAGCCGAGTGGGCCCGCATCGTCGCCGGCTTCCACCGTGACCCGACCCCCGGTCCCACGCCCTGGCCGGCCGCCGAGGAACTGGACGAGCCCCCGCAGACGGGCGGCACGCTCAGCCGCACCGAGGAGGGCACCGCCCCGACCGTCACCGGGGTCCGTCCGCTCCCCTCCGCCACCGACTTCTCCGGCGTCTCGGTCGGGCGGCGGCACGACGAGCCGTCCCTCCTGGACGGCCTGGACACCTTCGGCGCGGACCTGCCCGACGACCCGGACGACGAGGGCGGCTACACCCCGCCGCCGCCCCCACCGCTGCCTGCGGTCTCCAAGTACGCCGTGGCCGGCGTGCTCTCCGTCGTCGTCGGCTTCGTGCTCTTCCTCTTCCCGTCGGTCCTGCCGGCGGACCGCGCGGTGGTGACCCTGCTCGGCTTCACCGGCATCCTCGCCGGTTTCGTCACCCTGATCTGGCGGCTGCGCCCCGGCGACACGGAGGACCACGACCCGGACGACGGCGCGGTCGTCTGATCGACTTCGGTCGTCGGCGCGGTTCCGCCCGAGCGTCCGGATGACGGGACGTCCACCACCCCGGACGTGGGAAGTAACAGTGGTGTAACTTACGGTCAGTAGGAATACGGCTGTAACGTCACTTCCCTTGCTGGCTGCCCGTTTCCTCCCCGCACGGGCGGTCATCCCTCGGCAGATCGGAATGACCGAGATGCGACAGAGCTCCCTCGTGGTGGTGGCCAACCGCCTTCCCGTCGACAACAGCGTGGCCCCCGACGGCGCCTGCGAGTGGCGCCGCAGCCCCGGTGGCCTGGTGAGCGCCCTGCACCCGCTGCTGAAGCACACTCCCGCCACCTGGATCGGCTGGGCCGGAGGCACCGGCCCGGCCCCCGCCCTGCCCGACGTGGACGGCGTCCGGCTGCACACCGTTCCGCTCACCCCGGAGGACTTCCGGGACCACTACGAGGGCTTCGCCAACGCGACCCTCTGGCCGCTGTACCACGACGCGGTCGAGCAGCCCGAGCACCACCGCCGCTGGTGGGAGGCGTACCAGCGGGTCAACCGGCGGTTCGCCGAGGCCGCCGCCGCGGTGACCGAGCCGGGCGGCGTGGTCTGGGTGCAGGACTACCACCTGCAACTGGTGCCCGCCCTGCTCCGCGACCTCCGCCCCGACCTGCGGATCGGCTTCTTCCTGCACGTGCCGTTCCCGCCGCCCGAGTTGTTCATGCAGCTCCCCCGCCGGGCCGAGCTGCTGCGCGGGATCCTCGGCGCGGACCTCGTCGGCTTCCAGCGGGCACAGGCCGCGCACAACTTCGCGCAGCTGGTGGCGAAGGTCTTCGGCGTGCCCGCCACCGACCGGCAGATCGAGGTGGACGGCCGCACCGTGCGGGTGGGTGCCTTCCCGGTCTCCATCGACACCGCCGAGATGGCCGCGCTGGCCGCCCGGCCGGACGTGGTGGCCCGGGCCGAGCGGCTCCGCAACGACCTCGGCAGCCCGGAAAACGTGATCCTCAGTGTCGACCGGATGGACTACACCAAGGGCATCGAGCACCGGCTCAAGGCGTACAGCGAGCTGATCGCCAGCGGTCACGTCAAGGTCCGGGACACGGTCATGGTGCAGGTGGCCGTGCCCAGCCGGGAACGGGTCGGGCAGTACCAGATCCTCCGGGACCGGGTCGAACGCGAGGTCGGACGGATCAACGGCGAGTTCGGCCGGGTCGGCGAGCCGGCGATCCACTACCTCACCCAGCCCTTCGACCGGGCCGAACTGGCCGCCCTCTACCGGATGGCGGACGTGATGGCGGTGACCCCGCTGCGGGACGGGATGAACCTGGTCGCCAAGGAGTACGTCGCCGCCCGGGTCGACGACTCCGGCACGCTGCTGCTCAGCGAGTTCGCCGGAGCCGCGGCGGAGCTGCCCGAGGCCTACCAGGTCAACCCGCACGACCTGGAAGGGCTCAAGCAGGGGCTGCTCGCGGCCCTGGAGGCCGACCCGGAGGACGCGGCGACCCGGATGCGGGCGATGCGCGAGCACCTGCACCGGTACGACATCCGGTCCTGGGTCCGCTCCTACCTGAGCACGCTCGACGAGACCGTCTCCGCGCCGACCGGGTGACCACCGGCTGAGCGGGCCGCCCGCCGACCGGCAGACCGGTACGACCGAGCGGGCCCGCGAACCGTCAGACCGGAACGACGGCCGACGCCGGCTCCTTGACCAGCCAGTCGAGGACCGCGTCGATCGGCTCCCGCCACCGCGCGTCGAGCATCAGGTCGTGCCCCATGCCGGGGAAGAGCAGCGGGGCCGAGCCGTACCGCCGGGCGGCGCGGGTCAGCGCCGTCGCCGGGACCACCCGGTCGTCCGGGCTGCCGAGCACCAGCATCGGCGGGCGGCCCACCGCCGGTTCGAGCGCACCGGGAAAGAGCAGCCGCCACTGGGCGCGTCGACCGGCCCGGCCCAGCCGGGCCAGGTGGGCGTCGGCGACGTTCTCCGGCAGCTCCGGACCGAACAGCTGCCGCCGGTTCAGCCGCAGCCGGCCGCCCCAGAACGCGGGGATCGTGCCGACCGGGTTACGGCGCAGCGCCGCGCCGAGCGTGCCCCAGCCCCCGAACACCGGGGCGGCCAGCACCCCGGCCCGTGCCGGGTAGCGGGCCAGCGCGTGCGCCACCACCAGGGCCCCCGCGCCGTGCCCCACCAGCACCGCCTGGCGCGGCAGCTCCGCCGCCACCTGGACCACGTCGTGGGCGTACGCCCGCAGCGACGCCTCCGGTGCCGGTTCGCTGCCGCCGTGCCCGCGCAGGCTCACCGCGTACGCGGGGAAGCCCCGGGAGGCAGCGTGCTCCAGCCAGTGCTCGGCGAACGCCCACGCGCCGTGACCGAAGCCCGGGACGAAGAGCAGCGGCGGTCGCCCCTGCTCCAGCTCGGGCAGCGCGCTGAGCACCTCGCGGCGGACCGGGCGCACCGGCCGGGCCCACTCCCGCCCCCGGACGATCCGCACCCGCCCGCCACTCAACTGGGCCGCCTTCCGTTCGCGACTGCGGGGCTCGCAAGCTCACTCCTCGCGCTCACCGAACTGCCTCCAACTCGTTCAGGGCGCGCTGGACGGCGCGCAGGTAGTCGACGTGCCCCACCTCGAACCAGTGCCGGCTGCTGTCCTCGACCCGGCCGGAGTAGCGCTTCCCGGCCCGGGCGGCGACCGTCGCGGCGAACGCCTCCGCCCGCTCCGGGCGGTACTGGCGCGCCTGCCACAGCCGCGCGACCAGCACCGCCTGCCAGTGCGAGATCGGGAAGAGCCCCGAGTCCGGCTGGACCAGTCCGACGACGGCGAGCGTCGGGTGGTTCCGGGGGAAGGCGTTCAGGTGGAGCGTGGGACGTCCGACCCCGGCCTCGTCACCGAGGAGCCGCGCGTCGAGGAACTCGAAGCGGGGCAGGTAGCCGGTGGCGAAGACGACCAGGTCCGGATCGATCTGACGGCCGTCGGTCAGCTCGACGGCGTACGGGTGGAAGCGGCGGACGTCCGGCGCCGGGGTGATCCGGCCGTGCCCGACGTAGTAGACGAGCTGGCTGTTGGCGATCGGGTGGGTCTCGTACACCCGGTGGTCGGGGGCGGGCAGCCCGAACCGGGTCAGGTCGCCGACGGTCAGCCGCATCGTCCGGTGGTAGAGCCACTGCCGTACGCGCAGGGGCACCCGGAGCGCCAGCAGCAGGTCGTTGATCTGGTCGGCGGGACGGCCGAGGACGTACTTCGGCGCGTACCAGTAGCCGCGCCGGGTGGAGTGCCAGCAGGTGGCGGCCTGCTGGGCGGCCTCCACCGCGATGTCGCAACCGGTGTTGCCGGCGCCCACCACCAGCACCCGCTTGCCGCGCAACTGGGCCGGGTCCTTGTACGCCGAGGCGTGCATCGTCTCGCCCCGGAAGTCGGCCAGCCCCTCGTACTCCGGCAGCTTCGGCGACCAGTTGTGGCCGTTGGCGACGACGACGGCGGCGTACCGGGAGGTGCGCTCCGGGCCGTAGCCGCCGGTGCTGCGGGTGGTCACGTCCCAACGGTCACCGGCGACCGGCTCGACCCGGACCACCTCGGTGCCGAACCAGATGTGCTGGCGCAGGTCGAAGTGGTCGGCGTACCGCTCGAAGTACGCCAGCAGCTGACTGTGGTGCGGGTAGTCCGGCCACGAGTCGGGCATCGGGAAGTCGGGGAACTGGGTGAACGGCCGCGACGAGATCAGGTGGGTGCTCGCGTAGACCGGACTGCGGTCGTGCCGCCAGTTCCACGCGCCGCCGACGCCGGTCTCCCGCTCGTAGCAGTCGACGCCGAAGCCGTGCTCCTTCAGGTTCTTGACCGTGGTCAGGCCGCTGGCCCCGGCGCCGATCACGCAGACCGTGTCACCACGGTCGGAGACCGGACGGCCGTCGGGGGTGAGGGCGATCGTGACCGACGGATCGTCGGGACCGCCGTGGTCGGTGGAGGTGGACACCGGGTATCTCTCCTTGGGGACGCCGTACGCGTGCCGGGTCGCCGCCGCATCCTCTCCACTTCGGAGAGTGTTTGTCCAGCCCTGCCCGGCGGCCCGGCCGGGTCGGTCAGTCGGTGACCGGCAGCAGCAGGTCCGCCAGGACCGGAAAGTGGTCGCTGGCCCGGCGGGTCTGCGGGGTGTCGACCACGTCGTAGTCGACCACGGTGATCCGGGGGTCGACGAAGAGCGCGTCGATCCGGCGGCGCGGGTCCGCACAGGAGTAGGTGAGCCGGTCGGCCCGGTCGGCGGCGACGGCCGCGTCGGTGAGTCCGTCGGCGATCGTCCGCCAGGCGGCGCCGCCCGGTCCCTCGTTGAGGTCCGCCCCGACGAGCACCGGCCACCGCGCCGCCTCGACCTCCGCCCGGAACAGGGCGGCCTGGTCGGGGCGTTCCGCCGGGTCGGTCGACAGGTGGGTGCCGGCCAGCACGAACCGGGCCCCGCCGACGGCGCACTCGGCGAACGCCGCGCCGCGCAGGTGCCGGCCGGGGGTGAGCGGGAACCGCTGGCAACGGGTGGCGTGCACCCGCACCCGGAGACTGGTCAGCAGCAGGTTGCCCAGCGCCGGCAACCCACCGGCGCCCACCACGAGGCCGAACGACTCGGCCAGGGCGGCGCACTTGCTCCGCCAGCGGAACCGGCGTGGCCCCTCCTGCACGATCACCACGTCCGGCCGGGCGGCCCGGACCACCTCCGCCAGCGCGGCCGTGTCGTCCCGCTGGGTGTGGATGTTGTACGACACCACCCGCAGCGGCACACTCATCAGAACCGCCGGGCCAGGTCGGCGGCGCCGATGACGCCGGCGGTGTTGCCCAGTTCGGCCGGGCGTACCTCGGCCACCGGGAGGCGGCCCCGCTGGGCGAGCGCGTCGGCGTAGGACCGCCGGGTCGGGCCGAGCAGCAGGTCACCGGCCTCGACCACGCCGCCGCCGACGACCAGCACCTGCGGATCGAGGATCTGGGCCATGTCGGCGAGGCTGGTGCCCAGCCAGCGCCCGATCTGGGCGAACGCCTCGCAGGAGACCGGGTCGCCGCCCTGGGCGGCGGCGGTGACCATCGGGCCGGTGATCGACTCGGCGTCCCCGCCGGCCAGCCCGAGCAGCGCGGCGGCGCGCTGCGGCTCCTGCCGGGCGCCGGCCCGGGCGAAACGGACCAGGGCGTTGCCGCTGGCGTACTGCTCGATGCAGCCGAGCCGGCCGCAGCCGCACTGGTGGCCGTCGGGGACGGTGAGCATGTGCCCCAGTTCGGCGGCGATGCCGTGGGCGCCCCGGACCAGCTCGCCGCCGAGGACGATGCCACCGCCGACACCGGTGCCGATGGTGAACATGACCATCGAGTCCTCGGCGTGCCGGGCGGCGCCGTAGCGGAACTCCGCCCACGCGGCCACGTTGGCGTCGTTCTCCACGATCACCGGCAGGCCGACCGCGGCGCTGACGTACGCCCGCAACGGCTCGTCCCGCCAGGCCAGGTTGGGGGCGAACAGCACGGTGGAGCGGGTGGCGTCGATCCAGCCGGCCGCGCCGATGCCGACCGCGCCGACCGGGCGGCCGGTGGCCAGTTCGGTGACCACCTCGATGATGACGTCCCGGGTCTTGCCCACGTCCTCGGCGGGGGTGTCCCGTCGGGCCTGCGCCAGCACCCGGCCGGTGTCGTCGACCACACCGCCGGCCACCTTGGTGCCACCGACGTCGACTCCGATGGTCAGCGTCACCGCTGCCACTCCCCTCTGCTGTGCCGCCCGCGCCGCCGGCCGGTGGCCGGGGGTCGGGATGTCGTGGGTCAGGCCCCGTCGCCTGCTGGGTCCCCGTCCGCACCGTCGGGCACGCGTGCTGCGGGCACCACGGGATCCGCGGTCGGGGCTCGCTCCGGGTCCGGCCCGGCGGCGTCGACGGGCGGTTCGGCACCGGACGGGCTCGCCGCGTCCTCCGCGCGGGTCGCGGCGGACCAGACGTCCCGCGCGGGCGCCGGCTGAGAATCATGCCCGGTGCGGGTGGCCTCGCGCCACACCTGATCATCGTTGGCCGGGGCCGGCCCGGGGGCGGTGGTCGCCGTGGGCTCGGGGGCGAACGCCCTGAGCAGGCTGGCGACGCCGGCCGCCAGGTCGCCCACGCCGGTGGCCAGGCGCTCGGCGAACTCGGGACTGGGGTCGCGCAGGGCACGCATCGCACGACAGATCGGACATACTTCACATTCGGCCGCACCGGTGGCGAAGCCGTGCGGCGCGCCGGCCCCGGTGCTCCCGCCCGGAACACCACCGGCCCCGGGCTGCCCACTGTGACCGAGGACACCGGCGAGCATCCCACCGAGCGGACCCCACGACCCGGTCGGCGTTCCGGCCGCCGCCAGTCGCGCGGTGGCCAGCACGGTGGCCACCAACCGCTCCGCCTCCTCCCGGGCCGAACCCGGATCGGTACCTCCCACGTTCGGCTCCTCTACCCCGGCGACACCGCGCCGGTCGGTTCAGCGGGTCGCACCGGGTGCTTCTACCCGATGCTTCAACTGCTTCAACGCCGTATCCATGATCATTTTCTCGGCCTTGCGGCGGAACATGCCGAGCATGCCCACGGAGAGCTCCACCTCCAGGGTGTAGGTCACCGTGGAGGTGCCGTCCGGGTTGCCGACGACGTCGTACGACCCACGCTGGGCGCGCTGCATCCGGGACGGGGCCACCAGGTGCCACTCGATCCGGGAGAGGTCCTCGGCGTACTCGTACGCCAGCACGTACTCGTCGGTCATCACCTGGGCGTCGATGGTGAACCGGACCTGGCTGGCGTAGCCGTCCTCGTACTCCTCGATTACCTCGACCCGGCGCAACGCCTCGGTCCACTCCGGGTACCGGGCGAAGTCGCAGATGACCGCGACCACCCGGTCGGGGGGCGCGTCGATGGTGATCGACTGGGTGGAGGAGTCCGCCATGGGGGGGAGGCTACCCGGCCGGGCCGGACCTCGCCCCGGTCCACCCCCGCGAACCCGGTCCACCTGCTGACCGGGGGTTGCGGGTAGGTTTCGACGAGGCCGTCCCTCCTCGCTGACGGCCCGGCCGACCGTCCGCGAGCACGAGGAGTGCAGGTGCGCGAGTTCTCCGTCCCACCGATCGTCACCGTCGGCGACGCGGCCAACCTCACCGACCCGGTCTGGGCGAACGCCGACGCCGCACCGGACGCGGTGCAGTTCGCGCGGCCGGTGCCGGCAGCCGACGGGACGGGCCGGACCTGGACGGACGTGACCTGCCGGCAGTTCCGTGACGAGGTGGTCGCGGTGGCCCGGGGCCTGGTCGCGGCCGGCATCACCCGGGGCTCCCGGGTCGGGTTGATGAGCCGCACCCGCTACGAGTGGACCCTGTTCGACTACGCCATCTGGGCGGCCGGCGCGGTGACCGTGCCGATCTACGAGACCTCCAGCGCCGAGCAGGCCGCCTGGATCCTGGCCGACTCCGGAGCGGTCGCCTGCGTGGTGGAGACCACCGCGCACGCCACCCTGGTCGCCGGGGTCTCCGACCGGCTGCCCGAACTCGACCGGGTCTGGCAGATCGACCTCGGGGCGGTGGACGAACTGGTCACCCTGGGCGCGCCGGTCGACCCCCGGGAGATCGAACGGCTCCGCAAGGAGGTCCGCGCCGACGACGTCGCCACCATCATCTACACCAGCGGCACCACCGGCCGCCCCAAGGGCTGCGTGCTGACCCACCGCAACATGTACGCCGACATCGCCAACGCCGTCCCGGTGCTGCCGAACCTGTTCAACGCCGGCGCGTCCACCCTGCTCTTCCTGCCGCTGGCGCACGCCTTCGCCCGGCTCGTCCAGATCGGCGTGGTGCACGCCCGCGCCACCATGGCGCACTGCGCCGACACCACGAACCTGGTCGCGGAGTTGCAGGAGTTCCGCCCGAGCTTCGTGCTCTCGGTGCCCCGGGTCTTCGAGAAGGTCTACAACGGGGCCCGGCAGAAGGCCCAGGCCGAGGGGAAGGGCCGGATCTTCGACCGGGCCGAGGCGGTGGCGATCGCCTGGAGCGAGGCGCAGGACCGGCCGGGCGGCCCGGGGCTGGCCCTGCGGGCGCAGCACGCGCTCTTCGACCGGTTGGTCTACCGGAAGCTGCGCGCCGCGCTCGGCGGCCGGTGCCGGGACGCCATCTCCGGCGGCGCCCCGCTCGGCGCCCGGCTCGGGCACTTCTTCCGCGGCATCGGGGTGACGATCCTGGAGGGCTACGGCCTCACCGAGACCTCCCCGGCCGCCGCCGCCAACCTGCCCGACGCCACCCGGATCGGCTCGGTCGGGCGGCCGTTGCCCGGGGTCACCGTCCGCGTCGCCGACGACGGCGAGATCCTCATCGCCGGTGACCTGGTGTTCCAGGGGTACTGGCGCAACGACGAGGCGACCGCCGAGGTGCTCTCCGACGGCTGGTTCCACAGCGGGGACCTGGGCCGGCTCGACGCCGACGGCTTCCTCAGCATCACCGGCCGCAAGAAGGAGATCATCGTGACCGCGGGCGGCAAGAACGTCGCCCCCGCAGTGCTGGAGGACCAGGTGCGGGCGCACCCGCTGGTCAGCCAGTGTGTGGTGGTCGGCGACCGGCAGCCGTTCATCGCCGCGCTGATCACCGTCGACGAGGAGGCGCTGCCGAAGTGGCGGGACGCGGCCGGCCTGCCGGCCACCGCCACGGTCGACGAGCTGCGGGAGCACGAGGCACTGCGCGCCGAGATCCAGGGCGCGGTCGACGCGGCCAACCGGACCGTCTCGAAGGCCGAGGCGATCAAGGTGTTCCGGATCCTGCCGCGTGACTTCACCGAGGCGACCGGCGAGCTGACCCCGTCGCTGAAGGTGAAACGCAACGTCGTGCACGAGACGTACGCGGCCGAGATCGCCGACATCTACGCCCGCTGACTACGATCCGTCACGTGTCCGCCTCCACACCCACCCGGCCCCGGCCGCACCCGCTGGCCGTCACCGCCCGCGTGGTCATGCTCGCGCTGGTCGCCGTCCTGACCCTGATCGCCACCCGGGAGGTCGACCAGCTCTGGTGGATCGCCCTGCTGGCGCTGGCCGGCGTGCCGGCGCTGCTCGCCCCGACCGACCGGCTCCTCGGTCCGCTCAGTCGCGCCGCCGAGGTGGTGGTGCTGGGCCTGGCCGCCAGCCAGGTGGCCGCGGTGGCCACCATCGGCGGCCCGATCGGCGGGCTCGGCGCCTCGGCCGTCCTGCCCTACCTGGCCGTGCCGGTCACCGTGACCGCGCTGCGGCGCCAGTTCCGCGAGGGCGCGACGCTGCTCGCGGTCACCGCGGCCACCCTGCTGCTCAGCGGGGCACTGACCGAGGTCGGCGGCGAGCGGCAACTCGGCCAGCTCGGGTACCTCGCGGTCTGCGCCCAGTGGCTGCTGCTGGCCGGGCTCGGGCTCTACGCCGCCAGCACCCTGCACCGGGTGATGGCGGTCCGCACCGAGGTCAAACCCCAGCACCAGCCGTACGCCGAGGCGACCCGGCTGCTGACGCAGCTGCGCGGCGTCGCCCGGCAGCTCCCCGGCGCCACGCTGGACCCGGGCGGCATCTCCGAGCACCTGCTGGAGGAGTTGCGCACGGTCACCCGGGCGGACCGGGCGGCGGTGCTCTCCGCCAGCGGCGGCGGCCGGCTGGTGGTGCTCGCCCAGGTGGGCGTGGACCGGGTGGACTGGGAGACCACGCTCGACGCCGACTCGGCGATCGCCGACGCCTGGGCCAGCCAGCAGCCGCAGACCGCCAACCGGTCGCAGGCCCGCTCGCACCGGGGCGGCGACGTCTCCGCGCTGATCGTGCCGCTGGTCGCCGGGGTCCGGACGGTGGGCCTGGTGGCGTTGGAGGCGGACGTGGCGCAGGCGTACCCGGCCCCGGTGGTGGCGAAGGTGACCGCACTGACCCGCCCGGCGGCGTTGCGGCTGGAGGCGGCGCTCCTCTTCGACGAGGTGCGCTCGCTGGCCACCAACGAGGAGCGGCAGCGCCTGGCCCGCGAGATCCACGACGGGGTCGCCCAGGAGCTGGTGATGGTCGGCTACGGCATCGACAACGCCCTGGCCACCGTGCACGACGACACCGAGGAGACCGCCGAGAGCCTGCGCACGCTGCGCCAGGAGGTGACCCGGGTGATCACCGAGCTGCGGCTGAGCCTGTTCGAGCTGCGCAGCGAGGTGGACCGGCACGGCGGGCTGGCCGCCGCGATCGCCGAGTACGCGCGGACCGTCGGCGCCTCCGGCGGACTGCGGGTGCACCTGTCGCTGGACGAGTCGACCGCCCGGCTGCCCGCCGCCACCGAGGCCGAGTTGCTGCGCATCGCCCAGGAGGCGGTGACCAACGCCCGCAAGCACGCCGGCGCGTCCAACCTCTGGGTCACCTGTGAGGTGGACCCCCCGTACGCGCAGATCGAAGTGTCGGATGACGGTCAGGGAATCGCCGACCAGCGCCCGGACGGCCGGTACGGCCTTGCGATCATGGCAGAGAGGGCGGAACGTATCCGGGGCCGACTGGAGATCCGTCCACGGCAACCGAGCGGCACGACGGTGGCGGTGGTTCTCGGCACCTCGCCCCGACGCGATAACGTGCGCGGTAGCGCGACCGCAGGAGAAGGGAAGTAACCCGAGGATGACCACCAGTCCGATACCGGCCACCCGCACCAAGGTCCTCCTTGTGGACGATCATGACCTGATCCGCAAGGGCCTGCGGCACGCCTTCGAGCGGGACCGTCAGTTCGAGGTGGTCGGCGAGGCCGCCACCGCCGCCGAGGGGGTCCGGCAGGCCGGCGCGCTCCAGCCCGACGTGGTGATCATGGACCTGCGCCTGCCCGACGGCAGCGGTTTGGAGGCGACCCGGGCGCTGCGCAAGTCCAGCGCCACCATGGGCATCGTCGTGCTCACCATGTACGCCGGTGACGACCAGCTCTTCGGTGCCCTGGAGGCCGGGGCGAGCGCCTTCGTGCCGAAGACCGCGCCGGCCGACGAGGTGGTGGCCGCCGCCCGGCACGCCGCTTCCTCCCCCAGCGCCTTCACCGCCGCCGACCTGGCCGAGGCGATGAAGCGCCGGCTCGCCCCGTCCGGTCCCCAGCTCTCGCCCCGGGAGGGCCAGGTGCTGCGGCTGCTGGCCGACGGGATGAGCGTCGCCGGCATCGCCAAGCAGCTCTTCGTCAGCGAGTCGACGGCGAAGACGCACATCTCGAAGCTCTACGAGAAGCTCGGCGCCGCCAACCGGGCCCAGGCCCTGATGACCGCCCTGCGGCTGGGTCTGCTGGAGGCCCCGGACGCGCCGAAGTTCTGACGACGCCCGTCGAGCGGGGGTCCGCGTCCACCCGGGGTGGAGGACGCGGGCCCCCGTTCGTTTGCGCCCGGGGTCGGACATGAAGCCGATTTGACGTGCTCTGGTCACTCGGGCGGCGAACGGGCAGAATACCCGGGTGGCCCACGGGGGCGACCGTTGTCGTGTACGTGTCAAAAGGGGTAGGGCATGCGGCCGGACTGGGCACCCGACACCATCGACGTCGAGCGCCCGAGCGTGGCCCGCATGTACGACTACTACCTCGGGGGCTCGCACAACTTCGCCGCCGACCGGGCCGCCGCAGGGGCGATGATGGCCGCCGTCCCGGAGGCGCCGCTGATGGCCCAGGCCAACCGGGCGTTCATGCGGCGGGTCGTGCACTTCCTGGCCGAGACGGGCGTGCGCCAGTTCCTCGACATCGGTTCGGGGATCCCGACCGTCGGCAACGTGCACGAGGTCGCGCAGCGGGTCGCGCCGGACTCCCGGGTGGTGTACGTCGACGTCGACCCGGTGGCGGTCGCCCACAGCCGGGAGATCCTCAGCCGCAACGACCAGGCCGTCGTCTTCCAGGAGGACCTGCGCCGACCGGAGCGCATCCTGGACCACCCCGACCTGCACGGCCTGCTCGACCTCGCCGAACCGGTCGCCCTGATGATCGTCGCCGTGCTGCACTTCGTCGCGGACGACGACCGGCCGGCGGAGATCCTGCGCACCCTCCGGGACGCCCTCCCCCCGGGCAGTTACCTGGTCCTCTCCCAGGCCAGTGACATCGGCCAGTACGGCGACGCCCGGGCCGACGCGGAGCGGGTCTACCGCAACACGGACAACCCGCTCATCCTCCGGGACCGCGCCGAGCTGACCGCGTTCTTCGACGGTTTCGAGCTGGTCGAACCGGGTCTGGTGTGGGTGCCGGCGTGGCGGCCGGAGTTCCCCGAGCACGCCGAGGACGCCGCCCGGTCGGGGTTCCTGGGCGGGGTGGGGCGGCTCGGTGGGTGAGCCGACCCCGGCGACGGGGTCCCGCCCGTGCCCCGGCTCCTTCGCCCGCGCCTGGGCCAGGGCGGTCTCCGGCACGAGCTACCTACCGATGACGCAGGAGCAGTTGGAGGTCTTCCTCCAGGGGCTCACCGACCGGCTCGCCGACGCGATGCGCGCCGAGCCCTTCGACCCACGGGTCGGTCACCAGGTGGGGATCGAACTGGTGGCCGCGCACATCGCCTCGGCCGAAGGGCTCGGCCGGACCATCGAGATCATCCAGCTCCGGCTACTGCACGACCTCGGGCTGGTCGCCGACGACGCGGAGGACCGGCTGGCCCGGCTGCTGGCGACCGTCGCCACCGGTTACGCCCGGGCGTTGCGGGACCGGACACTCGACGCCCAGGAGTCGCTGCGCCGGGCCGCCATGATGGCGCGGGCGGAGGCCGAACGGGCGCTCCGGGAGAGCGAGGCGCGGTTCCGGCACCAGGCCACCCACGACCCGCTGACCGGCCTGCCGAACCGCACCCTGTTCACCGAGCGTCTGGCAGCGGCGATCGACCGGCGGGGCCGCGACGGCCAGCGGGTCGGCCTCTGCTTCCTCGACCTGGACCGATTCAAGGTCGTCAACGACACGCTCGGCCACCAGGTCGGCGACTCGCTGCTGGTCTCGGTGGGCCGGCGGCTGCACGAGGCGGTCGGTGACCATCTGGTGGCCCGGCTCGGTGGCGACGAGTTCGTGATCCTGGTGGAGCGGACCACCGGCACCGAGGACGTGGTCCGGGTCGCCGAGGCGGCGCTGCACGCGGTCAACCGGCCCGCCCTGGTGGACGGGCACGAGCTGACCGTCTCCGCCAGCATCGGCATCGTGGAACGTCCGGTCGCCGGCACCACCCCGAGCGACCTGATGCGGGCCGCCGACAGCACGCTGCACTGGGCGAAGGGCGCCGGCGGGGCCCGCTGGGAACTCTTCGACGTCGACCGCAACCAGCAGGAGCTGGCCCGGTACGCGCTATCCGCCGCCATCCCCGCCGCGCTGGAGCGGGGCGAGTTCTACCTGGACTACCAACCCCTGACCTCGCTGCGCGACGGCAGCGTGGTCGGGGCGGAGGCGCTGGTCCGGTGGCGTCACCCCGAGCTGGGCGAGCTGCGGCCGGACCGCTTCATCGGGCTGGCCGAGGAGACCGGCCTGATCGTGCCGCTCGGCGGCTGGGTGCTCGCCGACGCGGCGCGGGAGGCGGAGGCCTGGCCGACGGGCGGCCGGCCGCGCGCGCCGTTCGTCAGCGTCAACCTGGCCGTCCGCCAGGTGCACGGTCCGGGTCTGGTGCGGCAGGTACGGGACCTGCTGGAGGACACCGGTCTGCCGCCGGAACGGCTCCAGCTGGAGATCACCGAGAGCGCCATGATGAGCACCACCGGGGAGCCGGTACGCGCGCTGCGGACGCTGGCCGACGCCGGCGTACGGATCGCCATCGACGACTTCGGCACCGGCTACTCCAACCTCGCCTACCTGCGCGACCTGCCGGTGACCGAGCTGAAGTTCGCCGGGAACTTCGTCGCCGGGCTGCGGGGCTCCCCGAACGACCCGTCGAGCCGCACCGACGAACGGATCCTCGCCTCCCTGGTGTCGTTGGCGCACGCGCTGGACCTCACCGTCACCGCCGAGGGGGTGGAGACGGCCGCCCAGGCCGAACGGCTGCGGGCGATCGGGTGCGACGCGGCCCAGGGCTGGCACTTCGGCCGGCCGGGCCCCTCCGGGCAGATCCTCGACCTGCTGCACCGGGAACGGCAGCCCACACCGACCGTCATCGCCGCACCCCGCTGAGCCGCGCCACGGCCGGACGCCGCGGGTGCCCTGCACGCGGGGCCGAGCCCGGGGCCGCCGCTGGGCGGGGCCGGTGAGCGGTGCGGGGTCGGCCGACCAGGAGCGCGGTCAGCCGGTGAGCGGTGCGGGGTCGGCCGACCGGCGGTCAGCCGGCGAGCAGGGCGGCCAGACGTCGGGCCTGGGTCTCCCAGCGCCACTCCCGCTCCACCCAGGCCCGTCCCGCCGCGCCGAACTGACGGGCCAGGTCCCGGTCGGCGAGCAGGGTCGCCACCCGGTCGGCGAGCTGCGCGGTGTCCCGTCCGCGCACCACGTACCCGGTCTCGCCCTCGCGGACCGCGTCCGGCGCGCCGCCGGAGTCTCCGGCCACCACGGGCAGGCCGGTGGCGGACGCCTCCAGGTAGACGATGCCCAGCCCCTCCACGTCCAGCCCGCGGTTGCGGGTGCGGCAGGGCATCGCGTACACGTCGCCGGCGGCGTAGTGGGCGGGCAGCTCGGCGGCGGGGACGGTGCCGGTGAAGACCACGTCCCGCTCCACCCCCGTCTGGCGGGCGAGCTTCTCCAGGGTGCCCCGGTACGGTCCGCCTCCGACCACCAGCAGCGCGGCGTCCGGCACCCGGCGGCGGATCTCCGGCAGGGCCCGGATGAGGGTGTCCTGCCCCTTGCGCGGCACCAACCGGGAGACGCAGACCACCACCGGCCGGTCGGTCAGGCCCAGCCGCATCCGGACCGCCTCCCCGTCGACGTCCGGGTGGTACGCGTCGACGTCCACTCCCGGTGCCAGCCGTCGCAGGTCGGTCAGTCCGTGCAGGACCCGGTCGAGCCGGACCCGGGTGTAGTCGCCGAGATAGGTGATCACGTCCGCGCCCCGGCCGATGCGCCGCAGGGCCGTCCGGGCGACCGGCAGCGCGGCCCAGCCGACCTCGTGCCCGTGGGTCAGGGCCAGCACGCGGCGGATTCCGGCCCGGCGGCGCAGCCCGGGGGCGAGCAGCCCGAGCGGGGCCGCCGCCCCGAACCAGACGGTGTCGCAGTCGTACCGCCGGGCCAGCGCGGCGGCGCGCCGGGCGACCAGCGGAGTGGGCAGCAGCACCCGGGTGCGTTCCCGGACCACCTCGAACGGCTGGTCGGCGTCGAACTTCTCGGCGTCCCGCCAGGTCGACGCGTAGACCACCACCGAGCCGGCCGGCTGGTGCAGCGCCAGGTTGTGGACGAAGGACTGGATGCCCCCGGGGCGGGGCGGGAAGTCGTTCGTGATCAGCAGCGTACGGCTCATCGGCCGGTCTCCCTGGCGTGTGCGCGGGCGGCGGCCATCCGCTCCACGGTGGACGGGTGCGACGCGGAGTAGAGGTACTCCCAGCGGGGCGGATCGGGATCGGCGAGGTTCGCCCCGGCCAACCGGCGCTGCATCGCCTCGAACGTCGCCGGGTCGCCGGTGAGCGCCATCGCGTGCGCGTCGGCCCGGGCCTCGACGCGGCGGGACAGCATCGCCTGGACCGGTGTGCTCACCACCCCGACCAGGGTGACCAGCGCGAGCAGCAGCGGGAACGCCCGGGGGTCCCGGATCGAGTCGACCCCGGCCAGGCGCAGCAGCCCGCCGGCCGAGCCGAGCAGGTAGAGGACGATCACCGCCGCCGCCGCGCCGAGCGCGCCGGTGACCGTGCCGACCAGCACGTCCCGGTGCCGGGCGTGGGACAGCTCGTGGGCGACGACGCTGGTCACCTCCGCCGGCGTCGCCTCCCGCAGCAGCGTGTCGTAGACGACGATCCGGCGGGTCGGGCCGAAGCCGGAGACGTAGGCGTTGACCGCGCGGGTGCGTCGGGAGGCGTCGGCGACCAGCACGTCGCGGACCGGCACGCCGTCGCGGGCGGCGAGGTCCATCACCTCGGTCCGCAGCGGGCCGGGCTCCATCGGCGTGAACCGGTTGAAGACCGGTTCGACCAGCACCGGCAGGGCGAAGGAGAGGAGCAGCACCAGCCCGGCCGCGCCGGCCGCCCCGAACGCCCACCACCAGCGGGGGGCGAGCCGGAGCACGGTGTAGAAGCCGAGCAGCGCGACCGCGCCGACGACCGCGCTGAGCGCGTACGACTTGAGCAGGTCGACCGTCCAGCCACCCCAGCCGTGGGTGCTCATCCCGTACCGGGTGAGGACCGCCTGCCGCCACGCGGCGAACGGAAGGGTGACCAGGTCGGCGACGAGCACCACGGCGAGCCCGCCGGCCAGCGCCTCGGCGGTCCAGTGCCCGCCGAAGGGGCGCCCGGCCAGCTCGACCAGGCGCGCGCCCAGCGGGGTGAGCCCGAGCAGGAGCGCCACCAGCAGCCCGACGGCCAGGGCGGCCCAGCCGCCGGGGCGCAGCGCGGCACGGAACTCACGGGCCCGCTCCACCTGGTCGACGGGGAGATCCCGCAGGGCGGCGAGCTGGTCGGCGCGGGGCGCGGGCGGGCGGTGCCACGGGATCAGCAGCGCCACGGTGAGCAGTCCGGCGGTGACCAGGACCGCGAGGGTGAGCACCGCCCAGCCGCGCGGGCTCACCGGCGTGCCCCGCCGCGTACCCGAACCATGCCGTCTCCCTCTCGCCGTGACCGCCCATCCTAGGGCCCGGCCGGAGCGGGCGGAGATCTCGGTGGAAAGTGGCCCGGACGGGTCGATCCGGCCAGGGCCCGGGCGATGCTACGCGGCGCGGAACGGACGGACGGGCGCGGCCGGGACGGTCGCCGGGAGGATCTCGACCTCGAAGCCGGCGCGGGCGAGGACCTCGACCGCGTGCTGCTCGGCGGCGCCGAGCCCGGCGACCTGTTCCGGCGTGTCGAACAGCACGGTGACCAGGCAGTCGGCACAGCCACGGTGTCGGATCTCGCATCTGGCGCAGTCGATGAGCATGGCTTCCTCCCGAAGCGGTGCGGTGCGGCACCCGGGCGACCGCCGCGCGGCCTCCCGACCTTCCAACCACCCAGCCCTCCGGACACCGGCCACCGCGACACCGCCACCCGGACACCGGCGGCCACGGGCACCGTCGGTGACCCCGACGCTACGCCGGGGGTACGACAGGTTCGCGCCGGTCGCTCAGGAACGGGCCAGGCGGCGCAGCAGCGCGTCCGCGCCGAGGGGGTAGGCCCCGTGCCGCCGGACGCCGTCGGCGACCTCCCGGTCGGAGGAGACCACCACCACCGGACGCCCCGGCGGCTCGGCCCGGACCAGCCGGCGAATCAACTCGTCGGCGGTCTCCCCCTTGCGGGAGAAGAGCACCCGCACCCCGCGCGGCGTCGGCGGCAGCCCGTGCATCCGCTCCGCGCCGTCGAAGACCACGGTCACCTCGTCCCCGGTCTGCGCGGCGATCCCGCCCAGCCCGGTGATCAGCCGCTTGCGCTGCTGTTCCAGGGACATCTCGCCGAACCCACGCTTGGTCACGTTGTAGCCGTCCACCACCAGGTGCGCCTTGGGCAGGGCGAGCAGCTGGTCCAGCCGGGCCGGGTCGTCGGTGTCCCGGGCCCGCGCGGACGGGCCGGCCGGGGCGGCGGTGGGCTGGTCGGCGAAGGCGTCGGCGACGAAGTCGGCGGGGAGCCGGTCCACCGGGTCCAGGGCCAGTTCCCGGCGCAGACCGACGGCGGCCTGGCCGATCGTCTCCAGCAGCAGCCAGAGCTTCGCGTCGTCGACCGACCGGGCCTCCTTGGCGCTGGCTCGGGCGACACCGGCGACGGCCTCCGCCTCGGCCAGCCGGGTCCGGACCCGGCGCAGCTCGGCGTCGGCGTCCGCGGCGGCCCGGCTGGCCCGGCCCCGTTCGGTGGCGAGCAGCTCGTTGGCCCGGCGTTCCCGGGACTGGGTCTCACGCAGCGTCCGGGCCAGCACCCGGTGCTCCTCGCGGAGCTGGCCCAGCTCGTCGCGGACCCGGGCCAGTTCGTCGCGGAGCTTCTCCGCCTCCACCCGGGCCACGGCCCGGTCGTGTTCGGCCCGGGTGGCCCGCTGTTCGGCCTCGCGGACCAGTTCGGCGACGACCGCGCTGTCCGCCTCGGCGCGTACCGCCGCGCCGCTGGCGTCGACCAGGTCACGCCAGCCCGCCGGGCGGGCGAGGTACGCCAGCGCGGCCACCTCGACCGGGTCGGCGGCGGCCGGGGCCGTCCCCTCGACCACGGCGGCACCGAGGTCACCGGCGTCGGCGAGCACCCGGGCGGTGACCCGTTGCCGGAACAGCGGATCGGCGGTGAGCTGGGCGGCGATGGCCGGCGCACCGAGCCGGGCACGCCGGTTGGGGGCGAACTTGGCCACCCGGCGCAGCGGCACGGGAACCTCGTCGGCCGGCAGGCCGGGCAGCACCGCCGCGGTCAGCGCGACGATCCGCTGCCGGACCGGCTCGGGCAGCACCGGCTCGGGTTCCGAACTCCCCGCCTCCGGCGTGCGCGCAGCCGTGTCTTCGCCGCCATCGGCGGCGTCGAGCCCCGTGGCGACCGTCCCCGGGTCGGGGGTGTGGTCGTCGTACGGCTCGGTGAGGGGCATGTGGCAAGTCTCCCACCGCGAGCGGGCCCACCGCCCGGTGAGTGAGCCGATCTCTCATCCTAGTCGCGTGGTAACGCCCGGGGCACGTGTTGCGGGAGTGTCGGACCAGGGCACTACCGTGCCGAGGCGTGACCGCAGGGGAATACGTGCAGGAGACGCTGGCCGGGCTGGGTCCGGCCGGCGAGGGGACGGATCCCGATCTCCCGCTGCACGCGGTGACCTTCGTCGTGGTCGACCTGGAGACCACCGGCGGGGCGCCGGACGGCGGCGGGATCACCGAGATCGGCGCGGTGAAGGTCCGGGGCGGCGAGGAGCTGGGGGTGCTCGGCACCCTGGTCAACCCCGGGCAGCCGATCCCGGCGTTCATCACCGTGCTCACCGGCATCACCGAGGCGATGCTGCTGCCGGCGCCCCCGATCGAGGCGGTGCTGCCGAGCTTCCTGGAGTTCCTCGCCGACGCGGTGCTGGTCGCCCACAACGCGCCGTACGACGTGGGTTTCCTCAAGGCCGCCTGCGCGAAACACGGCCACCGCTGGCCCAACCCCCGGGTGCTCGACACCGCCGCGCTCGCCCGCCGGGTGCTCACCCGCGACGAGGTGCCCAACCGCAAGCTGGGCACCCTCGCCGCGTACTTCCGCACCGCCACCCAGCCGAACCACCGGGCGCTGGACGACGCCCGGGCGACGGTGGACGTGCTACACGGGCTGATCGGCCGGCTCGGCGGGCACCGGGTGCACACCCTGGGCGAGGCGATCGAGTTCGCCCGGGCGGTCACCCCCACCCAGCGCCGCAAGCGCTACCTCGCCGACGGGCTACCCAAGGCCCCCGGGGTCTACATCTTCCGGGCCGCCGACGACCGGCCGCTCTACGTCGGCACCTCCGGCGACATCGCCACCCGGGTGCGCAGCTACTTCACCGCCGCCGAGAAGCGGGCCCGGATGTCGGAGATGCTGGCCGCCGCCGAACGGGTGGAGGCGGTCGAGTGCGCCCACCCCCTGGAGGCCGAGGTACGCGAGCTGCGGCTGATCGCCGCGCACGCCCCGCCGTACAACCGGCGGTCGAAGTTCCCCGAGCGGATGCTGTGGCTCAAGCTCACCGACGGGCCGTACCCGCGCCTGTCGGTGGTCCGGGAGATCGGCCCGGCCGACGTGGCCTACCTGGGGCCGTTCGGCTCCCGCCGGGCGGCGGAACTGGCGGCGGCCGGGTTCCACGACGCGCTGCCGCTGCGTCAGTGCACCCACCGGCTCTCGCTGCGCACGGTCACACCGGCCTGCGCGCTGGCCGAGCTGGGTCGCTGTCCGGCGCCCTGCGAACACCGGATCACCCCCGAGGAGTACGACCACCGCGCGGCGGCGCCGTTCCGCTCCGCCACCGCCGCCGACCCGCAGCCGGTGGTGGACGCGCTGCTGGCCCGGATCGAGGCGCTCGCCGGGGCACAGCGGTACGAGGAGGCGGCGGTGGTCCGCGCGCGGCTGGCGGCGGTGCTCCGGGCGACCGTACGGATGCAGCGGCTGGCCGGACTGACCCGGATCGCCGAGCTGGCCGCCGCGCACCCCGCGCCCGGCGGCGGCTGGCAGCTGGCCCTGGTGCGACACGGCCGGCTGGCCGGAGCCGGGGTCTCCCCGCCGGGCGTCCACCCGCGACCCACGTTGCAGGTGATCCGGGCCACCGCCGAGACGGTCTCCCCCGGGCACGGTCCGGTCCCCGCGGCCACCGCCGAGGAGACCGAGCGCATCCTGTCCTGGTTGGAGCGACCGGAGACCAGGCTGGTGGAGTCCTCCGCCGGTTGGTCCTCCCCGGTGGCCGGTGCGGCCCGGTTCCGGGCCCTGCTGACGAAGGCAGATCAGGCGGTGTCGGCCCAACTATCGACCGAACGCCCATGAGCAAGTAACCGATCGGATGACGTCACCTCACATAGGCTGTTAGAGAAGTGCAGTCCTGCCCGATTCGTGGGCCTGCTCCCGGACGCCGGTCACCGGCGGCCGTGGGGCCGGGGTGAGGAGGTGTCCCAGGTGGACGTCGACGCCGGACACGGCGCCGCCCTGGGGGGCGCCCTTCCCACACCCGCCGGCGAGCTGCCGCTGGCCCGCCGACTGCGGTCCCTGCTCTCCTGGCCGACCACCGACAACGACCCGGTCAACCCGCTGGTCCGGGCGCACCGCGGCATCCATCCCAGCGCCGACACGGCGGTGCTGCGCAAGGCGTACTCCATCGCGGAGAACATGCACCGCGGCCAGTTCCGCAAGAGCGGCGAGCCGTACATCACCCACCCGCTGGCGGTGGCGGAGATCTGCGCCGACCTCGGCATGGACACCACCACCCTGGTCGCCGCGCTGCTGCACGACACCGTGGAGGACACCCGCTACACCCTCCAGGCGCTCGCCGAGGACTTCGGTCCCGAGGTGGCGCACCTGGTCGACGGGGTCACCAAGTTCGACAAGGCGTTCTACGGCAAGGCCGCCGAGGCGGAGACCACCCGCAAGATGATCATCGCGGCCGGCAAGGACGTCCGGGTGCTCATCATCAAGCTGGCCGACCGGCTGCACAACATGCGCACCCTCGGCGTCCGCTCGGCGGCGTCCCGCAACCGGATCGCCACCAAGACCCTCGACGTGCTGGTGCCGCTCTGCGACCGGCTCGGCATCCAGGCCCTCAAACGGGAGCTGGACGACGTGGTGCTGCTGCACCTCCAGCCGGAGGAGTACACCCGCATCCAGCGCCACGTGCACGACCGGCCGGGCTGGGACGCGTACCTGCGCGAGGTGGTCGCCCGGAGCCGGGTGGCGCTGCGCCGCAGCAAGGTCGACGCCACCGTCGCCCCCCGCCCGCGCCACCTCTACTCGATCTGGAAGGACACCGTGGCCCGGGGCGACACCGTCCCGTTCGACCTGCCCCGGATCGCGATCGTGGTGGATGGCCCGGCCACCGACTGTTACGCGGCGCTCGGCGCGGTGCACGGGCTCTGGCGGCCGGTGCCGGGCCGCTTCAAGGACTTCATCGCCTCCCCGAAGAACAACCTCTACCGTTCGCTGCACACCACGGTGCGCGGCCCGCAGGACCGCACGGTCGAGGTGCTGATCCGCACCGAGGAGATGCACCGCCTGGCCGAGTACGGCGTCGCCGCCGACTTCCGCTTCCCCCGCACCGACGGGACGGCGGTACGCGCCCGGCAGCTGGACTGGCTGCGCCGGGTGCTCGACTGGGAGCAGGACGCCCCCGACCCGAACCAGTTCCTCCATTCGTTGCGTTGCGACCTCGCCGAGGCCCAGATCCAGGTCTTCGCCGACGGGCGGCAGGTCGTGCTGCCGGCCGGCGCGACGCCCGTCGACCTGGCGTACGAGCTGGGCACCGAACGGGGCGACCGATGTCTCGCCGCGAAGATCAACGGTCGGCTCGCCCCGCTGTCGTCCGAACTGGACGAGGGCGACGTGGTGGAGATCTTCACCGAGACCGACGACCAGGGCTTCGACGCGCTGGCCGCCCCCCGGGGACCCCGCCGCGAGTGGCTGGACTTCGTCAAGTCGCCCCACGCCCAGATGCAGATCAACCGGTGGTTCGCCGAGCACACCGAACCGGGCATCTCGATCGCCGACAAGGTCCGCCTGGGCCGGGCCACCATCGGGCTGGCGCTGCGCCGGCACGACCGGGGCCTGGCCAGCGACCTGCCGCTGCTGCGGCTCTCCGAGGAACTGGGCTACCCCGACCTGGAAACGATGTTGGTCGCCGTCTTCGACCGGGTGCTCGACCCGGACGCCGTCGTCACGCAGCTCATCGACCTGGTCGACCACCGACAGTGAGGGATTCTCTCCCCCGGTGACCCGGCCACCGCACCGGGGCCACTAACCTGGAGTCATGATCCCCCGCTCCCGGGCAGTCGTCCGGGCCGTCGTCTACCGGACCTTCTACCGCCTGCCGGTGTCTCTGCGCCGGCGGCTGGTCCGGCTGGCCGTGCCGAAGTACATCGTCGGCGCGGTCACCCTGGTCCGGGACGCCGAGGCGGACGGCGCGGGTCGCCTCCTGCTGCTGCGCCAGCCCCCCGGCCACAGCTGGAGCCTCCCCGCCGGGCTGCTGCGCCGGGGTGAGGCCCCGGTGGTGGGCGCGGCCCGCGAGCTGGCCGAGGAGTCCGGGGTCCGACTCTCCCCCGACCAGTTGCGTCCCGCCGTGCCGAACGCGGTGGTGCACGCCCTGGGCTGGGTGGACGTGGTCTTCGAGGCGGAGGTGCCGGCGTCGCGGACCGAACTGGTGGTCGACGGCGCGGAGGTCTTCGAGGCCGCCTGGCACCCGCTGGACGACCTGCCCAGGCTGAGCCGGGCCACCGCCCGGTTGCTCGGGTACTACGGCATCGGACCGCTTGCCGGCCAGGACCCGCCCTCCAGCCAGCACCCGCCCTCCGGTAAGCACCAGTCGAAGGGCCAGGACCCGCCGTCCGGCCAGCGCCCACCGGAGGACCAGGTACCGCCGTCCGGCCAGGAGCCGCCGGACGGGCGGCCCGCAGCGTGACCCCCTCCGGAGAGACCCGCGGAGTGACCACCTCCGGAGAGATCTGCGCGGTGGTGCTCGCCGCCGGGGAGGGCACCCGGCTGCGCCCGCTGACCGAACACGTGCCCAAGGCACTCTGCCCGGTGGGCAACGTCACGCTGCTGGGCCGGGCTCTGGCCCGGGTCGCCGGCCTCGGTCTGACCGGCCCGGACACGGTCGCGGTGAACGCCTGCTATCTCGGCGGGCAGGTGGTCGACCGGGTCGGCTCCCGCGCGCACCTCTCGGTCGAGCCGGGCGATCCACTCGGTACGGCCGGCGGGATCGGCAACCTGCGGGACTGGATCGCCGGCCGGGGCGTACTGGTCGGCAACGCGGACGCCTACCTGGCCGATCCGCACGCCGCACCCGGTCCGGACATCGCCGCCCTGCTCGACGGCTGGGACGGCGAGACCGTCCGCCTGCTCGGCCAGCCGGCGCCCGACCCCCGTGAACCCGGCACCTTCAGCGGCCACCGGTTCGTCGGTTTCTCCCTGCTGCCCTGGCAGCGGGTCCGTGACCTGCCGCCGACCTTCGGCGACCTGGTCCGGACCGTCTGGCGGCCCGCCGAGGCAGCCGGGGCGCTGGAGGTGGTGGCCTTTCCCGGCACCTTCTACGACACCGGCACCCCCGGCGACTACCTCGCCGCGAACCTGCACGCTGCCGGGGACGGCAACCTGATCGACCCGGCCGCCACGGTGACCGGCCACTGCGAACGATCGGTGGTCGGCGCGGACGCGGTGGTGGCCGGCGCGGTGACCCGTTCGGTGGTCTGGCCCGGCGCCACCGTCCGCCCCGACGAGCGGCTGCACGGGGTGATCCGCGCCGCCCACGGCCTCACCGTCACCACCTGCTGACGCCCGGGAGCCCACCCGCCCCTCGCGGCTCACCGCTGCACTGCTCGCCGCTTCACCGCTCGCCGCCTTCCGCTCACCGCTGCACTGCTCGCCGCTCGCAGGGGCTTGCGTGGTAGCAGGGGTCCCCTGTTACCGCTTTTTGTCGTGCAGGGGCCCCTGCTACCACCCAACGCGGCACGGCGTCTGCGGGGCGGGGAGGGCGACGGTGGGATCCGGCGACCGGGCGGTGTCGTCGCCCGGCTGGCGGAGTCCGGGAACTCGCCAGCCACTAGCATGGGCCTGACGTCGACGAACGGAGAGATCGCCCGTGATCACCGCCATCGTGCTGATCGACTGCGCCACCGACGCGATCCCCGAGGTGGCCGAGGCACTGGCCGCCCTGCCCGGGGTCAGCGAGGTCTACTCGGTGGCCGGTCACGTGGACCTCATCGCCATGGTCCGGGTACGCGAGTTCGAGCAGATCGCCCAGGTGATCGCCGGCCGCATCTCCAAGGTCCCCGGGGTGATCAACACCGAGTCGCACATCGCCTTCCGGGCGTACTCCCAGCACGACCTGGAGGAGGCGTTCGCGATCGGGCTGGCCAACGCCGACTGAGGCCACTCCGGGCCGGGCCCGCTCAGGGTTCGGCGCGGGCCACGGCACCCGGCCGACACCGGATCTCCGGCGCACACACGTACGCCGGCCCACCCGGAGGTGGACCGGCGCTCGTGCGATGGTCAGCTACTGGTCGGGGCCGGCGACTCGGTGACGCCGCCCTGCCCCGGGCCGGTGGTACCGCCCTGACCCGGGCCGGTGGTGCCGCCCGGAGCCGGCGTGGTGGCCGTACCCCCCGGAGCGCTCGGCGAGCCCGGTCCGGTCACCGACGGGGTCGGCGCGGGCGTCCCGCTGCCACCCGGCCCCGGGGTGCCACTGGCACTGGCCTGCGGCACCGGCACGCCCAGTTCCTCCGCCAGCGTCACCAACTCGTCGTAGTGCGCCTGGAGCACCGGCAGGGCGTCCTGGGCCAGCTGGACCACCGACTGCTCGGCGCCCTGCGAGATCTCCGTCTGGGTGGCCTGGATGGCCTGGACGTGCCCGGCCAGTTCGGAGGTCACCCACTGCCGGTCGAACTCGGCACCGTTGACGTTGTTCAGCTGGTCCACCACGGCCTGCTGGTCGGCGGTCGGCTCGGTCGGCAGGTCCACCCCGAGCTGCTTCGCCGTGTCCTGCACGGTCTGGTCGAGCTGGGTGTGGTCGGTGACGAACTTGGCGCCCAGGTCCTTGACGCCCTGGTTCTGCCCCTTCTGCTCGGCCAGCTTCCCGGTGACGATCTCGGCCAGGTTGACCTGGTGGATCGCCTGTAGGTACTGCCGGTCCTGGGTCGACGGCTGGGCCTGCGCCTGGGCTGCGGCGGCCGGCGCCAGCCCGACCAGCGTCAGGGCGGCCACCACCCCGAGCCGTTTGATACCCAACATGTTCCCTCCCCGTGGTCGTTGGACCGCACGGATACCCGGCTGGCCGGGTTTAACCCCCGACACCGCAGGGGCCGACGGACAACTCGTTCAGCTAGCCGTCCGACGGACCGGGGCGGAAACGGGCGTGGCGCCCGCCGGTGATCCGGCGGGCGCCACGGGTGCTGCGGTCGGGTCGGGCGATCAGTGGCGGCTCGGGCCGCTGCCGATCTCCTCCCGCTCGGGACGGGCCTCCACGGGCGGGTGCCCCGGGGAGACCGGTGCCTCGACCGGCTTCTCGATCGGGTAGAAGAAGCCCTTGATGGCCGGGCCGAGCGCACCGAGTCGGTTCATCTTCTTCGGTACCACCCAGCCGACGTACTCCAGCTCGCCGTGGCCGTGGCCGTCCACCGCGCTGAGCGGCTGGTGGACCTCCTCGAACCGGCCGTCCGGCAGCCGCCGGATGATGCCGGTCTCCACGCCGTGCGCGAGGACCTCGCGGTCGTGCTGCTGAAGGCCGAGACAGATCCGGTACGTGACGTAGTACGCCAACGGCGGCAGGATCAGCAGGCCGATCCGGCCGGCCCAGGTCATCGCGTTCAGGCTGATCAGGAACTTGTCCGCGATCACGTCGTTGGCACCGGAGAGCGTCAGGACGAGGTAGAAGGCGATGGCCATCGCACCCAGACCGGTGCGGTGCGGGACGTCCCGGGGGCGCTGGAGCAGGTTGTGCGCCCGGTAGTCCTTGAGTTGGCGGGCCTCGACGAACGGATAGAGCATCGACAGACCCACCAGGATGCCGGGTAGCACCACCGTCGGCCAGAACAGCGGTGGGATCACGTAGCCGTCGCCGATCGGGATGTTGATCTCCCAGGCGGGCATCAGTCGGGTCGAGCCGTCGAGGAACATGACGTACCAGTCGGGCTGGCTCGCCGCCGACACCACCCACGCCTCGTACGGGCCGAACAGCCAGATCGGGTTGATCTGGAACAGACCGCCCATCAGCGCGATGACGCCGAAGACGACCATGAAGAAGCCGCCCTGCTTGAGCGCGTAGCGCGGGAACATCCGCTCGCCGACCACGTTGTCGTTGGTCCGGCCGGGGCCGGGCCATTGGGTGTGCTTCTGCTTGAAGACCAGGCCGACGTGGGCACCGATCAGCGCCACCAGCAGGCCGGGGATCAGCAGCACGTGGGCGATGTAGAACCGGCTGATGATGATGTCGCCGGGGAACTCGCCACCGAAGATCGACGAGGTGACCCAGGAGCCGATCACCGGGATGGAGAGCATGATCGCCGAGGCGATCCGCAGGCCGGTGCCGGAGAGGCCGTCGTCCGGGAGCGAGTAGCCGGTGAAGCCGGCCAGGAAGCCCACCCAGAAGAGCAGCGAACCGATGATCCAGTTGGCCTCACGCGGCTTGCGGAACGCGCCGGTGAAGAAGACCCGGAGCATGTGCACCACGATCGCGGCCATGAACAGCAGGGCGGACCAGTGGTGCATCTGCCGCATGATCAGGCCGCCCCGGACGTCGAACGAGATGTCCAGGCTGGAGGCGTAGGCCGCCGACATCGGCGTGCCGCGCAGCGGCGCGTAGCTGCCGTTGTAGATGACCTCGGTGAGCGCGGGCTCGAAGAAGAAGGTCAGGAAGACACCGGTCAGCAGCAGGACGATGAACGAGAAGAGCGCGATCTCGCCCAGAAGGAAGGACCAGTGGTCGGGGAAGACCTTGTTGAGCACCCGGCGCAGCGGGGTCGACACGCCGAACCGGTCGTCAACTCCGGCAGCCGCCTTTCCCGGCACCGCTGCCATGTCAAACTTTCGGCGCTTCATGGCCGCTCCCAGAAGTCGGGCCCGACGGTCTCGGTGTAGTCGGACTTTGCCACGAAGAAGCCCTCGTCGTCCACCTCGATCGGCAGCTGCGGCAGGCGGCGGCTGGCCGGACCGAAGATGGGTCGGGCGTTGTCGGTGATCAGGAACTGCGACTGGTGGCAGGGGCAGAGCAGCCGGTTGGTCTGCTGCTCGTAGAGGCTGGCCGGGCAGCCCGCGTGCGTGCAGATCTTGGAGTACGCGGCGTAGTTGCCCCACATGTAGTCGCCGTGGCCCTCCCGCTCGTTGGCCGCACGCGCCTCGACGGCGTCGGACTCCCGCAGGTGGATCAGCAGCGTCACCGAGTCGGCGTGCTTGTTGCTCACCCCGTGCTCGATGCCGGGGAAGACGGTGATCTGGCCACCGGCGCTGACATCGGCCGGACGGACCGGGCGGCCGTCCTCGCGGACCAGGCGGATCTTCTCGCCGTTCTCACCGGGGTGGAAGCCGGTGGTGAACATCTGGTTGTTCTCGTGCGGCTGCTTGATCAGGCCACCGACCAGCGGCGCGGCGGCGACCGCGCCGACCGGCGCGAGACCGGCCAGCAGCGAGATCCCCAGCAGCGGACGACGCTTCACGCCCAGCTCGTCGGCGACGAAGAGCATGGTCTGCCCAGTGATCTTGCGACCCTCCTGGTCCACCTCGCCCTCGTGCCGGTCCTGGATGGCGACCTCCTTGGGCAGCAGCTTCTTGCCCCAGGTGAGGATGCCGAAGCCGATGCCGAGCAGGGCCACGCCGAGCGTCAGGCCGAGCAGCGGGGTGTAGAACTTGTCCCCGCCGTGACCCGGCTCGTACTGCCAGGGCCACCAGATGTAGACCACCAGGAAGGCGGTCGCGGCGAGCCCGGTCAGCAGGAAGAAGGAGGCGACCAGGCGGGTGGTGCGGCGCTCGGCCTTGCTGCCCGGGACGAACTGCGGCTCGTAGTGGACGATCTCGATGTCGTCCCGGCGCAGCCCCTCCTGGACGACGTCGAACCGGGTCAGCTCCGGGTCGTCCAGGTCGATCGGCTCCCGAGCCGACTTCTCGGTGTGCGTGCTCATGCCGTCACCTCGCTACGGGCGGTGCCGAGCGTGGGCACCGCGGCGCTGAATCCGACGATTCGCTCGGTCACGACTTGCCCGCAATCCACAGGCTGGCGAAGACGAGCGCGACGATGCCGACCAGGAAGATGGCCACGCCCTCGGTGGAGGGACCGTAGCGGCCCAGGTTGAACCCACCCGGGTCCCGGTCGTCCTTCAGGGTCTCCTGGATGTAGGCGATGATGTCCGCCTTCTGCTCCGGGGTGATCTGGTTGTCGCCGAACACCGGCATGTTCTGCGGACCGCTCAGCATCGCGGCGTAGATCTGCCGGTCCGTGGCGGGGTGGAGGCTCGGCGCGTACTTCCCGGAGGAGAGCGCACCGCCGCCACCGCCGAAGGCGTGGCACTGCGAGCAGTTGATCCGGAACAGCTCACCGCCGGTGGCGAGGTTGGCGTCCGCGCGCAGGTCCCCCTCGGGGACCTCCGGGCCGCCACCGAGCTCCTGGATGTACTGGGCGAGCTGGCGGGTCTGCTCGTCGGTGAAGACCGGGGTCTTCCGCTCCGCCTGGGCCTCCTGCCGGGCCATCGGCATCCGGCCCGAGCTGACCTGGAACTCGACCGAGGCCGCGCCGACACCGATGAGGCTCGGCCCGCGCCCCTCGACGCCCTGCGCGTTGCGGCCGTGGCAGCTCACGCAGCTCACGTCGAACAGCGCCTTGCCCTCGGCTGCGGCACCGGTGAGCGGCGGGTTGTCCTGCGCCTGGGCGCCCGGGGCGAAGACGGCGTAGGCACCGCCGGCCAGCATGAGCGCGGCGATCAGCCGGACTGCGGCACCCAGCCGGCGGCGGCCCCTGCTGGGTGCCACGGACCGCTGGCGGCGCAGCCGCGCGAGCAGGCCGCGTCGGCGGTCGTTGTCAGAAGTCATGACCTGTGTCCTTAACCGGTTGGACCTTGTGTCTCGGGGACGGAGCGGCGCGCGGCGCCAAGATCACTGAAGCCAGTAGATCATGAAGTAGAGGCCGATCCACACGACGTCGACGAAGTGCCAGTAGTACGACACGACGATCGCCGACGTGGCCTGGGCCGGGGTGAACCGACCCATGGTGGTGCGGATCATGAAGATGATGAAGGCCACCAGACCGCCGGTCACGTGCAGGCCGTGGAACCCGGTGGTCAGGTAGAACATCGACCCGTACCCGTCCGCGTTGATCTTGACGCCGTGGTGGACCAGCTCGCGGTACTCGTTGAGCTGACCGAGGACGAAGATCAGGCCCATCACGAAGGTGATCGTGAACCAGCGCCGGAGCGCGTGCACGTCGCCCTTCTCCGCGGCGAAGACGCCGAGCTGGCACGTCACCGAGGACGCCACCAGGATCAGCGTGAAGGTCGTCGCGTACGGGATGTTCAGCACCTCGGTGTGCTTCTCCCACTGCTCCGGCGCCGCCGCGCGGATGGAGAAGTACATCGCGAACAGCGCCGCGAAGAACATGAGCTCGCTGGAGAGCCAGACGATCGTCCCGACACTGACCATGTTGGGTCGGGTCAGGGAATGGATCCGGCTCTTGTCAATGGCTGGGGCCGCAGTCACGCCGTCATTATTGCGCCCGATCAGGCCCGGCGAGCATCGGGGTGGCATAACGGTCGTTCCGGCGGGCCGACGGACGGCGTCCGGTTCGCCTGGCCTAGCCTGAAAAGCGTGTGGTACCTCGATCCGATCATGACCGCCGCCCCGGCCGCCGGAGCGGGGCCCGCGCTCGCCGCCGAGCCGCCGCCGCCGTTCGAGATCACCCGGGTGTTCACCGAGACCCGGCTGGACTCCTGGCTGGCGGTCGGTCTGGTCCTGGCCGCCGGCCTCTACCTCTACGGCGTGCACCGGCTACGGATGCGCGGCGACCGGTGGCCGGTCGCCCGGACGGTGTTCTTCCTCGGGCCGGGGCTGGGCGGCATCGCCTCGGTCACGGTCAGCGGACTGCACGCGTACGACACCGCGCTCTTCTCGGTGCACATGGTGCAGCACATGGTGCTCTCCATGATCGCGCCGATCTTCCTCGCGCTCGGCGCCCCGGTCACCCTCGCGCTGCGCACCCTGCCCAAGCGTCCGCGCCAGCGGCTGGTGGCGGTGGTGCACAGCCGGGTCGCCCGGGTCTACACGTTCCCGCTGGTCGCCTTCACGATCTTCGTGGTGAACCCGTTCGTGCTCTACTTCACCGACCTCTACCGGTACACCCTGGAGCACGCCTGGGCGCACGAGGTGGTGCACGCGCACTTCATCATGACCGGCTGCGTGTTCTTCTGGCCGATGCTCGGCCTCGACCCGATCCCGAACCGCTGGCCCTACCCGGGCCGGGCGCTGCTGATGCTGCTGTCGGTGCCGTTCCACACCGTCCTCGGGCTCACCATCATGCAGAGCAGCACGCTGTTCGGCGGCGACTGGTACCCGTCGCTGAACCTCGCCTGGTCGGACCCGTGGAACGACCAGGTGGTGGCCGGCGGCATCGTCTGGGCCGGCGGCGAGTTCGTCAGCATCACCATGCTGGCGGTGCTGGTGGTGCAGTGGGTCCGCCAGTCCGAGCGGGAGGCCCGCCGGATCGACCGCGACCTGGACCGCCAGGAGGCCCGGCAACGCGCCGCCGGCACCCCGGCCTGACCCGGGCCGTCGGGCCGCCGTGGGCACCGACGCGACCGGCCCGACCCGACCGGTACGATCAGCGGGCAGCTACGACGTGGGAGCCAAGCCAGCGATGAGCGATCGTCTTTACACCGTCCTGCTCTACAGCGACGACCCGCAGGTGCGTGACCGGATGCGGCTCGCCGTGGGCACCCGTCCCGCCGCCGACCTGCGGGTCGAGTTCACCGAGGCGGCCAGCTACGCCGAGTGCATCCGGCTGGTCGACGACTACGAGATCGACCTGATGATCCTCGACGGCGAGGCGACCCCGGCCGGGGGCATCGGCATCGCCCGCCAGGTCAAGGACGACCGGGCCGACGCTCCCCCGACCTGCGTGGTGATCGCCCGCGCCGCCGACCGCTGGCTGGCCGCGTACGCCGAGGTCGACGCGACCCTGGTGCACCCGCTGGACCCGGTGACCACCGGTTCCACCGTCGCCGAGCTGCTGCGTCGGCACGCCGGCGCCGGCCGCGCCGCCTGAGGCGACGCTCCACCTCCACGGTCCGGGCCCGCCCGGGTCCGCGATCGTCCGGCCCGGTCCGTCACCGTCGACACCGGTGCCGTCACCCGCATCCCACGCCTGCTCGGGAGGCCCACCATGGGCGATCGGACCTGGCCACACCTGCTCGCCGCGCTGCTGCGCGGTGAGGAACTCCCCACCGCCGACACCTCGTGGGCGATGGGCGAGATCATGACGGGCGCGGCCACACCGATCCAGATCGCCGCCTTCGCGGTGGGCCTGCGGGCCAAGGGCGAGACTCCGACCGAGCTGGCCGGCCTGGTCGAGGCGATGCTCGGCAACGCCGTCCCCGTGGAGCTGCCCGAGGATGTCCGGGCCAGCGCCCTCGACGTGGTCGGCACCGGCGGTGACCTCGCCCACACGGTCAACATCTCGACCATGGCGGCGCTGGTGGTGGCCGGGGCCGGGGTCCGGGTGGTCAAGCACGGCAACCGGGCGGCCTCCTCCTCCTGCGGCACCGCCGACGTGCTGGAGTTCCTCGGCGTCCCGCTGGACCTCGACCCGGCCGGGGTCACCCGCTGCGTCACCGAGGCCGGCATCGGCTTCTGCTTCGCCGCCCGGTTCCACCCGGGCATGCGGCACGCCGGCCCGGTCCGCCGCGAGATCGGCGTGCCCACCTTCTTCAACTTCCTCGGTCCGCTGACCAACCCGGCCCGGCCGCGCGCCGGCGCGGTCGGCTGCTTCGACCTGCGGATGGCGCCGGTGATGGCCGCCGTCTTCGCCGCCCGGGGCGACTCGGCCCTGGTGATGCGGGGCGAGGACGGGCTGGACGAGTTCAGCACCGCCGCCCCCACCCGCTTCTGGGTGGCCCAGCAGGGCACCGTCAGAGAGGCGCTGCTCGACGCGACCGACCTCGGGGTACCCCGGGCCACCCTGGCCGACCTCCGCGGCGCTGACGCGGCGTACAACGCCGGTGTCGTCCGGCGACTGCTCGCCGGCGAGCGGGGCCCGGTACGCGACGCCGTGCTGGTCAACGCCGCCGCCGCGCTCGCCACCCAGGGGCCGCTCGACGGCGACCTGCTGACCGCCGTCCGGGCCGGGCTGGACCGGGCCGCCGAGTCGATCGACTCCGGCGCGGCGGCGCGGGCCCTCGACCGCTGGATCGAGGTGGCCCGCTCGGCCTGAGCGGCGGAGACCGACCGCTCCCCGGCCGGGCTTCCGACGAGGTTGTCGGACCCGCGTGCCAAACTACAGCCGAGTAGTTTTCGCTGCTGCCGTGCCGAGCGGTCCACAGGTGGAGGTGGTCCAGAGGCCCCGGATGTCCACCGGTGCCGGATGTCCACCGGTGCCGGATGTCCACCGGTGCCGGATGTCCACCGGTGCCGGATGTCCACCGGTGCCGGGTGTTCACCGGCCCCCGGTGGTCCCCGGTGCCGGCCCGCGCCGTCCGGGTCGACCGGAGGCCCGCCCCGCCGGCAGCCCGCACAGAGAGGAGACGCCCGTGTCGGAGCGCGAGCTGTACTGCGACAGCTGCCAGGGCGTCCAACTGTTCGAGGTCCCGCCCTGCGAAGACGGGCACGGGGCGGACTGCCCCGAGCTGAGTTGCACCGGCTGCGGCTCGGCGGTGCTGATCGCCACCTTCCGGTTCACTCCCGCCCGGCTGGCCGACCGCCGACCGGTGTCGCGCGGACACCGTAGGGCGGCCTGACCCGGCACGTCGGCGGCCCGTCCTCGTTCCGCGAGGATCCTCCCGCCGGGCCGGAGCGCCCACACGACGAGGGCCGCCTCCCGAAGGGGAGGCGGCCCTCGTCGTGGTCGGACGACGCCGGTCAGTGCTCGGCGGTGCGCCGGGTGCCGGTGTAGTACTCGAAGAGCAGACCGGACGTGGCCAGGGCGACCGCCACCAGGCCCAGGGCGATCAGCCAGTACTGCCAGATCACCAGGCCGAAGCCGGTGACGGCGGCGGCGAGCGCCAGGCCGAACGGCCAGTAGCTGCCGGGGCTGAAGAAGCCGACCTCGCCGGCGCCGTCGGCGATCTCCCCGTCGGCGCGGTCCTCCGGACGCAGGTCGATCCGGCGGGCGACGAACCAGAAGAACCCACCGCACATCGCGCAGAGCCCGAACGACAGCAGCAGGGCGACGGTGCCGACCCACTCGACGTGACCGGTCTCACCGGCCGTCCAGGCGCCGTAGAGGACGCTGACAGCGAGCAGGAACGCCGCGATGATGGAGAAGATCTTCCACTCGGTCCTCATGCCGGCCCCCTCAGCGTCCCGCGCCGGCCGGCGTGCCGGCCGCGTTGTTGAAGTTGCTCTCGGTGCGCCGGGTCTCGAACGGCCGGGTGGTCGTCGCGTACGGATCCTCACCGATCGACTGGAGCGCCTCCTGGGTCGACCGGCCGTCCCGCTTGGCGGCGAGGAACTGGTCGTACTCCTGCGGCGACACGACCCGCAGCTCGAAGTTCATGAAGGCGTGGTAGCTGCCGCACAGCTCGGCGCAGCGGCCCACGTACGCGCCCTCGGTCACCAGCTCGGAGATCTCGAACTCGTTGCGGATCTTGCCGGGGAAGACGTCCCGCTTGAAGAGCAGCTCCGGCACCCAGAAGGAGTGGATGACGTCCTTGCTGGTCTCCTCGAACCGGATGGACCGGTTGGTCGGCAGCACCAGCACCGGGATGACCTCGCTGGTGCCGAGGACCGACGCGACGGTGTTCGCGTCCTTGCCCAGGCCGTCCCGGTAGTTGAACTGCCAGTTCCACTTGAAAGCGACGATCTCGACGACCACGTCCGGGTTCGCCGTGCGCTTCTCCACGTCGGTCTGCACGACCGCGGTGTAGTAGAAGAGCACCGAGACGATCAGGATCGGCGCGATCGTGTAGAGGAACTCCATCGGCATGTTGAACCGGGTCTGCACGGGCAGCTCGTTACCGCGCTTGCGGTACCGGATGATGCACCAGAAGATCAGGCCCCAGACGAAGACCCCGACCGCGAGCGCCGCGATGCAGGACGCGATCCAGAGGTCGTACATCCGCCGGGACTCGGCCGAGATGCCGCCCTGCGGCCAGCCGAAACCGTCGAACGCCGCACCGACGTCACAACCCGTCAGCAGGACCAGAGTCGCCCCTGCGCTGAGACCGAGACCGGCGAGCCGCCCGGCACCCCGTCCCCGGCGCCCACCGGCTCCCGGGGAAGCGTTGTGCCGTACGGCCGTCGGCCGTACCTCCGAACTCCTTGCGACCACCTGGTCCTGCCTCCCTAGCGCGCCGCGGTGTCTGACCCGGTTCCGCCGGCCCGGCCGGCGGATTGACAGCACCGGCGGCAAAGGCGTCACCGACGGTCGCAGATTACTCGACCATGACGGACCGGAATGCCCTGGGGTCGCGTGTCCGCCCCGGTCGAGGGATCGCGAACACCCCCCGCACGCTACGTTGGCACCCGTGAGCGCTCCCCCGGTCTACCTGGACGCGGCCACCGCCACCCCGTTGCACCCGGTGGCCAGACAGGCGCTGGCCGCCGCCCTGGCCGACGGCTGGGCCGACCCCGGTCGGCTCTACACGTCCGCCCGCCGGGCCCGTCAACTCCTCGACGCGGCGCGGGCCGCGGCAGCCGAGACCCTCGGGGTACGCCCCGACGAGCTCTCCTTCACCGCCAACGGCACCACGGCGGCGCACGGCGCGGTGCTGGGCGGCCTGGCCGCTCGACGGCGGGTCGGCCCGGTGCTGGTGCACTCGGCGATCGAACACTCCGCCGTCCTGCACGCCGCCGAGCGGCACGTCGCCGACGGCGGTCAGGCGGTGTCCGTGCCGGTCCACCGGTCGGGCCGACTCGACCTCGACGCGTGGGGGACGGCGGTCCGGTCGCCCGGGGTGGCCTGGGCCAGCCTGATCGCGGCCAGCCACGAGGTGGGCACCGTGCAGCCGGTCGCCGAGGCCGCCGCCGCCTGCGCCGGGGCGGGGGTGCCGCTGTACGTCGACGCCGCCCAGGTGGTCGGCCGGGCCCCCGTGCCCACCGGCTGGTCGGTGCTGACCGCCAGCGCCCACAAGTGGGGCGGCCCGTCCGGCGTGGGACTGCTGGTGGTCCGCAAGGGCACCCGGTGGGAGTCGCCCTGGCCGGCCGACGAGCGGGAGTCGGGCCGTACGCCGGGGTCGTTGAACCTGCCGGCGGTGGTCGCGGCGGCGGCGAGCCTGCGCGCCGCGGCGGCCGACGCGGCGGCCGAGGCCGCCCGGCTCACGCCGCTGGTGGAGCGGATCCGGGCCCGGATCGCGGCGGACGTGCCGGACGTCGAGGTCGTGGGCGACCCGGTGGACCGCCTCCCCCACCTGGTGACCTTCTCCTGCCTCTACGTCGACGGCGAGGCGCTGCTGCACGCGCTGGACCGGCGGGGCTTCGCCGTCTCCTCCGGGTCCTCGTGCACCGCGTCGACGCTGCGGCCGTCACACGTGCTGGAGGCGATGGGGGTGCTCTCGCACGGCAACGTCCGGGTCAGCCTGCACCGGGAGACCACCGAGGCGGACGTCGAACGGTTCCTGACCGAGCTGCCGGAGATCGTCGCCGGCCTGCGCGCCGAGGCCGGGGTGGTGGGGCTGTGACCGCCGTACCGCCCGCCGGGGCCGACCCGCAACGTGCCACGGCCGCCGGGCCGGAACCTCCCGGACCGGCTGGGCCGGGCAGCACTCCGACCAAGAACGCGACCACGAGGCCAGAGCAGGCGGCGACGGGCGGGCCGGAGCAGGCCGTGACGACTGGGCCGGACGAGGTGCTGGACTGTCTCGGGCAGCGCTGCCCGCTGCCGGTCATCGCGCTCGCCCGCCGCCTGCCGGACCTGCCGGTCGGCGCGGTGCTGCGGGTTCTCGCCGACGACCCGGCGGCAGCGGTGGACATCCCGGCCTGGTGCCGGATGCGCGGGCAGGAGTTCGTGGCCGCCGTCGACGGACCCGGCTACGACGTCCGCCGCACCCGCTGAGTCCCTCCGCCCGGCCCTCAGCCAGCGTCCCGCCACAACGTCCCACGCGGCGACCCGGCCGCGCTTCCACTTGACGCCCCCGGCTGTGCTCGGCGTACCGGCCGCGCTCCCCACTGACACGACCTTGGACAGTTACCGTTCCATTTGAGCGCTAAGTGTCCAAGATCTGCGCTGTCACGCCCGTCGGGTGGACCGACTCGTCGATCCAGATCAGCCGTAACCGCCGTCCGGCGCGGCTGAAGATCCGTACGGCGCTGTCGGCGCTCGGAAACCGTCCGGCGTACGTCCGCTGGTCGCCACAGAGCAGGTCCCCGTCTCCGGCAGACCCGCGCGCGGCTCACCGACGAGAAGCCGTTGACCCTGCACGCGGTGATCGGCGAGGCGGCGCTGCGGTTACGCGTCAACGGCGAGGAGCCCCGTCGGGCCCAGCTCCGCCACCTCGCCGCGATGTCCGAGCTGCCCCACGTCAGTTTGGTGCGAGTGCGGACCGATCCACGAGAGCACCGCCCCTGAGTCGCCCGTCGGCGCCGACGGTTGGCACCGTGCCCTCCGGGCGGCCACCGGCACGCGGCGGCTGCCCGGAGCGGCGTCTGCGGAGGCGGTCAGCCGAGCAGGTGGGGGCGGACCTGGTCGGCGACGGCGTCGCCGTAGGACTCGGCGAGGCGCTTGACGAAGGCGTCCCGGTGGATCTGGTACTCCTGCGCGCCGTGGTTCTCCAGCACCATCGCGGCGGAGAGGCAGCCGACCTGGGCGGCCTGCTCCAGGCCGAGACCCCAGGAGAGGCCGGCGAAGAAGCCGCCGCGGAAGCCGTCACCGACGCCGGTCGGGTCGACTTCGCGGACGTCCCGGACGGCCGGCACGTGTAGCCGCGGGACGTCCCGCCCCTCGATCTCCACGCCGTCCTTGCCGAGCGTGGTGACCCGGATGGTCACCCGGTCGAGCAGTTGGGCATCGGTGAGGCCGGCCTTGCTCTGCAGCAGCGACTTCTCGTACTCGTTGGTGAGCAGGTAGGTGGCGCCGTCGATCAGGCCGGCGACGTCGCTGCCGTCCATCCGCGCGAGCTGCTGGGAGGGGTCGGCGGCGAAGTGGTAGCCGCGCTCCCGGCACTCGGCCGAGTGACGCAGCATCGCCTCGGGGTCGTTGGCGCCGACCAGCACCAGATCGAGGCGACCGACCCGCTGCGCGACCGGGGCCAACTCGATGTTGCGGGCCTCGCTCATCGCCCCGGCGTAGAAGGAGGCGATCTGGCACATGTCGGTGTCGGTGGTGCAGACGAAACGAGCGGTGTGCGCGACCTCGCTGACGTGCACCGAGTCGCAGTCGACACCGTGCCGCTCCAGCCAGGAGCGGTAGTCGGCGAAGTCGGCACCGACCGCGCCGACCAGCACCGGGGTCAACCCGAGCTGGGCCATCCCGAAGGCGATGTTCGCGGCCACACCGCCACGCCGGACGATGAGGTCGTCGATGAGGAAGGACAGCGAGACCTTGTCCAGCTGGTCGGCGATGAGCTGGTCGGCGAACCGGCCGGGGAAGCTCATCAGGTGGTCGGTCGCGATCGAGCCAGTCACGGCGATCTTCATGTCAACCCTCGCGGTCGGGGAGCAGAGCGCCGGTCAGCCTACCGGCCCGGTCATCTTTCCACCGGCCCGCCGATTGGGACATGGCCCTTCGAGCGACGCTTGAGCGCCCGGGTGGTAGCAGGGGCCCCCTACAGGTGATTTTCGCCCTGCAAGGGGCCCCTGCTACCACTAGAACGCGGGCGGGCGGAACCGTGACGGGGCGGTACGAAAACGGCGGGGCCGCCCCGGAAGAGGGGCGGCCCCGCCGTCGGGCCGAGGTCAGCGACTCAGCTGAACGAGTCACCGCAGGCGCAGGAGCTGCCCGCGTTCGGGTTGTCGATGGTGAAGCCCTGGGCGTCGATCCGGTCGGCGAAGTCGATCGTTGCGCCGGTCAGGTACGGGGCGCTCATCCGGTCGACGACGACCTCGACACCACCGAAGTCAGTGACGACGTCCCCGTCGAGGGAACGCTCGTCGAAGAAGAGCTGGTACCGCAGGCCGGAGCAGCCACCCGGCTGCACCGCGACCCGGAGCCGCAGGTCGTCGCGGCCCTCCTGCTCGATCAGGGCCTTGACCTTCTGCGCCGCGACGTCGGTGAGGACGACGGTCGTGGGGGCCTTGGCCTCGGTCGAGTCGGTCTGCGCTGGCGTGGTCACGTGGAATTCTCCCTGCGCGCGTCGGTGTGGTCTCTCCGGGCCAACGTCCTCGCCGGTCCAGTGATTCCCACTGTGGTCCAGGTCTGATTGTAGGCCGCTCCGGGGCGGGGTGGCCCGGTCGGCCGTGGGTCAGCAGTCAACGCCGCCCTGCGGACCGGCGGTCGACGGCTCACGCCGCAGCTTCTCCGGCGGCTCGCCAGGCTGACCCCAGGTGGGGACCCGGCGGTCAGCGGCTCCACTGTCCGGCCAGTCGGGCACCCAGCGCCCGGAGTCCCTCCGCCGGACGGCTCATGGCCGCCTCGACTCCGCCGTGTTCCTCACCCCCGAAGTGTTCCACCAGGCTGTGGGTGTCGGTCACCCCGGCCGAGGCGGCCTCCCGCCGGCCGGTACTGACCCGGCCGGCCACCACCACGCAGGGCACGCCCCGGTCCCGGGCCGCGCCGGCCACCCCGGCGACCACCTTGCCGCGCAGCGACTGGTGGTCGAAGGAGCCCTCCCCGGTGATCACCAGATCCACCGCGTCCAGCGCCGCCTCCAGGCCGATCGCCCGGGTGACCAGCCCGATGCCGGATTCGCACCGGCCGCCGAGGGCGAGCACCGCCGCGCCGAGCCCACCGGCCGCGCCACCGCCGGGCAACGCGCCGAGCCCGGCCGGGCAGCCCGGCAGGTCTTTCTCAAGTACGCCCGCGAAGCGCTCCAACGCCGCGTCGAGCAGCAGCACGTCCTCGCGGGTCGCCCCCTTCTGCGGGCCGTAGACGCTGCTCGCCCCGTGCAGCCCGAGCAGCGGGTTGTCCACGTCGCTGGCGGCGACCAGGGTGGCGTCGCGCAGCCGGGGCACGCCGTCCAGGCCGGCCACGGCGACCAGCGCCGCCCCGCCGTACGGCAGTGCCCGGCCGGCCTCGTCCAGCGGGGTCGCGCCGAGCGCGGCGAACATGCCGGCGCCGGCGTCGTTGGTGCCGGAACCGCCCAGCCCGATCACCACGGTCCGCGCGCCGTGCTCCACCGCCGCGGTGACCAGCAGCCCGAGCCCGTACGAGGTGGTGGTCTTCGGGTCACGCTCGTCCGGAGCGAGCAGGTGCAGGCCGCACGCCTGGGCGCTTTCGAGGTACGCGGTCCCGTCGTCGGTGAGCAGGATCTCCCCGGCGGTCGGGCGGCCCAGCGGGTCGACCGTCGGCACCGGTATCCGCCGGCCGCCGAGCGCGTCGGCGAGGACCGCGACGAAGCCGGGCCCACCGTCGGCGAGGGGCCGGATGAGGAGTTCGTCACCTTGGGCGACCTCGCGCCAGCCGGTGGCCACCGCGTGGGCCACCTCCTGGGCGGGCAGGGTGCCGGCGAACTTGTCCGGACAGAGCAGCACACGCATGCCCAGCAGTGTGGCAGCCCACATCCGGGAAGGCTGCACCACGGCCACGCTGTGGGACCATGGGGTCGTGACTTCGACCTGGGTGGAACCCTCCAACACCGCGACGGCGCTGCTTCTCCTCGGCCGGGGCAGTGATCCCGCCACCGAGCGTGGCGTGGAGTGTCCGGGTGACCTGCCGGCGCCGAGCGACCCCGGCCTGGTGGCCCGGGCGGCGGCGGCCAAGGCGGCGCTGGGCGAACGGGTCTTCGTGCTGGGTCACCACTACCAGCGCGACGAGGTGATCCAGTTCGCCGACGTGACCGGCGACTCGTTCAAGCTGGCCCGGGAGGCAGCGGCCCGCCCGGACGCCGAGTACATCGTCTTCTGCGGTGTGCACTTCATGGCGGAGAGCGCCGACATCCTCACGTCGGACGCCCAGAAGGTGATCCTGCCCGACCTGGCCGCCGGCTGCTCGATGGCGGACATGGCGGTGCTCTCCCAGGTGGAGACCGCCTGGGACGTGCTGACCGAGCTGGGTGTCGCCGCCGACACGGTCCCGGTGACGTACATGAACTCCTCGGCCGACATCAAGGGCTTCGTCGGCCGCAACGGCGGGGTGGTCTGCACCTCGTCGAACGCCAAGCGGGCCCTGGACTGGGCGTACCAGCAGGGCTCGAAGGTGCTCTTCCTGCCCGACCAGCACCTGGGCCGCAACACCGCCGTGCTGGAGATGGGCTTCTCGCTGGACGACTGTGTGCTCTACGACCCGCACAAGCCGAACGGCGGGCTGACCGCCGAGCAGCTGCGCGACGCGCGGATGATCCTGTGGCGGGGACACTGCTCGGTGCACGGCCGTTTCACCCTGGACAGCGTCAACGACGTCCGGCAGCGGGTGCCCGGGGTCAACGTGCTGGTCCACCCGGAGTGCCGGCACGAGGTGGTCAACGCCGCCGACCTGGTCGGCTCGACCGAGTACATCATCCGGACCATCGAGGCGGCCCCGGCCGGCTCGGCCTGGGCGGTGGGCACCGAACTGAACCTGGTCCGCCGGCTCGCGCTGGCCCACCCGGACAAGCAGATCATGTTCCTCGACAAGGCGGTCTGCTACTGCTCGACGATGAACCGGATCGACCTGCCGCACCTGGTGTGGGCGCTGGAGGAGCTGGTCGCCGGCCGGGTGGTGAATCAGATCACCGTCGATGCGGACACCGCCCACCACGCCCGGGTGGCCCTGGACCAGATGCTGGCCCTGCCCGGGGCCTGACGACCGCAGGTGACGTGTGGGGTGCGGTTACGTACCCCCGTCACCCTTTCACGGCATCCGATGCGGTCTGCCCGAGTCATTCTCGTCACCGAGGGCTATGCTGCCCCTGCGACGACTGAGCGAGCCGTTTACCACCGGCCGCCGTCCGGGTAGCGACGAGTCGCCGGCCCCTCAATCACCCCACACGGCAGCACCGACGCGCTGGAGGTTGCGTTGACCAACGACGTCCTGGTCGTACACGGAGGAACTCCGCTGGAAGGGCGGATCCGCGTGCGCGGCGCGAAGAACCTGGTCTCCAAGGCGATGGTCGCCGCCCTGCTCGGCGACAGCCCGAGCCGACTCTTCGACGTACCGAAGATCCGGGACGTCGAGGTGGTCCGGGGTCTGCTCGGCCTGCACGGCGTGAAGGTCAGCGACGGCCAGGAGGACGGCGAGCTGGTCTTCGACCCCGCGAACGTGGAGAGCGCGAGCACCGACCAGATCAACGTGCACGCCGGGTCGAGCCGGATCCCGATCCTGTTCTGCGGCCCGCTGCTGCACCGCCTCGGCCACGCGTTCATCCCGGACCTGGGTGGCTGCCACATCGGCCCCCGTCCGATCGACTTCCACCTCCAGGCGCTGCGCGAGTTCGGCGCGACGGTCGAGAAGACCCCGGAGGGGTTGCACCTGTCCGCCCCGAACGGCCTGCACGGCACCAAGTTCGCGCTGCCGTACCCGAGCGTGGGCGCGACCGAGCAGGTGCTGCTGACCGCGGTGATGGCCGAGGGGGTCACCGAGCTGCGGAACGCGGCGGTGGAACCGGAGATCATCGACCTGATCTGCGTGCTCCAGAAGATGGGCGCGATCATCAAGGTGCACACCGACCGGGTGATCGAGATCCAGGGTGTGCCGAAGCTGCACGGCTACACCCACCGGCCGATCCCGGACCGGATCGAGGCGGCGAGCTGGGCGGCGGCGGCGCTGGCCACCCGGGGTCACGTCGAGGTGCTCGGCGCGCAGCAGGCCGACATGATGACCTTCCTGAACGTCTTCCGCTCCGTCGGCGGCGAGTACGAGGTGACCGACACCCGTCCGCCCCGGTTGGGCGACCTCGGCCAGGAGGGCGGCATCCGGTTCTGGCACCCGGGCGGCGAACTGCACGCCACCGCGCTGGAGACCGACGTGCACCCCGGCTTCATGACCGACTGGCAGCAGCCGCTGGTCGTCGCGCTGACCCAGGCCCGGGGCCTGTCGATCGTCCACGAGACGGTCTACGAGCAGCGGCTCGGCTACACCGAGGCGCTCAACTCGATGGGCGCGAACATCCAGGTCTACCGGGACTGCCTGGGCGGCACCCCGTGCCGCTTCGGCCGGCGCAACTTCAAGCACTCCGCGGTGATCGCGGGCCCGAGCAAGCTGCACGCCGCCGACCTGGTCATCCCGGACCTGCGCGCCGGGTTCAGCCACCTGATCGCGGCGCTCGCCGCCGAGGGCACCTCCCGGGTGTACGGCGTCGACCTGATCAACCGGGGCTACGAGGACTTCGAGGCGAAACTCGCCGACCTCGGCGCGCACGTCGAGCGTCCGTGACCGGCGGAGCCGGCTGGGCCGCGTGGGCGGCCCGGCCGGCTGCCCCGGAAGTCCGGTCGGACCAGCCACCGGGCATGACCTGACTCACCCCTGCCGGCGGCCGGCGCACCGTGATGTGCACCGGCCGCCGACGGTTGGCTACCCTTCACCACGTGCCCTCGCTGTTTCGCCGCAAGTCCACCGACCTCGTCGACGAGGCCGTCACCGAGGTGACGGCGGACGAGACGCCCGATTCCACCCGCCCGCGTGGCTACACGCCGGCGAAGGGACGGGAGACCCCGAAGCGACCCACGGCCAACCGCCGGGTCGCCGCCGCCACCAAGCCGCTGAGCAAGGAGGAGGCCAAGGAGCGGCGTCGTCGTCTGCGGGCCGAGGCGGCGGAGGAGTTCCGCCGCGAGGGCGGCCCCCGGGACCGGGGGCCGGAACGGGTGCTGGCCCGTAACGTCGTCGACTCCCGACGTACCGTCGGCACCTGGTTCTTCGGCGGCGCGCTGGTCGTGCTGATCGGCTCGTCGGCGGCGATGCCGCCGACCGTGCGCCTGGTGTCGAACCTGCTCTGGGCGGCGCTGGCGATCGGTGTGGTGATCGACTCCATTCTGATCAGCCGCAAGATCAAGAAGCTGGTCCGTGAGCGCTACCCCAATACCGGCCAGCGGATGGGCTCGCTCTACCTCTACGCGATCATGCGCTCGATCACGTTCCGCAAGATGCGCGCCCCGGCGCCCCGGGTCAACCTCGGCGATCCGATCTGACGTCTCCCGACGGTGGTGGCAGGCTTCTGCGGTGGTAGCAGGGGCCCCTTCCTCATCATCAGGTGGTAACAGGGGTCCCCTGCTACCACCGGACGCCCCCCCGCTCACACCGGATGTGGGCTGCGGTAGAGGCGGGCCACCACGTCCTCGATGTCCGGCTCGACGATCGAGATGTCGCGGAGCGTGGCGAGCCCGGCCAGTCCGGCGACCACCTCCGCCGCGCCCGCCGACTCCAGCGCGTAGACCAGCCGGTGCCCGTCCGCCTCCACCCGCTGCAACGGCGCACCGGGCAGCGTCGGCGGCTCGGGCAGGGCGACGTCGAGTTCGGCGACCACCAGCCGGCGGGAGCCGTACCGGCTGTGCAGGGCGGCGATCGAGCCGTCGTGCACCACCCGGCCGTGGTCGATCACCACGAGACGTCGGCAGAGGCGCTCGATGTCGGCCAGGTCGTGGGTGGTGAGCACCAGTGTGGTGTCCCCGGTCCGGCCCAGCTCGGCGAGGAAGCCACGGACCGCCTGCCGGCTGACCACGTCCAATCCGATGGTCGGCTCGTCGAGGAAGAGCACCTGCGGGCCGTGCAGCAGGGCGGCGGTCAGCTCGCCGCGCATCCGCTGACCGAGGGAGAGCTGGCGGACCGGGGTGTCGAGGAAGGCGTCCAGGTCGAGCAGGTCCCGGCAGCGGCGCAACCGGGCCGCGTGGTCGGCGGCCGGCACCCGGTAGACGTGCCGCAGCAGGTCGAACGAGTCGCGCAGGGGCAGGTCCCACCAGAGCTGGGAGCGTTGCCCGAACACCACGCCGATGCGCAGGGCCAGCCGGGTCCGCCGGGCGACCGGCTCCAGGCCGCAGACGCGCACCTGGCCGGCGGTGGGGGTGAGCACGCCGGTGAGCATCTTCAGGGTGGTGGACTTCCCGGCCCCGTTCGGCCCGATGTAGCCGAGCATCTCGCCCCGCTCCACCCGCAGGTCGACCCCGTCGACGGCGGTGACAATCCGCTTGTGCCGGCGCAGCCGCCCGGCCCGGACCCGCACGGTGAACTCCTTGCGCAGCGCGTGCGCCTCGATCACGGTCGCGCTCATGACCCCGTACTCCGGTAGTGTCGGACGCCGGTCCGCCACGCCGTGGCGGCGATCGCGGCGGCGACCACCGCGACGCCCGGCGAGGCCCAGCCCACCCAGGCCGGCAGGCCGAGCGGGTCGTCCCGGCCGAGCAGCGCCAGCGCCGGGTGGTAGCTGACGAAGGCAAAGCCGAGACCGTACGCGAAGACCGCCCGGAACCAGCCCCCGAAGACCGTGATCGGGTACGAGGTGAAGTCCCGCCCGCCGTAGGTGACCGAGTTGGCCAGCTCCCCCGACTCGACCCAGTAGAACGAGACGGTCGCGGTGGCCACGAAGACCGAGCCGAAGAAGACCACCCCGGCCAGCGGGGCGAGGACCACCAGTGCCGCCCGGGCCGGGGTCCACTCGATCCCGGCCGTGCCGACCGCCACCACCAGGACGGCCAGCCCGAAGAGCACCCGGGAGACCTTGCGCAGCGGCAGGTCCATGAGCAGCAGTTGCGGCAGCGCGCCGAGCGGGCGCAGCAGCACCGTGTCGAACAGGCCGGTGCGGACGTACCGGGGTAGCCGTTCGATGTTGCCGACCAGCAGGTCGGCCGTGGCGAAGGCGCAGGCGGAGAGGGCGACCATCACGAACGTCTCACGCAGGGTGAAGCCGCCGAGTTCCCGGGTCACCCCGAAGAGGACGAAGACGGTGAGCACGTCGAAGACGGTCGCCCCGACGTTGCCCACCAGGTCCACGGTGAACGACACCCGGTACGCGGTCTGCGACCTGGCCTGCGCACCGAGCAACGCCCGGTACGCGCCGAGCGTCGTGCCGGCCGGGTCAGCCACCCTGCACCACCAGCCGAAGCTCGGCCCGGCGCTGCACCAGCCGGCAGGACGCCAGGATCAGCACCGTCCAGACCACCTGGATCCCGACCAGGGCGAGCGAGACCGGCGGCGGGTCGACCTCGACCAGCACGTCGAGCGGGGTCTGGAAGAGACTCGGAAACGGGGTGACGATCCACAGCGTCTGGTGGAGCCCCGCCGGCAGGAAGCGCAGCGGGAAGTAGAGCCCGGCCAGCAGACCCGAGCTGAGCGTCCACAGGATCATCGCGCCGCGGACGTCGTGCAACCAGTAGGCGGTGGCGTTGACCAGGTACCGGCAGCCGAAGCAGGCCACCACCGCCAGCAGCACCGACAGCGGGAACAGCAACGCGGTGGACCAGCGGGTCGGCAGGTATACCTCGAAGAAGAGCGGGCCGACCAGCACCGGCGGCAACATGCGGGCCAGCACCGCGTAGCCGGCGCGACCCAGGTCGGCGGCGAGGTGGCTGGTCACCGGATCGACCGGGCGGAGCAGGTCGCTGACCACGTCCCCGGTGCGGATCCGGTCGGCCAGTTCGGTCCAGCCCCAGAGCAGGACGACGGTGAGCAGCCCCTGCCCCATCCAGACGTAGGTGGCGAGCCGGGCCGGGTCGTAACCGGCGACCGAGCCGGCCTGCCGGGCCACGGCGAGCAGGAGGTAGCAGCGGAGGAAGCCGAAGACGGTGTTGGTGACCACGCCGGCCACCGCAGCCTGCCGATACGTGGAGTAACGCCGGAATCCTGATCCGACTATCGCGCCAAATGTCCGAAACCATAGGATAACGTTTGAGTGCCGGGCCGGTCCCACAGTGGCGGTGACGGAGCCCACGCCGTTACCCTCCTTCCGCAGCCACCCAGTGCCGGACCGGGCGACTCTACAGACACGCCCCGGCTGCCAGCGCGACAATTTCCGACGAGGTGACACCGCCGTGAGCGACCGACGCGATCCGGCCCCCCGGGCGCGGCGCGCGGGCGGGCGGAAGGTCACCGGATGAGCGGATACGACCGCTGGCGCGACCCGGCCGAACCGTCCTGGATGGTCGAGCCGACCACCGAGTGGCATCCCCAGTTCCCGGGGCAGCGCTACCCCGGCGACATCGGCATCCAGCAGGTCCCGTTCCGCAGTGACCGCAACCGGGCCACCGCCACCGGCCGGGCCGAAGTCGTCCCGCTGGTACCGCTCGACCAGGACGGCCGGTACCGGCGCGGGCCCGCCCGCAACGACCACGGCGGCCCCGCCGGACAGGGCTGGCCGGGCCGGTGGGACGAGCAGCGGTCCCCGGTCGACGACCCGTACGCCCGGCCGTCCGCAGGATGGCCACCGCCGCAGGACCGCCACCCGGTGGAGCCGCCCCCGACCGGGGGACGGCGGATCGGTCCGCCGGCCGACCAGCCCCGCCCTGACCTCCGGCACCAGCCGCCCGGGTGGACGGTCGACCGCGACCGGCCACGCGACCGGGACCGGGAGCCGGAGCGCTCCGGCGGCTGGCACGGCGACCGCCCGCAGACCGGCCCCGACGGGTGGGCGGCGTCGAGCCGCGACCCCCGGCCGTACCCACCGGTCTCCCCCGCGCCCCGGCAGGAGCCGGGGTGGTTGCCGGAGCCCGGGGAGCACCCCCCGTACGGCGGGCGCCGGCACGACGCACCCGAGGAGCCACCGTACGGCGCACGCTGGCACGACCCACCGGAGCGGCGGGGATACCCGGTGCCCCATCGCACGACGCGCGGACACGACGCGTCCGAGCGCCCGGTTCCCCGACACGACGCGCCCGAGCACACCGGGCCCGGACACGACCGTCCGGACGGCGCGACGGACGGCCGCCGGGACGGCTGGACCACACACCGCGCCCCGGAACGGGAGCCGTTCCGGCCGCCGGTCACCCCACCCCCGCCGCCGGCCGACGCCACCTCCCCGTGGCCCGACCGCCCGGCCACCGGACCCGACCGGCGCTGGTCCAGCGAACACCGCTCCGGAGACGACCGCCACGCCCGTCCGCAGTGGTCCCGGGACGACACCCGGGCCTACCCTCGGCAGCCCGTCGCCCGGGACGACGTGTCGATGCCTCCACCGTGGTCGGCCCCCCGGAGCAAACCCGTTCCCCGCGGCCGGGACTGGTTCCCGGCCGACGACGAGACCACCCAGGCGTGGTCCCGCCCGGGACGGCCGGGCGTCCCCGAGGACGCCCGGCCGCAGCCGCAGGACGACCCCGGGCACATGCGGCCGGGAAGCGCCCCCGAGGACGCCCGGTCACAACCGTGGGACGCCGGGGCCCGCCGGTGGGACGCCCGGCCGGAGGAGTCGACGCGGACGCGGCAGGAGTGGTCCCCGGAGGTCGAGGACACCGCCCGTATCGGGCCGGCCCGGTCGACGGCCTGGGACGAGCAGCGCGCCCCCGACTGGGAACGCCTGACGGCGGAGGATCTGCGCCCGGTCACCTCGCCACCGGCCGAACCACCCACCGGCACACCGACCGTGGCGCCGACGCCGGCTCCGGCCACGGACGAAACCGGACCTGTGCCGGAGGTCGGCGGAGCCGCTGCCGTACCGGCCGACGGTCCAGCCGCGTCCGGACCGGTCACCGCGCCGTCCCTCGGGGGGCTGCGCCTGGAGTTCCTGCCCTCCCCCGGGGCCATGGACACCCCTGGACAGGCCACGGACGACGATGCCCCCGCCCCGGACGCGTACCGCCGCACGCCGGATGCAGACACCGCCCCGGCCGAGGCGGTACCCGGTCACGACCGCCCCGCGCCGGAGGCCGAGGACGCCGTCGCGGGCACCCCGACGGACCATGCCGCCGACGAGGCGGGCCGCGAGGGCGACGCGGATCTGTCCGAGTCCACGGACGGGGAAGCAACGGCCGGCGCCTACCCGACCTTCGATGCCCCGGAGACGAGGGACGACCGGCTCGGCACGCTGGTCCCGGCCAACGGCATCGACGGACCGGCACCGGGGACGACCGTGGTGGAGGAGCCGACCGACACCGTCGACACCGGACCGGAGCCGGAGCCGATCGACCACGACCGGCCCGAGCCCGTCGACCACGAGTGGCCTGATCCCGTCGGCGACGAGTGGCCTGATCCCGTCGGCGACGACCGGCCGGCGGGATCAGCCGGTGACGCTGACGACCCGACGCGCGTTCCCCGCACCGGCCCTGCCGACGGCGACGGCGACGGCGAGGGCGGACGCGAGGTCACGTCTCGGGGCCTCGACCACGAACGGGCCCCGGACGCACCAGCCGACCCGGTGGAGGCCGAGGCGGGCAGCGCCACAGCGGAACAGGCTGCCGTAGCGGAGACGGCTGCCGCGCCAGAGACGGTCGGCACGCCCGAGCCGACCGGCACGGTGGACACGGTCGGCGGGGTGGAGGCCGACGCGGGCGCCACCCCGCCGGAGACGGCCGGCGCGCCCGAACCGGTCACCGGCATGGTGGACGGCGTCGAGCCGATGCCGCCGGCCACGCCCGTCTCCGCTCCTCCGGCGACGGCTACGGATCTGCTCATGCCCGGCTCCGCCCCGCCGACTCCGGCCACACCCGTCTCCGCCCCGCCGGTGGTCGACGCTCTCGTGTCCGCTCACCCGCTGCCGGCCGTGCCGTATCCCGCACGCCCTACGGTCGGCGCACCCGTGTCCCCGCCGTCGCCGGACGGTCCGCTCGTGTCGGCACCGCCGGAGGACGCAGCGCCGCTGCCCGACGCACCGCCGCCGAACGCGGCAGGGCCCGACGCGCCGCTACCCGAGGCGACGGTGCCCGACGCGTCGCCACTCGACGCTCCGGTGCTCACACCACCGGTCTCCCCCGCCATGCCGCTCTTCCCTGCGCTGCCGGCAGCGCAGGAGCCGGCCGGCGACGAGTCCACCACCGTCGGCCCGGCGGTGACCGGCACCGGGTCGACCGAGGACCTCGACGAGGCGGCACCGGTGCCGGTGAAGACCGTCCCGCTGACGTCCGCCACCGGGTCCGCTGCCGTCCGACCGGTGTCCGCGTCCCCGGTGGACGGTGCCGAGGTCCCGCCCGGCGATTCCGCCACCGCCCCCGTCTCCGCGCCGCCCGTCCCCGCGCCGCCGGTCCCCGCGCCGCCGGTCGCGCCACAGCCGGTCCCCGCGCCGCCGGTCGCGCCACAGCCGGTCTCCGCGCCGCCGGTCGCTCCACAGCCCACGGCCGACGCGCCGGTGTCCATGCCGCCCGAGCCCGTGGTTCCCGTGTCCGCGCCGCCCGTGTTCGGCACGTCGTCGCCACAGGACGCACCGGAACCCGGGGCGTCCAGCACGTTCCGACCGTCCAGCGCTCCGGTGTCGCCGCCGGCCGCCGTGCCACCGGGCCCGTCGCCGCGGGTTCCGGTCGATCCTCAGGGGGCGGACGCCTGGTTCCGACCGAAACAGCCGGTGTCCCCCGCGCCACCGGCCCCGTCGACGCCAGTGCCCGACCGGTGGCGCACGGTGGCCGGCACCCCACCGGAACCCGCTCCCGACCCGGCCCGCCCGCCTGCCACGCCCCCGGTCTCGGCGCCCCCGGCCTTCCGTCCCGTCGTCGCGCCCGCAGGCTCTTCCGTTTCCGCCCCGCCGGAGCGCTCCGGCTCCGTGGCGGCGGACCGGCCGACCTCCGCGCCACCACAACAGCCCGGCTCACCGGCACCGATCTCCGGACCACCGGCACGGCCCGTCTCACCGGCACCGGGCCGCCCGGTCTCCGGACCACCGGCACGGCCCGTCTCCGGGCTGCCGCACCGACCCGTCTCCGCGCCACCGGGGCAGCCCGTCTCGCCGGCGCCGGGCCGACCGACTGCGGCGCCGCCCGGACGTCCCGTCTCCGGACCACCGCACCGACCGGTCTCCGCGCCGTCCGGCCCCTCCCTGTTCGCGCCGTCCGTGGGGCGGGCACGGGACGGCGACGGCCCGGCATCCGACCGGACGGGACCGTTCCGCTCGGATCCGGAGCAGTGGCTGGCCGGGCTCCGCTGGCGGCTCCACCCGGACACCCTGCGGGAGGTGGTCGACGCGCCGGACGCCCTCCGGGAGGCCCGGCACGGCCTGACCGAGAAGCTGGGCAACGTCGCCGACAACCGTTCGCGGGCGCGGCTGCTCAGCCTCCGCGCCGTGACCAACCGGCTGCTGGGTGACCTCGACGACGCGCTCGACGACGGCCGGCTCGCGCTGACCTACGCCGAAGCCACCGGCGAGCTGCGGCGCACCGCGCTGGTGCGGGCCCGGCTGGCCCGGGTGCTCCAGTGGCGAGGCGAGTTCGCCGAGGCCGACCGTCTCCTCACCGAGGCGAACTCCCCGGAGCTGCCCGACCGGCTCCGGGCCACCCTGCACGAGCACCTCGCCCGCTCCGCCTACCAGCAGGGTCGGCTCGTCGAGGCCTGCCAGCACTTCGAACGGGCCCTGGACCTGCGGCGGGGCGAGGACCGCGAGCAGATCGCGCGGACCGAGGTGGCGCTGGACGCGGTCCTCGCGAAGGCCGCCGCGGAGGGCTTCGGACCACTCCCCCGGGCCCGGGAGGAGATCCTCCGGACGCGTCGGCCACCGGTGCCGACCCTCGACGAGGAGCACCAGCTCTGGGGGTACGCCGACGCCGAGGGCGAACTGGTCGTGGCCGCCGGGTACGCCGAGGTGCAGCCGTTCCGCGAGGGGGTCGCCTGGGTACGCCGCCCGGACGTCGACGGCTGGGAGCTGATCGACGACACGGGGACGACCCTGATCGATCCGTCCTACCTCGACGTCCGCTCGTTCTCCGACGGCCTGGCCTGGGTGTCCCCGGACTCCTCCGGTGGCTGGCAGGCGGTCGACACCGCCGGCGTGGTGGTCGTCCCGTCGCGCTTCGACGACGTGCGGCCGTTCCGGCGGGGGGTCGCGGCGGTCCGGGTCGACGACGCCTGGGGCGCGGTCGACCGGTCCGGGCGGATGGTGGTGCCCCCGAGGTACGACGGCTTCACCACCCCGCTCGCCGACGGCCGGTACGTCGACGGCTTCACCGACGAGGGGCTGGCCGTGGTGGATCTCGGCGGTCGGCGCGGTGTGCTGGACCGGTCCGGTCGCGTGGTCGTCGCGCCGGAGCACGCCGCGGTGGTCGTCCACCCGGTCGCCTTCCTGGTCCGGGACCCGGCTGGTCGGTGGGGCGCGCTGGACCGACGGGGCGAACCGCTGATCGAGCCGGCGTACGGCAGCCGGGACCGGCTGATGGCGGAGATCGACCACCTGCTGGCGGACACCGAGCCGCTGCTCTGACGGGCGCCGGCACGCCGGGGCGTCCTCCTGGCGAGGGCCGGATCCGGGCTAGGGTCGGGGCATGAAATTCCGTCACCTGGGCCGTTCGGGCCTGATGGTCAGCGAAATCTCGTACGGCAACTGGATCACCCACGGATCGCAGGTCGAGGAGGACGCCGCCCTGGCCTGCGTCCGGGCCGCTCTCGACGTCGGCATCACCACCTTCGACACCGCCGACGTGTACGCCGCCACCCGGGCCGAGGAGGTCCTCGGGCGGGCTCTGCGCGGCGAGCGCCGCGAGGGGCTGGAGATCTTCACGAAGGTCTTCTGGCCGACGGGTCCGGGGCGCAACGACCGGGGACTGTCCCGTAAGCACATCATGGAGTCGATCAACGGCTCGCTGCGTCGGCTGGGCACCGACTATGTGGACCTCTACCAGGCCCACCGGTACGACTACAGCACCCCGCTGGAGGAGACGATGGAGGCGTTCGCCGACATCGTGCGTGCCGGCAAGGCGCACTACATCGGCGTCTCGGAGTGGAAGGCGTCGCAGATCCGCGAGGCCCACCAGCTCGCCCGTGAGCTGCGCATCCCGCTGGTCTCCAACCAGCCGCAGTACTCGATGCTGTGGCGGGTCATCGAGGCCGAGGTGGTCCCCACCAGCGAGGAGCTGGGCGTCGGCCAGATCGTCTGGTCGCCGATGGCGCAGGGCGTCCTCTCCGGCAAGTACCTGCCGGGGCAGCCGCCGCCGGCTGGTTCCCGGGCGACCGACGAGAAGTCCGGCGCGGCGTTCGTGGCGAAGTTCCTCACCGACGAGGTGCTCACCGCCGTGCAGCGGCTCAAGCCGCTCGCCGAGCAGGCCGGGCTGAGCATGGCCCAGCTCGCCATCGCCTGGGTGCTCCAGAACCCGAACGTCTCCTCCGCCATCATCGGCGCCTCCCGTCCGGAGCAGGTGCACGACAACGTCAAGGCGAGCGGCGTCAAACTGGACGCGGACCTGCTCAAGGCGATCGACGAGATCGTCGGCCCGATCAGCGAGCGGGACCCGGCCAAGACGGAGAGCCCCGCCAAGCGGCCCTGACCGCCGGGACCGGTCCGGACCGTCGTCGTGGTCGACCGACGGCCCGGACCGGCCAGCCGGCGAATCGCCGGAACCTGGAACGTGGACCGGCCGGCGGAACCGGGACCGGCGGGGTCAGGACTGCCAGAAGCGGATCAGGTCGAGCCCGTGTGCGTACAGCGGCGCGGGCAGGCCGAGGACGTCGCCGACGGCGAAGACCGCGCCGAAGAACCACCCGGCGATACGCGGGTTCCACAGCAGCGCGAAGAGCAGGATGAACCCGTACGGCGCGAACAGGTCGTACATCCGTCGCCACTGCGGGTTGAGCCACGGCTGGATCATGTTGCCGCCGTCCAGGCCCGGCACCGGGAGCAGGTTGAGCGCGCTCGCGGTGAGCTGGAGGAAGGCCAGCAGCGCCAGGGCGGCGAGGAACTCCAGCGGGGCGGGACCGGTCAGTCGCAGGGCCACGATCAGCACCAGGGTGAACACCACGTTGGTGGCCGGGCCGGCGAGGCTGACCAGCGTGTGCCGCAGCCGGCCGGGGATCCGGTGCCGGTCCACCCAGACCGCGCCGCCGGGCAGCCCGATGCCGCCGAGCAGCACCACCACCACCGGCAGCACGATCGACAGCAGCGGGTGACTGTACTTCAGCGGGTTGAGCGTCAGGTAGCCCCGGTGCGCCACGCTCCGGTCGCCGGCCCGGAAGGCCACGATCGCGTGGGCGTACTCGTGCAGGCAGAGCGAGACCAGCCAGCCGGAGACGACGAAGAGGAACACGTCCAGCCGGACGTTGCCGACCCGGTGCCAGGTGAGGACGGCGCTGGTGACGAAGAGCGCGACCAGGGCCAGGAAGACCGGGCTGGGCCGGAACGCCGCCCGGGGCACGCCGAGCACCAGCCGCTCGCCGCCGCCCGGGCGGTCGTACCCGGTCACTCGGCGACGGGCGCGAGGCTCATCCGGTACTCGACCCGGTCGTCCTCGACCAGGTCGACCGCGGTGACCCCGGACGAGGCGAGCTGCCGCCAGGTCTGCCCGATCCAGGACTCGGCGTCCGCCTGGCTGCTGAACGACTCGGTGGGCCCGTCCACCGACTCGCCGTTCGCGCCCTCGTACCGCCAGCTCCACGGCATGCCGTGTCTCCCCTCGCTGATGCGTCCCGCCCAAGACGGCCGTTGCCAGCCTAGTCGGCGTACCGGCTGCGGGACATGGACGGCCGTCGCCGCTGGCGACGCCTAGCACCCCGGGCGGCGCGGCGCGGCGGTTCACGCGTTCCCCGCCGGCACCGCCCTGTGCCGAGACATGATCGGCCGGAACTCCTCGGGTGGCGCTGGAGGTGCGGTGGTGCGGGACGTGGCGGTGGCGCCGGTGGTCACCGGCGTCGGGGTCGGCGGCGTGGCCGGCATGGTGTGGGAGAACGCCCGCCGGGACCCGGAGGCGGTGCTGTTCCTCCGTCCGGACCCGGACCACCGGGCCTGGCCGTCCCCGCAGCGGGTGGCCGACGGCGTCGCGCCGGTGACCTGCCGGCAGTTCCGCGACGAGGTGGTCGCCCTGGCCCGGGGGTTCGTGGCGGCCGGCGTGGCGGCCGGGGACCGGGTGGGGCTGATGAGCCGGACCCGGTACGAGTGGACCCTGGCCGACTACGCCCTCTGGTCGATCGGCGCGGTGCCGGTGCCGGTGTACGACACGTCGAGCCCGGACCAGGTGGCCTGGATCCTCGCCGACGCGGGGGCGGTGGCGTGTGTGGTGGAGACCGCCGGTCACGCCCGGACGCTGGCCGGTCTGCGGCCCGACCTTCCGGCGCTGCGGCTCGTCTGGCAGATCGACGCCGGCGCCCTGGTGGACCTGGTGGAGCGGGGACACATCGTCGACCCGGAGACCGTGGCCGCCCGGCGGTGCGCGGTGGGCGGCGACGACATCGCCACGATCGTCTACACCAGTGGCACCACCGGCCGCCCCAAGGGCTGCGTGCTGACGCACCGCAACATCCTGCTCGACGTGGGCAACGCGACCGCCGTCCTGCCGGAGCTGTTCCGCGCGGAGGCGTCCACGGTGCTGTTCCTGCCCCTGGCGCACGCGTTCGCCCGGTTGGTGCAGGTCGGGGCGGTACGGACCCGCGCGACCCTGGTGCACGTCGCCGACCCGTCCGGCCTGGTCGACCAGCTCCAGCGGTTCCGTCCCACGTTCGTGCTGGCCGTGCCGAGGGTGTTCGAGAAGCTGCACGACCGGATCCGGCAGCGCCCCGGCGGGCGGCGGCGGGCCGGGATCGCGCTCCGGGGCTGGGCGACCGAGGCCGCGTACCGGGTGGCGGTCGCGTACAGCCGGCGTCTGGACACCCCCGCCGGGCCGGGGGCCGCGCTGCGCCTGGCCCGCCTGCTGTGCGACGTGGCCGCGTACCGACGGGTGCGGCGGGTGCTGGGCGGCCGGTGCCGGGTGGCCATCGTCGGCGGCGCGCCGGTGGGCGAGCGGATGACGCACTTCTTCCGGGGGGCCGGGATCCTCCTGCTGGAGGGGTACGGGCTGACCGAGACCTCGCCCGCGCTGGCGGTGAACCGTCCCTCGGCGCTACGGATCGGCACGGTCGGCCGCCCCCTGCCCGGCGTGCGACTGGCGATCGCCGGTGACGGTGAGGTCCTCGTCCGGGGCGACGTGGTGTTCCGGGGGTACTGGAACAACCCGGAGGCCACCCGGGAGGCGTTCACCGCCGACGGGTGGCTGCGCACCGGTGACCTCGGCAGCGTCGACGCCGACGGCTACCTGCGGATCACCGGGCGGAAGAAGGAGCTCATCGTCACCGCGTCCGGCAAGAACGTGGCGCCCGCGCCGATCGAGGCCCGCATCCGCGCGCATCCCCTGGTCAGCCAGTGCATGCTGGTCGGTGACGGCCGGCCGTACGTGGCCGCGCTGGTCACCGTCGACCCGCGCCGGTTCGCCCGGTGGCGGGACGCGCACGGACGGCCGGGCGCCTCGGTGGCCGAGCTGCGCGAGGACCCCGCGCTGCGCCGGGAGATCCAGACCGCGGTCGACCTCGCCAACCGGTCCGTCTCGCACGCGGAGGCGGTGAAGACCTTCCGGATCCTGCCCGGGGATCTCACCGAGGCCGCCGGGGAACTCACCCCCACCCTCAAGGTCCGGCGGGACGTGGTGCGCGAGCGGTACGCCGCCGACGTGGCCGCCCTCTACCCCGACCGTTGAGGTACGTCGCACCTGCGGGGTCGGAACGCGAACGGTGGCCTAAGGTACGGGCATGTCCGTAGACGGCTGCAACACGGTCCTGGTGCTCGGCGGTATCCGGTCCGGCAAGTCCGAGTTCGCCGAAGCGCTGGTGGCCGACGCGGTCACGGTCCGCTACGTGGCGACCGCGACCGGCGGGGACCCCGACGACGCCGAGTGGGCGGCCCGGTTGGCGGCGCATCGCAACCGTCGCCCGGAGACCTGGACCACCGAGGAGACCGGTGACGATCCGCGCCGGCTGGCCGACGTGCTCGCCTCGGCGCAGCCGCACGAGACGCTGCTCGTGGACGACCTCGGCGGCTGGGTGACCGTGCTGCTCGACCCGGCCCACCAGCCGGCCGACGACACGGTCACCATCGCCGAGCTGGCCGAGGCGGTCCGGGCCTGCCCGGCGCGTCTGGTGCTGGTGAGCCCGGAGGTGGGGCTGTCGCTGGTGCCGACCACCCCGCTCGGGCGGGCCTTCGCCGACGCGCTCGGGTCGGCCAACCGGGCCGTCGCCGACGCCTGCGACGCGGTGGCGCTGGTGGTGGCCGGGCAGGCCTGCTGGCTGAAACGGTCCGACGCCCCGTCGTCCGACGCCGCCGGGTCGCCGTCCGTCCCGTCCCCGGTCGATCCGGCCCCGGTGGACCCGGCCGCGCCGAACGGGCACCGGGCGGGCATCCCGGCGCAGGCTGGCCCGTCGGAACCGGACACCCCGGCCACCACCGTCGCCCCGGGCGCCGGTGCTCCGGTGGCGGAAGCCGTCCTGCCCGAGGTGCTCACCCCGGCTGTCCCGCCCGCGGCGCAGCCGGCGGACGGCGCCGGGTGGGCCGCGCCGACCATGACCCTGCCGATGGTCGCCACCGGCCTGGTCATCCAGAGCGGCATGGAACTGCCCCTGCCCGACGAGTACGCCGGCCCGCAGGCCGTGGAACGCCTCGCCACCCGGGACGTGCCGGGGGCGGGCCTCGGCGTCCTGGAGCGGGTGGTCGGCTTCGCCGCCGCCACCCAGGGCACGCCCACCCCGCAGCCGTGGGGGCCGGTGCGTGTCCTGCTGCTGCACGGCGACCACGAGGGTGGGGCCTCCGCCGGGTCGACCGCCGGCGAGTCGGCCCGCCGGGCCGCGCAGGCACGCGCTGGCGTCGGGGTGCTGGCCCGCCTCGCCGCCGAGAACGGCGCGACCCTCCAGGTGGTGGACGCCCCCACGGCCGCGCCGATGGAGGTCGGGGCGGCGCTGACCGCCGAGGCGGTCGAGTCGGCGCTGCGGCACGGCTGGCGTCTCGCCGAGGAGGCCGCCGACGCGGGCGTACACCTGCTGGTGCTGGCCGCCTGCGGCGCCGGCACCGAGGCCGCTGCGGCGGCGGTGCTGGCCGCCACGGCCGGGGCGGAACCGCCGGCTGTGCTCGGCCGGGTGGTCCGCGACGGCACGGTCGACGACACCGCGTGGATGATCCGCTGCGCGGCGGTCCGCGACGCCCTGCACCGGACCCGCCACGCGTCCCGCGACGCGAAGACGGTCCTGACCGAGCTGGGCGGCGGTGACATCGCGGTGGCCACCGGGATCCTGCTCGGCGCGACCGCCCGCCGTCTGCCGGTGCTGCTGGACGGTCCGGTGGGCGTGGCGGCCGGCATGGTCAGCCGTGACCTGGCCGGGCAGGCCCGACACTGGTGCCTGCTGCCCGACCACGGCGGGCACCCCGCCGTCCGGCTCGCCGCCGACGTGCTCGGCCTCTCCCCCCTGCTCGACCTGCGGCTCGACCTCGGGGAGGGCGCGAACGCCCTGGCCGCGCTGCCGCTGCTGCGCTCGGTGCTGGCGCTGTCCGCCGCGCTCCCCGCCCGGGAGGGCGACGCCGGCCCCGCAGGTGAACCGGCCGACGAGGAGTCGCCCGAGTTCGCCGAGCCGGAGCCGGCCGGCCCGGGACCGGCCACCACCGGCTCGGACGACGAGGAGCGGACGGACGCTCCCGACCGGCATGCCGGCTGAGCCGCCGACCCGCCCGCCCGGCACGCCGGCACCGACCCGTCCGGCCGGTGCGCCGCCACCGGCCCGACCGACCGGCACTCCGCCGCCGCCCCGCCCCGCCGGTCGTTCGCGGTGCCACCGGCACGGCGTGACACCGGCCGGGCCGCCGCCGGGCCGGCCGGGCGGGGCGCGGGTCGCACCCGGTGTCGGCCGTGCCGGCTGAGTCCCGGCTCGGGGCCGGCCTGCGGCTGGCGGTCACCACGTTCACCACCGCGCCGGTGCGTGCCGGTCGGGTGGACCGGGCCGCCGCCGGCACGGCGATGGCGGTCGCGCCGCTGGTCGGGGCCGTGCTCGGGGTGGTCCTGGGCGGGGTGCTGCTCGGCCTGGCCGTGGTGGCCCCGCCGCTGGTCGCCGCCGTGGTGACGGTCGGCGCCGGCGCGCTGCTCACCCGGGGGCTGCACCTGGACGGGCTGGCCGACACGGTCGACGCGCTCGGCTCGTACCGACGGGGTTCCGCCGCGTTGGAGATCATGAAGAAGCCGGACGTGGGGCCGTTCGGGGTGGCCGCGCTGGTGCTCGTCCTGCTGGCGCAGAGCGCGGTGCTCGCGGAGCTGGCCGCCCGGTCGTGGCCGGCGGCGCTCGCGGCGGTGGTCACCGCGACCGCCGCCGGCCGGTTCGGCGTCACCCTGGCCTGCCGGCGTGGGATCCCGGCGGCCCGCCCGGAGGGGCTCGGCGCGCTGGTGGCCGGCACGGTCGGGCCGGTCGCGGTGGCCGCCGGGGCGGTCGCCGTCGCGCTGCCGGCGCTCGCGGCGGTGCCGGGTCGCCCGTGGCAGGGGCCACTCGCCGTCGCCGTCGCGCTCGGCGCCGTGCTGCTGCTCCTGCGCCATCTGGTACGCCGGCTCGGCGGGATCACCGGCGACGTGCTCGGCGCGAGCGTGGAGGTCGCCACGACCCTGGTCTACCTGGGAGTCGTGCTGTCCGGCTGAGGACGACTCACCATGCCGGGTAGCGTTCTTCCCCGACAGCACCCGGCGCGGCGATGGGGGACGAATTGCTCATCACGGACGACTTCCTGCCCGTTCCGGTCCCGGAGACACTGACCGCGACCTACCTGGCGCCGATGCGCGGCCTGCCGAGGGTGGCCACCCGGACGGCGGTGACGGCGCTGGCCGGGCGGCTGGCCGAACCGGTGTACGGGCTGGCCCGGCAGATGCTGGCGAGCCCGTTGATGAGCGTGGACACCCGGCCGATCGACGAGTTTCCCGCGCTCCCGCCGGACCTGCTGACCGCGTTCGGCGCGACCCGCGAGCAGTTGGCGCGGCTGGCCCAGGCGACGCACGTGGTGGTGGTCCGGGCCGAGTACCGGCCGGGGTGGCCGCCGGCCCACGAGTGGGCGGCCCGGGCGGTGGCCGCCGCCGTCGCCGAGACCGTCGACGGGGACGTGGTGGACGTCTTCGGGTTGCAGTTCCTCGACCCGGCGACCGCGCTGCGGTCGCTCCCCGACGAGCAGGGCCGGATCCGCCTGGTCGACTGGGTGCTGGTGCCGTACTCCTCCGACGCCGACGGACTCTGGTTCACCACCAAGGGGCTGCGCCGGTTCGGGCTGCTGGAGTTGCAGACCCAGGGCGTGCCGGACCACCTGACCCGCGCCTGGGGGGCGGTGCTGACCGGGGTGGCCCGCCGGCTGCTGCGGACCTGGACCGACGGGCTGACCGGCGAGGAGGTGCCGGCGTTCGTCCAACTGCCGGTGCTCACCACGGTGACCGGGCACGACATCGCGGTGGCGTACGGCAACCCGGAACAGCACGGCGCGACCGCGCCGGTGCTGCTGCGGCTGGAACTGGACCCGGCGACGGATCCGGAGGCGGACTCGTTCCTCAGCCTGCACCCGCCGGCCGGCAACCCCGGACCGCCCGGGCGCTACTTCGCCTCGGCGTGCGCCACGCTCTTCTCCGGCATCCAACCCGACGTGCGGTACGCCCGCCGGGGCGACGCCATGTCGAAGGCGGTGGCCACCGCCCGGGCCGGACTGCCGGACGTCCGGGCCCGGTTCCTGGCCGGGGCGCTGCCCGCCGAGACGCAGCTCGTGGTGAAGTACGGCCTGCCGGGTGACGACGGTCCGGAGTTCGTCTGGGCGGCGGTGACCTCCTGGGAGACCCCGGAGCGGCTCGCCGGCACCAGCGCCAGCGACGCCACCAACGACCCGGAGGTCCGCATCGGCGCCCCGGTCGTGGTGGAGGCGACGGACGTCGTCGACTGGGCGCTGCTCGGCCCCACCGGCGTCCTCGAGGGCGGCTGGACCCAGGCGGTCCTCGACTCCGGCGACCGCCCCCACCCCTGACCGGCGAACCCTCCGGCCCCGCCCCCGGCCCGATCGATGTCGCGAATCGGACTGCCAGCAAGGCGGGTGGGATAGGCCACTATGGAAGGTGTGGCGTATCGGCCGGGCGGGAGGAAGAAGTGTCAGTTCCGCTGGAGACGGTCACCCTGGTGGTGTATCCGGACCATCCCTCCGCCGACGGCCGGCGGTCCCTGGCGTCCTGGCTGCGCCTGACGGACCAGCTGCGGGGGCGGGTCACCTGGGCGGTCGCCCCTGACCCGTCGGTGCCCGCCGGATCGATGACGGGCGTGACGGACGTGCTGGTGGTGGCGGTCGGGGGCGGGGGCGCCCTCGCGGTCCTGGTGCAGGCGATCGCCGGTTGGTTGAGCCGGCGCGGCGAGGACGTCACGGTGCGGATCACCGGCGCGGACGGGCAGTCGGTGGAGCTGGAGGTGCGCCAGGTCCGGGACCTGACACAGGTGGCCACGCTCGTCGAGAACACCGTACGCGCGTTGGAGCAGAGCCAGCCCCCGGCCGGCACGGAACAGCGGTGAAGCGCCCGGAACCGAGCCGGTCGGTGGCGGTCCTGATCGGCACGGCGACCCACGACGGGGGCGGGCCGCACGCGCTGCAGAGCCTGCCCGCGGTACGCGCCAACGTCACCGAGCTGGCGCGGTTGCTCACGGCGCCCCCGGTCGACCTGGTCGCCGCCGATCGATGCCTGCAACTTCTCGACCTTCCCCATCCCGACCAGGCGGGGGTCACCCTCGCCGACCGGTGCCGCGAGGCCGAGGACCTGCTGCTGGTCTACTACGCCGGCCACGGGCTCCTCGACGACAACGGTGAGCTGTTCCTCGCCCTGCCCGGCACGGACTCCCGTCCCGACCGTCTGAAGTTCACCGCGATCCCCTACTCCTGGATCAACGAGGCGGTACGCGACAGCCCGGCCCGCACCCGGGTGGTCATCCTCGACTGCTGCTACGCGGGGCGCTCCCTGAACGCGATGTCCCCCACCGACGCCGGAACCGTGGTCGCCGACCACACCCAGATCGAGGGCACCTACACGCTCGCCGCGACCGCCGCCACCGCATGGGCGATCGCCCCGGGTGGCGCCGACCACACGGCCTTCACCGGAGTGCTGCTGGACCTGCTACGCGACGGGCCCCCGGCACGCGACGGCGACCCGGCCGACGGTGACCTGACCCTCGACGGGATGTACAAGCACCTGCACATCGAGCTGCGTAGCCGTGGTCTGCCCCGGCCGACCTGCCGCAACACCGACTTCGCGGCCGACCTCGTCCTGCGCCCCGGCCGCGCGGTCGAGGGTTCCGGCGCGCCACCGGGTACCGACCCGCCCTCCGGGCCGCCCACCACCGCCGTGCCAGCGGTCCAGACTGCTCACGCCGCGCCGCAGCCAGTGATCGACACTCTCCGCCGACCACAGACCCTGCTCCACCCGCTGCACTGGAGACTGCTGGCCACCCCGTGGCGTCGATTCGGCCAGGCGGTTCTCGCCCTCGCTCTCGGCGGCTTTCTGCTGGGGGTATGGGGCACCGTCAGGGACCGCAACCCGCTCGCCTGGTGGCAGGACGGCCGGCTCGGCGGTCCGGTGCGGGACGTGGTCGGCGCGGTCCTCGTGATCATGCTCGCGTCCAGCGCCCTCGCCGACTGGAGACGCGGATTCCGCCGCGACGCGCGCATCAAGTGGGGACCTCTCGTCTTCGCGGCGGCCAGCCTCGCGATCGTCGTGGCGTTGGGCATCCTTGACGACAGGCTCGCCGGGATGGGCGTCCGAGCGAGGGGCCGTTCCCTGGCACCCCTCGTACTGACGATCTGGGCGACAGCCGTCGGGCTGTTGATCGGCGCCCTCACGAACAGATCGCACATGTGGTGGGGGGTGCCGGCGGCCCTGGCGCTCTTTGTCGGCCCGGTCGAGACAGGGCGGATGGACGGGCCCGGCGATTCCGCTCTCGGCGCGCTGGCGGTCGTGAGCGCGTTCGTGGCGGTCGCGTTGCTCGCCGCCGTCCGACTGTTCGACTGCCTGAGCGGGCACCTGGCGTTGGCCATGCGGCCACGTACCGTCACCCTCTCGCGGCGGGGCCTGAGTATCCGGACCGCGACCGGGGACAGGCTGATCATGTGGCACCACCTGGACCGGGTGTTCGTCGCGGGGCACGTCCTGGCGGTAACGTTCATGCGGGACTACCCCGAGACGGAGAAGCCACACGAACTCGCCCGCTCGGCGGCGCTGGGCGGCTTCGCCATTGCCGACATCCGGCACTTTCCACATTCGCGCGGCGAGATTCTCCATGCCATCGCGCATTTCGCCGGTGCCACCTTCCACGGCACGACCGAACCGACCGCCCGCGACGACGACCGGCCCACCCGGGCGGACGGCAGGCCGGCTTCGTGGTACCACCAGCGCTGGAGCAGCCAGTGACCGCTCCGGCCCGCTCTCCCACCCGATCCGGATCCCGCCACCGCCAGCGGCGTTCCCCGTCGGGCTAGCCGGTGGCCCCGAAGCCCAGGAACCCGATCCAGCCACATCCGATGCAGACCGCTTTGATGTCGGCGAATTCCTCGCCAATCAACCGGCGCTAGCGGACCGAAGGGTCGACGAAGGGGGGCCGAGTGACACGCATCCGGGCGCGGCGGCCCCGGACGTCGATCTCCACCTCGTCGCCGTCGGCCAGGTTCACCGCCGTGTCGAGCAGGGCCAGGGCGATGCCCTGCTTGAGGGTGGGCGAGAAGGTTCCGCTGGTGACCGTGCCGACCGTGGCGTCGCCGACGTGCGCGGCCATGCCGGCACGGGGGATCGCCCGGTCGACCGCCACCAGACCCCGCAGGGTACGACGGGGGCCGGCGGCCTTCTCGGCCAGCAACGCGTCCCGCCCCCAGAAGGCCGGCTTGGTCCAGCCGACCGCCCAGCCGCACCGCGCCTGCACCGGGGTGATGTCCAGCGACAGGTCCTGCCCGTGCAGGGGGTACCCCATCTCGGTGCGCAGGGTGTCCCGGGCGGCCAGGCCGCAGGCGCGCAGCCCGAACTCCGTCCCGGCGGCGAACAGGGCGTCCCAGACGGCGACCGCGTGCGCGGCGGGCACCACCAGTTCGTAGCCGAGCTCGCCGGTGTAGCCGGTACGGCAGACCGTCAGCTCCACCCCGTCGAGCGTGGCGGTGGAGAAGCTCATGTAGTCGTGCCCGGTGGGCAGGCCGAGGGCGTCCAGCAGTTCCGCCGACCGTGGGCCCTGCACGGCCAGCACGGCGTACGCCTCGTGCTCGTCGGTGACCGTGACCGACGGCGGTGCGGCGGCGCGCAGCCGGCGCGTCACCTCGGCGGTGTTCGCGGCGTTCGGGATGAGGAAGACGTGCTCGTCGTCGTGCAGGTAGGCGATGATGTCGTCGACCACGCCGCCGGTCGCGTCGTCGCAGCACAGGGTGTACTGCGCCCGGCCGGGGCCGATCCGGTCCAGGTCGTTGCTGAGGCAGGAGTTGACGAACCCGGCCGCGCCGGGGCCGGTCACCCGCACCTTGCCGAGGTGCGACACGTCGAAGACCCCGACGGCCTCCCGGACCGCGGTGTGCTCCTTGAGCACGCCGCCGCCGGCGTACTCCAGGGGCATCTCCCAGCCCCCGAAGGGGGCGAACTTCGCGCCCGCGGCGGTGTGCCGCTCGTGCAGCGGGGAACGACGCGGCTGGGTCGCGGTCACGTCGGAGGTCACGTCGGTCATGGTGGCAACTTACCGGGGACCGCGCCGCTGGTTAGCATCGGCGGGACTCGCCCGATCAACGGGCGGGACAGCCCTGTCCCCGGCGGGTAGGTTGCCCCCGGAGACCCCCACCGCCGGACGCAACCCGCGACCGGCCCGGCCCGCCCGGAGTAGCTTCAGTGACATCGCCCAGCACCACCCTGAGCCTGGTCGACACCGACCCCGCCGAGCTTGCCGTCGACGCGATCGTGATCGGTGTGCACAGTCAGACCGGCGAGGACGCCACCAGCGGCCCCGCCGGTTCCCTGCTCCTCGGCAGCGGCGCGGAGAGCATCGCCGCCGCCTTCGACGGCAAGCTGACCGAGACGCTGGCGCTGCTCGGCGCGACCGGCGCTCCCGGCGAGGTGATCAAGCTCGCCACGCTGGGCACGATCACCGCGCCGCTCGTCGCCGCGGTCGGGCTGGGTCCGGAGCCGACCGGTGCCGCCCCGGCGCCGGAGACGCTGCGCCGGGCCGCCGGATCGGTGGTCCGGGCGCTGGCCGGCGCCGCCCGGGTGGCGCTGAGCCTGCCGTTGCCGGACGACGCGGACGCCCCGGCGGCGCTGCGCGCGGTCGCCGAGGGCGCGCTGCTGGGCGGCTACCGGTTCGCCGGCTACAAGACCAAGCCGCAGCCGACCCGGCGGGACCCGGTGGCCGAGGTGCTGGTGTCGGTGCCGGACGCCGCGGACGCCACCGCGCAGGCGGAGATCGTCCGCGCGACCACCGTGGCGGGCGCGGTCCGGCTCAGCCGGGACTGGGTGAACACCGCCCCCAACGACAAGCGTCCGCCGGCCTTCGCCGACACGGTGGCCGAGGCCGCCCGGGCGGCCGGGCTGACCGTCGAGGTGCTCGACGAGACGGCCCTGGCCGAGGGGGGCTACGGCGGCATCATCGCGGTCGGACAGGGCTCGGAGGCCCCGCCGCGCCTGGTCAAGATCACGTACACCCCGGAGGGCGGGGCGACCGGCAAGCGGATCGCGCTGGTCGGCAAGGGCATCACCTTCGACACCGGCGGCATCTCCATCAAGCCGTCGCAGGGCATGTGGGAGATGAAGTCCGACATGGGCGGCGCGGCGGCGGTCGCGGCGACCATGCTGGCCGTCGCGGCGCTGAAGCCGTCGGTGGCGGTGAACGCGTACGTGCCGATCGCGGAGAACATGCCGTCGGGTACGGCGTACCGGCCGGGCGATGTGATCACCATGTTCAACGGCAAGCGGGTCGAGGTGCTCAACACCGACGCCGAGGGCCGGATGGTCCTGGGCGACGCGATGGCGCGGGCCTGCGCCGACGGCTGCGACTACCTCTTCGAGACCTCCACGCTGACCGGCGGGCAGGTCATCTCGCTGGGCAAGCGGGTCGCCGGGGTGATGGGCACGCCGGAACTCTGCGAGCGGGTGCGGACGGTCGGCGACGCGGTCGGCGAGCCGGCCTGGCCGATGCCGCTGCCGGACGACGTGCGCAAGGGCATGGACTCCGAGGTGGCCGACATCTCGCAGGTCAACGCCGGGATGGACCGCGCCGGGCACATGCTCCAGGGTGGCACGTTCCTGCGTGAGTTCGTCACCGACGACGTGGCCTGGGCGCACATCGACATCGCCGGTCCGAGCTACCACTCGGGCGAGCCGACCGGCTACTGGACCAAGGGCGGCACCGGCGTGCCGGTCCGGACCCTCGTCCAGCTCGTCGAGGACATCGCCACCGAGGGCTGAGGTGGTAGCAGGGGTCCCCTGTTACCGCTTTTCGAGTAACAGGGGACCCCTGCAAACACCCGGGGCACCGCCCCGCACACGGCACCGCCCACACACCCGGGGCAACGCCCCGCACATGGCACCGCCCGGCGCGGCCGGAGCGCCGCCGGGCCGGGCCGGCACGACTCCGCCTCAGTACAGCTCGGGACGGCGCTTACGGCGCTCGTTGAAGTCGCGCATCCGTTGCGGGTACCCGACCAGGCGCACGTCGTAGATCGGGATGGCGAGCCGGTGGGCGAAGCGGCGGGCGTTCTCCGGTGAGTCGATACGGCGGCGGGTCCACTCCCCGTCGTCGGCGATCAGCATCACCGTGGTCTCGGTGACGGTGGTCTGCGGTTCGATGAACGCCTCGACCCCGCGTCTGGTCCGTACGAAGTTCTCCAGGTGTTCGAGGTCGGCGCGACTGGCCGCGCGCCCCGGACCCGAGTCACCACCGCTGGGCTTGCGTCGTCGTCGGAACAGGGCCACCGGCCATCCCCTCCACCCGCCGTCTCGAGAAGGCTTCCGCCAAGCGTACGTGTCCTCGACGTGTCGTTGAGCACCTCAGTACGCGCCCTGCGAGGGCAGGTGACAAGATGACCGAGGCGAGTATGCCCTTTTCCTGGCATGACCCTCGTAGCAGCGACGCGACCTGGGAGTTGAGTGTGAGCGAGCCGAACGACGCGACCTTCGACGTTGTCATCCTCGGAGGAGGCAGCGGCGGCTATGCGGCGGCGCTGCGCGCCGCCCAGCTGGACCTCAAGGTCGCCCTGATCGAGAAGGGCAAGCTCGGCGGGACCTGCCTGCACAACGGCTGCATCCCGACCAAGGCCCTGCTGCACGCGGCGGAGATCGCCGACAGCACCCGCGAGTCGGAGCAGTTCGGCGTCAAGGCCGAGCTGGTCGGCATCGACATCGCCGGCGTCAACTCGTACAAGGACGGTGTGGTCGCCCGCCTGTACAAGGGTCTCCAGGGCCTGGTCGGCGGCTCCAAGAACATCACCTTCGTGTCCGGCGCCGGCCGGCTGGTCGGGCCGAACGTCGTCGAGGTCGACGGCAAGCGGTACACCGGCCGCAACGTCGTGCTGGCCACCGGCTCGTACGCCCGTAGCCTGCCCGGCCTGGAGGTCGACGGCGAGCGGGTGATCACCAGCGACCACGCGCTGACCCTGGACCGGGTGCCCGCGTCGGCGATCGTGCTCGGCGGCGGCGTGATCGGCGTCGAGTTCGCCAGCGTCTGGAAGTCCTTCGGGGTGGACGTGACGATCATCGAGGCGCTGCCCCGACTGGTCGCCGCCGAGGACGAGGAGTCGTCGAAGGCGCTGGAGCGGGCGTTCCGCAAGCGGAAGATCAACTTCAAGGTCGGCAAGCCCTTCGAGAAGGTCGAGAAGACCGAGAAGGGCGTCAAGGTCACCATCGCCGGTGGCGAGACCGTCGAGGCCGAGCTGCTGCTCGTCGCCGTCGGCCGCGGCCCGGTGACCGCCGACCTCGGGTACGAGGAGCAGGGCGTCAAGATCGACCGCGGGTACGTGCTGACCGACGAGCGGCTGCGCACCGGTGTGCCGAACGTCTACGCCGTCGGCGACATCGTCCCCGGTCTCCAGCTCGCGCACCGCGGCTTCCAGCAGGGCATCTTCGTCGCCGAGGAGATCGCCGGCCGGAACCCCACCGTGATCGACGAGGCGGGCATCCCCCGGGTCACCTACTGCGACCCGGAGCTGGCCTCGGTCGGTCTCACCGAGGCCAAGGCCAAGGAGCAGTACGGGGCTGACAAGATCAAGACTTACAACTACAACCTGGGTGGCAACGGCAAGAGCCAGATCCTCAAGACCACGGGCTTCGTCAAGCTGGTCCGGGTCGAGGACGGACCGGTGGTCGGCGTGCACATGGTCGGCGCCCGGGTCGGTGAGCTGATCGGCGAGGCGCAGCTCATCTACAACTGGGAGGCCTACCCGGCCGAGGTGGCGCAGCTCGTGCACGCCCACCCGACCCAGAACGAGGCCCTCGGCGAGGCGCACCTCGCCCTGGCGGGCAAGCCGCTGCACGCACACGCCTGACCACACCCACATCCGCGACGTCCGGCGGCAAGCGGGCGAGGATCCGTACCCAGGCTACGAAGGAGTCTTGAAAGATGCCGGTATCGGTCACCATGCCCCGGCTCGGCGAAAGCGTCACCGAGGGCACCGTCACGCGCTGGCTCAAGCAGGAGGGCGACACGGTCGAGGTCGACGAGCCGCTGCTCGAGGTCTCGACCGACAAGGTCGACACCGAGATCCCGTCCCCGGCGGCGGGCGTGCTGAGCCGGATCGTGGTGGGCGAGGACGAGACCGCCGAGGTCGGTAGCGAACTCGCCGTCATCGCCGGTGAGGGCGAGCAGGCCGGCGGCGGCGCGGGCGCGCCGCAGGAGGAGCAGGAGGCCCCGGCGGAGAAGGCCGAGCCGACCGCCGCGGCCGAGGGCACCGGCCCCGAGCCCGAGCAGCCCAAGGAGCAGGAGCAGCCGAAGGCCGAGGCCGCCCCGGCGCCGTCGGGCGAGGGCACCCCGGTGAAGATGCCCGCGCTCGGCGAGAGCGTCACCGAGGGTACGGTCACCCGCTGGCTGAAGCAGGTCGGGGACAGCATCGAGGTCGACGAGCCGCTGCTGGAGGTCTCGACCGACAAGGTCGACACCGAGATCCCGTCGCCGGTCGCCGGCACCCTGCTGGAGATCAAGGTTCCCGAGGACGAGACCGCCGAGGTCGGTGCCACCCTGGCGGTGGTCGGCGCGGCCGGTGCCGCCCCGGCCGAGGCCAAGCCCGAGCCGAAGCCCGAGCCCGAGGCCAAGCCGGAACCGAAGGCCGAGGCCAAGCCAGAACCGAAGCCGGAGCCGAAGGCCGCGCCGGCCGTCCAGGAGCCGACTCCGGGCCTGTCCTACAACGAGCCGTCCGCCGAGGCCGAGAAGGCGGCGCAGCCCGCCAAGGCCGAGCAGCAGGCGACCCCGGCCGCCCCGACGGCCGCCCCGCAGCGTCCGTCCGCCCCGGCGCAGGGCGGCGGCGAGGAGGCCGCCGGTTACGTGACCCCGCTGGTACGCAAGCTGGCTGCCGAGCACGGCGTCGACCTCTCCTCGATCAGCGGCACCGGTGTCGGTGGCCGGATCCGCAAGCAGGACGTGCTGGACGCGGCGGAGAAGGCCAAGGCGGCCAAGGCCGCTCCGGCGCCCGCCGCCCCGGCGCAGGCTCCGGCCGCCCCGGCCCAGCCGAAGGCGCAGCCGAGCGCCAAGCGCGGCACCACCGAGAAGATGCCCCGGATCCGCGCGGTCATCGCCAAGCGGATGCAGGAGTCGCTGCACGAGATGGCGCAGCTCACCACCGTGGTCGAGGTGGACGTCACCAAGGTCGCCAAGCTGCGGGCCCGGGCCAAGGACGCATTCCTGGCGCGGCACGGCGTAAAGCTGTCCTTCCTGCCGTTCTTCGCGCTGGCGGCGGTCGAGGCGCTCCAGGCGTACCCGGTGGTCAACGCCAGCATGGACCTCGACGCCGGCACGATCACCTACCCGAAGTCCGAGAACCTGGGCATCGCGGTGGACACCGAGCGGGGCCTGATGGTGCCGGTCGTGCACGACGCCGGTGACCTCAACCTGGGCGGTCTGGCCAAGCGCATCGCCGACCTGGCCGAGCGCACCCGGACCAACAAGATCAGCCCGGACGAGATCGCCGGGGCGACCTTCACCCTCACCAACACCGGCAGCCGGGGTGCCCTCTTCGACACCCCGATCGTGCCGTCGCCGCAGTCGGCGATGCTCGGCACCGGTGCGGTCGTCAAGCGTCCGGTCGTGGTGAACGACCCGGAGCTCGGCGAGGTGGTCGCCGTCCGGTCGATGGTCTACCTGGCCCTCTCCTACGACCACCGGCTGATCGACGGCGCCGACGCGGCCCGTTTCCTGGTCGCGGTCAAGGAGCGCCTGGAGGCCGGCAACTTCGAGGCGGAGCTCGGCCTGTCCTGACCCTGTCCCCGAAGGGGCGTCCCGGTCACCGGGGCGCCCCTTCGGCGTCTTCTCCGACCGCCGATCGTGGTGGCTGATGGCCGCTCCCGGGGCCGTCCACCACCACGATCCACGCTCGAGAAGGGCTGGAGGGGCGAGCGGACGCAGAGGTGGCGCGAACGGGGGTCCACTAGGGTGATCGTCAGCGTCGCGGTGCACCCGGCAAGGAGACCCTGCGGGGTCTCCCCCTTCCGACCGACACCTCCGGCTGACGAGGACGAACGATGTCGACCACCCCGCAGACCGTGATCAGCACCGACGCCGACCTGGTCACGTTGATCAACATGTTCACCGTGGCGCCCGGGCGACAGGCCGAACTGGTCGAGGCCCTCGACCGGACCACCCGGGCCTTCTTCGCCACCGTGCCGGGATTCCGGTCCGCCAACGTCCACGCCAGCCACGACGGCACCCGCGTGGTCAACTACGCGCAGTGGGACAGCGCCGCGCACTTCCAGGCGATGCTCCGGATGCCCGAGGCCCGTCCGCACCTGGCCGAGATCGGCGCGCTCGTCGAGCAGAGCGACCCCAAGTTGTACGAGGTCCGCAGCACCCACCACGGCGCACCCTGACCGCGCCCCACCACTGCCCGCCGGTCGTTGGTCGCCGGCACCGGGGACGTCGGCAGGGGTGGGATGATCAGGGTGACCGCACCCCCGGCCTCGTTCCGGGTGAAGATTGGGCATGCGGATCCTCATGGCCGGCGCCTCCGGCTTTCTCGGCACCCGACTGGCCGCCCGGCTCGCCGACGCCGGGCACGAGATCGTCCGGCTGGTCCGCCGCCCACCACACGGCCCCGACGAGGTGCGGTGGAATCCGGGGACCGCGCAGCTCGACCCGGCGGTGGTCGCCGGGGTCGACGCGGTGGTCAACCTGGCCGGCGCGGGCGTCGGCGACAAGCGGTGGAACGACGCGTACCGGGCGCTGATCCGGTCGAGCCGGGTGGAGACCACCAGCACGCTCGCCATCACCATGGCCGGGCTGCCCGCCGAGGATCGTCCGACGGTGCTGCTGAACGCCTCGGCGATCGGCTGGTACGGCAACACCGGCGACCGGGTCGTGGAGGAGGACGCCCCGGCCGGCGAGGGGTTCCTCGCCGACGTCGCCCGCGTCTGGGAGGCGGCGACCCGCCCGGCCGAGGACGCCGGGGTGCGGGTGGTGCGGCTGCGCACCGGCCTGCCGCTGCACCGCGACGGCGGGCTGCTCAAGCCGCAGCTCCTTCCGTTCCGGCTGGGCGTCGGCGGGAAGCTCGGCAACGGCCGGCAGTGGGTGCCGTGGATCTCGATGGTCGACTGGCTCGACGCGGTGGTCTTCCTGCTCGACCGGACCGACGTGGCCGGCCCGGTGAACGTCGTCGGCCCGAACCCGGTCCGGAACGCGGAGTTCACCCGGGAGTTGGCCCGGCAACTGCACCGGCCGGCGGTCATGCCGATCCCGGCCCTGGCGTTGAAGGTCGCGCTGGGCGGTTTCGCCCAGGAGGCCCTGACCAGCACCCGGGTCCTGCCCGGGGTGCTGACCCGGGCGGGCCGCCCCTACCGTTCCGGCTTCTCCTTCCGGCACCCGGACCTGCCGGGCGCCCTGCACGCCGCCCTGCACGGGTAGCCGCTCCACACGCCGGGCTCCCGGCCTCGCTCGTCGCCTCGGTTGGGCACGCCCGCGCGCCCGGGTTTGTTGGTTGCAGGGGACCCCTCCTCGGCAAAAAGCGGTAGGAAGGGTCCCCTGCAACCACCTCAGCCCTGCGCAACCACCCCGGCCGCCGGCAACCACCTCAGCCCCGTGCAACCGCCTCGGCCGTCGGCGATCACCTCGGGTGGCGGCGACCACCTCGGGTGGCGGCGACCACCTTCGGGCGGCTCAGCAGCCGACGACCCAGTAGTTCGGGGCGGTCTGCTTGAGGGTGGCGTTGCTGAACGTGTTGTAGAGGCCCATCCGCTGTCCGGAGCCGGTCGCGTAGGCGTACCCGGCGGAGTGGTAGGCCCGCCCGGCGGTGACGTGGGCGTAGTTGCTGGCGGTCACGCAGGTCGGCGCGGCGGTGGGCGTCGGGGTGGGGCCGGCGGTCGCGGTCGGGCTTGGGGCCGGGCCGCCGGAGCCGTTCAGGCCGAAGTAGAGCGCGTCCCGGTACGCCGAGCAGATGGTGTCCAGGAAGTACGCGGCTGCGGTGCCGCACTGCTCGGCGCCGCTGCCCGGGTCGATCGGGGTGCCGTGGCCCATGCCGGAGACACGGTAGACGCGTACCTGGTCGTTGCCGTAGGTCTCGAGGGTGGTGCCGGCGGGCAGGTTGGTGGTGCTGCCCGGGGTCTGGGAGAGGCCGGCCACGTTGGTCCACTGGTCGCGGGACTCGGTGGCGTTGGCCGTGGCCACGGTGTAGTCGGCGGTGCCGTGCCAGATGGCGACCTTCGGCCGGGCGCCGGTGTAGCCGGGGTGGGCGTTACGGACCAGGTCGCCCCACTGGGCGGGGGTCTTGTTGACGCCGGGGTTCATGCAGGAGAACGCGTTGATCATGCTGGTGGCGCAGCGGTACGGCACGCCGGCCACGATCGAGCCGCCGGCGAAGACGTCCGGGTACGCGGCGAGCATGGTGGCGGCCATCGCGCCGCCGGCGGAGAGGCCACTGACGTACACCCGGTTGGCGGCGGTGCCGTAGTTGGCCTTCGCGTGGTCCACCATCTGCTTGACGGAGAGCGCCTCGCCCTGGCCCCGGGCGGTGTCACCGGTCTCGAACCAGTTGAAGCAGGAGGACGAGTTGTTGGCGGACTTCTGCTCGGCCAGGATCAGTGTGAACCGCCACTGGTCGGCGAACTTGCGCCAGCCCGAGTTGGTGAAGTAGCCGGTGGCGTTCTGCGCGCAGCCGTGCAGCAGCACCACGGCGGGGGCGTTGGCGGGCAGGCCGTCCGGTCGGTAGGCGTACATGGCGAGGTTGCCGGGGTTGGAACCGAAGCCGGTGACCGGGGTCAGGCTGGCGGCCTGTGCGGGCGCGGCGGCCACGGCGGCGGCCGTGACGGCGAGGACGGCTCCGGCCAGCGCGGCGGCCAGCCGGGTGAGGACGGACGGGGGTCGACGCACGGCGGCCTCCAGGGTGTGAACTGAGTCACTTGAATTGCCGCGACGTTACGCCGGGATGACGAAGGTGTGACATGGCGACCGTTAACACATTCACGATTGCCAAAGTGTGGACGTACGCGGGCTCCCGGAGGTTCCGTGTCCGGCCGGTCTGTCCTCACACGGTTGGTAACGTCCGCTCCGTGCCGACTTCCCCGTCCCTGCTCACCGGGCCGCCCGCGCCGTCGTCCGCCCCGACCCGGAATCGCCGGGCAGACCTGGTGATGGTGCTGGTCGCGCTCGCCCTGGCGGTCTGGGTGACCAGCGGGCTCTGGCGGGACCCGAACGGGCGGGCGATCACCGTCAACTCCAGCGACCAGGCCCTCTTCGAGTGGCTGCTGGCCTTCGGCGCGCACGCGCTCACCCACGGCGACAACCCGCTCTTCACGTACCTGCTCAACGTCCCGGACGGGGTCAACCTCGCGGTCAACACCTCGATCACCGTGTACGCGGCGGTGTTCGCGCCACTGACGTATCTGATCGGCCCGCCCGCGACGTTCCTGGTGATCCTCACCCTCAACCTGGCCGCCACCGCGCTGGCCTGGTACTGGCTGCTCTCCCGGCACCTGGTCCGCGCCCCGCTCGCCGCCGGTGTCGGGGCGCTGGTGATCGCCTTCTCCCCCGGCATGGTGTCGCACGCCAACGCCCACCTGAACTGGTCCGCCGGGTGGCTGGTGCCGCTCCTGGTCTGGCGGCTGTTCGCGTTCCGGGAGCCGGGGCGCTGGCTGCGCAACGGGGTGATCTTCGGGGTGCTGGTCGCGGTCGCCTTCTCGATCGCGGCCGAGGGGCTGTTCTTCACCGCCCTCGCCCTCGTCGTGTTCCTGGCCGTCTGGGCGGCGCACCCGGCGAACCGGGCCACGGTACGCGCCGCGCTGCCGGACTTCCTGCGCGGCACCGCGGTCACCGCCGTGGTCGCGGGGGTGCTGCTGGCGTACCCGCTCTGGCTGCACTTCGCCGGGCCGCAGCGGTTCCACGGCACCGGGTTCGACCCGGTGGTCCACTCCGAGGACATGGCGGCCTACCTGGCGTACCCTCGCCGCTCCGTGGCGGGCGAGGCCGGCCTCGGCACCTCGCTGGCTCCGAACCCGACCGAGGAGAACTCGTTCTTCGGTGTCCCGCTGCTGCTGCTCGCCGTGGCCTGCTTCGTCTTCCTCTGGCGGCACGCCGTCGCCACCCGCCGGGCCACCCTCCTCGCGCTCGGGGTGACCGCCGTGGTGTTCACCGTGCTCTCCTGGGGGCCGCAGGCCGTCGTCGACGGCGAACGGACCGGGTTCCCCCTGCCGTTCGAGTGGCTGGGCCGGCTTCCGGTGATCAACGCGGCACTGCCGGCCCGGCTGGCGCTGGTGGTCGCACCGGTGATCGGGCTGCTGCTGGCGTACACCGTCGACCAGCTCCGCGCCGATCCGCCCCGGCGCCGGTCGGCCGGGCTGGCCTGGGCGGTCGGGTACGCGCTGGCGCTGGTGCCGCTGCTGCCCACCCCGCTGCTGACCATCGCCCGGGAGCCGATCCCGGAGTTCGTCACCTCGGGCACGTGGCGCGAGCACGTCTCCCCCGGCGGGGTGCTGACCCCGATCCCGTTGACCGTGGACGTCACCCCGGACGGGCAGCGCTGGCAGGCGTACGCCCTCGCCCACCGGCAGGGTGAGTTCGCCCTGCCGGCCGGCTTCTTCCTCGGCCCCGGCGGGCCGGACGGACGGGGCCGGATCGGGCCGGTGCCGCGCACCTTCGACTCGCTGATGGACCAGGCCGGACGGACCGGACGGGTGCCGATCATCACCGAGGGGACCCGCGAGCTGGTCCGCGACGACCTGCGGCACTGGCGGGTCGAGGTGGTCGTCCTCGCCGACCGGGTGCACGGCGCGAAGTACGACCTCGACGAGGAGGCGCTGCGGCAGGCGGCCACCGATCTGCTCGGCCCCCCGCAGCGGGTCCGCGACGTCTGGCTCTGGAAGGTACCGCCGGCCGCCTGAACCCGGCCCGGGTTCCTGGACCGGCGGTGTGCGCGGGATGCCGGCCGGTGGTGAGCCGGCTCACCGGGATCGACCGGTCCGGCCGGTGGTGAGCCGGCTCACCGGGGTCGACGGGCCCGGCCGGTACTACGCTGGACGGCGTGACCACGACGACGTCCGGCCTGACCACGGTCCACGCCGGCCTCCTCGACTACCAGGCCGCCTGGGACGAGCAGCGCCGGCTGCACGAGGCGGTGGTGGCTGGCGAAAGCCCCGACACCGTGCTGCTGCTGGAGCACCCGAGCGTCTACACCGCCGGCAAGCGCACCGAGCCGTGGGACCGCCCGATGGACGGGACCCCGGTGATCGACGTGGACCGGGGCGGCAAGATCACCTGGCACGGGCCGGGGCAGCTCGTCGGCTACCCGATCGTGCGGCTGCCCGACCCGGTGGACGTGGTCGCCTACGTCCGCCGGACCGAGCAGTTCCTGATCGACGTCTGCGCCGAGTTGGGACTGGCCGCCGACCGGGTCGAGGGACGCAGCGGGGTGTGGGTGCCGGCCGACGACCGGGGCCCGGCCCGCAAGGTCGCCGCGATCGGCCTCCGGGTCTCCCGGGGCGTCACCCAGCACGGCTTCTCGATCAACTGCGACTGCGACCTGACGCACTTCGACCGGATCGTGCCCTGCGGCATCCGGGACGCGGGCGTCACCTCGCTCAGCGCGGAGCTGGGCCGGCCGGTCACCGTGGCCGACGCGCTCCCGGTGGTCGAGCGGCACCTGGGCACCCTGCTCGCCTGACCCGTCACCCCCCGTCGTCGCGCGCTGCTGCCGGGCCGCGCTGCGGCTCAGGTGTTTGCAGGGGACCCTTCCTCGGCAAAATCCGGTAACAAGGGTCCCCTGCTACCACCCCGACCCCAGCCCGGGCGGCGCTCACCGTCTCACGGGGTGAGGCGGTGCAGGTCGCGGGGGAACGCGGTGACCTCACGGACGTTGGCCGCCCCGACCAGGCGGGCGACCAGGCGTTCCAGGCCGATGGCGAAGCCGCCGTGCGGGGTCATGCCGTGCCGGAACGCCGCGACGTAGTCCGCGTACGGCTCGACCGGCTCGCCCCGGGCGGCCAGCGCCGCCAGGTAGTCGGCGTGCCGGTGCAGCCGCTGCCCGCCGGTGACCAGTTCCACGCCCCGGAACAGCAGGTCGAAGCCGTTGGAGTAGCCGGGGCGCGCCGGGTCGGGGTGGGTGTAGAAGGGGCGTTTCGTCATCGGGTACCCGGTGACGAAGAGGAAGTCGGAACCGTGCTCGGATCGGGCCCACTCCCCCAGGGCCCGCTCGTGCGCCGGGGCGAGGTCCGGCTCGTCGGCCGGGGCGCCCGCGATCGTCAGCGCCTCGGTGAAGTGCACGGCGGGGATCTCCGCCGGCACCTCCGGGACGCCCACGTCGAGCAGCGCCAACGCCGGCCCGGCCCGGTCGGCGACGGTGTCGAGGAGCCCGGCGAGGGTGTCCCGGAGCACGGCCATGACGTCCCGGTGGTCGGTGACGAAGCCCAACTCGGCGTCGAGCGAGGTGTACTGCGCCAGGTGGCGGGCGGTGTCGTGCGGCTCGGCCCGGAACACCGGCCCGACCTCGTAGACGCGTTCCAGGACGCCGACCAGGAGCTGCTTGTAGAACTGGGGCGACTGGGCCAGGTACGCCGGCCGGCCGAAGTAGTCCAGGGCGAAGACGTTCGCCCCGCTCTCGGTCGACGAGCCGACGATCTTCGGGGTGTGGACCTCCACGAAGCCCCGGGCGTCCAGGGCGGCCCGGAACCCGGCGACGGCCGCCGCCGAGACGCGCAGCGCCGCCGACCGGCGTGGGTGACGCAGCGCCACCGGCGCGTGGTCGAGCTGCGTCGGCAGGCTCGCGGTCAGGGTCGGCCGGAACAGGTCGAACCCCGGCGGTACGGCCGGCGGCCCGAGCAGGCGTACCGCCGGGTCGGTCAGTTCGACCCCGGCGGGCGCGGCCGGGTTCGCGGTGACCGTGCCGACCACCTCGACGACGGTCTCCTCGGTCAACGCCTCGACGGCCGCGCGGGCGGCCGGGTCAGTGACCACCACCTGGGCCGTTCCGGTGGCGTCGCGGACGATCAGGAAGGCCACCGACTTGAGCAGCCGGCGGCGGTGGGTCCAGCCGGCGATCCGGACGGTCGTGCCGACATGGGTGGGAAGTTCGGCGGAAAGGATGCGTTGCACGCTGGTTACCTCCTCGACAAATCGCAACGCGATCCCCAGGGAGGTGTGGGCGAGCGGGAACCTCGCGGTGCCACCACACCTTCGCCCCCGCTGTGGGCGGGAGCCTCGTTCGTCGCCTTTTCACCGGGGCCAGCCGGGCGGGGTCTACTGGGCGCGGGTCGTCCCGCCGCCGTTCTTCCCGCAGCTCGGGAGGGTCTTCACGCGCCGCCGCCAGACCGCCTCGCAGCACTTCGGCGGCTCTCTGCACTGACGTCGTCGGCGCGCTACTCGGCTCCGTCGTCGCTCGTGGGGCACGCTACCGCCACACTGTCGGCACGAACAGGCGTTTTACGGCAGTAGCCGGGTGAGTGGGCTCACGTGTCCGGCAGCGTGACCCCGGTCGCCCGAAGTGCATCGACAGGAGCCAGCGGGCGTAGGCTCGGTCGCGTGACCATCGAGCAGTCCGCGCCGACCACCGCCCAGGCTCCGCGCTCCGCCACCGTCGCCCCGGAAGGGCGGCGCCTCCTGCGGATCGAGGCACGCAACGCGGAGACGCCGATCGAACGCAAGCCACCGTGGATCAAGGTCAAGGCCAAGATGGGGCCGGAGTACACGTCGCTGCGGGGACTGGTCTCCCGGGAGGGGCTGCACACCGTCTGCCAGGAGGCCGGCTGCCCCAACATCTACGAGTGCTGGGAGGACCGGGAGGCGACCTTCCTCATCGGCGGTGACCAGTGCACCCGACGCTGCGACTTCTGTCAGATCGACACCGGCAAGCCGGCCGAGTTCGACGCCGACGAACCGCGCCGGGTCGCCGAGTCGGTGGCCACGATGGGGCTGCGGTACGCCACCATCACCGGCGTCGCCCGGGACGACCTGCCTGACGGCGGCGCGTGGCTCTACGCCGAGACGGTCCGGCAGATCCACGCCCTCCAGGCCGGCTGCGGCGTCGAGCTGCTGATCCCGGACTTCAACGCGGTGCCCGACCAGCTCGCCGAGGTCTTCGGTTCCGGGCCGGAGGTGCTCGCGCACAACGTCGAGACGGTGCCCCGGATCTTCAAGCGGATCCGCCCGGCGTTCCGCTACGAGCGCTCCCTGGACGTGATCCGGCAGGCGCGTGCCGCCGGCCTGGTCACCAAGAGCAACCTGATCCTCGGCATGGGCGAGGAGCGCGCCGAGGTCTCCCAGGCGCTGCGCGACCTGCACGAGGCGGGCTGCGAGCTGATCACCATCACGCAGTACCTCCGTCCCACGCCGCGCCACCACCCGGTCGAGCGCTGGGTCAAGCCGGAGGAGTTCGTCGAGCTGCGCGCGGAAGCCGAGGAGATCGGGTTCGCCGGGGTGATGAGCGGGCCGCTGGTGCGCTCGTCGTACCGGGCCGGCCGCCTCTACCGGCAGGCTCTCGACGCGCGCGCGGCCAGCCCGGTCGGCTGACCCCGCCCCGGGCCCGCCACGTCACCGTGTCGGGACGGACACGCACCGCGACGGCGTGCTAGATTCCGCGCGTCCCGCCCACGGCCATGCCGTCCCACCCTTCGATTTGACGGTTGCCGCCGCACGTCGAAGGTGATGAATTTATCTCATGGCCACGCCACACACCGTCGTCATCGGAGCCGGCCCCGCCGGTCTCACCGCCGCCTACGAGCTGACCCGGCGCAACGCGCCGGTGGAGGTCTTCGAGGCCGACGACGTGGTGGGCGGCATCAGCCGCACCGTCGAGCGCGACGGCTGGCGGTTCGACATCGGCGGGCACCGGTTCTTCACCAAGGTGCCCCGGGTCGAGGAGTTCTGGCACGAGATCCTGCCGGAGAGCGACTTCCTGCTCCGGCCCCGGATGAGCCGGATCCACTACCGGGGCCGGCTCTTCGACTACCCGCTGCGCGCCGGCAACGCCCTGGGCAACCTGGGAGTGGTCGAGGCGGTGCGCTGCGTCGGGTCGTACGTCTGGACCCGGGTGCGACCGCCGAAGGACCAGAGCCACTTCGAGGGATGGGTCTCCGCCCGTTTCGGCACCCGGCTGTACCGGATGTTCTTCAAGACGTACACCGAGAAGGTCTGGGGGATGCCGGCCACCGAGTTGCAGGCCGACTGGGCTGCCCAGCGCATCCGGAACCTCTCGCTGGCCGGCGCGGTGCGCAACGCGCTGCTGCCGAAGCGCAACCAGAAGGACATCACGAGCCTGATCGAGGAGTTCCAGTACCCGAAGTACGGGCCCGGGATGATGTGGGAGCGCTGCGCCGAGCTGGTCGCCAAGGCCGGCGGGACGGTCACCCTGAACACCTGGGCCCGGACGGTGCACCGGGCCGACGGACGCGCGGTCGCGGTGACCGTCGCCGACCCGGAGGGGCAGCGCCGGATCGAGGTCGACCACGTCGTCTCCAGCATGCCGATCTCCGAGCTGGTCCGGACGATGGACCCACCGGCCCCCGCGCACGTCCGGGCCGCCGCCGACGCGCTGCGCCACCGGGACTTCCTCACCGTCGCCCTGGTGGTGCCGGCGGACGCCGGTTTCCCGGACAACTGGATCTACGTACACACCCCGGGGGTACGGGTCGGCCGGATCCAGAACTTCGGTTCCTGGTCGCCGTACCTGGTGCAGGACGGGACGACCTGCCTGGGCCTGGAGTACTTCGTCAACGAGGGCGACGACCTGTGGACCTCGCCCGACGAGGATCTCGTCGCACTCGGCACCGCCGAGCTGGAGCGACTCGGTCTGGTTACGCCGGGCGCGGTCCGCACCGGGTACGTGGTCCGGATGCCGAAGGCGTACCCGGTCTACGACGAGGGGTACGAGCAGGCCGTCGACACCATCCGCCGCTGGCTGGCCGAGGCGGTGCCGAACGTGCACCCGGTCGGACGCAACGGCATGCACCGCTACAACAACCAGGACCACTCCATGCTCACCGCGATGCTCACCGCGGAGAACATCCTCGACGACGCCGGACACGACATCTGGGCGGTCAACGTCGAGGAGGAATACCACGAGGAGAAGGCGACCGACGGGCACGGCAACGGCCAGCACGGCACCGGACGGGCCGCGCCGGTCCTCCCCCGCCGCGCCGTCGACTGAGCCGTACGGGGCGGGCTGCCGGCCGTGGTGATCGGCCCGTACGGCGACCACTACACTTTGCGCCATGGCGAAGCCCCAGGAGAAGGTCTCGTTCGGCCAGCGGCTGAAGCAGATCGGGATGGTGTTCAAGTTCACCGCCAAGCAGGACCAGTGGTTCGCCCCGCTGGTCGCCGGCGCGGTGCTGATCCCGCTCGCGCTGACCGTGGTCGCGGTGATCCTCTGGGGCTGGCTCTGGCTGCCGCTGGGCATCCTGTTCACCCTGCTCGCCGTGCTGATCGTGCTGAACCTGCGGTCCAACCGGGCGATGATGAACGCCGCCGAGGGGCAGCCCGGCGCGGCGGCCTCGATCATGGAGAACATGCGCGGTGACTGGCGGGTCACCCCGGCGGTCAGCTCCACCACCCAGATGGACATGGTGCACCTGGTCATCGGCCGTCCGGGCGTGATCCTGCTCGCCGAGGGCAACCCGCAGCGGGTGCGCGGCCTGCTCGGCCAGGAGAAGCGCCGGCTGGCCAAGGTGATCGGCACCGCCCCGCTCTACGACTACATGATCGGCACCGAGGAGGGCGAGCTGCCGATCCGCAAGCTGCGCATGACGCTGATGCGGCTGCCCCGCAACCTCAGCGGCAAGGACGTCAACGCGCTGGACAAGCGACTCAAGGCGCTCACCGCCCGTCCGCAGCTGCCGAAGGGTGCCATCCCGAAGAACATGCGCCCGAGCAAGGGCCAGTTCCGCCAGACGCGGGGGCGTTGAGCCCCCTCGGCCCGATCCATCGACGGCGCCCCGCCACGAGGTAAACCCTCGGCGGGGCGCCGTCGTCTTTTCCGGTGATGGCTGACCTCGACGATCCCAACTCGGGTGGCACGGACTCGTTCGACGAGTTCGTCCGGACCCGCTCACCGGCGCTGCTGCGCTCGGCGTACCTGCTGACCACCGACCGGCACGCGGCGGAGGACCTGCTCCAGGACGTGCTGGAGCGGCTCTACGCCCGATGGCGGCGGGCCCGGGGCGCGCCGGACGCGTACGCCCGCCGGATCCTGGTCAACCGGGCCATCGACCGGTGGCGGTGGCGCGGGCGACGCCGGGAGGCGGCGCTGGCCGACCTGGAGGTGCCGGCGGCCGGCGACCACGCCGAGGAGGTCGTCGTCCGGCAGTTCGTGCTCGCCGCGCTGCGCACGCTGCCACCCCGGCAGCGCGCCGCCGTCGTACTGCGGTACCTCGACGACCTCTCCGAGGCGGAGACCGCCCAGGTCATGCGCTGCTCGGTGGGCGCGGTGAAGAGCCACACCGCGCGTGGGCTGGCCAAGTTGCGGAACGCGGTGCCGGACAGCTTTTCCCTCTCTCCGCAGACAATCAGGAGTACGCGATGACGAACGATCCTGACCAGGACGTCGTACGGCGGGCCCTGGCCCTGACCGCCGGGGCGGTCCGTCCACCCGCCGACCTGCTGGACCGGGCGCGGCGCGCCGGTCGACGCCGGGTCCGCCGGCACCGGGCGCTGGCCGGGGCGCTGGCGGTCCTGCTCCTGGCCGGTGGCCTCTCCGTCGCCGGGTACGCGAGCCGGCCGCCCACGGTGACGACGCCGCCTGCGGCGACCATCGGCGAACGACTGCTGGGCGGGCCCACCCGGGGCGACCTCGCCGACCACGCCGACTACCTGCGCACGGTGACCGACCTGCACGAACGTGCCCGGCACGACACGCCGCTGCGCGGACTGGGGGTGACCCGGAAGCCCGCCGGTCCGGCACACGTCACCTGGGCCGGGACGACCATGTCCGGGCGGGCGGCGGTGGTCGCCCAACGGATGCGGCTGGCGGAGGGTGACCGGGTGGTGCTGGTGACGTTCGTCGGCACCGGGGTGGACGGCCGGCCGGAGAAGGTGGGCGCCGACTTCTACGGTTCCGGTGACCGCACCGGCGGGCAGAGCGTGGCGTTCCTGGTCGGCCCGGAACGGTCCACGCTGGTGGTGCTCGACGTGGGAATCGAGGTGGAGTACTCGCTGAACCGTACGTACACCGCCGACAAGGTGACCCGCGAGTACTGGCAGCCGGTGCGGTTCACCGACGGGGTCGCGCTGATCACCACCATCGGGCCGCAACGGAACCGCTGGACGGTGGCGGTCCGGGAGCGCGCCGGTGCGTACCTGGGCATCGGGAACCTGACCGACCCCGAGGAAACCACCCCGCAGCAGGGCTGGCTGGGGTGGCGTCGCCCGGCGGACGCCGACCACCCGGCTGCCGAGCCGGCATACCTGGTGCTCGGTGAACGCAAGGGGACGGTCGACCTGCCGGACATCGCCGAGAGTCGCCGGATGTTGGCAAAGGCGCTCGGTGAACACGAACCGCAGTCCCCTCCCTGGTTGGGGATGGACTGGATCGCGGTGGGCCGGACCTCGGCCGGGGCGGACCTCGTCGCCGGAGACCTGCGAATGGGCACCGATCCGGTGCGTACGCTGGTGCGCCTGCATCAGCCCGGTACGGCTCCGGTGGTCGTGGTGGGCCCGGTGGTGGATCCGGCGGGGCCGGTGGTCGTCCGGCTCCCGGACCGCCGGGGGTGGCTGGTCGTGCGGCCCGGGGCCACGCTGAGCTGGTCCGACGGGCGCGGCGACTGGCAACCGGCCGGGCGGGACGGGGCGGTGCTGCCCGCCGGGGCGACGCAGGTCCGGGTGGGTACGGTCCCCGTCCGGCTCGGCTAGGCCGGGCGAGGGGCCGGGGCGATCACCGAGCCGGCGAGGCGGTCGTGGACGCCCCGGCGCTTGTCATCCATGATCAGGGCCGGCACGACCAGGGCGAGCAGCAGGCCGCGCAGCAGCGCCCGGCCGATGCCGATCCGGCCCCCGTCGGTCCAGGACAGGCAGCGGATCCGGGTGACGTACATGCCCGGGGTCTGGGCGAAGAGGCCGAGGAAGAAGGCGTACTCGACGACCAGCACCAGCACCGGGGCCCAGCCGTCGGTCAGCGGGTCGGCGAAGAAGTTCGACACCAGCAGGCAGAGCACCCAGTCGATCACCAGCGCGCCGAAGCGGCGGCCCAGACCGGGCGGGGTGAAGTCGGGGTCGGTGGCGGGCGGCACCGGGCGGTGGGACATGCTCACAGCAGCCAAGGCTAGTCGGGGCGGAAACCCGGGCGACGGGGACGTCGATCGGCGTTACCGGACGGCCCGGGTGGGTATCGTCCGATCGGGGACAAGAAACGGCTCGACGGCGCGCCACACCGACCCTCACCGGCACGAAAGAGCAGCCAGAGCGGGTCGTAACACGGCAGAAACAGTAAGGACATGGCCGAGCAACCCCCCGGCCATAGCGTCGCCAAGCAGCCAGCCACCCGTGGACGTGCCAGGAGGACGTGTGTTCGCCAATCCCGAGGAACTCCTGCGATACCTCAAGAACGAGGACGTGAAGTTCGTCGACGTACGGTTCTGTGACCTGCCCGGCGTGATGCAGCACTTCAACCTGCCGGTCGAGTCCGTGGACGACGCATTCTTCACCGAGGGCCTCGCCTTCGACGGGTCGTCGATCCGGGGCTTCCAGGCGATCCACGAGTCGGACATGCTCCTGCTCCCGGACGTCGCGACCGCCTTCATCGACCCCTTCCGCGTGCAGAAGACCCTCGCGCTGAACTTCTTCATCCACGACCCGTTCACCCGTGAGGCGTACTCCCGGGACCCGCGTAACGTGGCGAAGAAGGCCGAGGCGTACCTCGCGGCGAGCGGCATCGCCGACACCGCGTACTTCGGCGCCGAGGCGGAGTTCTACATCTTCGACTCGATCCGCCACGAGACCTCCGCGCACCAGTCGTTCTACTACATCGACTCGATCGAGGGCGCGTGGAACACCGGCCGCGAGGAGGCCGGTGGCAACCGTGGCTACAAGACCGCGTACAAGGGTGGCTACTTCCCGGTGCCGCCGGTCGACCACTACGCCGACCTGCGGGACAGCATCGTGCGCCGGCTGGTCGACAGCGGCTTCACCGTGGAGCGCTCGCACCACGAGGTGGGCACCGCCGGCCAGTCCGAGATCAACTACCGGTTCTCCACCCTGCTGCACGCCGCCGACCAGCTCCAGCTCTTCAAGTACATCGTGAAGAACGAGGCCTGGGCCAACGGCAAGACCGCGACCTTCATGCCGAAGCCGCTCTTCGGCGACAACGGCTCCGGCATGCACACCCACCAGAGCCTCTGGCTGAACGGCGAGCCGCTGTTCTACGACGAGACCGGCTACGCCGGACTGTCGGACACCGCCCGCTGGTACATCGGCGGTCTGCTGCACCACGCGCCGTCGCTGCTGGCCTTCACCAACCCGACGGTCAACTCGTACCGCCGGCTGGTGCCGGGCTTCGAGGCCCCGGTCAACCTGGTCTACTCGCAGCGCAACCGCTCCGCCTGCACCCGGATCCCGGTCACCGGCAGCAACCCGAAGGCCAAGCGGGTCGAGTTCCGCGTGCCGGACCCGTCGGCCAACGTCTACCTCGCCTTCTCGGCGATGATGATGGCCGGCCTGGACGGCATCAAGAGCAAGATCGAGCCGCCGGCGCCGATCGACAAGGACCTGTACGACCTGCCGCCGGAGGAGTGGGGCGACGTCAAGCAGGTCCCGGGCTCGCTGCCCGAGGTGCTCGACGCCCTTGAGGCCGACCACGACTACCTGCTCGACGGCGGGGTCTTCACCCCGGACCTGATCTCCACCTGGGTGGAGTGGAAGCGGGCCAACGAGGTCGACCCGGTGCGCCTGCGCCCGACCCCGCACGAGTTCGCCATGTACTTCGACTGCTGACGCGGTCGACAGCTCGTCGTGGAAGCCCCCGGGAGTGCTCCCGGGGGCTTTCCCGTACACCGGGCGGCGGGGTGCGTCGGCCGTCGCGGGCCTCAGGAGGTGGTTGCAGGGGACCCCTGCTCATCAAAAAGCGGTAACAGGGGTCCCCTGCTACCACCAGAAGAGCGGGTGGCGCGCACGGCCAGCCAGAGCACCAGGACGGTCATCAGGATCGCACCGGGGGCCTTGGTGAAGCGGGCCAGGTTGGTGCCGTCGGGCAGGGTGAGGAAGGACGCCACCGCGCAGGGCAGCAGGAACCAGGTCGTCCGGGTGGCAGCCACCGCCAGCACCGCCAACGGCCAGACGGCGTACCAGGGGTGGAAGACCGGGGCGAGGGCGACCGTGGCGGCCAGGGCCAGTCCGGCGCCGGCGAGCGCCACGCGGGGCCGGGCGGCGGCCAGCCGGGCCACCCGCTGCCGGACGCCGTTGAGTCGGCGCAGGCCCTGCCAGGCGCGGAGCCAGACCACGACCAGCAGCACCGCGAGCAGCACCACCGCGACCGCCCGGACCACCGGCACCGCGTTCGGGTCCCGGCCGAGCAGCCCGCCGGCGTAGTCGACGGTGAACCCCACGGCGGTCGGTGGGGACGTCCACTGCTCGGAGTCGCCACTGCGGGTCAGCCCGCCGATCCAACCGAATCCGAGCCCGGAGGCCGCCGACGTGGCCAGCAGGGCGGTCACCGCACCGGCGACCACCCAGAGCCCGTCGCGCAGCAGCGCCCGGAAGGTGACGATGCCCGCCACTGCGGCCAGGGCCGCGAACGGCAGCACCACCAACGCGGTGACCTTCACCGCCACGGCCAGCCCGAGCAGCGCCCCGCCGAACAGCAGGCGGGGCCGCTGCCCGGGGTGCCGGACCACCAGCAGCAGCCCGGCCAGCAGCAGGCCGACCATCACCGCGTCGTTGTGTGCCCCGGCGACCAGGTGCACGCCGACCAGTGGGCAGGCCAGCACCAGCCAGACCGCCCGCCGCGCGGGCACCCCGGCGGCGCGGGCCAGCCCCGGCAGGCAGGCGGCGGCGAGGAGCACCCCGAGCACGGCGACCACCCGCAGCAGCGCGACGGTGCCGAGCAGCGAGCCGCCGAGCGCGGCGGCGGCCCCGGCGAGCAGCACGAAGACCGGCCCGTACGGGGCGGCGGTGTCCCGCCAGATCGGGGAGATCGCGTCCAGCCAGGGGCAACCGGCGGCGGCCACCCCGCCGGCGTACGGGTCGCCGCCGGAGGCGTACACCCAGCCCTGGCAGGCGTACGAGTAGACGTCGCGACTTCCGGTCGGCACGGTGACCAGCAGCGGCAGCGTCCACAACCCGGCGGTGAGGTACGCCCAGCGCGTCGACGGGACGGCGTGCCGGGCCGCCCACCAGGCCCCGACCAGTCCGGCGGTGCCGGCCAGCCAGGCGGTGAGCAGCACCGGGCCGTGCTCGCCGCGCCAGATGGAGACCGGGTTGACCCCACCGGTGAACTCCGGGAAGACCCCGCCGAGCCAGGAGGCGACGGCCAGCAGCACGGCGCCGGCGAGCCCGCCCCAGCGCACCAGCCGCAGCCGCCCGGCACCGGGCGGGACGGTACCGCGAGCGGCGGACAGGCCGGTACCCCGACCGGTGGACAGGTGGTCGGCGGATGCGCCGTCCCCGTCCTCGGTGCTCGGCGTCACTCAGCATCCTCCCCGGGGGCGCAGTGAACTGGTCAGCCGGTACTCCCCCGCACCGTCGACCCGGACCGTGACCCAGTCGTCCGGACCTCGGGCAAAACAGCCGTCCGGCCCCTCCAGGCTGAGCCACCGGGACCACCGGACGCGGACCAGCAGGTCACCGGCGTCCGCCGGGGCGGTGAACCGCACCTGGCCCGGGTCGGAGGCGACCAGCCGGCCGGGGGCGGCCACCAGCGGCGTCGGGTCGGTGACCGCGTAGAGCCGCCAGGTGTCGTCGCGCCACACCTCGGTCAGGTACGGCAGCCCGCCGGCGACCAGGTCGGCCTCCTCCCGGGCCCAGCGGTCCGGCACGCTGTCCGAGGCGAACGCGACGTACTGCACGGCGGTGTGACGCAGCCACTCGGCGTACGTGTCGGCGTCCAGGCCGGTGCGGTAGAACAGCGCGTTGCGGTCGGTGTCGACCTGCCGTTCCCAGCCCCGGGCCAGGGGCACGGTCGACGGCAGGTACGCCGACTCCCAGTGGTCGCGCAGCGGCACCACCTCGACCCGGCCGACCGGGGCGCGGCGGGCCAGTTCGTCGGCGAGCGGCCGGTAGAAGGCGGCGGACGACTCGGGCGAACCGGCCCGTCCCAGGTCGGAGGTCATCACCGGGTTCTGCCACCACACGGTGGCGGCGAGCAGCGCGGCCAGCCACCCGGTGGGCAGCGTCGCGTAGCCGGCCAGCGCGGGCAGCGCGAAGAGCATCGGCAGCCGCAGCGCGTTCGACCCGATCGGGGTGGGCAGGTAGTACGCGGCGACCAGCAGCAACACGGCCAGCGCGGCCCCGGTCCGCAGCACCCGGCGTCGCCGGGGCAGCACCGCGAACACCAGCACGGCCAGCGCCACGTTGATCCGCATCGACTCGGCGGTGTACGGCTGGGTGCCGCCGTTGCCGAAGAGCACCGCCATCGGGGCGAGCGCGACGGCCGGCGCGAAGCAGAGCGTCAGCGCCTCGCCGAGAGGCCGGTCGATCCGCCAGCCGCCGGGCAACGGCCGCCCCGGACCGGTGCCGGGCCGCAGGGCGGCCAGCAGCAGCGCCGCGCCGGCCACGCCGGTGAAGAGTCCGGCCACCGGGCTGGCCCAGGTGGCGAGGGCGGCGAGCAGCGCGGCCAGGGTGAGTCGCAGCGGGCGGGACGGCCGGTCGGCGGAGACCGCGACCAGGGCGGCCAGCCCGAGGGCCAGCCCGACGGCGAAGGTGATCCGCCCACTGGCCAGGTTGCCGACCAGCACCACCGCGCCGAGCAGCCCGGCCAGCAGTGGTCGCCGGGCCCGGTGCCGGACGAACAGCCAGCCGAGCGCGGCGGCGGAGGCCACGGCGGCGACCGCGCCGACCACCCGCACCCCGAACAGGGCGCCGAGTCCGGCGGTGAACAGGCTGTAGCCGAACTGGTGGACCCCGCCGTACCAGCCGAGGTCGACGGGCGCGAAGCCGTGCCGGTCGACGAAGTCGGCGCGGGCGACCTGGGCGGCCAGGTCGGTGCCCAGCGGCGGGGCGAGCAGGAACACCACCGCGAGCAGCAGTCCGGCCCCGGTGACCAGCAGCGGGACCGGCAGCCGGGGGCCGGAGGCCGGTGCGGTCGACGTCCGGGGGGCGGCGACACGGGCGGAGGACGCCGTGGCTGTCGGGTGCGGCACCGGCTCAGGCATCGAGGACGTGTTCCATGGCGGTGCGGCAGCGCCGGGCGGTGCGGAGGTACTCGTCGAGGAACTCGCCCGGGTCGTCCGCGCCGAGCAGTTGCACGACCCCGGCCAGTTCCACGCCGTGCCGGGGCAGCTGGTCGCCGTCCCGGCCCCGGACCAGCATCAGCGCGTTGCGGACCTGCGCGGCCGTCGTCCAGCCGGCGGCCATCGCGGCGGCGTCGGCCGGGTCGACCAGTCCGGCGTCGCGGGCGGCGGCCAGCGCCCCGAGGGTACGCGTGCCGCGCAGTTCCGGATGCCGGCCGGCGTACCGGAGCTGGAGCAGTTGCACCGCCCACTCGACGTCGGCGAGCCCGCCCCGACCGAGCTTGGTGTGGGTGGCCGGGTCCGCGCCCCGGGGCAGCCGTTCGGTCTCCACCCGGGCCTTGATGCGCCGGATCTCGACGACCTGTTCCCGGGTGAGCCCGTCGGCCGGGTGACGCACCGGCTCGATCATCTCCTCGAACTCGCCGCCGAGGTCGGCGTCGCCGCAGACGAACCGGGCCCGCAGCAGCGCCTGCGCCTCCCAGACCCGCGACCAGCGGGCGTAGTACTGGGCGTAGGCGGCGAGGCTGCGGACCAGCGGGCCCTGCCGCCCCTCCGGGCGCAGGTCGGCGTCCACCCCGAGGGCCGGGTCGGGCGCGGGCATGCCGAGCAGCCGCCGCAGTTCCTCGGCGATGCCGCGCGCGGCGGCGCTGGCGGCGCTCTCCTGCACCCCGGGCGGGGCGTCGTAGACGAAGAGGACGTCGGCGTCGGAGAGATAGTTCGACTCGTACCCGCCGAGGCGACCCATGCCGATCACCGCGAACCGGAGTCCGGGCACGTCCGGCCGGGCGGCCCGGGCAATGCGCAGCGCGGCGGCGAGGGTGGCGTCGGTGACCGCGGCCAGGGCCGCGCCGACGGCGCTGACGTCCGGCGGGGTCTGCCGGGCCGCCTTCGGGGCGAGCGAGCCGGCCCGGCTGAGCACGTCGGCGCAGGCGAGCCGGACCAGTTCGCGGCGACGCAGCGCGCGGACCGCGCGGGTGGCCTCCACCGGGTCGGTGTGCCGGGCCGCCGCCGCGGTGAAGCCCTCGCAGAGCACCTCGCGGGGGCGCGGGGTCAGCTCGCTCTCCTCGGCCAGCAGCCGCAGCGCCTCCGGTTCCCGGGAGAGCAGGTCGGTGGCGTACCGGGACAGCGACAGCACCCGGGCCAGCCGGCGGGCCACCGGGCCCTCGTCGCGCAGCACCCGCAGGTACCACGGGGTGCTGCCGAGTTTGTCGGAGACCTGGCGGTAGTTGAGCAGCCCCCGGTCCGGTTCCGGGGCGTCGGCGAATTCGCTGAGCAGCACCGGCAGCAGGGTGCGCTGGATGGCGGCGGTGCGACTCACCCCGCCGGTGAGGGCCTGGAGGTGGCGTAGCGCCCCGGCCGGGTCGGCGAAGCCGAGGATCTCCAGCCGGTTCCGGGCGGCCTCCGGGGTCAGCCGCAGTCCGTCGGCGGGGACCCGGGCCACCGACTCCAGCAGCGGCCGGTAGAGCAGCTTGGCGTGCAGCCGGCGTACCTCGGTGGCGTGGGTGACCCAGTCGGCGCGGAACGCCTCGACGGCGCTGCGTCCCGGCGTGGCGGTGTAGTCGAGCGCGGCGGCGAGCCAGCGCAGCCCGGCCGGTTCGGCCGGCACGGTGTGGGTGCGGCGCAGGCCCTGGAGCTGGAGACGGTGTTCGACGCCGCGCAGGAAGCGGTACCCGCGCAGCAGCCCCTCGCCGTCGGCGCGGCCCACGTAGCCGCCGGCGACCAGCGCGCGCAGCGCCGGGATGGTGCCCGGTTCGCGCAGCGACTCGTCGCCCCGGCCGTGCACCAGTTGCAGCAGCTGCACGGCGAACTCGATGTCCCGCAGCCCGCCCGGACCGCGCTTGATCTCGCGTTCCAGTTCCTTCGGCGGGATGTTCTCGATGATCTTGCGACGCATCGCGCGGACGTCGGAGACCGCCTCCGGGCGTTCGGCGGCCCGCCACAGCAGCGGGGCGAGCTGGTCGATCCACTCCTGCGCCAGGGCCAGGTCACCGGCGGCCGGGCGGGCCTTCAGCAGTGCCTGGAACTCCCAGGTGCGCGCCCAGCGGCGGTAGTAGGCGAGGTGGCTGCCGAGGGTCCGCACCAGCGGCCCCCGGTTGCCCTCGGGGCGCAGCGCGGCGTCCACCGGCCAGGCGACCAGTCCGCAGACGTGGATCAGCCGGGTGGCGATGGTGGTGGCGACGGTCAGGTCGGCGTCGTCGTCGGCCACGAAGATCACGTCGACGTCGGAGACGTAGTTCAGCTCGCCGCCGCCGCATTTGCCCATCGCCACCACGGCCAGGCGGGGCACCGGCGTGCCCTCGGCCAGTTCGCCGACCGCGATGTCGTAGGCGGCGGTGAGGGTGGCGTCGGCGAGCGCGGAGAGCGCCGCCATGGTCTGTTCCAGGGCCCGACCGCCGGTCAGGTCGGCCGCCGCGATCCCCAGCAGGGCCAGCCGGTACGCCGCGCGCAGCGCCGGGATCGGTTTGCCCTCGCCGAGCGGGCCGAGCCGCCCGTCGGCGGTGGGGGCGAGCCCGTCGCCGGCGGTGGCGAGGACCCGCCAGTGGTCCGGGTTGGCGACGAGGTGGTCGCCGAGCGCCGAGGACGCGCCCAGCACCGCGACCAGCCGGCGACGCAGCCCCGGGTCGGCGTGCAGCGCGGCCAGCAGGGCCGGCTCCTCGGCGGTCCGCCGTTCGGCCTCGACGATCCGGTGCAGCTGGCGCAGGGCCAGGTCCGGGTCGGCGGCCCGGGACAGCGCGGTCAGCAGTTCGGTGGCCGGCGCGTCGGCCGGTTCCTGCGACTCGGGCCGCCAGAGGCCGAGGCCGTCCGGGCCGAGCAGGTCGGCGGCGCGCACGCTCCCGTCGTCGCCGCTGCCGAATCCGTACCGGGCGAGGCGGTTGGTCCTGGTGGATCTGGTCATGCGCTCAGTGCCCGAGCAGGGGCAGGGTGGGCCGGGGCGGTTCGTCACCCAGCTCGCCGAGGGCCAGCGCGGCGAAGCGGGCGGCGAAGGGCTGCCAGACCTCCTCGATGTCGGCCATCACCGCGTCGCAGGCGGCCACCACCACCTCCGGGTCGTAGCCCAGCTGGGCCAGCAGCGCCGAGTCGGCGGCCCAGGTGGCGATCATGGCGGTGTCGCACTCGATGTGGAACTGGAAGCCCCAGGCCCGGTCGCCCATCCGGAACGCCTGGTGCGGGTAGCGGGTGGAGGCGGCCAGCAGCGTCGCGCCCCGGGGCAGCTCGGTGATCTCGTCGACGTGCCACTGGATCACGTCGGGGATCAGCGGCACGTACCGGAAGAGCGGGTCGGCCTCGGCGGCGTCCCGCTTGCCGACCACGCACGGGCCGACCTCGGGGCCGGACGGGCTGCGCACCACCTCGCCGGCGTGCGCGGTGGCGAGGAGCTGGCCGCCGAGGCAGATGCCGAGGGTGGGCACCCGGTGGCGTACCGCCTTGCGCAGCAGCCCCTCCAGGGCCGGGAACCAGGGCGCGCCGGGTGTGCCGTCCGACCCCGGGTACGGCTGCTGTTCGCCGCCGAGCACCACCAGGGCGGCGTACCCGTCGAGGTCGGCGGGGAGGTCGTCACCGGCGTACGGGCGCAGGACCCGCAGCTCCAGCCCCGCCTCGGTCAGCCACTCCCCCAGGCGTCGGGGGTCGTCGGTCGGGTCGTTCTCGATCACCAGCGCGGTTGCCACGACGTCGAGGCTATCGGGTGGCCCGTGCCGCGCCGGACAGGCTCCGTCGCCGTGGCACACGTCCGCTCCGTCCGGCTGTGCCGACCGGCGACACGGTCGCGGGCTAGGCTCTGCCGCTGTGAGCCGTACCCCCGACGACGTGGTCCGCCCGCCCGCCCTGCGCCCCGGCGACACGGTCATGCTGGTGTCGCCGTCCGGGCCGACCCGGCCGGAGCGGCTGGCCCGGGGCGTCGAGCTGCTCACCGGCTGGGGGCTGCGCCCGGTGCCGGCCCCGAACGCCTACGCCCGACACGGTTACCTGGCCGGCGCCGACGAACTGCGGGCCGCCGACCTGAACGCCGCGTTCGCCGACCCCGAGGTCCGTGGGGTGATCTGCACCCGAGGCGGGTACGGCGCGCAGCGTGTGGTGGACGCGATCGACATGGCCGCCGTGCGCCGGGACCCGAAGGTGGTGGCCGGGTTCTCCGACATCACCGCGCTCCAGCTCGCGCTCTGGCGGGGCGCCCGGCTGGCCGGGGTGCACGGGCCCGGGGCGGCCTGGCGGGACGAACGCACCCCGCTGCGCTCGGCCGAGTCGCTGCACGCCGCGCTGACCACCACCGAGCCGGTCACCGTGGCCGCCGACCCGGCCGAGGAGACCTTTCCGGTCCGCGTGCCGGGGCGGGCCACCGGGACGCTGCTCGGCGGGAACCTCTGCCTGGTCGTCGCCTCGCTCGGCACCCGGGACATGCCGGACCTGATCGGGGCGGTCCTGCTGGTCGAGGACGTGCAGGAGCCGCCGTACAAGGTGGACCGGATGCTCACCCAGCTCCGCCGGGCCGGGGCGTTGGACGGCCTCGCCGGGGTGGCGGTCGGCCAGTTCACCGACTGTGCCGACGGCTGGGACACCAGCGTGGCCGACGTCCTGACCGACCGCCTCGGCGACCTGGGCGTCCCGGTGCTGGGCGGGCTGCCGATCGGCCACGGTCCCGGTCAGCTCACCGTCCCGGTCGGCACCTCCGCCACCCTTGACGCCGAGACCGGCACCCTGACCGTCGCCCCCGCCGTCCGCTGAGCCTCGCTCCCGCTGCCCGAGTGTCCGCTTTCCGGCTCGGCGTCGGATTCGCCGGGAACCGGTCCCGCAACTCTCAGCGGAATGACAGGCTCGCCACGGGTGACCCCCAGCAATTCCGGTCACCGTCGTCGAGTCCAGGTCACACCCGAGCAGCAGGAGGAAGCATGGCCAGGAAACACCTGATCGCCGGGCTCGCGGCAGCCGGCGTACTCGGGCTGGGGGTGGCCGCGCCGGCGGTCGCCTTCGCCGAGAACGGCGAGACCACGCCGAGCCCTCGTGCCACCACCAGCGAGGACAGGGGCACCCAACGGGCCGACCGGCAGAACGCGTTCGCCGAGGCGCTCGCCGAGGAGTTGGGCGTGCCCACCGACAAGGTGACCGCCGCCCTGGAGAAGGTGCGCGAGGAGCGTAAGGGCGACCGCCCGGAGCGTGGCGGGTGGCGCGGTGGCGACGCCGCCGACCGGCAGGCCGCGCTGAAGGAGCGGCTGGCCAAGGCCGTCAAGGACGGCAAGCTCACCCAGGAACAGGCCGACGCGATCACCGCGGCGATCGAGGCCGGGGTGTTCCCCGGCGGCCACCGGGGCGACCGTCCCGGCCGCTGACCCGCCAGGCGGTGACGCCGCCGTCCGTTCCCCGCGTCAGCGGGGAACGGACGGCGGCTCGCCGGTGTGCGACTCCGCGTCCCGCCCGGTTCCCGACTCCGCCTGTCGCCTGCGTCGCGGACCCGGTGGTCCGTCGGTCCGGCTCCCGCTCCCCGTGAGGAGGGACTCCAGTACCCACGGCCACGTCACGGCGGGCATGACGGCGTCCGGTACCGCCAGTCGGCGCAGTCGTTCGACCAGGTCGGGACGGGCCTTCGCGAGCCACGGCGTCAGTCGGACGACCTCCGACTCCGCATACCGGTAACTCCGGCGGTTCAGCTCGGTAAGCCGCACGTGCGCCTCGGCCAGCAGCATCTCGAACTGCGGATTGATGTCGACCGGCATCCGGTCGGGCAACGTGTCGAGCAGGCCGGCCAGGATCTCGTCAGCCTCCGGGTCACGGCCGAGGAAGGCCAGGCAGCAGCGGACGAAGGAACAACCGCTGACGACGTCCCAGCCCTCGACACGTCCGAGGTAACCGAGCACCCGCGCCGCGTCGCGCGGCAGGATCACCGGGTCCGTCGCGAGCCGGTCGAGCAGGAGGGTCACCAGTCGGGTTCGCTCCCGGACGGGCACGGCCATCGCGGCGTCCACCACCGACAGGTAGCGCTCCTCCTGGCCGACCCGTTCTCCTCCGGACAACGGTCCCACCCACATCCGGAGCAGGACGTGCAGCGCCGACCGCCAGCCGGACCGACCGTGGACGACCAGCTCGGGCGGTACCGGGGCGTCCTCCAACAACGGCTCCAGTGCGTGCAGGATGAGAGCCTCGTTGCCCGTCCAGCACTCGAAGTGGGCCCGCTGCCCGATGGGCAGGCCCTGCACACCGAGGTAACCCGCCCCGTTGCGGTTGCGGTCGGCGTCCAGCCGAAACGTCCAGACGAGATCCACCGGCTGCCAGTCCGGGGTGGCGAGCCGGAGGCGGAAATCGCGCTGGACAGGGCTGACGACGTGCCGATCGAGGGCGATCGCGCCGAGCAGGCCCTGGTACTCGCTCTGGGAGAGCTGTGACCGCCAGAGCTGGGTCTGCGGTCGCCAACGGTAGCTGGGGTCCTCCGGGTCCGGCAGGAGGTCACTGCCCCAGATCTCATCGGCCACGCAGATGCTCAGCACGAGCAGGTTCGCGCTGTACACGGCGTCCCGCGCCGGCACCGGAAGCGGCCGGGGCGTGTACTGCTCGAAACGGCGGGGTGGACGCGGGTCGGGCACGGCCCGGAAGAGCCGGAGCAGCACGTCGGTCGCGTCCGCCCGGCGGTCGGTGTCCCACGACTGGAGCAGTTCGGTGAGGAAGGCGACGACCGGCGCGCGGTCGGTGAGCGTGGCGAAGGAGAGCAGCGCGGCCAGCGGATCGTCGTCGACGTCCGGCCGTAGGCTGCTGGCGGCAGCGACGGCGGTCAGGTCGCGCAGGACCAGGGCGGCCGTCCGGGCGATCAGGAACTCACCGAAGGTGGCGTGCAGGAACTCGTACGTCGCCACCCGCCGGTCGTTCCGGGTGGCCTGGGACCGGTGCACGAAGAAGAATCGCCCGAGCACAACCTCGGCGGCGCGCAGCGGCGCCCGCAGGTCGCTGCCGCCACGCGACGTCGGCGGTCCCCCCAGGAAGGGCAGCGCGGCGAGGTCCGCCTCCAGGTCGTCCTCCGTGACCCACTGGACGCCCCGGTTGAACATGCCGAACGCCACCACCGCGAGCCGGCGCAGTTCCTCCTCGGTGGCCCGGTCCCGCTCCCGTTCGGTGAGCCCCGGTCGGTGCTTCTCCACCTCGCGCCGGGCGAAGCTGCGCAGCAACCGCTCGTACAGCTCGCCCCGCCGCAGCCCACCGGCGGCGCGCAGGTCGTGGCCGGCGGCGGCGTAGAGCGCGAGCATCAGCAACAGCAGCGGCTGCTCGGCCAGTTCCCGGTGGGCGAGCACCGCCTCCGGTGCCAACGGCTCGACGCCGAGCGGGCCGAACCGCTCGGCGTTGACCCGGTTCCAGGTCGCCACCCAGCGGCGTACCCGGGGCTCGTCGAACGGTTCCAGCCGCAGCGCGACCGTCTCCGGTGGCGGGGTGGCCCGGTCGGCGACGCTGGTGCGGGTGGTGACCAGCACCGCCACCGGCCGGCCCAGCTCGGCCTCCCGACGCTGGAAGCGGGCGACCCGCAGCAGGTAGTCGGTCTGGGTCACGCCGGTGGCCTGGAGCAGCTCGTCGAAGCCGTCGAGGAGCACCACCGGCAGCGCGTCCCCGGCGGAGCGGACCAGCGCCGGCCAGTCCAGCCGTTCCCCGGTGTCGTACCGGATCGCCTGTTCGATCTGGTCCTGGAGGTCCGCCTCGACGGTCACCTCGCGCAGCGGCACCCGGACCGTCAGGAAGTCGGCCGGCGGGAGCTGGGCAGCGAGCACCCGGGTCAGCACGGACTTGCCGGAACCGGGCTGGCCGAGCACCAGCAGCGGCGCCCGGGTGGCGACCGGCGAGGTCAGGTGGCCGGTCAGGATGTCCGCCAGGTCGTCCCGGACGTCCTGGCGGGCCCACCACTCCTCGTCGCTGGGCCGGGCCGCCCCCTGGCCCAGGACCGCCACCCGGCACCGGGGCGGCACGTACGCCTCGCCGAGCAGGGGCACCCGGAGGCCGTCCGGGGCCTCCGCCGACTCGACGATCGGCCGGTCGAGTTTCGCCCTGTGGGCCCGGGCCAGGGCGACCCGACGGTCGTCCGGCAGCCGGCCGGTGGAGATCCCGGCGAGCACTCGGTGCAGCTCCCCGAGCCCGGCGGCGAGCTGCCGCACCTCGTCCCGGGTGGCCTGGTGCTCGTGCAGCCCCGCCCAGTACGCCACCTCGGGGAAGTCCGTCGCCAACGCGGTGAGCAGGTCCCGGTGCCGCGCCACCGCCTCGGCCGGCAGGCGGCCCACCAGGTCCTGGAAGGCCTGCTGCGCCGGGGCGGGCAGCCGCTCCCAGGCGGCCAGACCGGTCACATGCTCGACCAGGCGGGTGCCGAGTTCCTGGTAGTGCTCGCCGAGCGCCCGGCGCAGTTCGGCGTAGGGCAGGTGGGCGCCGGGCGTCCGGTCCGCCACCGTGAACATCTGCGCGACGACCGTCTTGAGCTGCCCGGCGCCGCCGCCGGCCAGGGCGAGCTGCTCGGCCTTGTCGATCGCCAGGTCGGCGAAGGCGAACGGCAGGTCTGCCTCGTCCAGCACCTCGAAGAAGGCGGTCACCGCGATGACCGCGTGCGCCGCCTCCAACCGTTGCGTCCGGCCGTACCGGGACAGGCCGGAGCGCTGCTCGGAGAGCTGCCGCAGCAGGTCCCGGCCGAGCCGGACGAGTTCGCCCTTGGCGTCGAAGAGACTCAGCAGCGCCGGCACCGGTCCCGCGCCGGCGAGCAACGTCCACCCCGCCAGCCGGTCGAACGCCTCGACGAACCGACTCCGTTCCCCGCCGAGCAGGCGTACAGCGTCGGCGTAGGTGAGCACATCCGGCACGACGTCCCTCCCCTGACTCTCCGCCACCAGCATGCCGGACCCACGCGTCCGGTCGGTCGCGACAGCCCGGAATCTTGGACAGTTACCGTCCGAATAGAACGGTAACTGTCCAAGATTCGCGGGTGTGCGGAGTGACGACGACGGCGTCGGCGGGGTGCGGTGGCCGGGTGGGGCCGGGCGGGTGGGCCGGGCGGGTGGGTCAGGCGATGCAGGCGCAGACGATCAGCGCGGCTCCGAAGTGGGTGGCCGCGCTGACCTTGCCCGCCGGGTGCGGCTCGTCGGCGCAGATGATCTCACCGAGCTTGCCCGGGGTCAGCAGGTCGAGCACGAAGAACGCCAGTGCCATGATGACCAGGCCGACCAGCCCGAAGACCGCCGTCGAGGCGAGCCCCTTGGCGAAGTCGTCGTAGCTGGTGAAGATCGCGGTGAACACGATCGCGGCGATACCGAGCTGGTTCGCGGCGAGCAGCAACGCGGCGTTGGCGTTGCGCCGGACCCAGATGAGATCCCGGAGCTTGCCGGGGGTGAGCACGTCGACCAGGCCGAAGCCGGCCGCCATCAACACGACACCGACGATTCCGAACACGATGCTCTGCATCGCTCCGGTGAAGAGGTCCTCCAGCACCGACTGCCTCCCACAAGGTGTGCCGGTCAGGGGACGCCGGCAACGTGGTCGAGACGATAGCGGCAGGCCGCAACCGGGTCAGAGGGAGAGGTAGCGTTGCCGCTCGTAGGGGGTGACCTCGCGGCGGTACTGCTCCCACTCGGCGCGCTTGTTCCGGAGGAAGAAGTCGAAGACGTGCTCGCCGAGCACCTCGGCGACCAACTCCGAACCGGACATCACGTCGATCGCCTCGGCGAGGTTCTCCGGCAGCGACTCGTAGCCCATCGCCCGGCGCTCGGCGCTGGACAGCGACCAGACGTCGTCCTCGGCCCCGGCCGGCAGCTCGTAGCCCTCCTCGATGCCCTTGAGCCCGGCGCCGAGCATCACCGCGAAGGCGAGGTACGGGTTGGTCGCCGAGTCCAGCGAACGGACCTCGACCCGGGCCGAGTTCGGCTTGCCGTAGGCGGGGACGCGGACCAGCGCGGAACGGTTGAGGTGCCCCCAGCAGACGTACGCCGGGCTCTCGGTGATCCGGTCCGGCAGCGCCTGCGGGAAGAGCCGCTTGTACGAGTTGACCCACTGGTTGGTGACCGCGGTGTACTCGCGGGCGTGGGTGAGCAGCCCCGCGATGAAGGACTTCGCCACCTTGGAGAGCTTCATCGGGTCTTCCGCGTCGTGGAAGACGTTGCGCTCCCCCTCGAACAGCGACAGGTGGGTGTGCATGCCGCTGCCCGGCTGGTCGGTGAAGGGCTTCGGCATGAAGCTGGCCTGCACGCCGGTGGAGAGCGCCACCTCCTTGACCACGTGCCGGAAGGTCATGATGTTGTCGGCGGTGGTCAGCGCGTCGGCGTACCGCAGGTCGATCTCCTGCTGGCCGGGGGCGACCTCGTGGTGGCTGAACTCCACCGAGATGCCGATGCGCTCCAGCGCGAGCACCGCCTGCCGGCGGAAGTCCCGGGCCACCGCGTGGGTGGTGTGCTCGAAGTAGCCGCCGGTGTCCACCGGGACCGGCACCGAGCCGTCCTGGGGGCCGTTCTCCAGCAGGAAGAACTCGATCTCGGGGTGGGTGTAGAAGGTGAAGCCCCGGTCGGCGGCCTTGGAGAGCATCCGGCGCAGCACGTGCCGGGGATCGGCCCAGGACGGGCTGCCGTCGGGCAGGAGGATGTCGCAGAACATCCGGGCGCTCTCGCCGCTGACCCCGCCTTCGAAGGGGAAGACCTGGAAGGTGGTCGGGTCGGGCATGGCCACCATGTCGGACTCGAAGACCCGGGCGAAGCCCTCGATCGCCGAGCCGTCGAAGCCGATGCCCTCCTCGAAGGCGGCCTCCAGCTCGGCGGGCGCGACGGAGACGCTTTTGAGCGTGCCGAGCACGTCGGTGAACCACAACCGGACGAAACGGATGTCCCGCTCCTCCAGCGTACGGAGGACGAACTCCTGCTGACGGTCCACTTCCACCCCTCGCACGTCGCACGCCCGTCGTCGGACTACCCGGGACGGCCTGACCGACCAGTGTTCACCGGCCTCGTTACGCCGACGTTACGCGACCGCCGGGCGCGACGTCCCGGGTGTCCCACCGCGCTGCGCCGCCGCGGACGCGTCCGCCGCCGGGCTGCACGCCCCACCCGGGCCGCCCGCCGCGCCGGCTCCGGCCGGCTCAGGCAAGATGAGGACATGCCCACCCTGCGCCTCGCTCTCGCCCAGGTCAACCCGACGGTCGGCGATCTGGCCGGCAACGCCGAGCTGGTCCGCCGGTGGACCCGCCGGGCGGCGGACGCCGGTGCCCGGCTCGTCGCCTTCCCGGAGATGGTGCTGACCGGCTACCCGGTCGAGGACCTGGTCTTCCGTCGCTCGTTCGTGGCCGCGTCCCGGGCCGCGCTGCACTCCCTCGCCGCCGACCTGGCCGCCGACGGTCTCGGTGACCTGCCGGTCGTGGTCGGCTACCTGGACGCCGACGGGCCGCCGCAGGTCAGCGCGGACGCCGAACCGGGCCGGGGGGCACGCAACGCCGCCGCGGTGCTGCACGCCGGCACGGTGGTGGCCACCTACTTCAAGCACCACCTGCCCAACTACGGCGTCTTCGACGAGGACCGCTACTTCGTCGGCGGGGACACGCTCACCGTGGTCCGGGTCGACGGCGTGGACGTGGCGCTGACCATCTGCGAGGACCTCTGGCAGGCCGGCGGGCCGTTCGCGGTGGCCCGCCGGGCCGGGGTGGGACTGGTGGTCACCATCAACGGCTCGCCGTACGAGCTGAACAAGGACGACATCCGGCTGCCGCTGGTCGGCCGCCGGGCCGTCGAGGCCGGCGCGGCCATCGCCTACGTGAACATGGTCGGCGGCCAGGACGAGCTGGTCTTCGAGGGCGACTCGATGGTGGTGGCCGCCGACGGCACGCTGCTCGCCCGCGCCCCGCAGTTCGTCGAGCACCTGATGGTGCACGACCTCGACCTGCCGGCCGCGCCGGAGTCCGGCACGCCGGAGTCCGGGGAGCTGGCCGACGGGATGCGGATCGCCCGCACCCGGATCAACGACGCCGGCCCCGCGCCCGCCGGACCGCCGGCCGTCGGTGGGCTCGTCGAGCCGGCCGCCGACGAGGCCGAGGTGTGGCAGGCCCTGGTGCTGGGGTTGCGCGACTACGTCGACAAGAACAAGTTCCCCTCGGTGGTGCTCGGGCTCTCCGGCGGCATCGACTCGGCGGTGGTGGCGGCCCTCGCGGTCGACGCGCTCGGCCCGCAGCGGGTGGTCGGGGTCTCCCTGCCCAGCCAGCACTCCTCCGAACACTCCCGGGAGGACGCGGCGGAGCTGGCCAAGCGGACCGGGCTGGACTACCGCATCGAGCCGATCCAGCCGATGGTGGACACCTTCCTGGCGAACATGTCGCTCTCCGGGGTGAGCGTGGAGAACCTCCAGGCCCGGGTCCGTGGGGTGATCCTCATGGCCCTGTCGAACCAGGAGGGGCACCTGGTCCTGACCACCGGCAACAAGAGCGAGCTGGCGGTCGGCTACTCCACCCTCTACGGCGACTCGGTGGGCGGCTACAACCCGGTCAAGGACGTCTGGAAGACGCTGATCTGGCGGCTGGCGAAGTGGCGCAACGCCGACGCGGCCCGCCGGGGCGAGACCCCGCCGATCCCGGAGAACTCGATCGGCAAGCCGCCGAGCGCCGAGCTGAGCCCCGGCCAGCTCGACAGCGACACCCTGCCCGACTACACGGTGCTCGACCCGATCCTGATCGGTTACGTCGACGGCGACCTGGGCCGGGACGGCCTGGTCGAGGCGGGACACGACCCGGCGATGATCGACCGGGTGCTGCGGATGGTGGATACCGCCGAGTACAAGCGCCGGCAGTCCGCGCCGGGCACGAAGATCTCCATGAAGGCGTTCGGCCGGGACCGGCGACTGCCGATCACGAACCGGTGGCGCGAGCACGGCTGAGCGGCCGGCGTCGGGGCCGGAGCGGCCCGCTCCGGCCGGTCGCAGGGCCGGGCTGCCGGTGCCGGCCGAGGCGGCACGGCCAGTGCGGCGATCCTGCGGGCGTGGATGCCCGCCGGGTGGCTCGCCCCACGGGCTGTGAATTCCTCCACTGCGCTCTGCCGGGCCGCCCTCGGGCGGTGCGACGATGCGGGTGGCCCGGGGACCGCGAGGGCGGCCTCGAGGCGAGAGGAGCGGACATGTCCGATGTAGTGAGCGGCGCCGTGCCCACCGGCGACCCCGGTCCCCACGAGGTGACGGCGCTCTACGGCGGGCCGGCGACCCGGCGGGTACGCACCCGGGACCTGCTGGCCGCCAAGGAGCGCGGCGAGCGGTGGCCGATGCTGACCGCGTACGACCAGTACACCGCCGCGATCTTCGACCAGGCGGGCATCCCGGTGCTGCTGGTCGGCGACTCGGCCGCGAACAACGTCTTCGGCCACGAGACCACCCTGCCGGTCACCGTCGACGAGATGCTGTCCCTGGTCCGGGCGGTGGTCCGGGCCACCCGGACCACCCTGGTCGTGGCCGACCTGCCCTTCGGCTCGTACGAGGAGGGGCCGACGCAGGCGCTGCGCACGGCGGTGCGTTTCATGAAGGAGGGCGGCTGCCACGCGGTGAAGCTGGAGGGCGGCCGACGCTGCGCCCCCCAGATCGAGGCGATCACCGGGGCGGGTATCCCGGTGATGGCGCACGTCGGTTTCACCCCGCAGCGGGAGCACACCATCGGCGGGTACCGGGTGCAGGGCCGCGGCGAGGCCGCCGAGGAGGTGCTGGCCGACGCGCGGGCGGTGGCCGAGGCGGGCGCCTTCGCGGTGGTGCTGGAGATGGTGCCCGGTGAGGTCGCCAAGCGGGTGACCGGTGCGCTGACCATCCCGACCGTCGGCATCGGCGCCGGTCCGGAGACCGACGCGCAGGTGCTGGTCTGGCAGGACATGGCCGGTCTGCGCGGCGGGAAGGCCCCCCGGTTCGTCAAGCGCTACGCCGACCTGGCCGGCGTCCTGACCGACGCGACGCGCCGCTTCGCCGACGAGGTCCGCGGCGGGGAGTTCCCGGCCGCCGAGCACACCTTCTGAGGTACGGGTCGGGCCGGGTGCCTCCCGGCCCGACCCCGGGCGGGTCGCGGTGACGGTGGTTCAGGGCCGCCGGGTGGCCGGCGGCACCGGCTCACAGGTCGGTGACCCGGATGCCGGCGTGCGCCTTGTACCGCTTGTTGATGGCGATCAGGTTGGCGGTGAACGCCTCGATCTGGTGGGCGTTGCGCAGCCGGCCGGCGTAGATGCCCCGCATGCCGGGGATCCGGGCGGCCAGCGCGGCGACCACGGCGGCGGCGTCCCGGTCCTCGGTGCAGACGAGCACGTCGAGCTGGATCCGGTCGACCTCCGGGTCGGCCAGCAGGGGCGCGCTGACGTGGTTGAACGCGGCGCACACCCGGGACTCGGGCAGCAGCGCGGCGGCCTGCTGGACGGCGCTGCCCTCCTCGACGGTCAGCGCGTACGGGCCCTGCTTGTCGAAGCCGAGCGGGTTCACGCAGTCGACGACGATCTTGCCGGCGAGCGGTCCGGCCAGGGCGGCGACGGTGGCGGCGTGCCCGTCCCAGGGCACCGCCACGATCACCACGTCGCTGCGCCGGGCCACCTCCTCGTTGCCGGCCCCGGTGACGGTGGCGTCGGCGGCCACGCCGGGCAACGACGCGATCTCCCGTGCGGCCTCCTCGGCGCGCTCGGCGGACCGGGAGCCGATCAGCACGGTCTGCCCGGCCCGGGCGAACCGGTAGGCGAGCCCCCGTCCCTGGTCGCCGGTGCCGCCGATGATGCCCACGGTCAGCCCGGACACGTCGGGCAGTGCGCTCGCGTCGTATGCCATGGGCTCATCCTCGCAAACGGTCCCCCACGGGCGGCAGAGCCTTCAGCGGTGAGAAACTCCGCAGCCGGTCAGGCACGGGCGAAGGTCACCCGGCGGGTGGTCGGATCGGCGGTGACCAGGCGGACGGTGACCCGTTCGCCCAGCGGCAGCTCACCGGTGCAGCGGGCCCGCACGGGCGGCGAGTCCAACGCCACCGTTCCGCCGGGCTGCCGGCCTCCACGGGTGACGGGGGCGTCCACGTCCAGCACCGCCGCCTCGAACGTCTCCCCCACCCGGTCGGCGAGCAGCACCGCCTCGGCCAGTTCGACCGCGCCCCGGGTGGCCGCCCCGGCGGTCCGGTCGGTGGTCGCCATCGTCCCGGGCAGCCTCGGCAGCGCCGCCCGCGCCCACTCCGGCACCGGCCGGTCCTCGTACAGGGCGAGGCAGACCTCGGTGGCGTACCGGTCGGCGAGCCTCCGCAACGGCGCGGTGACGTGGGCGTACGCGGCCCCCACCCCGCCGTGCCCCGGCTCGGCCGGCACCTCGCCGTCGAAGGCCGTGTACGCGGCCCCGCGCATCAGCTCGGCGGCCTGGTCGACGAAGGCCGCCGCCCGGGGCTGGGCCGGGTCGAGCCGGGCGATGACGTCGCCGACCGGCATCCCGTCCGGCCAGTCCACCCCGAGCGGGGCGGCGGCGGCCCGCAGCCGCGCCACCGCCTCCGGTTTCGCGGCGGGCATCGTCCGCAGCAGTCCGATCCGGCCGGCGAGCATGAGGTCGGCGGCGGCCATCCCGGTCAGCAGCGAGATCTGCGCGTTGTGGTCCTCCATCGGCACCGGTCCGCGCAGCACCAGCCGCCAGCCGTCGCCATCGGGTTCCACGTCCTGCTCGGGCAGGGGCAGGTTGACCGCCCCGCGCCGCAGTCCCCGCGCGGTCAGCAGGGCGCCCAGTTCCGGCAGGAGGGCGATGGGCTCGGCCAGCCGACCGGCGTCGGCGTCGGCCTGCACGCCCCGGTAGTCGAGTTTGGCGCGGCTGCGGACCCGGGCCCGTTCCAGGTGCACGCCGACGGTGGCCGCGTCGGCGTCCAGGTCGATGGTCCAGAGCACGGCCGCCCGCTCGACGTCAGGCAGCAGGCTCGCCGCCTGCTCGCTGAGGGTCTCCGGGTGCAGCGGCACGTTGCCGTCGGGCAGGTAGACGGTCTGCCCACGTCGCCAGGTCTCCGCCTCCAGCGGCCCGCCGGGGCGGACGTGGGTGGCGACGTCGGCGATGGCGTAGCGCACCCGGTAGCCGCCGCCCGGTCGCCGGGTCAGGCACATCGCCTGGTCCAGGTCCCGGGAGGTGGCCGGGTCGAGGGTGACCAGCGGGACGTCGGTCCGGTCGGTGAGCGCCGGCAGGGGACGCGCCGCCGCCGCGTCTGCCTCCTGCTGCGCTTCGGGTGGGAAGCGGTCGGGCAACCCCAGTTCCCGCCGGAGCGCGCCGAAGTCGATGCGGGGTGCCAGTACGCGTCGGATGACCACGGCACCCATCCTGGCAGCGCACGGGCGGTTCCGCTCGGGAGGCGGCACCGCCCCCGCCCGGTGGACGGGGCCGCTGTGCCTACCCGGGGCGGTCGGCCGGAGCGGGGGACGGGACGGTGTGCGTACCCGGGTCAGTCGGCCGGACCGGTGGCCCTGCGGACACGGGCCGGGGCGGCGCCCGCCGGCTTGACCGTCGACCGCCCTGCGGCCACCTTCCGGCCAGCGGTCTTGCGGGCCGAGGTGGTCCGCTTCGTGGTGGCGGTCGACGTGCTGGTCCGGGCCTCCCGCCGGGCGGCGGCCGACGCGGCGGCGGTGCGGGTCGGAGCCTGCTTCGCCGTCGACGTGGTGGACGCCGGTCGCCGCGAGGTGGCCGTGCGGACCGGAGCCTGGGTGGCCGCCGTCGCCTTCCGGACCGCCGGGCGGGTCGCCGTCGTCGCCTTCCGCGCCGTAGTGGAGGCGGTGCGCTTCGCGGTGGTCGCCTTGCGGCCGGTCTCGGCGGCGCGGCCGGTCACGGCCGAGACGGTCCGCTTGGCCGCCGTGGCGGTCTTCTTCACCGCCGTGGCCTTCTTCGCCGCGCCGGTAGCGGTCCGCTTCGCCGCCGTGGTCGTCTTCGTCGCCGCCGTCTTCCTCGGCGCGCTCGTCTTCTTCGCCGCCGCCGTCTTCTTCGGGGCGCTCGCCTTCTTCGCCACCGTCGTCTTCTTCGGCGCGGTTGCCTTCTTCGCCGTGCCTGCCTTCTTCGGCGCGGTGGTGGCGGTCCGCTTCGCCGCCGCCGTGGCCGGCGGGGCGGTCGGAACCGCCTTCGTGGTCCCCCCGGTGGCGGCCTTCCGCGCCGTGCCGGCCCCGGTGGCGGCGCTCCTGCGCGCCGACGTACCGGCGCTCCTGTCGGCGGTGTCCGTGCCGGCCGCTCTCCGGTCGGCGGCCCGCGAGCCGGCGGATGTCGTACCGCCCGTGGTCTTCCGGGCCGGACCCGGAGCGGTGACGTTCGTGCGGTTCGCGTTGGCGACGGCACCGGCGGGCGCCTGCCGGGCGACCGGGCCGGTCCGCCGGGCGGTGGTGGCACGGGTCGCCGTCACCCCGCCCGCCGTGCCACGGCGGGCCGCCGTGGTGGACTTCCGGACCGGGGTCGTGCTGCTGGCACCGGTGTTCCGCTCCGCCGCGGCGGTCTTCTTGGCGGTGGTACGGGCGGTGGCCGGGCGGGTGGCGGCGCTGCGTGCGTCGGCCATCTCGTCTCCCTCCTCGGGGACATGCGCTCGCGAGGCTCCGTCCGGAGCCCGGAGTTCCTCGACGCGGGGTGTCCCGCGTCGTTCATCTGTCCTCCCCGGTCCAACGGGCGTCCTCGGCCTCCCACGCCTCGTTCCGCTCCTGCACCCTCTCCAGGGCGTTCTCGGCGTCGGCTGCCGACGGATACGGACCGAGCACGAACTTGGCCGGGCACTTGTCGGCCTCGGTCTCGACCCGATGGTGTCGCAGGCACCAGTAGTAGCTTCCGCGTCCGCTGTCACTCATGACATCACTGTGCACCCGGGCGTCACCGGCCGCCACCGGATCATGCGTAGCCGCCGACGTCATCCACAGTAGACGTGCTCGCGCCGGCAGGAGGCGAAACGGCGAAGAACACCGCCACGGCGCCCCGGTCGGGTCACCCGACCGCCCCCTAACAGACGCCCACGCGCCGGAGCCATCCACCGGACGGCAGGTTCTCGCTGGTAAGTGGTGTGCTCCGGACGGCTGGTCGAATGGTTGGGGCGTTGTCGGGGTGCGCTGACCTGGGCAATGTGCAAGCCTCGTGGCAACGTTCCACAAGGCGTTGCGCCGACCCGGGCATCCTTCCCTGGCACCGTACCTGTCGGCAGCGGCGCCATCTCGCTGACTGGGGGAAGTCCGTGGCGAACCTTGACGTCGCCCTGAAGAACGCGATGCAGATCGAGGGCGCCATCGGTGTCGCCCTGGTGGACTACACCAGCGGAATGACGCTCGGCGTCGCGGGGGGCACTGCCGAGCTGGACCTGACGGTCGCCGCAGCCGGCAACACCGACGTGGTCCGCGCCAAGATGCGCACCATCGAGATGCTGAAGCTCAACGACGAGATCGAGGACGTCCTCATCACGCTCGGCACGCAGTACCACGTGATCCGGCCGTTGACCGGCCGCCACGGCAAGGGTCTGTTCCTCTACCTGATGCTGAGCAAGAGCCGGGCCAACCTGGCGCTCGCCCGGCACCAGTTGCGCAACATCGAGGAGAGCCTGGAGTTGTGAACGTCCCCGTCCCGGGCGAGACAGCCCTTCCCCGCCGGGTCCGGCCGGCCGGCCCCCCGCCACCGCCGGAACGTCACGTCCCGTCGTTGGCCGGCAGCCGGTCCCTGCCGTACGCGGCGATCAACACCGAACTGGCCGAGCTGCGGCTCCAGATCCCGGGTGTGACCGGTTGCGTCCTGGGCGGGGTCGACGGGCTGCTCATCACCCACACCATGCCCGACGGGTCGAGTCCGGACGACCTGGCCGCACTCGCCGCCAGCACCTTCGGTCTGGGCCGGCAGGTCGGTCTGAGCCTCCGGCAGGGACCGTTCCGGCAGTCGACCGTCCGCAACGCCACCGGCTACCTCAGCGTCTACGCGGTCGACAGTCAGGCGCTGCTCGCCGTGGTCGGCGAGGACGCGGTCAACGTGGCCCGGCTGCACCTGCACGCCCCCGGGGTGGCCGAGCGCCTCGCCGTCCTGCTCACCGCTGCGCGCTGAGTCGGCCCGTCCCGCGTCACCGTCGCCCCCGCGCCCTCCGCCGTCACGCCCCCGCGCCCCGGCCGCCGTCACGGCCACGCACCCGTCCGTGCGGTGCCGGCGGCGGGCGGGCCGTCGACCCGCCCGTTACGCCCTCGGCAGACCGGATCCGCCACGGTCCGGCGCAGCCCCATGATGGGAGCTGTGCCGGTCGGCTCCGGGCGGACCGGCGGGGAGGTGACGTGATGACGGTGACCGAGGTGTCCCATCCGGCGGACTGGCACGGCGAGCGGATGGCCCACGACGACCGGTGGCACCGGACCCTGACCGATGCCCACCGGGCCGAGCTGCTGGCCGCCGCCGAGGCGGCCCACCGGGCGGGAACTCCCCTGGCGGAGCTGACGCCGGAGGTGTTTCCGCTGCCCACCCTCGGTCCTCTGCTCGCCCGGCTGGGTGCCGAGGTGACCGGCGGGAGCGGCGTCGGCCTGCTGCGTGGGGTGCCGGTCGCCGGGCTCGCCGAGGACCGGTGCGAGATCCTGGCGGTGGGGCTCGCCAGCCACGTCGGTGACCTCGTGCCGCAGTTGTCACAGCGGGTGCCGCTGGTGCACGTGCGCGACGAGGGCGCCGACCCGGCCCGGTCGACGACCCGCAGTTTCCAGCACCGTCGACAGGTGGGTTTCCACGCCGACCCGACGGACGTCGTGGCCCTGCTCTGCGTCCGGCCGGCACGGGCTGGTGGGCTCAGCACCGTCGTCAGCGCGGTGGCCGTCCACAACGAGATCGTGCGCACCCGGCCGGACCTGGCAGCCGTGCTCTACCAGCCGTGGTGGTTCGACCGCCGTACCGGCGACGGTCCGGAGAGCTTCCACCAGCAGCCGATCTACGCTCGTGCCGACGGGGGCGCGCTGGTCTGCCACTACGGGCCGGACTACATCCGGTCGGCCCGGCGGGGCGCCCACGTACCACCGCTGAGCCCGACCCAGGTCGAGGCGATGACCGTGCTCGACCAGCTCACCCACTCTCCCCGCTTCGTGCTCACCATGGACCTGCGCCCGGGGGACATGCAGTTCCTCGACAACCGGGTGGTGCTGCACAGCCGCACCGCCTACGAGGACGACCCCGACCCGGCCCTGCGCCGCGACCTGATCCGGCTCTGGCTGGACACGGGCCGGGCCGGCAGAATCGCGGCATGACGAGGCTGCACGAGTACGAGACGGTGGTCAGCTGGACCGGCAACCGGGGCACCGGCACCAGCGGCTACCGCGACTACGGCCGCGACCACGAGGTGACCGCCGACGGCCCGGCGGCCATCGCCGGCAGCGCCGATCCCGCGTTCCGGGGCGACCCGGGCCGGTGGAACCCGGAACAGCTGCTGGTCGCCGCGCTCGCGCAGTGCCACATGCTGTCGTACCTGGCGCTCTGCTCCCGGCAGGGCGTGGTCGTCACCGGGTACGTCGACCGGGCGCGCGGCACCATGGCGCAGCAGGGCGACGGCGGGCGCTTCACCTCGGTGGTGCTGCGGCCGGTCGTCCGGGTCGCCGCGACCGCGATGCGGACCAGGGCGCTCGCCCTGCACGAGGAAGCGCATGCCGTCTGTTTTATCGCCAACTCGGTGAGCTTCCCGGTCAGCCACGAGCCGACCGTCGTCGCCGACGACACGCCGGAGCCGCCCGGACCCACCGGTCAGGACCTCCGGCTCCCGGCCTGACCCGGGCTCGGACGTCCCACCTGATCGGGCTCCGGCCCCGTACCGGCCGGATCGGTTTCCGGACCGCTCAGCCGGTCGGGCGGCGGTACCGGGCGGCGGCCCGGGCGTGCGCCCCGGTGAGCAGGTCCCGGAGCTGCCCGGCGGTGGCCGAGGCGGGATTGAGTACCGAGATCCAACCCTGCGTCGCGTAGACCGGGTGGGGCAGCACCCGGTCGAGGGCGGCGTAGTCGTGGTCGCCCTGGTGCTCCGCCTGCGCGGCCGGCGGGTAGCCGAACAGGCCCTCGAAGACCTGCCGGCCGACGGCCACGTTCACCCGGAAAACGCCGTCCCGGTCGAGGTCCGAAGCGGTGTCGAAGCCCGGGTAGTCCTTCACCACGATCGTGGCGAACGGCATCCGACGGTCGGCGGGCAGGATCCGTTCGGGGTTGTAGTAGAAGAAGTGGTCCCCCCACGCCACCTCGGGGGCGCCCGTTTCCGGGCCGGCGGTGTGCAGCTCGACACCGGGCAGTGCGCCGACGAAGGCGACGACATCCTCTTCGCGCATCGGATCAGTATGGCGGGACCACACCCGCGGTCACGGTCGGGCTCCGCCCGCGAGGTGCCGGGCGGACTCGCCCCGGCACGCGGGCGAACGCCGCGGCGATCTCAGTCCCGGGCCAGCTCGGCCTCGTACGCCGCGCGCAACTCGGCGAACACCGACCCGGCGCCGGGCGGCCGGGGAACACCGAGGTGCTGTTCCCGGAGTTCGTCCATGAACCGGTCCCACAGCTCCGGGCCGCCGCGCTCCAGCAACTCCGCCCGGACGGCCAGCTCCCGGCTGACCGGCAGGTGGCGCCGGCCCCACGCGCCGAGATGCGCCAGTACGGGTACGAGCTGGATGGCGGGTTCGGTGAGTGAGTAGACGACCTTCTGCCGGTGGGTGGGATCGGGTGAACGGGAGACCAGACCGTGCGCGACGAGCCGGTGCAGCCGGTCGGCGAGGATGTTCGACGCGATCCCCTCCTGGGAGCCGGTCAGCAGCTCGCGGAAGTGCCGGCGGTTGCCGAACATCATGTCCCGGACGATCACGAGCGACCAGCGGTCGCCAAGGACCTCCACCGCAAGGTTGATCGGACAGCCCGAACGGCGCTCCGCCACGTCGAAACCCCTCCGCCACGACAAACTGATTGCATTCTACAAGCGGACACGTTAGCGTGCGACTGGTTGCACAATGCAATCGGTCACCGGAACGGAGAGCACCATGCCCCCACGGGTCGTCTGCGACATCTCCATCTCCGCCGACGGCTACGCCGCCGGCCCGAACCAGACGGCCGAGAAGCCGTTCGGCGACGGACCGGTCGACCAGTTGCACGCGTGGATGTTCGACACCCCCGACGAGAACCGGGCCGAGGTGGACCGGATCACAGAGGCCGGCGCGTACGTCATGGGCCGCAACATGTTCGGCCCGGTACGCGGCGAGTGGGACCTGAGCTGGACCGGCTGGTGGGGTGAGGAACCGCCCTACCACCGGCCGGTGTACGTGCTCACCCACCACGCCCGCGCCCCACTGACCATGCAGGGCGGCACCACGTTCTTCTTCGTCACCGAGGGCATCCACGCCGCCCTCGACCAGGCCCGCGCGGCAGCGGGCGATCTCGACGTCGCCATCGCCGGAGGCGCGTCCACCGTCAACCAGTACCTGACCGCCGGGCTCCTCGACGAGTTGCGCACCCACATCGCCCCGGTCACCCTCGGCGCCGGTGAACGCCTCTTCGACGGCGTACCGCCCCTGCGTCTCGAACTGGTCGAGGCCCGGGCCGCCACCCTCGTCACACACGTCACCTACCGGCCACGACGCTGAGCCCGGCCTCCCGGCCGGCACGACAGTGCCGTACACGCTGGGTGTGGACGGCGCGGACGCGGACGCCGTGTCCGTCCTCGGCCCGCCCCGGGAGGCACCGAATGCGGTGGTGCCGCTGGTCGATGTGTCGGTACCGTTCGGCCCCGGCAGGGTTCCGAGTGGCGAGGTCGACATGAGCAGCGGTGACGGTACGACGGTCCTGTGGCGCCCCACCGGGCCGCAGGAGCTGGCCCTCGTCCGCGATTCCGGCTGGCGGCGCTGGCCGCCGCGCCTGCCGGACCAGCCGATCTTCTATCCGGTCCTGAACGAGGACTACGCGATCACGATCGCCCGGGACTGGAACGTGCCGGCCTCCGGTTCCGGTTACGTCACCCGGTTCCGGGTCGACTCCGACTTCCTCCGCCGCTACCCGCCCGGCAGGTCGGTGGGCGGTCCATCCTGGAACTGTGGGTACCGGCCGAGGAACTCGACGAGTTCAATCAGCACATCGTCGGGCTGATCGAGGTCGTCCACGAGTTCCACCAACCCGCCACCACGGTTCACCGTACCGATCAGAGTGGGTGACCCGGCTGGGCGGTCGCACGGACCGGCCGCCCCGCCCGGGTCGTCCGGGAAGAGCCGGCGTCGACGGGCGACGAGGGGTCTAGTCGTCGAACTCGAACCCGTTCGCCTCGGCCTCCGCGATCAATCGCCGCATCCGCTCGCCGTCCGTCGCGACCGCAGCCATCCGGACGGCAAGCTCCTCCAGCGCGCTCCGGTCGACGCCGTAGGCGCAGAACATCCCGCCCTCGGGGTCGTAGGAGAACCGGCCTTCGAGCGCCGGGGCCTCGGTGCTGACGAGGACCTGCGCGACGCCTTCCCAGAAGTACCCGTTGGGCTCGTGGCCGAGTTCCTCGACCAGTCCGTCGACCGCGGTGGTCCCCGCGTCCAGCAACAACGAGTACTTCCCCGGGGTCGTCTCGATCAGTCTGAGCGGAGTCACCGGACGATCCTGGCACCCTTGGTGGAGGGCGACAAGCACCACCGCCACGGACGACCGCCGGCCCGCGCCACACGGACCGGCGATCGTCAGGTGGACCGCCGTCAGGAGCCGCCCCCGGTCAAGCGCCCGTAACGCCTGGGTGAGGGCGACGGCTGCGCGGGCGGTGAGGCGGGCATCGCCGGAGGCGGTGGTCATGGCCCGGTCGGCGGCCAGCCAGGCGAGGTGGGGATCGCCGAGCTTGACCATGGTCTGGGCGGTGAGCCGTTGCACGCGCACCAGGAGCGGGCAGGTGAGCGCTGGTGCGGTGTGGTGGGCGTGGCGGGCGGCGGTGAGCAGGCCGGGCAGGACGCGCAGCACCTGTTGGTGGTGGGCGTGCCGGTAGGCGGTCTCGGCGTACCGGAGCTGCCGGTCGAGTTCGGTGACGCTCGGCGGCCAGTCCCGGCCGGCGGGGTGTCGTGGCCGGCGAGAGCTTCCCGGACGGCTTCGACGGTGGTGGTGGTGGTGGTGCCACCGGCAGCCGGGGCACGTCGGGTGTTACAGCCGAGCAGCACCGCCGGGGTGACGCCGAGGGCGGGAGCGACGGATTCGATCATCGGGAGCCGGTCGAGTCGCCGCACCCCCCGTTCTCCCGGAGCACAGCGTCACGTGCGGTGAGTGGATCGACTCAGCCGAGCGTCGACGTCGGTGGCCACCCGATGTGCACTCCCGGCTCGGGCGGGAGTCAGTCGCTGCTCGGAGCGGGTGTGGGCACTATCGTGCTGGCGTGCACATCCGTTTCGACGTCCCGGCCGATCCCGACTATCCGGGCCGCGTGGCCGCCGCGCTCAGCAGGGTCCGGCTGCGTAGGTACGGCCAGGCCGGCGCGGTGCTGGCGGCGGTCGGGGCGATCGGGTTCGCCGCCTCGCGGGTATTCGGGTGGGGCGGCCAACTCTTACCGCTGTGGATACCGATGCTCGTGGGTGGCGTGTTGGCGATGCTGTACGGGCCTTGGGCACGGTGGCGGGCCCAGCGACGCTCCGGTCGCTACGCGGTCGAGGGTTCCTACGACATCACCGACGACAACATCATGATGCGCAGCGGCTCGGAGTCCGGCGGTATCGCCTGGGACGGCGTCGACCAGGTGCGGGACACCCCCGAATTCTGGATCGTGTACGTCCGCCGGGTCCCGGCGACCGTTATCCCACGTGGCCTGATGTCCGTCGAGGACGCCGAGACGCTGCGGGCCTTCATGGCCGAACGTGGGCTGCTCCAGCCTCGGTGAACGCGTCTCGTTAGCCGCCGAGCCCGTGATGCCCGGCTGGCCGCCTGTTCACAGGCTCCCGCCTGTGCGAGCTCTCCTTGCGGCAGTCGGCGCGATTCTGGTGCTTGGCGCGGCGGCGGTGGCCGGGGTGCGCTGGACCACGGCCAGCCCGGTCGAGGTTACCGAGCCGCCGTTTTCCGGAGTTCGCTCAGCCAGTCGATGCCGAGCCGGTGGCCGTCGGGGAACTGGTCGTCGCGATCCCAACGCCACGTAGTGATCATCGCCAGTACGAGGGTCCGGCAATCCCGAAGCAGGCGGTGATCGACGCCCGGGTAGTGGTCTCCGACCTCGTCGGGCGCATGGGCCAGGTCGAACTCGACCGGCCCCCGGCAGCACGTCTCGAAGTCGACGAAGAGCAGGCCGGACCGGGTCGAGAGCAGATTGCCCGGGTGAGGTTCGCCGTGCAGGACCTGTTCGGGCCGACCGCTGTCGCCGACCGCCCGGCGCAGACGGTCCAATGCGCCGGCGAGGAAGAGCCGGTCCGCGTCGGCCAGCTTCGGCGTCCGGTCGTGGTCGGCCACGAGGGCCTGGGCCTCGGAAACCCGGTCGGTAAAGTGCGGAGTGGGCAGGTCGAGCTCGCGCATTCCGGCGTGCAGACGTTCGAGCGCTCTGGCGTAGTCCGCAGGCGGGATCGCTTGATCAGGCACCGGCTCGTAGTAGGTCCAGAGCGTGACCACGTGGTCGCCCCGGACGAAGACCCCGGGCGTTTTCAGCGCGGCCACCGGGCTCCCGACCTCGAACAGTCGCTGCACGATGTCCACTTCGAGCTGGGCGCACTGGTGCGCCGCCGGTGCCACCCGGGCCAGCACGTCGCAGGGCAGCAGACGCAGGGTGAGCCTGTTCGAGTCGTGCAACACGACGGCGTCGTAGGCGGTCAGGCCGAGCGACGAGGCGATCGAGATGGCAGCCCGTGTCGCCCGCTGGGCCGCAGACGCCTGCATCGGAGCACCGTAACTCAGCGTTTCCGGCGCAGCAGCCGTGTTTCGGCCTCCCCCGCCTCCGAGGTCCACGGCCTCCCGGCCGCGGGTACGCCGTCGGCCGGCGTCCCTTTCCCCGGGTGGGTCGGTCAGTCCCGGGGCGGGCGGGTCAGGCCGATGGTGGCGGCGAGGCGGGTCAGGTCGGCGGGGGTGCGGCCGGTGCCGACAAGCGTGGTGAGCAGGGTGTGGGCGACGGGCTGGAGGCGTACCTCGGCGGGGGCGATCCGGTCGGCGGTGAGCAGGGCCCGGCCGGCGGCGGGGTGGTCGCCGGTGTCGAGGTGGGCGCGGGCCATGTCGATCAGATGGGCGGCCCGGTGTTCGGCGGGCAACCCGGGCCAGCCGTTGTCGCGGGTGGCCAGGTGGTGCAGGGCGACGGCGGTGGGGTGGTCGCCGAGACGGGCGGCGGCCAGCGCGCGGGCCAGGTCGACGGTGACGGGCGCGAAGCCGTCGTCGTCGTGGTGGCCCCGGGCCTCGTGGGTGACGGCGAGGTGGTGCGCGCGGTCGGCGTACTCCTGGCAGGTGGTGGTGTCGCCGCAGGTGGCGGCGGCGATGGCCGCTTCGACGAGCAGCGTCCCGGTCAGGGCCAGGTCGTCGGCCGGTAGCTCGCGGTGAGGGGCCAGGTCGAGCGGGCGTACGGCGGCGGTGGCGACGAGCAGCGCGAGCCGTGGACGGTCGAGGGCGCGCAGCGCCTGGGCGAGCGCGACGGCGGCGTGCCCGGCCCGGCGGGGGTCGCCTGCGGCGGCAGTCATGGCCCGGTCGGCGGCGAGCCAGGCCAGATGCGGATCACCGAGCTTGACCAGGGTCTGCGCGGCGAGCCGGTGCACGCGCACCAGAAGCGGGTCGGCGAGGGTCGACGCGGTGCGGTGGGCGTGGCGGGTGGCGGTGAGCAGGCCGGGCAGCACCCGTAGCGTCTGCCGGTGGTGGGCGTGCCGGTAGGCGGTCTCGGCGTACCGGAGCTGCCGGTCCAGCTCGGTGACGGTCGGCGGCCAGTCCCGGCCGGCGGGGGCGTCATGGTCGGCGAGGGCTTCCCGGACGGCTTCGACGGCGGCGGCGGTGCCACCGGCAGCCGGGGCGCGGCGGGCGCTACGGCCGAGCAGCACGGCCGGGGTCACGCCGAGCGCGGCGGCCACGGCCTCGATCATGGGGAGGCGGTCGAGGCGGCGGACGCCCCGTTCGACCTTGTCGACCCAGCTCTTCGACCGGCCGACGCGGTCGGCGAAGACCTGCTGGTTCATGCCCCGACGGGTGCGGAGCTGAGCGATCCGCCGGCCGATGGGCAGCTCACGGCGGTTGTCGCGGGGCGGCGGGACGCTCACCGGCGCACCCCTCGGTGCAGGCGCTCCGTGGACTGCCCGCAGCGCGGACACCACCGGGACTTGACCCGGAACGCAAGCAGTCCGAGCAGGAAGCCCGGCACCAGCCCACCGAGCACGATCGACACAATCACCTCGGACACCACGAACACACCCACCTTCTGAACAGGACCACCCCACATCGGTATGGGTGGCGGAACGACGACTGAGCGCCTCAACAAGCGGCAAGTTAGCGCACTCACATGCCGTTAAACCAAGATCAAGTGCACTAACTTGCGGATAATGGAGAAGGACGTTGTTTGCCGTGCCCGGTGGATGATGGTCGACTTGAGGCCAGTGACCGCGTCGACTCGGAGGGGCCACCGATGACCGACAAGGAACCGCCCAGCTACCAGCGCGTCGTGGACGATCTGCGCTCGCGGATCCTCGCCGGTGAACTCGCTCCCGGCGACAAGCTCCCCACCGAGCGGGAACTCCAACAGCGGTGGGGCTTCTCCACCACGGTCGTCAAGAACGCGCTCGCCCTGCTGCGCAGTGAAGGGCTCATCGAGGGCCGGCGCGGCTCCGGCAACTACGTACGCGACCGGACCCGGCTGGTGCGGCGAGCGCACTCCCGGGACATGCGTAACCGGCTCGGCAGCACGTCGCCGTTCGCTCGGGACAGCGAAGCCGCCGGTGCGCGCCCGAACTGGGAGGCGGGCAGCCGGAAGATCCCCGCCCCGCCGCAGGTTGCCGCCCGTCTGGGCATCCCGCCCGGCGACCCGGTAATGCACACCCGCTACCGGTACCTGGCGGACGGCGCCCCGATACAGCTCGCCGACTCGTACGAGCCGTTGGCCGTCACCGGCGGCACGCGGGTGGAGCATCCCGAGCGGGGGCCGGTCGTCGGCGTCGTCGCCCGAATGGACTTCATCGGCGTGACCATCGACCGGTTCACCGAGGAGGTCACCACCCGCCCGGCGCTGCCCGAGGAGGTCGACGCCCTCGCCCTGGACCGGCGCGGCGGCCGGTGGGTGATCGCCGTCGAACGCACCTACTACGCCGGGCGGACCGCCGTCGAAACCGCCGACATCGTCTTCCCCGGCGATCGATACCGCCTGGTGTACGAAGTCCCCGTCGACCCGTGGACGCCACCGGCCGGCGAGCCCCAGGCAGACTGACCTCGGTCCAGGGCAGATTCTCCGGGAGCCGTGCAGGTCCGGTCGACGCCACCGCTCAGCCGGCCCGGCACGCCGATGGCCTACAGCCGCCTTTGACCCCGACCGTGCGCCGCAGCCCTTGGCACCCATCTGGCGGACGAGGGCGGAGTAGCGTCCGTCACGCGGGGCGGCAGACCGTCAGCCCTGGTCCCTTGTCTCGGCTCGCCAGCACCGCCTACCCGCTGGCCGATACTGGCATCAACGCGGGCAGGAGGAGGACAGACGTGCGTGAACAGGCCGACCGCCTCACGCTGATTGATCGCTGGCACCATTTTGTATTGAACCAACCGGTACTTGTGCATCCTGGCGAAACGATCTGGCGCGAAGACGACCACCTCTTGGTGCAGCGACTCGACGGGCGAGTGGAGGCCTATCCCGGTGCCATGAACCGCTGAAGGTGCCGGGAGACTTGAGGTAGATCGGTCCATACACGGGCCAGAAGCCGAGACCACCGGCGGTCAGCAACGGGCACGAGAGGGCAGCACGCCACCGCGACCAGCCAGGCGTCCCGGGCGATCAGGACAGCCGGGAGCGATCTTCCAAGCTGAAGCTCCGGAACCCAGAGCAGGCCGTCTCCAGGCCGTCAGACCGACTTCTTCCGTTCCTTGCCGTCCGGACCGCGGCACCAACTCCACCGCCAGTAACGTACCCGGTCCCCTCCCTCACGTCACCTACCGCCAATGAGGGCCAGGCGCGGCCCGGTGCCCTTCCCGCCCTACCCTGACGCGCATGACCGACAGCGTGGAGGCGAGTGGATCTGGGTGCACCAGCAGTTGGGTCCTCACCGCGAACGTCCGCCCACTGGTCGAGTCACTAGCAGCCCTGATCGACTACGAGGCCGACGACTGGGACCGGGACGCCATCGAGGCAGGACTGAGCCGTACCGACGCCGAAGACCCACAAGGGTGGTACGACTACCCACTCATCGGAACCGCCACGCTCCGTCTGGAACTGGCGAACGACCGCGGCTCCATCGTCACGATGGTTCAGGTACACCACCCGCCCGACCAACTACTGACAGGCCGCATCGAAACCATCATGTCGATGCTCGCCCGCTACCAGGTCATCGCCTAACGATCCCGAGCCACCGCGCCGCAAGATCAGGGCGTCTCCAGGGCGTCAGGGCGTCGTCAGGGCGTCAAACGCTGGCCAATCTTGACCGAGGACGACTATCGACACCCGGACATAGAAACAGCTCAGAGCCTTGATCAAAGCTCTGAGCTGGTGGGCGACGGACGAGTCGACCTGTACGCCGGATTCTGTTCGCGACGCGTACCCCGTCACCGGGGTCCGCATCGGCGGCGGCCATCCATCTCGGCCTACCGTCGCCGGCAGGCTCTTGCGGCCTACCCGCAGACTCGGGCGGGCCGCCCTCAAACGTCTGCGCAGGCCACCGTCCTCGCGGTCGGCGGCCCTCTTGGCCTTGCTCCGGGTGGGGTTTACCGAGCCATCCCGGTCACCCGGGATGCTGGTGGGCTCTTACCCCACCGTTTCACCCTTACCGCGCCCTGTGGGCGCGGCGGTCTGTTTTCTGTGGCACTGTCCCGCGGGTCGCCCCGGGTTGCCGTTAACAACCACCCTGCCCTGTGGAGTCCGGACGTTCCTCGGCGGCGGGCGCCTGGCCCGCCGACGCGACCGCCCGGTCGACTCGTCCGTCGCGCTCATCATCCTAACGACGCGACGGCCGCGACTATTGCCGACCCGTTCCGCAGGCGTCGCGACCGGGCGAACGACGCCGAACCGCGAGCCAGCACGAACAATCACCGGGGCGGATTGTCCGGTACGGCCCGGAGCAGGGACACCCCCTCGACCTCCCGCCACGGGCGGTAGTGCTCGGCGAGGATCCGCTCGACCTGCCCGGTGGGATCGACCCGCGCCGGGGCGTTGTTGAGCATCACCACCCGGGGGCGGTTCGGCCCGTCGAGCATCGTCCGGAGCCGCGGCAGCGCGTCCGGGATCTTCTCGATCGGCTTGCCCCACAGGTACGGGTAGTCGGTGCGCCGGTCGGCGAGGAAGTAGATGTTCGCCTGCGACACCAGCACGAATATCTGGTCCTCGGGACGGGTCCCGGCCCGGATCACCGCCGCGATCCGGGCGTCGCGCCGGGCCGCCTCGGCGTACGGGACGGCTCGGTCGCGTTGCGCGGGGCTGGCCGGGACCAGCGCCACCAGCCAGGCGACCTGGGGCAGCAGCACGGCTCCGAAGGCGGCGGCGCGCACACCGGGGCGGCGCGCTCCGACGGTGGTGACGGCGACGGCGGCGAGCACGGTCAACGGGGGCAGGAGCTGGACCCAGTAGTGCGGCCAGTACGAGCCGCCGAGGTTGACCCCGACCAGGCCACCGGCGAGCCAGGCGGCCACGGTCGCGGCCGTCGTCCGGTGTTGGCGTACCGCCCAGAGGCCGATGGTGGCCGCCACTGTGAGGGCGGCGAGTTCCGGCGCGACCGTGTGGAGGCTGTGCAGGAGGGCGGTGCCGCGGTCGTCGACGCCGGTGTTCGTGCCACCGAGCGCGGCCACCTGGTAGCCGACGAGCGCGTGCCAGTACCGCGACCAGCCGATTGTCGCGCCGTGTAGGGCGCAGAGTCCGACCGGCAGGGCGGCTCCGGCCAGGAGGATGGCGTACCCGCGACGGTGGCGTCCGGTGGTGACGGCGAGGACGGCCAGCGCGGCGGTGAAGCCGTCGAGCCCGGAGGGTTTCATGGTGACCGCTCCCCCGGCGGCGATGCCGGCGACGACCAGCCAGGCCCGGGTGTGGTACCGCCGCCAGAGCAGTGCGGCGGTGACCGCGAGGGCGGCCGGGACGCTGGCGAGCAGTTCACCGTTGAGGGTGAAGCCCTCGATCCGGGGGGCCACGCCCACGACCGCGTAGAGCGCCGCCGCGACGGTGCCGGTGCGCCGGCCGGCGAGCAGCCAGCCGGTCAGGCCGACCAGCACGGTGATCATCGCACCGGCGGCGACCGCGCCGACCCGGATGGCACCGCCGTCGGGGTCGAGGCCGAGCAGCAGTCGGTACGTCAGGAGTAGTCCCTGCGGCCGGTCGAGCCATGCCTCGCGGTACAGCGGCACGCCGCGCGCCCATTCCCGGGCGACGTGGGCGCATCCACCCTCGTCCATGGAGAGGCCGGTGCGGGCGAACGGCAGCCGGAGCAGGGCGGCGAGAACGGCGCAGGTCAGGATGGCACCGGCGGCACGACGGGTCTCCCGTGGTCGGGGCTGGGCCATGTGCGGCTCTTCCCTTTTCCCCGGCGCGCAAGCGTGCCGCCTCGGGGTGGCCGCGCGGGTGGGGTGTGCGTCCGGGCGGTGTCCTGGGTAGCCTCGGGTCGCCATGGATCTCTCCGACGCCGCGTTGCTGCTCGTCGCCGGTCTCGCCGCGGGCACGGTCAACGCGGTGGCCGGCGGCGGTTCCCTGATCACCTTTCCCGCGTTGATCGCGGTGGGGCTGCCCCCGGTGGCGGCGAACGTGAGCAACTCGGTGGCGGTGTGCCCCGGCTACCTGGCGAGCGTGGCGGGGAGCTGGCGGGACCTGCCGCCCCGACGGGCGGTGCTGGCGCTGCTGCCCACCGCCCTGGTCGGTACGACGATCGGGGCGCTCCTGCTGCTCAACACGCCTGCGCGGGCGTTCGAGCTGGTCGTGCCCTTCCTGGTGCTCGGGGCGACGGCGGTGCTGGCGTTCCAGGATCCGCTGCGCCGGCTGGTCGGTCATCCGCGCGACCTGGGTGCACGCCGCCGGGTGGTCACGCTCCAGGTGATGGTCCTGCTCGGCACGGTGTACGGGGGTTACTTCGGGGCCGCGCTCGGGGTGATGCTGATCGCCGGGCTGGCCCTGGTGCTGGACGAGACGCTGGCCCGGGTGGCGGCGCTGAAGAACATGCTCTCGGCGGTGGTCGGGCTGACCACGGTGGGGATCTTTGCCGCTTTCGGGCCGCTGAACTGGGCCGCCGTGGCGGTGGTCGCCCCGGCGACGCTGGTGGGCGGGTACGTGGGCGCACGGCTGGTCCGCCGGTTGCCGCCGGTGGTGCTGAAGTCCCTGATCGTGGTCTTCGGCACGGTGATCGGCGGCTACCTGTTGCACCGCGCGCTGCGCTGAGCCGGCCGCTACCCGCCCGCAGCGGACGGACGGCCGGTCAGGCCCGGACGAGGACGGCCGGGCAGACGCCCCGCCGGGTGCCGCTGCCCTCGCCGCGGAGCCCGTACCAGCGGTTCATCCGGTCCAGTGCCGGTTCGTCGGCACGCGTGACGCGAAGCCGCCGGGTCGGGCCGTTCAGGGTGAAGACCCGGTCGGCGGCGTGCAGCCGCAGCACGCCGTCGTCCGTCCAGAGCACCGGGCCCCACTCGACCGCCTCGGTCAGGGTGCGCCAGTCGGCGTCGGAGGCGGCCACCGTGATCCGGGCACGGCCCCGCCACCTGGTCTGCCAGGCGGCACGCAGTCCGGCGTCGAGGGCGCGACCGGTGGGTTGCGGCTCGAACCGCCGGTCGGCGTGCGCCATGGCGTGCAGCAGATACCGCCGGGCCTCGGTGAGCACCGGCCGGTGGTCGAGTCGGACGCCGACCTCCACCCCGTCGTAGAGGCCGTGCGAGGCGTCCAGGTTCGCCGAGAACAGCGCACCGTGCCGACCGTCCGCGACAACCCCCTTGGCGTGGGTGTACGAGTCGGCGTGGATGCGGACGCCGGCCTCGGCGAGGGCCGCGGTGTCGCGGCGGTGGTCGGCGATGTTGTTGCGGGCCCGCACCAGCAGCCGGACGTCCACGCCGTGCTCCCGGATCGCGCGGCGCAGCGGGTCGAGCAGCATCTCCGGGCGGTCCCGGACGCCCACCAGCCCGAACGTGGCGAGCAGCAGTTCGTGCCGGGCCCGGCCGATCACGTCGTGCAAGGTGGTGAGAATGCCGTGTTCGTTGCCGTCGGTCCAGACGACCCCGTGCGGTCCGGTGCTCGGTGTGACAATCACCGGCGCGTCGACCGGCGCCCGCTGCCGTAGGGCGTACTCGGTGCCGGGAGTCACCTCCCAGGTGCAGCCGGCGAACCACATCCGGGTGAAGAACCGGGCCAGCCGTCGCACCTCCACGGCGTCGGTGAGCACCACGCCGCTCTCCCCCGTGGCCGCCCGCTCGGGCCGGTCCGCGAGGGCGCTGGTCTCCAGGTTGGCGCTGCTGACCAGGGCCCTTTCGTCGTCGACGACGAGGAACTTGGCGTGGCACTGCTCGTGGCCGCGCAACGCGATGCCGCGCCGGGTGAGGCTGTCGAACTGCTTCTTCTGCACGGCCACGTCGTCGGCGTCGAGGTCGTCGAGTTCGGCCAGCCCACGGCGCAGGGTGCTCTCGTTCCACGAGGTCACCACGTACACCCCGCCGCGCAGCCGCTCGACCGCGTCGACCAGCGCGTCGATGATCCGGCGGTCCCCGATCCGGAAGCTGGCCAGGAAGATCTTCCGGCGGGCCGACCGGATGAGCTCCACGGCCGCCTGCCGGATCGACTCGGCGGAGCCCCGGTAGGTGAAGTGATGCCGGTAGTGCCGGTCGGCGGGTGGGGCGGCGACGAACGGCTCGTCCGGCGCCGACACCGGGAGAAAGAACCCCGAGGGCGTACGGACCCGACCGAGGTCGATTCTGGTGCGCTCAGTCATGGCTGAAGTCCTCCGCCTCCCGCAGGGCGTACACGATCGGTTGGAAGCCCAGTTGCCAGGCCCGGTCGCGGACCGCCGGGGTGTTCGGCAGTCGCGCCGGGTCGCCGTCGTCCTCGGCGACGGACGTCAGTGACCGGTCGAGGGCGACCAGGGCTTTCGCCTGGCTGTCGCCCGGAGCCAGGTCGATGGTCAGCTCGGCGACCAGGTCCGTCGCGGTGGCCGTGACGGCCAGCGGCAGCGCCAGGTTGCGACCCTGGCCGGCGAGGAGCTCGGCGTTGGAGCCGTCGATCGTGTACCGCCACCGGCCGAGCCCGACCTGCTCGACGTGCGGGAGCCGGACGTGGTTCCTGCCGGTCACCTCTCGCCAGAGCCGGGCCTGCACATCCCGGTAGGTCAGGTTCGCCACGGTGTCGATCCAGTACCGGGCGAGGCCGTCCGCACCGGTCAGCTCCGCGACAACCGGGTCGCCCCGCTCCCCGGGGATGGTCACCACCGGTACCGGACGATCACCGTCCAGGCGTAGCGCGCCGGCACAGCGGTACGCGGGGCAGACACCGTCGACGTCCACCGGCGTCGTTCCCGGGCCCGGGTCGTCCGGCCGGAGGAGATCCTGGCCGACCCCGTGGACCGTCCGGGCGGCCAGCCGCTCCCCGAGCAACTCGGTGAGGTCCCGATCACGGAGTTCCGCCGGAACGGGGGCGTTCCCGACCGGGCGGGCCCGCACCTGTTCGACCTGTTCCAGCCAGGAGTTCTTCGGATCGAGGGCGAGCAGGTCACCGGTGCGGGGCAGGAGGACCAGGTCGTACCGGACGGTCCGGTACTCGTGGACCACCTGTTCCGTGGCGAGTTGCTCGGCCATCGGCCGCCACACGGCGTAGCCGGAGTCGTCCGGTATCAGCGCGTTGGACTGCACGAGCCGACGTGCACCGGCGGCCAGAAGGTTTCCGGGCAGACCGGTGATCTCGGTGAACTCGGCCGGGTCCGCCCGTCCGGTGGTGAGCGCCAGTTCCACCGTGAACCGTTCCAGCGGCGTCATGTCGACGGCGGTACGCCGCACCAGCGGCACCGAGCGCCACCAGCGCAGCGGCAGCAGCACCTCGGGCAGCTCCATCGCCGTGCCGGCACGCCGGTGGCCGGCGTGCGCGGCCACCTCGAAGCGGATCACCGGGGACTGCGGACGAGTTCGGCGTCCGCGCCATTGTCGAGCACGTCGAACAGGTTGGCGTAGAACGCCTCCGCCTTCGGCACCCCGTTGAGGCTGCGCAGGGTGGGGGCGTGGCCGACCAGCACCAGCCCCCGTCGGGCGCGGGTGCACGCGACGTTGAGTCGGCGAACATCCTGCAACCACCGGCCGTAGCGGGGTGACGGGGTTCCCCGGCCCAGGTGGGTCCGGACGAAGGAGAGGAACACCAGGTCGCTCTCCTGACCCTGGATCTTGTCGATGGCGTCGACCACCTGGAACCGGAGCAGCCGGAAGTCCGGGTAACGGGGTCCGCCGAGCGCGGCCCGGACCGCCGCCGCCTGGGCCCGGTAGAAGGTCAGCACGCTGGTGGAGACGGGCTCGCCGCCGGATCGGGCCAGTCGCTGCTCCCAGGATCGGCACATGTTCCTTACGGTTTCCACCTCGAGGTCGTTGACGAAGCCGCTGCCTTCCTGCCGGTCCCGGGCCCGCTGTCCGTACGGGGAGGTGTCCGCGAAGACGATCGGGGTACGGGTCGGCCCGTACCGCAGCGGGGGCACGGCGGCCGGGCGGGGGGTGAGGTACGCGCCGCCGTACACCGGTTGCCGAACCAGTTCGGCGATCGGCTCGATCATCCGGCGTTGGGTCCGCAGTGCCTGGCGCAGGTGTGCCGGCATGCGGCCGACGATCCGCTCGAAGAGACTCTGGACCAGGTGCTCGCGCATGGCGGTGAGGAGGGTGCGCTCCGGGTCTGCGCCACCCGAGCGCAACCGTCGACGCGTCGCGTGGAAGTCGGCGCGGTAGTGCTCGCGCCACGTGCCCTGGCGGCGGAGCAGTTCGGCGGTGCGTCGCACGTTGTCGGTACGGAACTGGTGCAGCTCCTCGTCCTCGACCCACAGGGCGCCGAGGTGGTCCACCGCCGTGTCCAGGTCGCGGTGGTCGTCGCGTTCGACGGCCGAGAGCACGGCGAGGGCGTGCAGGTGGTGCTCGTCGGTGGACTCCACGTAGGGCGGCAGCTGGTGCTCGTCGCCGACGAGGATCCATCGGCGCGCCCGGACCGCGCCGATGAGGAACTCGCTGTCGGTGACCCGGCTCGCCTCGTCCACGATGAGCGTGTCGAAGTCGATGTCGTCGAGGCTCCGGCCCAGACCGGTGGTGGTGCAGCAGACCAGGTTCGCCGAGCGGACCACGTCGGCGCCGAACTCGCCGAGCAGCCCGTCGGCGCTCCCGTCGGTCAGGCCGGAAAGTTCGAACCAGCGTCGTTCCAGGCCGATGCGGTGTTCGCACCGGGTCACCCCGGCGACCAGGTCGGCGTGCCGCCGTTCCAACTCGGCGACGTCGATCCGGTCCGGGTCGTACCCGGTCGCGGTGGTCAGTGCGGCGGTAGCGGCGGTCAGCACGCCGGCGGCGGTCTCCCGGGCGGCCCGGTGCTCGGCGACGGCGGCCTGATGCGCCGGCTCTCCCTCGGCCCGCTCGGTGGTCAGGCGCGTCAGGTCGGCCCGTGCCCGGGCCATCCGGTCAGACCACTTCCGATGCCCGGCGGTCAGTCGTCGGTGTTCCTCGACGGCCGCGTCCATCGCGGTCAGGAGTTCGCTCAGGGCGTTGTGGACACCGAACACCTCCATCAGGCGGTACCAGAACACCAGCGGTAACGGTATTTCGTCGAGTTCGGTCCGCAGTCGCTCGACGTCGGCGGTGGCCTGCGGCAGGCGCGCGTCGAGCCGGGCCAGTTCCCGGTCGGCGCGGGCGACGTTCTGCTCGGCGTCGCCCAGTCGTCCGGTGAGGTCCTGCTGCCACGTCCGGTACCGCCGCACCGCTGCGGCGAGCCGCTCCTCGGCGCCGGCCAGGTCCCTACGGGCGGCCAGGTACACGTCGACCGCCTCGGCCCGGCGGCGCAGCCCGTCCGCCTCCGCCCGCCACCGGGCCGCCCGGGAGGCGGCTGGCCGGCGGCCCCGGCGCAGGTAGGTGTCGGCGACCCGCTCGGGCAGGAAGCGGCGCAGGTCCTCGCGTACCCGGCCGGGGTCCCAGGAGACGCGCATGGCGAGTACGCCCGGCTGGTCGCCCACCCGGCGGAGCACCTCGTCGACCGCGACGTGCATCGGCGCGAGCAGCAGGACCCGCTCACCCCGGGCGACGCACTGCCGGACCACCTCGGTGATCACCCTGGTCTTGCCGGTGCCGGGTGGCCCCTGGACCACGAAGGCGTGCGGCGTCCCGACCGCCCCGGTCACGGCGGCCCGCTGCTCGGTGTCGAGCTCGTCGTCGAACCACCGCCAGACCGTCGGTGCCACTGGCGCCGGCAGCCGGGCCGGCTGGCACAGTAGCTGGGCCAGATGCGTCCAGTCGCCCTCGACCTCCTCGTCCAGGAACGTCAGCAACGCGTCGGCGTGCCGCTTCATCGCGAAGCGGGCCTCCTGACGCACCCGCACGGACGAACCGGCCGGCACCTCGCGCTGCGGCGCGGAGACGGCGAGCTGCCGTCCCTCGACGGTCTGGATCCGCAGCCTCCGGAGAATCGTCCCGGCGTGGTGGAGGTCGACCCCGCTGCCCTCCCGGAAACCATCCGTGCGCGGCAGGTCGATCCACAGGACCGTGCCGTCGCCGTTGTCACCCGTATCCCGGGCCACGCCCTCGCCCTCGACCCGCTCCTCCAACTCGCTGCGTTGCCTGAGTAGTTTCAGCAGCAGGCGCAGTGGCTGGTAGCGACGGTGCGCCAGCCCCCGGAGCGTGGCGTACGTCCGGGTCTGCTCCACTACCTGGCGCAGGCCGCTGCGGGCCCGGTCGACCGCCGCCCGACGTCGCCGGGCCGCCGCCAACGCCTCCTGGTACGCCCGGAGCACCTCCTCGGGCGAGCAGGGCGTCCAGGTCTCCTCGCGGACGAACCTCACCCCCGACGGTCGTACGGCGACCGCCCGGCTCAGGCCACCGGCCAACTTCACGTTGGTGACCAGCGTGATCGCCTCGCCCGCCATACGGCTTGGACGCTCCTGCACGAAGACGTGGTACCGGGAGCCGGAGATCACGTAGTACCTGTTCCCGTCCCGGCCGTGGCGTTCCTCCATCCGGAGGCCGGCGGCCAGGTCGGCGGCGACGTCGTCCTGGTCGACCGTACCCACCCAGGGAAAGTTCCCGGCCCAGGAGAGCACGACCACGTGGCGTTCCAGGCCGACCGGGTCGAAGAGTCCCGGGTTACTGGCCCGGCTGTGTTCGTCGACCCACTCCGACGGGATCCCCAGGGTCACCGGTCCACTCGCAGGAAGCGCAGCTCGGCCAGGAGTCCGGAGAGGTCACCGCCGTCGCCGTGCCGCGCCCAGTACGCGGTCAGCAGCTCGGCGGCCTCCTTTCGCAGTTCGTCGGTGTCCGAGGCGGAGATCGCCGTGGTGCCGTGCGCCAGGACCGACTTGTTCCGGGCCCTCGTCCGGTCCTGGAGTCGCCGCAACCGGACGAGGTCCGGTGCACCGGAGGAGTCGGTGAAGCCGGCGGCGGTCATCATGTCGTCCGCCTCGGCGACCAGGAGCTGCGCCGCCGCGAAGAGCGTCAGCTTCGCCGGCGGACCCTGCGTCGGTCCGCTGCCCAGTGCCCGACCCAGGTCCTGGTACCGCCGTCTCAACCGGTCGGGCGCGTCGATCAGGGCGTAGTCGCAGCCGTCCGGGTCGAAGCCCGGGTACCGCGCCCGCAGCCGGCTGGTCAGGCACGCCTCGATCGTGCGGTAGAAGAGCAGGGCGGCGAAGTCGTGCCGGCTCACCTGCTGGTAGTGCCGTCCGAGCAGGTAGAAGCACACCACGAAGGCGGTCGGCTCGCCGGCGGCCAACCGCTCGGCGAAGGCGAGTTGGGCGTGCAACGTCGCGGTCAGCTGCGGTGACACCTCGCGCTGCACGGCCGGCAGGCTGTCGCGTACCCCGGCCACCGCCGCCGGCAGGGACGGCAGGTCCAGGTCGCACCAGGTGCGGTAGAGCTCGGCGACGGAGCGCATCAGGCGGGCCCGCCCCGGCACGGCCACCCGCTCGCAGATCTCCGCGTAGCGCTGGCGGGCCGCCTCGTACGCCCCGGACCGGAAGGTCTCCAACGCCCGCTGCATCTCCTGGTCGCCGAAGAGCGTGGTGGGGTTGTCCAGCGTGATCAGCCGGTCTTCGCCCGGCAGCGGCTTGCGGGTGACCGGGTCGTAGCGGTTCTCCACGTACGTCAGCCGCAGGCTGAGTTGCCAGGCCGCCAGGGCCGCCGCCGCGCTCATCACCTTCCGCCCGCCGGTGATGTCGATGACCGCGTCCCGGCCGTCCCGCCCGCCGAGCCACTTGGAGATCTTCGCGTACATGTCGAGCGGATCGCTCGGGTCGACGGTCTCGTGCTGGAACGTCTCGAAGTCGAGCCGGCCGCTCATCACCAGGTGCCGACCGATCAGGTTGACGCTCTCCGCCGCGTCCTTGGACCGCAGCACCAGCAGACGACGCGGCTGGAGCAGTTCGAACGCCAGCACGGTGGGGGTGGCCGCGAACCCGCAGAGACTGATCAGCAGGTCGACCCGACGGGTCGGCAGCACGCTCGCCGCGCGGGCCCGCTGCACGGCGTCGTCGAGCAGGTGGTCCAGGTAGAAGCGGGTGGCCTGGAGCGCGGCACTGCCCTCGCCGTACCGTTCGTCACCGCGTTGGATCCGGGACATCCGCGCGACGCGGTCTACAAAGGACGTGCCCATGGAGGCACCCTACCCACCCCCGGGCACCGGGCCCAGCACTGAACGTCGACGTGCGCGGGACGCGCGCAGTTCCGATCGCCGGAGGTCGCAGGGGTGCGCGGGGGTGCGCCGGGGGCGCGGGGGGGCGCGGGGGGGTGGTTGCAGGACGCGCGGGGGTGCGCGGGGGTGGTTGCAGGGGTCCCCTGTTACCGCTTTTTGATGAGGAGGGGACCCCTGCAGGCACCTCAGGCGACCGGTTCCGGGGCGCTGTCGGCGTCCCGATTCGGGCCGGGGGTGACGCGGGGGTCGCCCTCGTCGGCGAAGTAGTCGTCGGGCGTGGTGCCGTCGCTGCCCTCAGGCACCCGGGCGGCCCGCAGGAGCAGGGTGACGATCGCCGCGACCAGCAGGTTTACCAGCACCGCCACGATACCGACGTAGATCGTCTTCTTGGTGTCGACGCCGAAGTCGGCCAGCGGGAAGGCCGAGCCGCCGAAGTGCTTGCGGCCGGTGGCCGCGTTGGGGATCTGGTAGAGCATCCACATGCCGAGCCCCATGCCGGCGGCCCAGCCGGCGATCAGCGCGCCCCGGTGGAACCAGCGGGTGTAGAGCCCGAGCGCCACGGCTGGCAGCGTCTGGAGGATGATCACGCCGCCGATGAGTTGCAGGTCGATGGAGAACTGCGGGTCGAGGAAGACGATGCAGGCGACCGCGCCGACCTTCACCACCAGCGAGGTGATCTTGGAGACGTTCGCCTCCTGGGCCGGGGTGGCGTCCCGCTTCAGATACTCCTTGTAGATGTTGCGGGTGAACAGGTTCGCCGCCGCGATCGACATGATCGCCGCCGGCACCAGGGCGCCGATGCCGATGGCCGCGTACGCCACCCCGGCGAACCAGTCCGGGAACTGCTGGTCGAACAGGACCGGCACGACGGTGTTGCTGTCGACCGTGCCCTCCTTCGCGCCCGGCAGCGGGGTCACCTGCGCCGCGATGGCCATGTAGCCGAGTAGCGCGATCAGCCCGAGCAGCAGACTGTACGCGGGCAGCGCGGACATGTTCCGCTTGATCACGTCACGGTTCCGGCTGGCCAGCACGCCGGTCAGGCTGTGCGGGTAGAGGAACAGCGCCAGCGCCGAGCCGAACGCCAGGGTGACGTACTGGAGCTGGTTGTTGGCGTTGAGCAGGATGCCGTCGTTCGGGTTCTCCGAGGCGGCGAACTTGGCGTCCGCGGCGTCGAAGATCTCCCCCCAACCACCCAGCTTGTACGGCAGGTAGAGCACCGCCACCAGGATGACGATGTAGATCAGGGTGTCCTTGACGAAGGCGATCAGCGCGGGCGCGCGCAGCCCGGACTGGTACGTGTAGGCGGCGAGGATGGCGAACGCCACGATGATCGGCAGGTGCCGGGCCAGGGTGCTCTCCCCGGTCACGCCCATCGTCTTGAGCACCGCCTCGATGCCGACCAACTGCAACGCGATGTACGGCATGGTGGCGACGATGCCGGTGATCGCGACGAGCAGGGCGAGCACCGGGGAGTCGAAACGCCGGCGGACGAAGTCGGCCGGCGTGACGAAGCCGTGCCGGTGCGACACCGACCAGAGCCGGACCAGCACCAGGAACACCATCGGGTAGATGACGATGGTGTACGGCACGGCGAAGAACCCGGCCGCGCCCGCTCCGAAGATCAGCGCCGGCACCGCCACGAAGGTGTACGCCGTGTAGAGGTCCCCGCCGACCAGGAACCAGGTGATCCAGCCGCCGAAGCTGCGTCCGCCCAGCCCCCACTCGTCCAGGTGGGCCATGTCCTTCGGCGCCCGCCACCGGGCAGCGACGAAGCCCATCGCGCTGACCAGCAGGAACAGCACCGTGAAGACGATGATCTCGGTGAGGTGGTCACGCCACATCACTGCACCACCTCCGCTCGCGACTGCGGGGCTCGCAGACCCGGCTCACTCCTCGCGCTCACCGGCCACCCCGCTTCTTGGTCATCTGGTAGACCAGCGTGGTGGTGGCGACGCCGAGCAGGATGTACGCCAGCTGGAGCCAGTAGAAGCGCGGGAAGCCGAAGATCCGGGGCGAGTCGCCGTTGAACAGGACGGGGATCAGCGGTACCACGATCGGGACGAAGAGCAGCCAGTTCCACGGGCTGTGGTCCTTCGCCCGGGAACGTACCGTGGTCGGCCGCCGCGTCGGGGTCGGCGGCTCCGGTTCGGTCGCGGCCATGGGCCCACCTCCGGAAGGTCGTAGTGCACACAGACGGCCCGGAGGTTATCGATGTTGTGACCGCCGTCACTCATGACAGCGGGTTACTGCGCTCAGCGGTGTGCCGGCTGCGCTGAGCGGCACATCACCGCACACCCCGCAGATCGGACTCCCATCCGGGTCGGCGCGCCCCGCTCGGCGCGTCGGGTGGTTGCAGGGGTCCCCTGCTCGGCAAAAAGCGGTAACAGGGGACCCCTGCTACCACCTCACCCCCGGAGTCGGCAGCCGGGTCAGGCGAGGTGGGCGGTGTCGTTGACGGAGCGGACGGCGACCCCGCCGTCGGCCCAGACGTCGAGCACCGATACCCCGGCCGGGTCGAGGTAGAGCCGGTGCAGGAAGGCGTCCCCGGCGGCGAGCGCGTCCCGCAGCAGGATCTTGATCGGGGAGACGTGCGAGACCACCACCACGGTCTCCCCCGGGTACGCGTCGAGCAGACCGCGCAACGCCCGGCGCACCCGGACGGTCACGTCGGTGAACGACTCCCCGTCCGGCGGGGCCACCGCGGTGGAGGCGAGCCAGGCGTCCAACTCGCCGGGCCACTCCTTGCGCACCTCGGCGAAGGTGCGCCCCTCCCAGGCCCCGAAGTCGCACTCGACCAGGTCGTCGGAGGTGCGCAGCGGGACGCCACCGAGCGCGACGGCGATCGGTCGGGCGGTGGCCGTACACCGGGACAGGGGTGAGCTGACCACGGCCGCGACGGTCGGCGCGAGCGCGGCCACCCGGGCGGCGGTGGCCCGGGCCTGGTCCCGCCCCCGCTCGGACAGCGGCACGTCGCCCCGGCCGGAGTAGCGACGCTGCGCCGTCCACTCGGTCTGGCCGTGCCGGACCAGGACCAGCCGGGTCGCCTCGCTGGTGCCGCGCGGCTCCCAGGAGGAGGGCGCGGTAGCCGGGTCGGTGCCGGTGGTGGCCTTCGTGGCGGCGCGGGCGGCGGCCTCCCGCGCGGCGGCCCGGGCCGGCGAGTCCGGGGCGGCCACCTCGCGCGGCGGCTCGACGGTGCGGGGCGTGGTCGTGGCGGGGGCGGCCGGCGCCCGGCCGGCGGCGGCGTCCATCGCGGCGTTGGCCAGGGCGTCGGCGTGCCGGTTGCGCTCCCGGGGGATCCAGGTGAAGGTCACCGCCGCGAAGCGCCGGACCAGCACGGCGGCCTCGGCGGCCAGCGGACGCAGCCCCGGGTTCTTGATCTGCCAGCGTCCGCACATCTGCTCGACGACCAGCTTGGAGTCCATCCGCGCCTCGACCCGGGTCGCGCCGAGTTCGGCAGCGGCGGTCAGGCCGGCGATGAGTCCCCGGTACTCGGCGACGTTGTTGGTGGCGGTACCGATCGCCTCGGAGCGTTCGGCCAGCACCTCGCCGGTGTCCGCGTCGCGGACCACGGCGCCGTAGCCGGCCGGGCCCGGGTTGCCCCGGGAGCCCCCGTCGGCCTCGACGACCACCGCGGCCAGGCTCACAGCCCGGATTCGTTCGTACGGACCATGATCCGGCGGCAGTCCTCGCAGCGGACCACCTCGTCCGGGGCGGCCTTGGCGATCCGGGCCCGGTCGGCTCCGGAGAGGTCGAGCCGGCAGCCGCCGCAGCGTCCACCGCGCAGCAGGGCCGCGCCCAGCCCGGTCGACTCGCGGATCTTGTCGTAGAGCGTGACCAGGTCGGTCGGGAGGTCGGCGGCGAGCGGCTGCCGGGTGGAGCGCTTGAACTCCTCCTCCTTGGCGATCTCGGCCAGGCTCTCGTCGCGCCGCCGCTCGGTCTCCGCGCGCTTCTCACGCGCCTCCCCCAGGCGCTGCTCGATTCCGTCGAGGACGGCCTGCGCGGTCTCCCGCTGCTCCATCAGCTCCAGTTCGGCGTCCTCCAGGTCGCTCTGCCGCCGGTTGAGGGAGGTCAGCTCGTGCTGGAGCGCCTCCAGCTCGCGGGCCGGGCCGGTGCCGGCGGCGAGCCGGTCCTCGTTGCGGCGCTTGCGGGTGCGGACCTGGTCGACGTCCTTCTCCAGCCGGGCGATGTCCCGGTCGAGGTCGTCCACCGCCACCTGGGCGCGGACCCGCTGGTCCTCCAGGGTGGACAGCTCCCGGGCGAGGGCCTCCAGTTCGGCGCGTTCGGGCAGGGTGCGCCGGCGGTGGGCGAGCTGGGCGAGGGCGGTGTCGATCGCCTGGAGGTCGAGCAGGCGGCGCTGGACTGCCGGTTCAGCCTTCACGGTCGGGGCTCCTTGTCGTCCACGGCGGGGTGGGGGTCGTCCTGGGCGGGTGCGGTACGGCCCCGGGTGGTCGCGGTGGCACCGGGGGCGGGGGTGTGGTTCTCCTGCGGGGTGGCCGGCGACGCCGGCCCGGTGGACGGCGGGCTCGCGGCGTGCACGCTCCACGGGTCGGTGTCCAGGTCGGACACGTACGTCTCGACGCCCAACGTCGCGCGCAGGTGCGCGGCCAGGTCGTCCAGCCAGGGGCGCTCGGTGGCCCAGTGCGCGGCGTCCAGCAGCGCGGGTCCGCCCTCGGCGAGGTGCTCGCCGGCCGGGTGGTGCCGCAGGTCGGCGGTGAGGAACGCGTCCACCCCGGCGGCGGTGGCGTCGGCGAGGAACCCGTCGCCCGAGCCGCCGCTGACCGCGACGGTGCGGATCACGCGGGACGGGTCCCCGGCGGCCCGCACCCCCCAGGCCGTCGGTGGCAGCACGTCGGCGGCGTGCCGGGTCAGCTCGGCGAGCGTCATCGGGTGCGGCAGCTCGCCGATCCGGCCGATGCCGCGTCCCTCGCCGTGCGCCGGGCTGCCCGGCGCGGGCGGGTGCAGCGGGCGGAGCCCGGTCAGGCCGAGCCGGGCCGCGAGCGCGTCGGAGACCCCCGGGTTCGCCACGTCGGCGTTGGTGTGGGCCACGTGCAGCGCCACGTCGGCGCGGATGAGCTGGTGCACGATGCGGCCCTTGTACGTCGTGGGCGCGACCGAGGAGACTCCGCGCAGCAGCAGCGGGTGGTGCGCGACGATCATGTTCGCCCCGACCGTGAGGGCCTCGGCGACGGTCTCCGGGACCACGTCGACCACGCAGGCGACCCGACGAACGACGGTGGTGGGCTCACCGAGCACCAGCCCCACCCGATCCCACTGTTCAGCCCAGGCGGGTGGGTAGCGCCGTTCCAGCACGGCCACCACGTCGGCGACCGTCGGTGGTGGGGATCCGGTTGTGCTCACGGCGGGCCAGCTTACCGGCGTCGGCCCGACGGGGGCGCGACCCGGCTCGGGACACGTCGCGTCCGGGCCGCGACGGAGCGCACCGGGCGCGTCGCCCTGCTCGTGGGGGAGGGTGGCGGTGCCGGATGAGCAGGGGTCCCCTGCTACCCAGAAAGCGGTAGCAGGGGACCCCTGCAAACAACCCCGGGGCAACCGGGCCGGCCGGCCCGGCGCACGACGGATCAGGCGTAGTAGTTCACGCTCACCGGCCGGGTGCCGGTCCACGGCACCCAGCCCTGGAGGGCGGCCGAGATCCCCACCCGGGTGCTGCAGTTGATCACCTGGAAGTGCAGGTGCGGCGCGGTGGACGCCCCGGTGCTGCCCACATAGCCCACGATCCGGCCCTGCGGGACCCAGTCGCCGGGCCAGTAGAAGGACTGGTTCAGGTGCGCGTAGTGGGTGCACGTGCCGTTCGAGTGCCGGATGATCACCTCGATGCCGTTCTGCCAGTACGGCGACCAGTCCGAGTAGACGATGGTGCCGGCCTGCGAGGCGGAGACCTCGTAGTACGCCGGGAGAGCGAAGTCCCAGGCGTACCGGTTGTAGGCGTCGGTGTGCGAGAACGACCCACCCGGCCCCTGTGTCACCAGGTACGACTCGCCCGCCGGGTACGGCAGCTCGTAGTAGTAGTTCGCGGCCGAGGCCGGCGTGGCCCCGGTCAGGGTGAGCGCGGCGGCGGTCACCACCGCGCTCACCACGGCGACCACCCTGCGTAGCACCTTCGATGCGTTCTTCACGCTCTCCCCACTTCCCTACGGCTGACAGAGATTCAGGCCCGTCGTTGACGATGCTTCCGGCATCCAAGCAAGCGACCCGAGTTTGATCAATGCCAGGCGCGTCGGATAGGGGTTACGCAAACCGGCCGACCTCGACGGCTACCTGGTGGGGCAGGCCGGGGCGGAGAGCGCGTCCAGGGCCAACTGCCAGGGGAAGGTGTGCAGGTACCGCTCACCGGTGCCCGGCGCGTGCAGGGGGTAGACGTCGTCGCCGAAGAGCACCGTGACACCCCACTCCCGCAGCCGGTCCAGGGCCGCCCGGAAGGCGGGGTGGGTCGCCATCGCGTTGTTGGTGAAGGGCACCGCCACGATCGGCACGCCGAGACCCTGCGCCTCCACCAGCAGGCCGAGCGCGAGCGTGTCGGTGATCCCGGCCGCCCACTTGTTGACCGTGTTGACGGTGGCCGGGCAGACCACCATCGCGTCCGCCGGTGGCAGGACGTCCGGGTCCTGCGGCTGCTTGTAGCTGGTGCGGACCGGGTGACCGGTCAGCCGGGCCAGCGCCGGCGCGTCGACGAACTTCGCCCCGTCCGGTGTGGCGACCAGGCACACGTCCCAGCCGTCCCGTTGGGCCAGCTCGACCAGGCGGCCGACCCGGCCGGCCAGTGGCGAACCACAGACGATCACGTACAGCACCTGCCGGCGGTCGCGCGCCGGGGGGACGACCGCGTTCATATTCCGACTCCCATGTGCTCAGCCAACTCCGCGATCGGCGAAGACGGCGCACCCCGTGTGCGACGCAGGATGTCGGACATCACCTCGTGGGCGATCGGACGGCAGCGGATCTCGGACGACGCGAGCCGGTCGCCCTTCAGCAACATCTCCCCGGCGCTGGCCACGTCGCCGATCTGGGCGAAGCCCCGGGCGATGTCGAGCATGTGGTGGGCCCGCCGTTCCGGCAGCAGCCCGTTGAACGCGGGCAGCTCGATGGAGTGGTGGGTCTCCACGGCCCGACCGCCGTCGCCCAGTTCGACGGCGGCGGCGGCCCGGTGCAGCTTCAGGTTGGTCGGCCCGAAACAGGTCCAGTAGTGGTTGTGGTCCCCGCCGAGCCGGTTGGCGGCCTCCTGCGCGCCGTCGAGCAGGTCGTCCACGGTGGCGGAGTCGCCGTCCCGGGCGGCGGCCATCGCGCCCTGGAGCAGCAGCATCCCGTAGACCGAGAGGTGCTCCGGGGTCACGTCGTGGCCGCCGCCGGGGGCGAGCCGGTTGGCGATCCGCAGGTTCAGCTCCAGCGCGGAGCGGGCCCGCCCCATGGCGAGCAGCGCGTTGCCCACCCGGGTGGTGGCGATCCCGGCGAGGAGCGGATCGTCGGCGCGCTGGGAGACCGCCAGCGCCCGGTCGGCGGCGAGCCAGGCCAGCTCGCACTCGCCGAGTTTGCGCAGCACGGACGAGGTGACCTGGTAGACCTGCCCCAGCAGGTGGGCGGCCTCCCGCCCCTGGTCGTCGCCGCCGTACGCGGCGTCGGCGGCCTGGGCGTCACGCAGCAGCTTCGGCAGCGCCCGGGTCAGCATGCCGTACCGGCCGTACTGGTAGGTGAGCCAGGCGTGGTTGACCGCCTTGCGCATGTCGCCGAGCATCGGCGGGTACGGCGCCGCGTCGAAGTACGCGCTGAGCGCGTCGTACCGCTCCAGCGCGGCCCGGATCTGGTCGACCTCGACCTGGTCGATGCAGTGCAACGCGTCGCTACGCCGTTCCGGGTCCCGACCGACCAGCAGTTGCACGTCGATTTCGAGGATGTCGGCGATCTCGTAGAGGACGGAGAACTTGTCGAGCCGGCGCACCCCTCGCTCGATCTTGTCGACCCAGCTCTTGGACTTGCCCAACCGATCGGCGAACACCTGTTGCGACATCTTGCGCCGCCCACGCCAGTAGGCCACCCGTCGCCCGATCGGTAACTCGTCCATTCCCGCTCCTTCCACGCCCGGCATCCTCCGGGAGTCCCACCACAGGCGACAAACGTCAGTCTGTTTTGTCCTGATCGCACACGCTGTGCGGCACTCGTCCGGCTGAACCCCATAGCTTTCGTGCAACTTGCATTTCGCCTGTCGCAACGAGCACCGGTGACGGCAGTGACGGGGCTCGACGCCCGACGTGACCGGAACGTGACACCCGAGAGGAGCACACACCATGTGGGGGACCGTCGGACCGCACGTCGTCCATCTGTCGCCGCTGGAACGGGTGCGGCTGCGCCGGATCGCGGTCCGGTACGCGATGCACGGCTGGGAGGTCACTCCCGGCGCGTGCCTCGCCCGCAGCCGCTTCGTCTGTGGCCGGGCCGGCTGCCCGACCGTGGGCGCTCACCCCGCCCTGGAGAACTGGGAACTCGCCGCCAGCACCGACCCGGCCCGGGTGGCGACCTGGTGGCGCAGCCGCCCGCACGGGGTGCTGCTCCCCACCGGGCGGGCCTTCGACGTGCTGGAGATGCCCTCGTACCTGGGTCGGCACGTGCTCGACGCGATCTCCGACCACCCCGCCGACCGGGCCCGTGGTCCGGTCGCGGTCACCCCCTCCGGTCGCTGGATGTTCCTGGTCCGCCCCGGCGACCCGCTCCGGCCCGAGTTGGACCACTGCTTCCACGTCGTCCGGCACGGGGTCGGCTCGTGGATCCCCGCCCCGCCGACCCGGCTGCCGGAGGGACCGGTGCGCTGGGCCCTCGCGCCGGAACAGGCCCGCTGGCGGCTGCCTGACTCGTACCTCGTGCAGAAGGTGATGGTGGACGCGTTGCGGGCCACCGGCGTCGCCCTGACCGCCGATCTGCTCCCCGGCCAACTCCCGCTCCCCCGTCGCGGCTTCTGACCCCGCCACGTCCCGTTGGGGCGGCGCATCGTTGTTCCCGGTGGGGGCGCGGTCGCGCCCCGATCGGGGGAACGATGTCCATCGACGATCCGGCCCGCCGAGCCGAGGGGGCCGAGCCACCACCGCACCGCCGCCGGCCGTACCGCCGGGTCGGCACGAGACCAGCCGGCTCCCGCCCGGGCCGCCCGCGCCCGCTCGGCAGCCGCCCCGCCGGCAGCCACCGCCCACCCCGCTGACGTGGTCAGGCGACGGGCAGACGCGGGGAGCGTAGACACCGGCCGCTGTCGGTGACCACCGCGTGTTCGTGCCCGTCCAGCCGGCCGAGCCAGCCCGCTCCGGCCGAGCCCATCGCGACCGCCGCCGTGGCGTACGCGTCGGCCACACCGAGATCCCGGCCGACCACGGTCACCGAGCGCAGGCCCCGGGCCGGCTCGCCGCGTCGCGGGTCGACCACGTGGTGTCCCCGCTCGTAGACCCCGGAGGTGGCGACCGCCAGGTCGGTGCCGGTGAGCACGAGGAAGGTGGCGCTGCGGTCCCACGGGTGCTGGAGACCGACCCGCCAGGGCCGACCGGCCGGGGAGAGGCCGCGTACCCGGACGTCCCCACCGGCGTTGAGGCAGTGGTTGGCCGCCCCGGCGGCGAGCAGCCGGTCCGAGGCGACCTGCGCCGCCCAGCCCTTGACGTAACCGGACGGGTCGAAGCGCCCGGTGGCGTACGCGTCGAACCAGCCGTCCGTCGCCCCCCAGAGATCCGCGCAGCGTTCCAGCACCAGCCGCAGGTCGGGGGACGCCTCGGAGAGCAGCACCTCGCCCCGGTCGAAACGGCTCACCTCGCTGTCGGCCCGGTACGTGCTGAACCGGGCGTCGACCTCGCGCAGCCAGCCGAACACCTCGTCGGCCAGGTCGTCGAGGACGGTCCGGGGCAGGTCGTCGGCGAGGTCCAGGCTGATCGGCGTGCCCATGACCTGCTCGACCCGGCGCAGGCCGGGGCGGGTGGGCACGGCAGCCGGACCGGGGCGGATGGGCACGGCGGCCGGGCCAGGGCGGAACGGCACGGCGGCCGGGCCGGGGCGGATGGCCGGCGGGGCGGTACGCGACGCGGCCATGTCAGCGCCGCGCGGCGTCGATGGCGGCCTGCAACGACTGCTGGTACGCGTCGCTGGTCGCGGTGGCCCCGGAGACGGTGTCCAGGTCGGCGTCCTGCCGGCGCACCACCTCCCCGTCGGTGCCGCTGTACCGGTTGTTGACCGAGGAACTGCGCCGGTCGGACTCGGCGGTCTCCTCGGGCAGTTCCAGCGCGACCACGTCGACGATCCGGTCACCGGTGAGAGTGATCCGCACCTGCACGTTGCCGTACTCGTTGCCGACCACCGGCCCGGTGACCGTGCGTCGTCCCGACGGCGGCGCGGTGGTCCGGCGTGGGGTGGGGGTGGCGGCGGTGGTCCGGTCGCCCGCGCTCCGGGGCGTGCGGGTGGTCGCGGGGGTGGACGGCTCGTCCGACCGTACGGTGCTCCGGGGCGCGCCGGTCCGGTCGGGGCTGGCCGGCGCGGAGTCGACGGGCGTCGGACCGGTGGGCGCGGGGACCACCGGCGGGCGCTCGGGTGCGGCGGTCTCGGCGACCCGGGTGGTCTCCGGCGCGCCCTTGAGCACGACCAGCAGGGTCGTGCCGGCGGCCAGGCCGGTGACGGCGAGGAACGCGCGACGCATGGGGAACCTCCCTACAGCTCGAACGTGGCGAGGTGGATCTGCCGGCGGGGCACGCCGGCCCGGCGCAGTGCCCGCACCGTCGAGGTGACCAGGCCGGGTGGCCCGCAGAGCCAGACGTCCCGGTCGGCGAGGTCCGGCACGAGCTGGCGCAGCCCCTGCGGGCTCATCAGCCGCCGGGGGCCGGGGTCGTCGCGGGAGCCGATGACGTACCAGACGTCGGTGCCGTGGGCCTCGGCGAGCCAGTCCAGCTCCCGGTGCAGCAGCACGTCGTCCGGGGTCCGGGCCCGGTAGATCAACGCCGCGTTCGGCGGCAGCTCCTCCAGCAGCGCCCGGATCGGGGTGATGCCGCTGCCACCGGCGATCAGCAGGGCCCGGTCCCGGGTGCGGTGCGCGGCGGTGAAGACCCCGGACGGCCCCTCCGCCCAGACCCGGGTGCCCGGGGTCAGGCCGCGCAGGCCGGCGGTGTGCCGGCCGACGACCTTGACGGTCAGTCGCACCCACCGGCCGTTGCCGGCCGCGGACGGGGAGAACGGGTGCGCCTGCCACCAGCGGCCGGCGGTCAGGAAGCGCCACCGGAGGAACTGGCCGCCGCGCAGGTCGAGCAGGTTCAGCCGGCGGCCGGTCAGGTAGATGGAGATGGTGTCCGGGTTCTCCGCGACCACGTCGGCGACCCGCAGGCCGTGCCGGAGGTTGAAGCGCAGCGGCACCACCACCCGACCCCAGAGCAGCGCGGCGGCCACCAGCAGGTACGCCACGATCCAGCCGGTGCGCACCGGTCCGGGACGGAAGAGCTGCTGGCCGTGGGCGAACTGGTGGCCGAACCCGAGCAGCAGCACCAGGTAGCTGCTCAGGTGCAGGTGGTGCCAGAGTTCGTAGGGCAGGGCGGTGCGGACGGCCCGGATCCCGGTGAGGCCGAGCAGGGTCAGGATGCCGGCGGCGGCGAACGCGCCGGGCATGTCCTCGTAGTCGCGCAGCAGCACCCCGGCCTCGGCCAGCACCGACTGCTTCTGCAACCGGGCATAGCCGGTGAGCGTCAGCGACACGTGGGCCAGCACCGCGACCAGCAGGGTCACCCCGATGTCCCGGTGCCAGCGGGCGATCTGCTCGCCGCCGAGCCGGCGTTCCAGCACCGGCAGGCGGCTCATCAGCAGCACCTGCACCAGCAGCAGGTAGCCGGCGACCAGGCCGGTGATCCGGCCGGCGGCGGTCAGCGTGGCGGTGGTGGTGCGCAGCGAGTCGTCCGGGGTCTGCCACCACCAGGGCAGCACGGCCAGCAGCAGCCCGGCCCAGAGCACCGCGAGCACCGCGCGGCGGCCGGCGGGTCCGCGCCGGGGCGGCACCCGTGGCGGTACGGCCGCAGCCGACCGGCCGCCGGAGCGGGACGGAGTCCCGCCGCGACGGCCGGCGGCGTGGGTACGGGGGTACGTCACGCGTACAGCTTGATCGGGGTGTACTTCATCCGGGGGAAGATCTTGTCCACCTCCGCGTTGGTCAGCCCGAAGCGACCCTGCGCGACGGAGCCGTAGACGTTGAACATGTTGTTGTACTCCGGGACGTCACCGCTGTCGAGGTCGTCCAGCCCCTGCCAGGCGCCGAGCAGCGAGCCGGCGAGCTTGCGTCCGGACAGGACGGTCACCACCCCGCCGTGCCCGTGGTCGGTGCCGCCGCTGTTCGAGGCGACCCGGCGGCCGAACTCGCTGGAGACCATCACCGTGACGTCGGCGGCCCGGTCGCCGAGGTCGGTGAAGAACGCGGCCATCGCCTCGGCCAGCTCGTTGAGCCGGCGCCAGAGTTGCCCGCCGTCGCGGGTGCCCTGGTTCTCGTGGGTGTCGTAGCCGCCCATGCCGACGGTGGCCACCCGGACGTTCGCGCCGCCCTTGATGAGCTGGGCGAGCTGCTTGAACGAGTTGCCGACGCCCCGGTACTCGACCCCCTCGGCGGCCTGGTACGGCTTGGCCGCCAGCTTCTGGGCGGTGGCGAGCGCACCGAGGCCGTCCTGGACGGCCTCCTCGACCGGATGGTTGATGCCGGTGAAGAGTCCCTTGATGGCCTTCTCGGTGGCGGCCCGGTACTTCTCGTCGCCGTTGAGCCGCAGCGAGCCGACGCTGCCCAGGGAGAGCGCGCCGTTGGTGCCGACCAGCGACCGGGGCAGGGTGCTGCCGATGCCGACGCTGCGGAACGCGGTGCCCTTGCCGAGGTGGTCGACGAGGCTGTCCAGCCAGCCCCGGCCGCCGGTCTCGCCGGGCAGGCCGCCCAGGTTGCAGGCGTCGGCGGCCTGGAAGTGGCTGCGGGACAGCCGCTCGTCGGAGACCGCCGGGACGAAGCCGAGCTGACCGGCCTTCAGCCACTTCTCCAGCGGCTTGAACGCGCTGGTCAGCTTGAAGCCCCGGGCCAGCGCGAGGGAGTCGGAACCGAGCAGCAGGTCGGGGCGGGCCTTGCGGAGCACCGGGTCGTCGGCGGGGGCGACCAGGCTCAGCCCGTCGAGTCCACCGTAGAGGAAGACGTGGATCAGGGTGCCGGTCTTGGTGGCGGCGAAGGAGGCCGAGGTGGTGACGAACTGCGCGGTGGCCAGCGCGGTGGCGGTGGCCGCGGCCCCGGCGACGAAGGTCCGCCGGGTCACCCCGCGACCGTCCTGCTGGGCCTCCTCCTCCGCTTCCAGCCGCAGGTAGCGGTCCCGCTCGGCGGCGTTCTCGGCGGCCACGACGTCCGCCTCCGCCCGCAGCAGCGCCTCCGCCGGGTCGTCCGCCAGCCGGCGCAGGTCCGGGCATTCGGGGTGCAGGGGGTACGAGTACACAGTCTTCTCCATCGGGTGCCTCACCGGAGGTGGTGCTGGGGGGACGCGAGGATCGCCCGCGCGACGGCGGAGACGGCCCCGTTGAAGGTGGCGTCGACTTTCGTGTCGGCCGACACCCCGGCGACGCCGAGGATCAGCGCCTTCTCCCGGGCGGTCAGCTTCTGGTGCACCAGCCGCCGGGCGAGCGCGTCCACGTACGCCCCGGCGGTGGTCGGCGGCTTCGCGACCAGCCGTTCCGGCTTGACGTAGGAGAACTCCCGGCGGTAGCCGTTGACCACGTCACCGGCCTCGTTCCAGCCGTTGACCATCGTGCCGGCGGAGGTCCAGGCGACGTAGACGTCGGGGTAGCCGTCCGGGGTGGGCTGGCCCATCGGAAAGTGGCCGAGTTCCCGCAGCCGGTCGTGGATCCGGCGCAGCCCCCGGGCGTACGGGGTGCGCTTGCTGTCGTCGGCCTTGTAGTCGGGGGACGCCTCCGGCGAGACGCCGAGCACCCGGTACGTGGCGATCAGGTACTCCATCGGACGGCGGACCTTCTGCCCCACCGACGCCCAGAACTCCGACGAGCTGAACAGGGTCATCAGCACCGGCTTGATCAGGCCCTTGTTCACCGTGTACGTCTTGGCGAGCCGGTCCACCAGGGACTTCGGCGGGGTGTCCGAGACGAACCGGGTGGCGAGGCTCTGTGCGACGTACCGGGCGGTGGAGGGGTGCAGCGCGATGTAGCGGATGTACGCGTCGATGACCGCGTCGGCCTTCGCCGGGTCCTTCGAGCTGTTGGCGTGGCTGAAGCCGAGGATCTTGACCTTGCCGACGTAGTGCCGGTCCTCGCGGAAGACGTACTCGCCGTCGGAGACCCCCCGTCCGGTCTGGAGCAGGGCCGCCTGCCGGACGTCCTTCTCGGTGTAGCCGCCGTCCACGCCGACCGAGTACAGCTCCAGGTTCTCCCGGGCGAGGTTCTCGTTGACCGCGTCGGCGCGGGAGTCGTTCTGGTTGAGGTAGAGCAGCAGCGCCGGGTGCCGGTTCGCGGCGACCAGCATCTCCGGGTAGCTGGTCAGGGCGTACTTGCGGACCACGTCGACGTCGAAGGAGTGCCGGTACACCTCGCCGCCGTCGAAGTCGGCGGCGACGTGCAGGAAGTCGTTCCAGAAGTCGACCATCACCTCGAAGAGCTGCCGCTCCGACCAGATCTGCCGGGCGATGGTGGCGTCGACCATCTCCTTCTCCGGCTGCGCGCCGCACTCGTTGAGCTGCTCACGCTGCTCACGCAACTGCTTCGGGCTCAGCCGCAGGGTGGGCAGCTCGCTGAGCTTCAGCTCGGCCTTCGTCGGGGCGATCTTCTCCGGGTCGAGCTGCCAGCGCAGCCAGGCGTCGATGCCCATCCGTTCGATGTCGGCGAGTACCTTCGGCGTCGCGCCGAACGTGGTCCGGGTGGCGAGGTGCCGGGCCGGGTCCTTGGCCAGCACCGTCTTGACGGTGACCGTGGTGGCCGCCGCCGCGGCGGCCGGACCGGGGAACGTACGGCCCCCGGCCGGGGTGTTCTTCTTCAGCGCCGCGCCGGCCCGGGAGCCCATGTAGCTCTCGTTCTGCTCGGTGTAGGTGCGCACGGTGCTCGGTTGCTGCCCGCTCGGACGGTTCGCGTTGCCGTCGGTGGCCCGGGTGACGGTCGCGTCGCCGGCCGCGTCGTCGCCGAAGAGGCCGCGCACCTGCGGGGTCATCGCGAGCGCGGCCCCACCGGCGACCACCGCGGCGGTGCCGCCGAGCGCGGCGAGGGCCCGGCGCCGGCTCCGGCGGCGGCTGTCGTCGGAGTCGTCGTCCAGGTCGGGCAGTCCCGGGTCACCGCCGGGTCCCTGGGGGCCGGCCGGGCCGATCCACTGCGGCCCCCGGTGGGCGGTCGACCCGGCCGAGCCGGGCCAGGAGGCCGGTGCCGGTTGCGCCTGGCCCGGCCACGGGGCGTACGACGCCCGAGGGTCGTCGGGCTGCCCGGCGTGCGGGTGACCGTACGGATAGGTCGACCCGGAACCGGACGAGTACGGCGGGGACGGGTACGGGTCGTGGTACGCGTCGGGGGTGGGGTGGTGTCGTCCGTCCCAGCGGCCCTCGTCCCGCGGCCGGCGTGGTGGCACGTTCTGGTCGGCCATGTACCAATCCTGTTTTCTGCTGAATTGCTGCCCGGAACCGGCGCCAGGTGCGGGGCGACGGCGAGGACAGTCGATGCCTGAGGTGGTGCTACGGCACGGTAACCAAGCGGTAGAGGGCCATCAAGGTGCGCGAACGCCACCCACGGGGCCACTTAAGACACGCCTGCACCAGGCGCCGACCGGGTCGGATATCCACCGATGCGGTGGCAGCCGTCCCGAGCAGGCCCGACCCGGGGCCGGACCGCCCGAACGCGACGTTTCCCCACGTCGCCGCGCGTTCCGTCGAGGCCACCGGCACAGTGAAACTTAAGGTTCCACTAAGTGGTCGCTGAGGCGGCCACCTGCGGGCACTCCAGGCGGGGCCGAGAGCTTGCTGCCGCCGCTGGCGAACCACCGGCCGGGAGCCGGCGCACCCGACGCCGTCGCGGCATCGCGGGCAAAGAAGCAGCAGCAGGGGCGTGAGCCGCCACCGCAGCGGGTATGCCGCCGGACCGCTGAACCGCATGAGGGGAAGGCACCGCCATGCTCAGCAAAGAGGACCAGCGAAGGTTCGAGCAGATCACCCGGTATCTCCGGGAGAGCGACCCGGCGTTCTTTTCCCGGCTCGACCAACGGGCGCGGGCGCACCGGGGCCGCTACCTGGTGCTGTTGACGATCGTGCTGTGGGCCTCGCTGCCAGCGATGACCGTGCTCGCCGGACGGGTGGCCGGCGCGATCTGCGCCGTGGTGCTCCTGGCCAACTCCGCCTTGCTGTGGCGTCACCGACGGCGATGGCTGTGACGGCCCACCGGTCCCACCGGGCCGCTTCTCGCCCCGGACGGCTTCACCGCCGGCCCCGCCGGGGGGCGGGTCGCCGTCACTCCCGACCGTCCTCGGCGGAGTCGGCACCGGACGGACCACTGCCGGACGGACCGACGGGGCCGGCGCCGACCACGCCGCTGTCGGTCGTGCCGCCGTGGATCGCGCTGTCGCCGGTCGTACCGTCGTCGGTCGTGCCGGCTTCGCTCGCGCTGTCGTCGGTCGTGCCCGCTTCGAACGTGCCCGCTCCGAACGTGCTGTCGTCGGTCGTGCCGGCTTCGAACGTGCCCGCTTCGAACGTGCCCGCTTCGGTCGTGCCGGCTTCGGTCGTGCCGAAGCGTCGGTACGCCCGGCGCAACCGCTCGGTCAGGCCCGGCCCGCCGAGCGCGCTGTCCGGCGGCCCGAGCTGGCGCAGCACCAGCTCCGGCTCCGTGGCCAGGGTCGGCGGACGCTCGGGCAGGGGCACCGGCGGCAGCCAGAACCGGTCCACCTGGTCGACCAGGGGCGGGTCGGGCAGGTCGCCGAGCACCCGTCCGGCACCGGCCGCACGGGGTGCGGCCGACCCGGTGGTGGGCTCGGCGGCCGGCCGCCCGCCGCCCGGTCCCGTCGACGTGCCGACCGGCGCGGTAGTGGCCGGACCCGGGTGGGACGTGGCCGCGCCGCGCAGGGCGCGGAGCCGGTCGAGCAGTTCCGCACGACTCCGGCCGCGCCAGTGCAGCAGCCGGAACGGGTCGGCGTCGAACGCCTCGGCCAGCAGGTAGAAGGTGGCCGCCAGATGCTTGCAGGGCACCGCGACGTCGGGGCAGGAACAGTGCTGGTCCAGCTCGCCGACACCGGCCGGGAACAGGGGCGCGCCGACGGAGGTGAACAGCTCCTCCAGCTCGCCGGGAAGGTCGCCGGCGAGCAGCCGGGCGCTGAAGAACGCCTGCGCGGCCAGGGCCTCCTCCAGGCGCGTCCAGACCGGTTCCGGGAACCGGGCCAGCTCGATGCGGACCTGGTACGGCCGGGGTCGGGAGCCCTGCACCACGGCGGTGACCGCGCCGGGCGCGACGTCCAGGGCGAGCACCTGGCCGGCGCGGGCGTAGGCACGTCCCCGGGTCAGCCGGGTGCCCAGCGCGAAGGACTCCAGCACCTCCACGAACCGCCGGGACCACCAGGACTGACCGATCGCGCCCCGGCTGCTGCGGGCCCGTAGTCCCCCGGTGACGCGGCGGGGTGGACCGTAGTCGGCGAACCGCCGCTCGGCGGGGCTCACTCGACCACCGCCTGCGGGGCGAGGGTGAGCAGGTCACGCAGGTCAGCGGTGGACAACTCGGTCAACCACTGCTCGCCGCTGCCCACGACCCGCGCGGCCAGCCCGCGCTTCTCGGCGATCATGGCGGCGACCTTCTCCTCCACCGTGCCGGCGCAGACGAACTTGCGGACCTGCACGCGGCGACGCTGCCCGATCCGGAACGCCCGGTCGGTCGCCTGGTCCTCCACCGCCGGGTTCCACCACCGGTCCACGTGCACCACGTGGTTCGCGGCGGTCAGGGTGAGCCCGGTGCCGCCGGCCTTGAGGGAGAGCACGAACAGCGCGGGGCCGTCCGGGGACTGGAAGCCGGTGACCATCTCGTCCCGGTCGGCCTTGCCGACCCCGCCGTGCAGGAAGAGCACCTCCCGGCCGAACCGGGCCGACAGGTGCCCGCGCAGCATGCCGCCGAACTCGGCGTACTGGCTGAACAGCAGCGCCTTCTCCCCCGCCGCGAGGACCTCGTCGAGGATCTCCTCCAGCCGGGCCAGCTTGCCCGAGCGGCCGGGCAACGCCGAGCCGTCGCGCAGCAGGTGGGCCGGATGGTTGCAGACCTGTTTCAGCTTGGTCATGGTGGCCAGCACCAGACCGCGCCGCTCGATCCCGTCGCTGGACTCGATCTTCGCCAGCATGTCGTCGACCACTGCCTGGTAGAGCGCGGCCTGCTCGGCGGTGAGGTTGCAGAGCACCTCCATCTCCAGCTTCTCCGGCAGGTCCGAGATGATCGACGAGTCGGTCTTGAGCCGCCGCAGCACGAACGGCCCGGTGACCCGGCGCAGTCGCCCGGCCGTCTCCTCGTCGCCGTGGCGCTCGATCGGCTCGGCGTACGACCTCCGGAAGGAGGCGGCCGGGCCGAGCAGGCCGGGATTGGCGAACTGCATGATCGACCAGAGGTCGGCGAGACGGTTCTCCACCGGCGTACCGGTGACCGCGATCCGGTGCCGGGCGGGCAGCGCCCGGACCGCCTCGGCCTGACGGGTGGCCGCGTTCTTGATCGCCTGCGCCTCGTCCACCACCACCCGGTGCCAGTCGATACCGGCCAGCGCGACCGCGTCCCGGGCGGCCACCGCGTACGTGGTGATCATCAGGTCCGTGTCCTGCACCGCCTCGGCGAACCGCTCGCCCCGCGCCCGGTCCGCGCCGTGGTGCACCCGCACCCGCAGCTTCGGGGTGAACCGGGCGGCCTCCCGCTGCCAGTTGCCGACCAGCGACATCGGGCAGACCAGCAGGGTCGGCCCGACCTCCGGCGAGTCGGCGGCGAGCAGGGCGAGCAGTTGCACCGTCTTGCCGAGCCCCATGTCGTCGGCGAGGACCGCGCCCAGCCCGAGGGACTGGAGGAAGGCCAGCCAGGCCAGCCCCCGCCGCTGGTACGGCCGCAGCTCGCCGGTGAAGCCCGGCGGCGGGTCCAGCGGGGCGAGCCGCCGCTCCGCCTCCCCGGAGAGCAGGTCGCCGAGCGCGCCATCAGCGCTGATCTCCAGTACCGGCAGGGACGCGTCGTCGCCGTCGGCCAGGCCGAGCCGGAGCAGGTCGGCCACGGTCAGCTCACCGGAGGAACGGAGCAGCCGCAGACCGGCGGCGAGCCGCTTCGGGTCCAACTCGACCCACTGCCCGCGCAGCCGGACCAGCGGGCTCTTCCGTTCCGCCAACGCAGCCAGTTCCTCGGCGGTCAACGGCTGGTCGCCCAGGGCCAGCTCCCAGCGGTAGTCCACCAGGGCGTCGAGCCCGACGCCGCCAGGGGTCGCCACGGTGCCCGGGGCGGTCCGGCTACGGGCCTGCAGGCGCGCGCCGAGCCGGGCACCCGGGCGGTGCCACCAGCCGGGCAGCAGCACCCCGAAGCCGGCGGCGTGCAGCACCGGGGCGCCCTCCCGGAGGAAGCGGTGCGCCCCCTCGGCATCGAGCTCCAGGGCCTCCGGAGCCGCGGTACGCAACGCGCCGTCCAGCTCCGGCCAGAGCCGGCTGGCCCGGCCCAGCTCGGCCAGGAGCGTCTCCTGCGGGGCGTCGAGCCGGTCCGCGAACACGGTGGCGCTCGCCGGGTCACGCCAGATCGACTCGGCATCGACCAGCAGGCCCGGCTCGTCGGCGGCCTGCAACCCGAACTCGACCCGCCAGACGCCCCGATCGGCGGGATCGTCCGGCGCGGTCGGGGCGGTCGGGGCGTCGGAGGCGGTTGGGCCGTCGGAGGCGGTCGGGGCGTCGCAAGCGGTCGGGGCGTCGGGGGCGTCCACGTCGTCGAAGGCGTCCGCGACGGTCGGCGGCTCGGTCAGCCGGAAGCTGGCCCGGACCGGACTACCGACCGCGTCCCGCTGCCAGGCGTGCAGCCCGGCCCGGAGCGCCTCGCGGTCGACCGGATCGACGGCGAACCCGGGCCGAGGACCGGTCAGCGCGGTCAACCAGGCGGCGACCGGGTCACGCCGTCCGGTGCCGGGCAGCCGGAGGCCGTCCAGGGCGGCCCGGGCGGCGGCGTCGGTGAGCGCGTCGAGCGCGTCGGCGACCACGTCGGCCGGACTCGGGGCACCGTCGGCCCGGCTCGACGTGCCACCGGCGACCCGACCGCGCCGACCCGACATGCTGTCGTCGGTCCGCCCCGCCGGGCCCGGCCCGCCCCCGGCGAGCGGTGCCGCGGCACGGACCGACGGCGGCAGGGCCAGGGTGAGCGCCCGCGCCCAGCCGGCGTCCGCGCCGGTGAGTAGGGGATGCCAGCAGGCGAGGGCCCCGTTGGTGCGGTCCCGGCCCGGCCGGTCGTCGTCGGCCACGACCGGCAGGACGCGCCCCCGGGCCACCAGATCGGCGGCGAAGGCGGACAGCTCGGCGAGGTGCCGCAGGCCGGCGCCGGGCGTCCCGGCGTACCCGTCGATCCGAGCAAGCACGGCGAGGGCGTCGGCCGGGGCGTACCCCAGGGTGGGCACCCGCCAGCGGGCCAGGGTGACCGCGCCGCGGACCGGGTCCACGGCGGCGGTACGGACCAGTTCCGGCGAGTCGAGCGGCGCGCCACCCCGGGTGGGCAGGACGAGCGCCGTCGAGCCGTGGGTGGCGGACGCGGCAGCCGGACCGAGCGCGGCAGCCAGCGCGGCGTGGTCGGCGGCGAAGGGGTGCGGACGTTCCCGCGGAGGACGGCCGGCACGTCGGGGCGGACGCGACGGGCCGGTGCTCTCCTCGGCCCAGAGGGCGAGCCCGACGCCGACCAGCCACACCCCGTGGATGAGCAGCACACGTCTCCCCTCGTCGTCGCCCCGGGACAGGATAGTGAGGCGGTCCGGGATACCGTCGGCGCCGTGTCCGGACTTCTGGTGATCGGCGGTCTCGGCGTGGACGTACGGGTACGCGTACCCGCGCTTCCGCTGCCCCTGGCCGACTCCCTCCACGTGGACCCCGTCGACCTGCGGATCGGCAACACCGGTGCGGGGGTGGCGCTCGCCGCGCACGCGCTCGGACTGCGGGTGACCGTGGTCGACGTCATCGGCGACGACCCGCCCGGTGACGTGATCCGGGCGGCGCTGGCCCGCACGGACGCCACGACGGTGCTGCGGACGGACGACCGGGGCACCCGACGGTCGGTGAACCTGGTCGACCCCGCCGGACGGCGCATGTCGCTCTACGACTCCCGCCCGTGGCAGGGGCCGCCCCCGTTCACCGCCGACGAGCTGGCGGCGCTGGTCGCGCGGGCGACCCACGTACACGTGTCGATCATGGATTGGACGCGCGACCTGCTGCCGACCCTGCGTGCCGCCCTCCCAGAGGGGGTCGGCGTCTCGACGGACCTGCACGACTGGGACGGCCGGAACCCCTACCACCGGCCCTTCGCCGAGGTCGCCGACCTGGTCTTCGTCAGCGGGGTGCGGCTGGGCGCGGTCGCCGCCGAGACGGCCACCGCGCTGACGCCCCGGACCGTGGTGGTCACCCACGGCGCGGACGGCGCGGCGCTGTACCGGCCGGGCCACCCGCCGGTCCGGGTGCCGGCGGCGACGCCGCCCGCGCCGGTGGTGGACAGCAACGGCGCCGGGGACGCCTTCGCGACCGGGTTCCTCGCCGGCCGGCTGCGCGGCGACGCCCCGGAGACAGCGGCCCGGTACGCGGCGGAGGTGGCGGCGGCGGCGTGCGCCCACGACGGCATGGAGTACCCCCCGGGACTGCTCCCGCAGCCGTGAGACCCGTCCCCGGTCACACCGTTCCGGTCGCCCCGTCGGTCAGTTCCCGCAGGATGTCCGCGTGGCCGGCGTGCCGGGCGGTCTCCTCGATCATGTGCACGTAGATCCAGCGCAGGTTCACCTCGCCGAGTTGCGGCTGCGGCACCACGTGGTCGAGCGGGAACCGGGCGGCGACCTCGCGGGACCGGGCGCAGGCCGCCTCGTACCCGGCGGACAGCCGTTCGACGGTGTCCTCCGGGTCGACGGTCCAGCTGCGCCGGCCCGCCTCGGCGGAGAACACGTGCTCCTCGCCCGGTGCGGGGGCGAGCAGGCGGGGGAACCAGTTCGCCTCCACCATCGTGAGGTGCTTGACCACCCCGGCGACTGTCGTGTCGGAGGGCACCAGCCGGCGGGTCGCGTCGGTGGAGGTGAGGCCCCGCAGCTTGCTGAGCACCACCTGCCGGTGCAGGTCGAGGAAGGCCTCCAGCACGGCCCGCTCGTCGCCGGTGCGGGCGATCACCGGGGCGAGCGTGGGATCGATGGACGGGTGGATCGTGGTCTCGGCCATGCGTGGACCGTAGCGAGGGACGCCGACGTCCTGCGGTCCCTTTTCCGCCCGGGAACGCCGATTCCGCACTCCGGGGCCCGCGCGACGGACTCCCCCGCCGCTGCCGACAGGTGCCCGGTCGTGGCATAGCCGTGCGGGTCGACCGGGGTGCGTGCAGGATGGGGGCCATGGCATCCACGGCAGAGATTCCCCTGGTGGGCGGCGCCTTCGACGGCGAGACCGTCACCGTCGAACTGGACCCGAACGGCCGTCCGCCGTTGACCCACCACCACCTCGGCGCCGCCGGGCTGGCCAACGCGGAGATCTACGAACTTGAGTCTGCCGAGGGCGAACCGACCTGGCGCTACTGCTGGCGCGGCCCCGCCACCTGAGCCCGGCGGGAACGGCGCTCAGGCGGTGCCGAGGCAGCGCGGGCGGAAACGGCGCTCAGGCGGTGACCCGGGCGCGGGCGCGGGACCGCAGACCGTCCAGCACCGCCCGGGTCACGAGAGAGGTGCTCCGGGCCTGTTCGCACATCTCCGCCACCCGTCGGGAGACGGATTCGGCGCGCGTGTCGCGTTCGTCCCAGAGCCGGTCGACCTCGGCCAGCAACGGCCCCTCCACCTCCCGGGCCACCCCCTTGAGCGCCGGCACGCCGAGCCGCTGGGCCAGGTCGAAGACCTTCCCGGCGTACGGCAGGGGCAGGAACGGGATGTTCGCCCTCGCCGCGAAGATCAGGAAGTGCAGGCGCATCCCGACGGCCAGGTCGAAGTGACGCATCAGGCCCAGCACCTGCGGTGGTGAGTAGTCGCCGTGCAGGATCCGCCCCCGTTCGGCGGCGGTCATGTGGGACATCACGCCGTGCGAGTGGCGGATGTCGTCGCGTTCCATCGGCACGAAGACCACATCGGCGTCGATCCGGTGCACCAGGAAGTCCCCGACCTGGGCGAGCAGGCGGTGGTACGCGTCCACGTCCAACCGCTCGGCGGCCCGGCCCGGTTCCCGTACGCTCATCGCGACCAGCCGCTTCCCGTTCGGTACGCCCTCCTCACGCAGCAGTCGGGCGGGAAAGTCCTCCGGTTCCAGCAGGAACGCCGGATCGGCGGTGACCGTGATCGGGGTGAGCAGGCCGGCCTCCTCCAGGACCACGCGGGACTCCTCGTCCCGCACGGTCACCTCGGTGGCGCTGGTCAGCGTCTCGCGGACCATGCCGCAGTCCACCGCCTCGGTCAGCGGCCCGACCCCCACCGCGTACGTCAGCAGCGGCAGGCCGCGTTCCTGGGCCACCCGCACCACCCGCAGGTAGCGGCGGGCCTCCCGGTCGTAGAGGATGCCGCCGCCGCCGAGGATGAGCAGGTCGAGCCGGTCGAGGACGGCTGCCGAGTCGACCCGGCTCACCCCCTCCCACGGCACCGCCTCCACCCCCGGATGGTGGGCCAGGGTGTGCGTGGGGTTACGGGAGAAGACGACGATCCGGGCACGGGGCTGCTGGTCGCGCAGATCGGCCAGCAGGGCGCTCAGGATCGCCTCGTCCCCGAGGTTGCGCCCCCCGTAGGAGCCCAGCACGCCGATGGTCAGCTCTCCCATGCCGCCCTCCCCTCGCCGGTTCCCGGGCCTACCCGTCCCGGCCCCGGCCATGCCTGCCCGCAGGTCACGGTGCCGGCCCGGTAGCTGGCTCGCGGCGGGCGGGGGTGGTCGCGGCGCCTCCCGCCGGAACCGATCGTGACCGGCCCCGGCGGGCCACGGGCGGCGACCAATCCGCTTGCCCGCCGGGGTCGGCCCGGCCACCGTGGACGGATGAACACCACCACGAACCGCCGGATCGGCTGGGCCGACCTGCCGGCCGGGGTGCGGACGGAGGTGGAGCGGATCGTCGGGGGCGAGGTCGTGGCGGCGGTGTCCCAGCCGGTCGGCTTCTCCCCCGGCACCGCCGACCGGGTGCGCACCGCCGACGGCCGGCGCGCCTTCGTCAAGGCGGTCAGCTCCGCCCAGAACGACCGCAGCCCGCACCTGCACCGGCAGGAGGCCCGCAACGCCGCCACCCTGCCCGCGCACGCACCGGTGCCCCGGCTGCTCGGCTGTCACGACGACGGCGACTGGGTGGCGCTGGTCTACGCCGACGTCGAGGGCCGTCACCCGGTCACCCCCTGGCACGCCGACGAGCTGGCCGCCGTCCTGGACACGCTGGCGGCGCTGGCCGCCGTGCTCACCCCCGCGCCGGCCGGTCACGCGCCCACCGCCACCGAGAGCCTGCGGTACGACTTCGCCGGCTGGCACCGGATCGCCGCCGACCCGCCGGACGACCTCGACCCGTGGGCGCGGGGGCACCTGGCCGCGCTGCGCGCCGCCGCCGACCGGGGCCTCGCCGCGTTGGCCGGGGACACGCTCTGCCACGTCGACGTACGGGCGGACAACCTGCTGGTCGACGCGGCCGGCCGGGTAACGGTGGTCGACTGGCCGTGGGCCTGCCGGGGGCCGGCCTGGCTGGACAGCGTGATCCTGCTGGTCAACGTCGCGCTGTACGGCGGGCACGACCCCGAGGCGCTGCTGCGCTCCCGGCCGCTGACCGCCGACGTCGACCCGGACTCGGTGACCGGGGTGCTCGCCGGGTGGGCCGGCTTCTTCCTGGACGCGGCCCGGCTGCCCGCACCGCCCGGCATCCCCACCGTACGGGCGTTCCAGCGGGCCCAGGGCGACGCGCTCCTGCCCTGGCTGGCCCACCGCCTACGTTGACCTACGCCCCTCGACGCGTGCGGGAGGCGGGCCAGCGGCGGGGCGTCGGGCGGCCAGCGGCGGCGTCGGGCGGGGCGGATCAGCAGCGGGACGGATCAGCCGGGTGGGCGTACCGGATGGGTGAGGAAGGGCAGCACGGCCGCCGGCAGGGCGGGTGAGCCGACGATGTCGTGGTGGGTGTGGCCGGGCAGGACGGCCAGCCGGGACGTGGGCCGGTCGGCGCCGTCCGGACCGGCGTCGTGGTGACCGCCGCCGAGCAGACCGAAGAACTCCACCACGTGGGCGGTACGCACCGCGTCCGCGTCGGCGAAGACCAGCAGGGTCGGCACGGTCAGGGCGGCCACCTCGGCGGACCAGTCGTAGTCACGCCGCAGCAGGGCGCCCAGCTTGGTCCAGAGCACCGGCCAGTCCTGCGGTCTCGGGGCGACCCGCGTGTGGTGCGCGTACGCCGCCGAGGCCCGGCTCTCGGCGGCGGTCCTCTCCCCCATGCCCGCCATGCCGGCGAGCACCTCGGGGTACCACCCGTCGCGGCGGCACGGGGCGGAGACGCAGACCAGCCGGCGGACCAGGTCGGGATGTTGGATCGCGGTCCGCAGCGCGACCGCGCCGCCGAGGGAGTACCCCATGACCTCCGCTTCGGCCAGTCCGATCTGGTCGAGCAGGGCGGCCACGTCGTCGGCCAGCGCCTCGTGGCGCAGCGGACGGTCCACGTCCGGCGTCCGACCGTGCCCCTGGAGATCGACGGTGATCACCCGGCGGTGCGCGGTGAACGCCGGCAGGGCCGACGCGAACATCTCCCCGGTGCCGATGCCCCCGTGCAGCAGGACCAGCGGAGGGCCCGACCCGTGGCTCTCGTGCCACAGACGCACCCCGTTGACGTCGGCGTAGCTCACGGTCCCCTCCAGCCCCACGGATCGTCGGACCCTCGGGAGTTCCCCCCGACCGGCCGGGCAGTCCGGCCGGGCGCGGTGAACCGGTGGTCCGGATCCCACCGGACTGCTGCGCTCCGGGCCGGAGCCCACCGGTCCTGGCACATGTCGACGCCGGTCAGCCGGCCCGAGCGGCTACGCCCTGAGGAGTACCTGCTCCGCGTGGTCCGCCGGGCGGACACGCCGTGCGCGGTCAACCGCCGCGCCGGTGCGCGGTCCGCGTCCACTCGGCGTGGAGCAGCGCGTAGACGTACTCGTCCCGCCACTCCCCCTTACCGAACGCGCACTCCCGGAAGTGCGCCTCCCGGCGCATGCCCAGCCGCTCCATCAGCTGGGCCGACGCGGTGTTCCGGGTGGAGCAGCGGGCGACGATCCGGTGCAGGCCGAACGTCTCGAAGCCGTACCGGAGCATCGCGGTGGCAGCCTCCGTCGCGTAGCCGTGGCCCTGGTGACGCGGGTCGAGAACGTACCCCAGCTCGCCCCGCCGGTGCTCGCGGCTGCGCCACACCAGTTCCACGTGGCCCACCACCCGGCCGGTGTCCCGTCGGACGACCGCCAGGGTCAGGCAGTCACCCTCGACGCGGAGCCCGTCCTCGCGGACCATCTGCTGAAGGGAGCAGCGGGACTGCTCCCGGTCGCGGGCGGACCAGGACATGAACCGGGCCACCTCCGGCCGGCGCTGGTAGGCCCAGACGTCGTCGAGGTCGCCCAGGGTGAAGGTACGCAGAATCAGACGTGAGGTGGAGAAGGGGCCGACCACCGGCCGAGCCTATGCGCCACACTGGGAAACCCTTCCCATACACCACCGCCATTCTGCGATGCGACACTCGCCGGGTTCGAAGAACCGTAAGCCGGAAAGGAATCGCATGAGGCGGAAACTTCTCAGCGTGTTCGCCGCTCTGACGATCACCGTTGGTGGCGGGACGCTGGCCACGGCGAGCCCCGCGCACGCCACTGGCACGTTCGGTCTGCTCTGCAACCTCAGCTCGAACGGATGGCTGTTCGCCTCGTACGACAGCTACGGCGGGGTCGGCTACCTGCGGACGCTGCACGCCGGTCGCGGGTTCCGCTACCACCTGTCGAGCATCCGGGACGTCCACGGTCGCATCTGGATCTTCGGCCACGGCGCCGAGGCGGACACCACGGACGGGTGGATCCTGGAGAGCCACGTGCACTGCCCTGGCTGAGCTGCCGTAGCAGCCCCGCTCAACCCCGTCGATCATGGAGTTCAGGCACCAGCCAAACCCCCGCAACAGGGGCTTTCCGTGCGCCACAACTCCATGATCGACAGGGTGGGCGTCGACCGGACCGGACGGCCGCGCTAGTCGTTCCGCACCTCGTGGAGGATCGGGTCGATCTCCGCCAGAATGGCGAGCAACTGGTCGGCGCCGCGACGCACGCGTTCGTCCGGGTCCCGGGTGAGCGCCGCACAGTCCCGCATCGCGGCATCCCGGTCGCGGGAGAACACACCGAACACGTCGATGACCGCCGCGTGAATCCAATCGCCATGGTTGGAGTCGGTCTGCGCCAGCGCGCAGGCGACAGTGGCGAGTCCGACGGTGTCCATTCGCCGGAGCAGAGCTTCGGTGGTCGCACGGGTGACGAAGGTGTCGTCGACATCGAGCACGAGTTCTCGCAGCGCCTCGGCAGCCTCGGGTCGCTCGGCAAAGCTCGCCAGCGCGCGGCCCGCGTCCGCCCTGTCCCGGTAGTCGCGACTGCGCACAAGATCCTTGAGCGCTGCCACTGCCGCACGTCTCGCCTCGTCGTCCACGCTCCTACTCCCTCAGCCTCGGCAGGACGGCCGGCGGCACTGCTCATGCTCCGGCACGGGTGGCGGCCTTCCCTGTGCTCGCCACGTCGGCAGGGTCGGCGGGGAGGCGTAGCCCGGCCGGTACGGGAACTCCCACCGGCCACGGTCTCGCCGCCGGAACCCAATGATCCTCGTCCACCGTCGACAGGTCGACCACGCCTCCGGTGAACCGGGCGCCGCTGAAGCAGACACTGCCGCCGGCGAACCGGGCACCGTCGAAGGAGACGATTCCGCCGGCGAACGTCGCATCGGTGAACATCAGCGGGCCGGTGATCGTGGCGCCGGCGAACGTGACGGTGCCGTTACCGGTGAACGTCGCGCCGCTGAAGTCACCACCGTCGAAGACAGCGCCGGAGAAGTCGAAGTCGTGTCCGCGCCAGCTGCGGAGGTCGTCCTCGGGGAAGTGGAGATTGTCCCGGATGAGCCGGATGATGGTCAGCCGGAGCTGGCGATCCTGCGCCGACGCCCGGCCACCCTGCATCGGCTCGGTCGTGACCTGTGCCCGCTCGGACCGCCCCGGCGGGCCAGCGTCCCCGCCCATCGCCTCCGGCGAAGGCTCGTAGGGCTGACGGAGGTACGCACACAGCACGTCGATGCAGCCCTGACGCGCCTCGGGCGCGTCGTTGGCCAGGGCGGCGAAGGCGTAGACACCGGCGGTACGGACAGCCGCCTCCGGCGATCCCAGCAGTTCCGCCGCCGCGCAGAACCGGTCCAGCAGCACCTTGGTGTCCTCACGATAGGCGGCCACCTCGCTGAGGCGCTGCCGTCGGTAGGCCACCGTCAGGGCGACGACCGCTCCGACGCCACCCACCACGGTCAGCACGATCTTCACCCCTTCGAGCGCCTGCTGCACGTTCCACGTCGCTGACGCCGTGGGCGCCGCCGGTCCGACGGGCGAAGCGCTGATGGCCGGCTCTCCGAGAAGACGCCACAGCAGCACACCGACCACCACCGCGACAGCCACCGCCACTGCCAGCAGCAGCGCGACGTGCGCCAGGAGGGATGTGGTCGGGGTACGGGGCCGGTGTCCGACAGCCGTGGCCTTCCGCCGCCGGCCGCCGGCCGCGAGCACTACGGCCGCCAGGAGCAGGACCGCCACCAGCCAGAAGCGCCCCGGCCACCGGGCAGCCGAGACCACCACATGCCCCCACCACTCCGGTGCCGCAGCCACCACGGCGGTGGCGAGCAGGGCCACCACCACCACATGTCGCACGGGCAGTTTCCGTGGGAAGCCGCGTACCGCTTGGCTCACCTGCAATCGCTCGCTCACATCGAACATCGTGACCCGACGACGCCAGTCGTCACCCGCTCACCCACTGCGACCACTCACGCACGAAAGCCGCTTATAGCAGTTGTTGTCCACATATCGGCAGAGCGGACCTTTATTCATCCACCGGTAGACCCAAGGCCAAGAAACCAGCCTGATGGACAGCTACGACAATGGACAGATTTCTATGATGTGGGTTCCTGCCTCTCCGTAGGTGAGGAACGAGCCAACATGACCAGACCAAGCAGGTTGACCGTTTTCCGTCTTGCGGTTGCCGTGGTGGTCGCAGCAGGCGCACTGGTGATCGCGCAGGAGGTGGTCCGCTGCTCTCCGCCTCGCGACCAGGCAGACATGATCAAGCTGTACGAGGCCGACCCTCTGCTCGCAGTCGCGCCGCACGACGGACAACTCGTCGACGAGTATGCACACAGCTTCACCTGCGACTCAGGCCACGGGGGCAGCCCAACAGGTCCGGGCTTCGCGGAAGTGATGAGGCGTTACCAGACGCCCGACGCCTACAGCGTCGACCAACTGCGACAGCGATTTGATGAACCGGCAACTGCGGCGGGCTGGCGCATCGTCAGGGATCGGACCGACCCGCAACACGAGCCTGTCATCTACTGCAAGCAGACCGGCAGGCGGGCGTCCTACGCTCGGGTGTTCTCCTCGCCCTACACAGTTCACCAAGGCGGGTCAGCAGCGGGTCCCGGCATCGAACTGGTGATCGGCGCAGCCGGGGACGGCACCCGGTGTGTCTTCGACGTTGGCGGTCAATTTTCTGCTCCGCCCGAGAACTGAGTGCACTGACAGCGGAGCCGCCGCCCTGACCCGCCCCACCCCTGCGTCGGGCAAGGATCGGACACAACACAGATGCCCATGCGCCGTCGCGTGGAAGGCTTACGGCGTGGGGCTGAACAAGGAGACCGCAGCGCGGCCCGCCGAGACACGCTTGGCGGAATGGCGACGCCTCGGCTACGACGACTGGCGTGCAATGCTCGACGACAAGGAGCTACGTCTAGTCGTCGGCCAGGACGACAAGCGGTACAGCGTGGTCAGCTATGCCCTTGACGACGGAGACGGGCGTGTCCGCATGTCGGTGGCCGTGGACGACGGCGGCTGGTCAGCTCTCGCACCGCTGGTGCGAGACGAGATCATGAACTCGGACGGCACGTTCGTCTCTTCAGAGATCGAGCAGACACGGCGGAGATGATCACCTGGCTGGCGTCAGTACCACTTTCGACAGCCGGAGAGTCTCCCACCAGCACACCAGGTGCGCCGGGTCTGCTGCTCAGGCTGACCGACTTGCCGCGCGAGGAGCTTTGGGCATAATCGGTTCGCTCGCAAGGCAACCGATCGAGAGGAAGCGCATTGAAGCGCAATGTTGTACGCGTGCTGGCGGTCATGGCCGTCGTCGCCGCCGGATCGGCCGTGGTGTCCACTCCGGCCGTCGCCAGCGACAGCCCTGGTGACATCTGCGTGACCAACCAGTCCACCTGGCTGCGCGACCAGCCCTGGGGCAACGTCCTCCGCACCCTGAGCCCCGGGCGAGGCTTCCGCGTCCACTCGATCTACGGCGGCAGTGACATCGGCACCTGGTACTACGGCCACGGGGCCGAGGCGCCGGGGCAGGACGGCTGGATCCCGGCCGCCAACTGCAACTGGTAGACACCCCCAGCTTCTGACCGTTGGTCAACTGCTTCAGAAGAGGCATCCTCTCTCGAGGGTGCCTCTTCTGCACTATGTCGTTGAAGGGCGATACCGGGATCGAACCAGCGACCTCTTGGGTGTGAACTGTAGGTAGGGCGGTCGGCTCGAATGTCATCCGAGATCAATCGGCCTACTGGGGCTCGTCCGGGTCGGGTGTGGTCCGCTCGGTTGCGGTACTCCGCTGCTGCAATTCCTCTGCGGCGCGGAGGACCTCGCGGGCGGCGGTCGCCACCGAACACCCTGCGGTCCGGCAGATCGGACAGCGGCTGTCGAGGCCGGGTCGGTGGTCGCGGAGGATCGCTCGGGCGGTGAGGATCAACCGGTTGCGGATCTGCGCCAGGGACAGGAACGGCGCGGTCACCGCTCAGCCCACCTTGAGAGTGACGGCGAGGTGGGTGAGCGTCGTCGGGGCGGCGGGGTCACGGGCGATCTGGGCGAGTACGTCCCGGCCGGCTGGTCGGTGGCGGATCTCGGCCGGCGCGATCCGGTCGGCCTCCATCAGGACCCGGCCGGCGCTGACCGGGTCATCGGCATACAGGTACGCGCGGGCGACGTCGACCAGGTACGCGGCTCGGTGCTCGGCGGCAAGCCACCGCCACCCGTCCCCCGAGGTCGCCTTCTCGTGCCAAGCCATCGCCTCCTCCACGTCGCCCCGTTCCACCGCTGCGAGGATTCGGGTCAACTCGACCGCCGTCGGCCCGAACCCCGTCCGGTGGTGGTCGTGACCATCCCCCCCCCCCCCCCCCGCGCCGCCATGTCTGCGGCCTCGTCGACCAACTCCACGGCAGCACGGTCGTCTCCGTCACGGGCGGCGGCCAGGGCGCCCTGTACCAGCAACGTTCCGCACAGGGACAACTCGGCCGGGTCACCGAACTCGACTACCGACGGAGCGACCCGGTACGCCGCCGCCAGCATCACCGACTTCGCCACCCTCGCCCGCCCCGAGGCACGCAACACCTGACCGAGCTGCACCGCAGCAGCAGCCACCAGCACCCGATCACCGGTGGCAGCCGTCATCGCCCGGTCGACGGCCAGCCATGCCACATCGGGTTCACCGAGCTTCACCAGCAGCGCGGCCGTCAGGCGGTACGCCTCTACCAACGGCACCCGACTCCTGCCGGGATCGTGGGCGTGGCTGCGTTGCGCGTCGGCCACCAACTGCGGCAGCAGATCGACCACCTGTGGGTAACGGGCGTGCTGAAAGGTGGTCCACACATGCACGACCTCTCGCGCCAACCTTTCGGCCGGCATCGCAGGGCGGCGGGGAGCCGGCCGCTCCAACGCGATCTCGTACGCCGACAGCGCGCCTCGGATCCGCTCCACACCCTCGACACGCTCAGCCACCCCGGCCGGCTGGACGCCCCCACCGAGCAGCAGCCCCGTGTCGATTCGCAGGACGGTGGCGATGTCCTGGAGCGTCGACACCTTGTCCAGCGACCGGACACCCCGCTCGACCTTGTCCACCCAACTCTTCGACTTACCCAGCCGATCGGCGAGCACCTGCTGCGACAGCTTCCGCCGCCCCCGCCAGTACGCCACCCGCCGGCCGACCGGCAACAGCTCACTGCCGTCCACGGCCCCACCGCCACTCCGGCACCGCCCGAATCGTCTCCCCAACGCGGTTGACGCCGCCTGCGCGGAGGACCCAACAGATGACGCGGCCGTTCTCGGCGTGGGCGCCCTTGAGCCCACCGCCCAACCTGCGTCCGATGGACAGCACATCTGGTGCGCTGGGCGGCGCACTCACCGAAAGCCCCATGTTCCTCACGATCTGCTGAACCGATACCGTAAGGAACAGCATTGATCGGGCACCAACCCAGCACTCGGCCAGCGTGCAGGCATCTGCTGGCACCCTGCCTACCGGATGCCGGGTGACTGCCACAGGCAGGAGAGCAGAATGGGCGCGACCCCGCCGAACCGCATCCGCGAACTTCGCACTGCGGCTGGCCTCTCCCAGCGCGACCTCGCCGAGCGGATCAACGAGCTAGCCCGGCACGAACAACACCGCACGGCAGCTGCCAGCGCAGACAGTGTCGGACGCTGGGAACGGGGCGATCACACACCCCAGCCGCTCTACCAACGGCTACTCGCCAAGACCCTCGGCGTCACTGTGCAAGACCTGCACCTCGTCCCGACGTCAGCCCGCCCAGGACCCCTCGATGCCCCCGAGGACTACATGGACGTCGTCACCCTCGACCCGCGCGTCAAACACAGCCAAGACGAGTGGCGCTACACCCGCAACGCCCTCAACGCCCAACGGCACGCCCTCTCCCAGCTCGCGGCACGCCTCTACCCGGAGGCTCACCGCCTCGGCACCACCGGACTGATCGCCCACCCCGCCTGGCTGCCCAGCACGCCCGTCGACCTCGCCGACATCGAGCTTGAACACCAGCCCCACGCCCCGTCGCCGGCATCCGAACTCGACGGACAGGAAGACGAGGCGTCCTACGCCCGGCCGATGCAGTCCATCAACCGGCGGTACGCCCGGTACACCCAGGCCATCCGTGACCTCGCCAAGCCGCGGCTGTTCGACAACCGGCTGTGCTGGCGGCTCACCGAAGTGTCGTGGGGCGACAACCTGATGGCGTTCGGCGACACCACATACTTCGCCGCCTGCGATGTTTTCGAGTCCACCGCCCACGAGCTGGCGTGTGCGGCTCTTGCCGAGGACGGCACTCCACGGGACCGGTCGCCGACCATGCGGGACCTGCCGTTCCGGCGTCTCATCGGCAATCCGTTCAACCTCGGCCGCCGTCCCGTGATGCCGGCAATCTCCACCCTGACCATCCGCAACGCACCGGGCGGTGCCGAGTTCCTGCTACACCGCCGCGATCCCCGCTCGGTGGCCGCAGCCGGCGGCATGTTGCAGGTCATTCCGTCCGGCATCTTCCAACCGTCATCGGTGCTGCCATCTGCGCAGGAAGCCGACTTCGACCTGTGGCGCAACTTCATGCGCGAATTCTCCGAGGAACTTCTCGGCAATCCCGAGCATGACGGCGACGGCCAGCCCGTCAACTACAGCCACGAGCCGTTCGCCACCCTCGAAGCAGCGCGGCGAGACGGCCGCATTCGGATCTACTGTCTCGGCGTCGCCATGGATGCGCTGACGCTGGTCGGGGAGATCATGACGGTGGCCGTCGTTGACGCAGAACTGTTCGACGAACTGGGCCGTGACTTCGTCGACCGCAACGACGAGGGAGCCATCGTCAACGAGCGCGTGCCGTTCACCGAGAAGGCCATCGCCGGCCTACTGGCCGGCGGGCGGGTCGCCCCCGCCGGGAGCGGCTGCATCGAGCTGGCCTGGAAGCACCACGCGGCGATCATGGATACCCGGGGCACTCTGTGACGAATTGACGGTCATGCGCGGCGGCACAGGGCAACCCCACCGACACCCGGCGATTGGGGGTTCGCCCGACCGAACGGCGGACCAGCCCCGGGCAGGTTGCTGAACAGGTCGCCAGACTGCTCGGAGGGACCGACGACTGAGACGACGCAGCATACCAGCAGGGCACCGGATGATCGGTGCCCTGCTGGTGTGCTGGTCAGATGGTAGCCGCGGCAGGTTTCGAACCTGCGACCACTCGCTTGTAAGTTCTGGGCGCCGCGTCCGGCGGTTTTCATCCCCATGCTCTTTCCGCGTGCAACCTTGGGCAACTGTCCGCTGACTTCCGCCTGCAGCCGCCCACGTCGAGGCCTGAGCTGGTCATTATGCCCTAGGACCGATGGCCTGCTGGTGGCCAATTTCGACCCACGCATTCACGCACGCCATATTAACTTAGGGTATTCGGGCCTTGACTCTGGATGGTTGTGGCCGCTAGCGTGATCTCCGGCACCGCAAGAGCGGCTTGGCGCCGAGTCGCTGATTGCGCAATTCGGGGAAATGCAAGTCAACCACGGGAGGATGCGTCATGCGCAAGGGGCTTGTGAGGTCCGTCCAGATCGGTCTGACGTCAGCGGCAATGCTGTTGGCGTCGGCAACAATGGCGTCGGCGGCCTCGACTGTCGAAGCGGACGCCTCTCGAAGCGGTGACTCGGGTGGGGTTTCGATCCTGGCAAACACCTGCGGCTACCGCACCTCCGCATACCCCAACAGCTACTGGGTGCTCAGTCTCGCTCCGTCGCTGTGCGCACAATGCCCGACGCACGCAGCCAATTACGAGGCCAGCAATCCCGGTAAGGACTTCTACTGCACCTACAACCCCAGCAACGACAAGGTCGACCTCCACTGGCGCTACATCTGACCTGGGGCACCCGCAGGTCAGGTAGCTCAGCAAGTGTGATGTGAAGGACGGCGGAGCTTCTCACGGGCTTGTCATCAACTGGCAGCTTCGGGTGAGGCTCCGCCGGTCCGTGCGTCGACGAAATTGATGCAGAGCCGGTGTGCATCGGCGTGGCCTTTGCGGCTCGGATGGGATCGCCGAAATGGTGGCCTCAAGCGCTGACCAATGCCATGACTGCACGGCCTGCGACACACCGTCGCAGCGCTTCGCGCTGATGGTGATGGGTGGGCGCGGCAGGTTTCGAACCTGCGACCCCTCGCTTGTAAGGCGAGTGCTCTCCCACTGAGCTACGCGCCCGGACGCCCGTACGGCAGGCCGGTGGCTGGCAGCTTACCTGCCGGCCACCGGCCTGGTCGAACCGTATGCCGGGTGGGATCTCAGGCGGCGGCGGTCTCCGCCAGCGCCTTGCGCCAACCCTGCTGGTCGCGGGCCTCGCCGGGCATGTTCATCTCGGCGAAGCGCACCACACCGGCCTTGTCGATCACGAAGGTGCCCCGGTTGGCGATACCGGCGACCTCGTTGAACACCCCGTACGCCTGGGCGACCGCCCCGTGCGGCCAGAAGTCGGCCAGCAGCGGGAACTCGTACCCCTCCTTCTCGGCCCACACCTTGTGCGCGTAGACCGAGTCGACGCTCACGGTGAGGACCTGGACGTCGTCGTTGACGAACTCGCCGAGGTTGTCCCGCACCTCGCAGAGCTCCCCCTGGCAGATGCCGGTGAAGGCGAGTGGGTAGAAGACCAGCAGCACGGTGCGCTTGCCCCGGAAGTCCGAGAGGCGGACCTCCTGGTTGTTCTGGTCCTTCAGCACGAAGTCCGGCGCCTCGGCGCCAACCTCGATCGGCATACAAGCTCCTTGGTTAGTCACGGGTGGGACCAGCCTGCCACACCCGGTGGCGGGGTGGCGGTGCTACTTCTTGCTCTTGGACCCACGCCGTGGGACGAGACGGGCACCGCTCCAGTCCCGGCCGGCGTTGACGGTCGACGTCTGCTGGAGACCTGCGGTCTGCGCGGACTCGGCGACCTCACTCGGCTCGACGTGCCCCTGCCGCCCGGCCTTGGGCGTCAGCAGCCACACGACGCCGTTGTCGGCCAGCGGGCCGAGGGCGTCGACGAGGAGTTCGAAGAGGTCACCGTCGCCGTCCCGGTACCAGACCAGCACCGCGTCGACCACCTCGTCGGTGTCCTCGTCGACCAGCTCTCCACAGCGGTCGGTAAGGGCGTCCCGGAGATCGTGGTCGACGTCCTCGTCGTACCCCATCTCCATGACGACCATCCCCGGCTCGATCCCGAACCGGTCCGCCAGGCTGCGTACCCCGTCGGCGGCCTGACCAGCGGTCGCGCTCACTGTCGCGTGCCTCCTCATCTCGTCGCTGCTCCCGGCATCTCCTCCGACACCGTTAGGCAAAGTCCACACACTTGAGCCCTCCGGCGCAAGTGGCGCACCGGGTGGAACGGAATTTACCGCGCCAGCAGCGTACGGGCACCGTGGGTAATGGCTTCCTCCGACACCAGGACCTGGCGCGCAGCCGGACCTAACGGTACAAAAGAGTCGACTGCTGCCACTCTCCGGGCAGCTCCGACATAACCGGCATCGACCAGGGCGGCGATCACCCCCTCGCCGACCCCTCCGGAACGTCTCGTCTCGTCCACCACCAGCACCCGGCCGGTCGCCGAGGCCTCCCGGATGATGTCCGGCACGGGCAGCGGCGAGAGCCAGCGCAGGTCCACCACCCGGGTGCCGACCCCCTCGGCGGCGAGGTGCGCCGCCGCGCGCAGCGACATCCGCACTCCGTTACCGAACGTGATGATGGTGATGTCCTCGGCGGATCCGACGCCGTACACCCGGGCCCGACCGATCGGCACGTGGGCGCCCACCCAACCGCCCGGCCCCTGGTACGGGTCGAGCCACTCGCCGTCGCCGTCGACGTAGAGGTCCCGGGTGTGGTAGAGCGCGATCGGCTCCAGGAAGACGCAGACGCTGCCGTCCACCGCCGCGCTGGCCAGGCAGGACCGCAGCATCGGCGCGGCGTCGTCGGCCCGCGCCGGGACCGCGACCACCAGACCGGGCACGTCCCGGAGTACGGCCACCGAGTTGTCGTTGTGGAAGGGGCCGCCGAACTCCTCCTCGTACGCCAGCCCCGCCACCCGGACGACCATCGGGTTGCGGAACGCCCCCCGGGACAGGAACTGCATCGTCGCGGCCTCGCCGCGTAGCTGGTCCTCGGCGTTGTGCAGGTACGCGAGGTACTGGATCTCGGGCACCGGCAGCATCCCGGCCATCCCCGCGCCGAGGCCGAGTCCGAGCACCGAGGTCTCGTCGAGGAGGGTGTCGAAGACCCGGGAGACGCCGAAGCGCTCGCGCAGCCCCTTCGTCACCCCGTACACCCCGCCCCTGGCGGCGACGTCCTCGCCGAAGACGGCCATCTCGGGATGGTCGAGCATGCCGTCGGCGAGCGCGGCGTTGACACTCTGCGCGAGGGTGAGCGGCCCGGCCAGCTCGGGCAGCTTTCCGTCGAACGCGGCAGCCCGGGCAGCAGCCCCGGGGCCGGCGGCGCGGGCGGCGGCGTCAGCGACCACGCGGGCCACCCGGAGCGGGCGGCGGGGTGCGAGCGGGGCCACGACGTCGGCCGCCGAGGCGAGTTTCGGTTCGCCGATGACCTCCTCGGCCGTCTTGCGGACCTCCCAGCCGATTTCGTCGTAGCGGGCGATCAGCTCGGTGGGGTCGGCGAGGCCGGCGTCGACGAGCAGCCGCGCGGTGGCCAGCACCGGGTCCCGCTCCAGGTCGGCGGCGATCTCGTCGGCGCCCCGGTACGCGGTCTCGGCGTCCGCGCCGGCGTGCCCCATCAGCCGGACGGTGCTCAGGTGCAGCACGGCCGGACGGCGGTGCCGACGGACCCAGGCCGCCGCCTCGGCCGCCCCCTCGTACGCCTCGACCAGGTCGCACCCGTCCGCGCCGAAGTAGCGGACCCCCGGCCGGGACCGCAGCGTCGCCTCGACCCAGCCCTCCGGGGAGCGGACGCTGATCCCGAGGCCGTTGTCCTCGCAGACGAACAGCACGGGCACCCGCAGTCCGGTGTGGTCGCACCAGCCGGCGGTGTTGAGCGCGGCGGTGGCGCTGGCGTGGTTGATCGAGGCGTCGCCGAACGAGCAGACCACCAGCGCGTCGGACGGCCACGGCGGCCGGCTCAGGCCCGCGCCGCCACCGGTGCGACCCCCGAGCCGCCGGCCGATGCCGTCGAGCCGGCGCAGCCGTTCCAGCGCCAGCCCCATCCCGACCGCGCGGGGCAGGTGGGAGGCGATGGTCGAGGTGGTCGGGACGATCGCCAGGTCGGACCGACCGAACACCTTGTCCCGGCCGCCGGCGGCCGGGTCCTCGGCGGAGGCGACCACGCCGCGCAGCACGTCCCGCACCGCACGGGCGTACGCCTCCGGCGTCGCGCCGCCGGCGTCGTCCCCGCCCGGGGCGTCCGCGTCGGACTCTCCCGGCGGGACCTGGGCGGCACGGACGCAGTAGAAGGCGCCGGAGCGGTAGTGCAGCAGCGCCGGGTCGGTAGGGCGCAGCGCGGCGGCCACCGCGGCGTTGCCCTCGTGCCCGGCGGAGCCGATCGTGTGGTAGCCCTCGCCGAAGCTGCGCAGCCAGCGTGCCGCCAGGTCGAGCTGCCGGCTGGTGACCTGCGCGTCGAAGAGTTCCAGCGCTCGCGTCCCGGTCAGCGTGGCGCCGTCCCGGACGGGTTGGTCCGGGTCCCGTCGCTGTGCCGCGCCGGCCAGCGCGGCCAGGCTCTCCCGGAACCGGTCGTCGAGATCTTGCGGGGTGGTCACGTCGCACAGCATTACCGAAGACGGCCGACCCTGCCCACTCAGACACGAACCCGGCGGGGGCCACGGCCCGGCCGGCGGGCTCCGCCGGCCGGTGGTTCCCGCCCTGGTCCGCGCGTTCTTCTGGGCTCAGTCGGGGCCGCAGTCCGGCGGAGCGCAGCTGCCGGAAACCTTCCAGACGAGCTGGCGCAGCGCGGCCAGTTCGTCGGCGCCGAGGGCGGCGAGCAGGCGGGAGTCCGACAGCACCTGGTGCACGCGGGCGCGCACCTCCCGGCCCACCTCGGTCACCACCAGGGTCTTGAGCCGCCGGTCGGCGGGGTCGACCCGGCGCTCGACCAGTCCGGCCCGCTCCAACTTGTCGACCAGGGCGGTCACGTTGGAGCGGTCGCAGCGGAGCTGTTCGGCGAGGTCCCGGGCGGGCACAGGGTGATCGGGGTCGAGTTCGTGCAACGCGCGGGCGACCGCCGGGGTGAGGCCGAGTTCCGCGATGTCGACGTCCTGGTAGTGACGGATCGCGGAGGCGAGGTGCATGATCCGGCGCACCGTTTCCCCGGCGAGCCCCGCGCTGTCGGCCACCTGGGGAGTGGCGGAGGTCACGGTGCCCTGAGTCATGTCTGACATCCTACGGGTTGATCATCCATCGGCATCGTTCTCGACGATGGCATGCGCGGCGGGGTCCGGCTGGCCCTTCCGCAGCCCGTTCGGCCCGGTCGTGGCGGGAGCCGGAGCCCCCGCCACCGCAGTCCGGGCGCGGGTCAGTCGCGCCAGCCGACGAGGTCGACGCCCTTGGCCAGCTCCACCCGGAAGGCCAGGGCCACCTCGCCGGTCCCGCCCGGCGCGAGTCGCAGCCGCCAGGTCAGCTCACCCAGCTCCGTACGCTCGTCCGGGGCCGGGTCGAGGCGCGTCTCGCGGACCACCACGCCCTCGTCCCGGGAGACCGGCAGCTGGTCCCGCACGGTCACCGTCGCGACGCGCGGGGTGTGGTTGGCGACGGTGATCGCGTACTCCACGTCCCGCCGCCGGGTCGAGCCCAGCGTGGCACGGGTGTCGCTACGCCGGGTCAGCTTCCGCTCCACCCGCACCCGGTCGTCCAGGCCGAGCGCCAACTCGGTCTCCTCCCCCGGCGCCCAGGCCCGCAACCGGGTGCTGCCGACGAAGTCGGCGCCGTGGAAGATCGCCGCCGGGCCGGGCAGGAGGGTGTGCGTGGAGGTGTTGCGCACCGTGGCCCGCAGGTGGGCCACCGGCTCGCGGACCGGTGCGGTCACGTGGTCCAGGGTCGCCGGGAGGTCCATCACCGCGACCGTCGCCCGGTGCGCGGTGCCGTCGGCGGGCACCGCGACCGGCCTTGCCGGCCGGTACGTCGCGGCGGCGATGCCCTGCTCCACCTCGGCGACGCTCTGCCGCACCGGGGCGGACCGGGGCGTACCGGCGCGGGCGGCCTCCGCCGTACCGAACGCCCCGGCCGGCGGGGCCGGCTTCGGGAGCGCGCCGCCGGCCGGGGCCGACATGGGCATCGACGGGGGCAGCGGCCGGACCCGGTCCAGGTACCAGGGCGACAACTCGGGCACGGTCGCCGTCACCGACGGCCGGGCGGTGGAGAGTTCGAGCCGGCACTCCGGCCAGTCCTCGCCGGTCTCCTGGCTGACCAGCCCGAACCAGGTCAGCGTGACGACCTCGTCGACCAGCCGCAGGTCGTACGAGGGCTGCCAGCGGGCGCCGTCCACCACGTACGTCAGCTCCAGCTCCAGGTCGACCACGGTGGTGGCCGGAGCGGGGGCAGCGGACGTGCGGGCGGTGGCCTCGTCGGTGGCGGGTCCGGCCGCGGGGGCCTCGTCGGTGGCGGATCCGGCCGTGGTGGCCTCGTCGGTGACCAGGACGGTCACCTCGGCGAACAGGCGGTCCGGCGCCCGCTTGGCGCGTACGTCCGCCAGGTGCCGGTCGACGGCCGCGAGCGACTCCGACACGTCGGTCCGCCGCCGGCCGAGTTCCCGCTGCCGTTCGTGCCCGGCGGTCAGCTGCCCGGCGACCGAGTCGGCGAAGGCCGCGACGTCGGCCGGGGCCGCGTCGCCGCTGGCCAACGCCCGGGCGTACGTCCCACCGGCGCGCTGGGACAACAGGGTGAGGAACTCCGTCCGCTGGGCCTCGACGGCGTCCGCGCCGTCCAGCGCGGCCAGTTCCTCGGTGAGTTCCCGGCGGCGCTGCTCCAGTTCCTGGGCCTGCTCGTCGGTGCTGCGTGGCTGGTGCCGGGTCACCAGGTCGACCCCGAGCACGGTGGCCGGTCCCCGACCTCCGACGCGCAGCGAGTCACGGCGCAGGCCGAGCGGGAGCGGCCCGATCCGCAGCCGGTGCTCACCGGCGGCCAGGGGGATGGTGCCGTGCCGGGTCACCCGGGCCCGGTCGGCGTAGACGGTCACCGCGACGATGGGGGCGTCGACGTTCTCTGCCTTCATCGCCGCGAGGGTAGTCCGGTTCCGCACTTCCGGCCCGTCTCGGGGACGAACGGGGTCGGGAGCGGGCGGAGGTCAGGCGGGAAGGAAGGAGAAGCGGACCTTCCGGGTGGGGTTGTCGCCGTTGGTGTCGACCAGGCAGATCGACTGCCAGGTGCCGAGGGCGAGCCGGCCGGCGAGCACCGGCACGGTCGCGTACGGCGGGACGAAGGCCGGGAGCACGTGGTCCCGGCCGTGTCCGGGCGACCCGTGCCGGTGCCGCCACCGGTCGTCGGTGGGCAGCAGGTCGTCGAGCGCGGCGAGCAGGTCGTCGTCGGATCCCGATCCGGTCTCGATGATCGCCAGTCCGGCGGTCGCGTGCGGCACGAAGACGTGCAGCAGTCCGTCCCCCTGGTCGGAGACGAACCGCTCGGCTTCGGCGGTGATGTCCCGGACGGTGGGTCGGGAACCGGTCTGGACGGTGATCACCTCACTGCGCATACGCCGCATTCTGCCGCAGTCCGCGCGATGGGGCAGGTCCCTGGCGTCCATGCTCGGGCGCGGAAGCGGCCCGGACGGACCAGCTGGGGCACCGATCGCAACCCGGTCGAAAGTTACTGGTCGGTACCTGTGTTGAGCGTCGCGTCTGGGGGAGGCAGACGTGACGAGGGGTGCCACCAGAGGGCAGGATGGCGCTAGAGACCTATCCCACACACAACCGAGGGAACGCCTGTGGCCACGGAACGCAAGCGCCCGGTGATCACCGCCGGTCTGCCGAGCCAGCTTCCGGACATCGACCCTGAAGAAACCAGCGAATGGGTCGAGTCGCTCGACGGGGTCATCGACGAGCGCGGAACCAAACGCGCGCGCTACGTCATGCTGCGCCTGCTGGAGCGGGCCCGGGAGCGTCAGGTGGGGGTGCCGTCGCTGACCACCACCGACTACATCAACACCATCCCGCCGGAGCGCGAGCCGTGGTTCCCGGGTGACGAGCACATCGAACGGCGGATCCGGGCGTACATCCGGTGGAACGCGGCGATGCTGGTGCACCGGGCGCAGCGTCCCGAGATCGGCGTGGGCGGCCACATCTCCACCTTCGCCAGCTCCGCCTCGCTCTACGAGGTCGGCTTCAACCACTTCTTCCGGGGCAAGGACCACCCGGGTGGCGGCGACCACATCTTCTACCAGGGGCACGCCTCCCCCGGTATGTACGCGCGCGCGTACCTGGAGGGCCGGCTGAGCGACGACCAGCTCGACGGCTTCCGGCAGGAGCTGTCCCACCCGGGTGGTGGCCTGCCGTCGTACCCGCACCCGCGGCTGATGCCGGACTTCTGGGAGTTCCCGACGGTCTCCATGGGCCTCGGCCCGCTGAACGCGATCTACCAGGCGCGGTTCAACCGCTACCTGCACCACCGGGGCATCAAGGACACCAGCCAGCAGCACGTCTGGGCGTTCCTCGGCGACGGCGAGATGGACGAGGTCGAGTCGCTCGGCGCGATCGGCGTGGCCGCCCGCGAGGAGCTGGACAACCTCACCTTCGTGATCAACTGCAACCTCCAGCGGCTGGACGGTCCGGTCCGGGGCAACGGCAAGGTCATGCAGGAGCTGGAGGCGTTCTTCCGGGGCGCCGGCTGGAACGTCATCAAGGTGGTCTGGGGCCGGGAGTGGGACCCGCTGCTCGCCGCCGACACCGACGGCGCGCTGGTCAACCTGATGAACACCACCCCGGACGGCGACTACCAGACCTACAAGGCGGAGTCCGGGGCGTACGTACGGGAGCACTTCTTCGGCCGCGACCAGCGGACCCGCAAGATGGTCGAGCAGCTCTCCGACGACGAGATCTGGAACCTCAAGCGTGGCGGGCACGACTACCGCAAGCTCTACGCGGCCTACAAGGCGGCGATGGAGCACACCGGTCAGCCGACGGTGATCCTGGCCAAGACCATCAAGGGCTGGACGCTCGGTTCGCACTTCGAGGGCCGGAACGCCACCCACCAGATGAAGAAGCTGACGCTGGAGGACCTGAAGACCTTCCGCGACCGGCTCTACCTGGACATCCCGGACAAGGCGCTGGAGGAGAACCCGTACCTCCCGCCGTACTACCGCCCCGACGAGTCCTCCGCGGAGATGGCGTACCTCCGCGAGCGGCGTCAGCAGCTCGGCGGCTACCTGCCGTCCCGGCGGACCGAGCAGAAGCCGCTGGTCATCCCCGGCAGCGAGCGGTTCTCCGACGTCAAGCGCGGGTCCGGCAAGCAGAAGGTGGCCACCACGATGGCCTTCGTCCGGCTGCTCAAGGACATCATGAAGGACAAGGAGTTCGGCAAGCGCTGGGTGCCGATCATCCCGGACGAGGCGCGCACCTTCGGGATGGACTCACTCTTCCCGACGCAGAAGATCTACTCGCCGCACGGCCAGAAGTACACCTCGGTCGACCGGGAGCTGTTCCTGTCGTACAAGGAGTCGACCACCGGCCAGATCCTGCACGAGGGGATCAACGAGGCCGGTTCGGTGGCCTCGTTCACCGCGGCCGGTTCCTCGTACGCCACGCACGGCGAGCCGATGATCCCGCTGTACATCTTCTACTCGATGTTCGGCTTCCAGCGCACCGGCGACGGTTTCTGGGCGGCGGCCGACCAGATGGCCCGGGGCTTCGTGCTCGGCGCGACCGCCGGCCGGACCACGCTCAACGGTGAGGGTCTCCAGCACGAGGACGGGCACTCGCACCTGATCGCCGCCACCAACCCGGCGGTGGTCGCGTACGACCCGGCGTTCGCGTTCGAGATCGCGCACATCGTCGAGAACGGCCTGCACCGGATGTACGGCGAGGCGCAGGAGAACGTCTTCTACTACCTGACCATCTACAACGAGCCGATCCTCCAGCCGGTCGAGCCGGCCGACGTGGACGTCGAGGGGCTGCTCAAGGGGATCTACCGCTACTCCCCCGCCCCGTCGGTGAACTCGCACGGGGACGCCCCCCGGGCCAACATCCTGGCCTCGGGCACGGGCATGCAGTGGGCGCTGAAGGCCCAGCAGTTGCTCGCCCAGGACTGGGGCGTGGCCGCCGACGTCTGGTCGGTGACCTCCTGGACGGAGCTGCGCCGCGACGCGGTGGAGTGCGAGGAGCACAACCTGCTGAACCCGGGCGGGGAGCAGCGGGTGCCGTACATCCAGCAGAAGCTGGCCGACGCCGACGGGCCGAAGGTCGCGGTCAGCGACTGGATGCGCGCGGTACCGGACCTGATCTCCCGCTGGGTACCGGGTGACTACACCTCGCTGGGCACCGACGGGTTCGGCATGTCGGACACCCGGCACGCGCTGCGCCGGCACTTCAACGTCGACGCTGAGTCGGTGGCCGTCGCGACGCTGCGGCAGCTCGCGCTGCGCGGCGCGGTGCCGGCGGAGGTGCCGGCCGAGGCGGCCCGCAAGTACGCGATCGGGGACGTCAACGCCGCTCCGGTCGGCGAGACCGGCGGCGACTCCTGATCTGACCACACGACGAGGCCCGGCGCGGGACGATCGCGCCGGGCCTCGTCGTGTACGGACTCCGGTGGTGGCCCGAGTCCCTGGCGGGGACCCCGGGCCACCACCGTCGCGGGCGTCGCCGGACCCGGCCCGGCTCAGCCGACGGCGGCCAGGTCGGTCAGCCGGGCGAGCGAGTCCTCCAGGTCGGCGCCGACCCGACGCAGGCCGAGCCGGAGCAGGGCCGCCTTGACCGGACCGGCCGGCCAACGGACGACGATGAGGCGGACCACCGTGCCGCCTTCCTCCTCCTCGTCCGAGGTCAGCTGGACGTAGATCTCGGTGCGCGCCTCCGCCCGGGCTCCGGCGCCCTTGGCCCGTTCCCGCCAACCGATGAGGTTGGGCTCCTGGAAGGCGATCACCTCCGCCTCGTGCGCCGCGCCGCGCCCGGCCTGGACCAGTTGTCGGCGACCGTAACCCTCTCCCGAGAGCACCTCGGCTGCTCGTACGCCGGCCAGCCAGGCCGGCAACTGCTCGGCCCGCTGCACCACGTCCCAGACCACTTCCACCGGCGCCGCCACGTGCGCACTGCGTTCCACGAGGATCATCTCTGTCTTTCCCCCACTGAGGACATCCCACGATATTCCGCACTCTATGCGTCAAAACGGACAGATAGGGACGGGTTCGGAAAAGACACGCCGATATCCGGCGCTCGCCGTCGATGGCCCATGGCGCATCCCCGACGCGGGGCCTAGAGTCCCGAATACGTTTCACGTCCCGTGGAGGGGTGCATGACGTCGACGCCCACGTTCCCCGCCGGCTTCCGCTGGGGAGTGTCCACCTCGGCCTACCAGGTCGAGGGTGCCGCCGGCACCGACGGTCGCGGCCCGTCGGTGTGGGACACCTTCGCCCACCAAACAGGACGCATCGTCGACGACAGCACCGGAGACGTCGCCTGCGACCACTACCACCGGTACGCCGAGGACGTCGCGCTGATGGCCGGGCTCGGCGTCTCCGCGTACCGGTTCTCGGTCGCCTGGACCCGGGTCCAGCCGCCGGGTTCCGGCCCGGCCTCGCCGCGCGGCCTGGACTTCTACGACCGCCTGACCGACGCGCTGCTGACCCTGGGCATCGACCCGGTCGCCACCCTCTACCACTGGGACCTGCCGCAGCCCCTGGAGGATACCGGCGGCTGGCTGAACCGGGACACCTCCCACCGGTTCGCCGAGTACGCCGACCTGGTCGCCGCCCGCCTCGGCGACCGGGTCCGACTCTGGATCACGCTCAACGAACCGTTCGTGCACATGAGCTTCGGCTACGGTCTGGGCACCCACGCCCCCGGTCGGCAACTCCTCTTCGACGCCGTCCCGGTCGCCCACCACCAGCTCCTCGGACACGGACTGGCCGTCGCCGCCCTCCGCGCCCGGACGACCAGCCCGGTCGCCCTGACCAACAACTACTCGCCGGTGCGGGTCCTCGGCGACACCGACGCCGACCGGGCCGCCGGGGCGGCGTACGACGCGCTGCACAACCGGCTGTTCACCGATCCGGTGCTCGGCCTCGGCTACCCGCCCGACCTCGAACCCGGGCCGGAGGTCGTCCGCGACGGGGACCTGACCACCATCGCCACGCCGATCGACGTGCTCGGCGTCAACTACTACAACCCGACCGGCGTCCGCGCCCCGGAAGAGGGCTCGCCGCTGCCGTTCGCGCAGGCCGACCTCGACGGATACCCGCGCACCGCCTTCGACTGGCCGGTGGTCCCGGACGGGCTGCGCGAGCTGCTGGTCGGCCTGCGTGACCGGTACGGCGACGCGCTGCCCCCGATCGAGATCACCGAGAGCGGCTGCGCGTACGACGACGAGCCCGACGCCGACGGGCGGGTGCACGACCCGGAGCGGATCGCCTACCTGGACGGCCACCTGCGCGCGGTGCGGGCGGCCATCGACGAGGGGGTGGACGTGCGCGGCTACTTCGTCTGGTCCCTGCTGGACAACTGGGAGTGGGCGGAGGGCTTCACCAAGCGGTTCGGCCTGGTGCACGTCGACGTCGACACACAGGCGCGCACGCCCAAGTCGTCGTACGCCTGGTACCGGGACCTGATCGCCCGCAGCCGGGAGGGCGGGGAGTGAGTGCCCGGGCTCGGTGTCGGGGCGCGAGCACCCGGGCTCGGCGGTGGTGGGTGAGCCGCCGGGCCGGGCGGTGGTGAGCGGCGGACCACGGTGAGCACCGTCGACCCGACGCCCGGCTCGCTGCCGGCCGCGCTCGCCGAACCCACCCGGCCGGTACGGCGCGGCTGGATCGCCCTGCTCGTCGCCGCCAACCTCGGCGTCTGGATGGCCTTCTTCACCCCGATCCAGGTGCTGCTGCCGCAGCAGGTCGAACGGATCGCCCCGGACGGCAAGGAGACCATGCTCGCCGTGGTCACCGGGGTCGGGGCACTCGCCGCGGTGCTGGCCAACCCGCTGGCCGGCGCGCTGTCGGACCGTACCGTCGCCCGGCTCGGCCGCCGACGACTCGGTCGCCGCCACCTGTGGACGGCCGGCGGCGCGCTGCTCGGCGCCCTCGCCCTGGTCCTGCTGGCCCGGCAGCAGACCATCCTCGGCGTGACGGTGGGCTGGGTCGCCGCCCAGGTCTGCTTCAACGCGATGCTGGCCAGCCTGACCGCCGCCGTGCCGGACCGGGTGCCGGTCGCCCAGCGGGGCGCGGTGTCCGGATGGGTCGGGATTCCCCAGGCGCTCGGACTGGTCCTCGGGGTGCTGCTGGTGACCGCGCTGGTCACCGGCAACGCCGCCGGCTACCTGGCGGTCGCGGTGGCCGTCCTGGTGCTCGCCCTCCCCTTCGCCCTGCTCACCCCGGACGACCCGCTGCCCCGCGCGCACCGCCCCGAGCTGCGGCCACGGGCGCTGCTGGCCGCCGTCGACCCGCGACGTCACCCCGACTTCGGCTGGGCCTGGATCACCCGGTTCCTGGTCCAGCTCGGCAACGCGCTGGGCACGCTCTACCTGCTGTACTTCCTCACCGACGAGGTGCGCCACCCCGACCCGGACGGCGCGCTGCTGGTGCTGATCCTGCTCTACACCGCCGGGTTGACCCTCACCACCGTCATCGCCGGTTGGCTGTCGGACCGGTCCGGGCGACGGAAGGTCTTCGTGATCGCCGCCGGGGTGGTGATGGGCGTCGCGGCGCTGCTGCTCGCCGTCGCACCGGTCTGGTCGGTCGCGGTCGTCGCCGCACCGCTGCTCGGCGCGGGCTACGGCGTCTACCTGTCAGTGGACGCCGCACTGATCACGCAGGTGCTGCCGGCCGCCACCGACCGGGCACGGGACCTCGGGGTGATCAACATCGCCAACTCGGCCCCGCAGGTGCTCGGGCCGGCGATCTCCGCGCCGATCGTGGTGCACCTCGGCGGCTACCCGACGCTGTACGCGGTGACCGCCCTGGTGACACTGCTCGGCAGCGCCCTGGTCCTGAAGATCCGCACCGTCCCCTGACCAGTCCCACCCGCGCCGCTCCCCGTCGCGCTCACCGCGCTCGCCGCATCCGCCGCATCCGCCGCATCCGCCGCGACCGCCGCACTCGCCGCGCTCACCGCGCCGTCGCGCTCACCGCACCCGCCGCGCGTGCTGCGCTCGCTGCACCTGCCGCGCTCGCCGTACGTGCTGCGGCTCGGGTGGTAGCAGGGGTCCCCTGCACGACAAAAAGCGGTAACAAGGGGCCCCTCCTACCACCAACACGCAGCAGCCGTACGCTGGAAGGCGTGACGGTACGTGTGCGTTTTGCCCCTTCCCCGACAGGTATGTTCCACGTCGGCGGTGCCCGGTCGGCCCTGCAGAACTGGATCTACGCGAAGCAGCAGGGCGGGGTGTTCGTGCTCCGCGTCGAGGACACCGACGCGGCCCGCAACAAGCCGGAGTGGACCGAGGGCATCCTGTCGGCGCTGGACTGGATCGGCATCGCCCGCGGCTCCTACGAGGGGCCGTACTTCCAGTCGCAGAACGCCGGTGAGCACCGGGCCGCCGCCGGGCGCCTCTACGAGTCGGGCCGGGCGTACTACTGCGACTGCACCCGGGAGGCGGTGCAGGCCCGCAGCGGCTCGCAGTACGCCGGTTACGACGGCTTCTGCCGGGACCGGGGGCTCGGGCCGGGTGACGGGCGGGCGCTGCGCTTCCGTACCCCGGACGAGGGCACGACCGTGGTGGTCGACCTGATCCGGGGCGAGCCCACCTTCGAGAACAAGCTGATCGAGGACTTCGTCATCGCCCGGGGCGACGGCTCGCCGGTCTTCCTGCTGGCCAACGTGGTCGACGACATGACCATGGGGATCACCCACGTGATCCGGGCCGAGGAGCACCTGCCGAACACCCCCAAGCAGCAGCTCCTCTGGGACGCGCTCGGCGTGAAGCCGCCGGTCTGGGCACACGTGCCGGTGGTGGTGAACGAGAAGCGGCAGAAGCTCTCCAAGCGCCGCGACAAGGTCGCCCTGGAGGCCTACCGGGACGAGGGTTACCTCGCCGACGCGATGCGCAACTACCTGATGCTGCTCGGCTGGGCGCCCTCCGGCGACCGGGAGATCGTCCCGTGGTCGGTGATCGAGGAGGAGTTCCGGCTGGCGGAGGTGAACCCCTCCCCCGCCTTCTTCGACGAGAAGAAGCTGCGCGCGTTCAACGGGGAGTACATCCGCGCGCTGCCGGTCGAGGAGTTCGTCGCCGCCTGCCAGCCGTGGCTGACCGGCACGGCGACCATCCCGCCGCCGCCGTGGCAGCCGGCCGAGTTCGACGCGGACGCCTTCGCGGCGGTCGCCCCGCTGGCCCAGACCCGGATCGCGGTGCTCAGCGAGATCGTGCCGAACGTGGACTTCCTCTTCCTCGCCTCGCCGCTGATCGACGAGGCGGCCTGGGCGAAGGCGATGAAGGAGGGCGCGGGCGAGCTGCTGGACGCCGCCACCGCCGCCTTCGAGGCGCTGGCGTCCTGGGAGGCGGAGACGCTCAAGTCGACCCTGGAGGCGGTCGGCGCGGAGCGTGGGCTCAAGCTCGGCAAGGCCCAGGCCCCGGTCCGGGTCGCGGTCACCGGGCGCAGCGTCGGGCTGCCGCTGTTCGAGTCGATGGAGGTGCTCGGCCGCGAGCGCACCCTGACCCGGTTGCGGGCCGCCCGGGTCCGGCTTCCCTGACCGTACGCGTCGCGCAAGCCACCAGTACGGCCGCACGACGCCGGACGGGGCGGCGCCTCGACTGAACCGCCCCAACCCCACCCCACCGCTCGCTCGCCTCAACGGGAAGCTTGGACAGTTACCGTCGCTATCGGACGGTAACTGTCCAAGATCTGGCGGCGCGGTTGGCGGAGACGGGGCCAGCCTCGGTGCGATGTGACGGGGTCCGGGCACAGGCGGGTGCTGACAGGTCGGCCGGCTTCGATCGAGTTGTACTGGCAGGCGTACCGGATCCACGCGGAGGTCGCCGACACCGACCATCGCACCCTGACCACCGTCGCCGGCACTGACCACCGTGCCCCGACCATCGCGCCCTGACCACCGCGCCTGGCCGTCGCCGACGGTTGGCTTCGCTGCCGCTGCGGTGGTTCCCGCGGTCGGACGCCCTACCCGCTCAGCCGCCCGAGCGCGGACGGCGGCGGAGCAGCAGCCCGGCGACGAGCGCAGCGAGCAGGACGACCGCACCGACCACCCAGGGCCAGACGGGCGTGTCGTCGTCGCTGTCGGCGGCCGGCTGGGCGGCCGGCGTGGTGGAGGCACCTGCGGTCGACGGTGCGGGGTCGACCGGGGCCGATGTGGGTGCCGGGGCAGTCACCGTCGGCGACGGCGACGGGTCGGCCGGGGTGCCGGTGGTCAGGGTGAACCGGATCTCGCCGCTCACCGGGTGGCCGTCCGCCGAGCGGACCTGGTAGTCGACGATGTAGAGCCCGGCCGCCCCCGGTGCGAAGTCCACGCCCACCCGGGAGCCGTTCACCGTCGGGGCACCCCGGGACGCCGGCACGTTGTCCGGTCCGGTTACTGTGATCTTCGTCGTGTTCGGATCGAGCCGGGCGAGGAAACGCAGCTCGATCCGGGTCGGAGCCTGCGCCAACCGTGCGCCGTCAGCGGGAGTGCTGCCGGCCAGCGAGTTGTGCGCGGCGGCTGGTGCCGCCGACCACAGCGACAGACCGAGTGCCACGCCGATCGTGACCACCCAACCCGCCAGCCGTAGGACCCTGCCCCCCATGCATCCCTCCGTAAAGGTACGATCCGCCCACCGATCAGACGTCCTGTCATTAGTCGGACTGAGATCACAGATAGTTCAAAATACTGTTCTGGAAGCTGCAACCGAACGACGGCCGGCGGAGTCTGTGATAAGTACAGCCGGCCCTGCCCGGCGTGCTCGTGCCATCTCCAGTCAGCGCGTAACCCGCAGCAAGGCCATCCATCGAAACGGGGCGAGGAGGCGGCAGTGGTCCGGAGGGTGAGGCGGCTACTCGTCGCGGCGGTCGGGGCGGTCCTGGTGGCGGTGATGTCGGTCGGGACGGCGCACGCCGCGCCCAAGTCCGCGCCACCCGGAGTGGACATCACCGGGGAGGGGCTGTCCGAGCCGCTACGGCTGCGGACCGAGACCGCCCCGGCCCACGTGACCGCGGTCATCGACCAGGTCAACTGGTTCGGCACCGACGGCGCGCGCTCGGGCCCCAAGGAGGCCGATCTCGGTCCGAAGTACACGGTCGTGGTGCTGGCCGGCGACCAGCCGAAGCAGACCTTCGACCTCTACCCGCTCGCCAAGGGCGGACCGCGGGCCTACCGCCCGGCCAAGCAGCCGAACGCGGCCAAGAGCAACGCGGGCTGGTTCCTCGGCCGGCTCAACATGTCCGAGACCCTGCGGACCGCCGGGGTCCCCCTGCCCCGTCAGATCGAGGCGGTGAGCGGCGGGGTCGGCGGCGGCGAGCGGATGCTCCCGGAGGAGTCCCTCGACCCGGGCCGGGACATCGACCAGGCGCTCGGCGAGTTGCAGCGCCTGCTGCTGCTGAACGCGGGCGTGGTGATCGTCATCACGCTCGGTCTGGCCGGTATCGCGCTGCTGGTCCGACGCCGTACCCGCTGACTACGACACGCACCACGCACACCGGACACACGCGTACAGGAACATCCGGGCAGGACCCCGCACACCGGTCGCCTCGGGCGCCGGGTGTTCCCGCAGGGGAGCACCCGGCGTCCTGCTGATGGGGATCCCGCTGCCGGTCGTCGTGTCGTGGCCGGCCGTACCGCAGGTCAGCTGTTCCGGGCCCGCGTGGCGACGGTCAGCACCAGCGACGCGGCGGGCGTTCCCGGCGGGTCGCGCGCTGGCTCGGCCGGACCGGCCCGTGCTGGTGCGCGCCAGCCCAGCCCGGCAGGTCGCTGCGGCAGGACGCCGCACGCAGCGGCTCCGGGTCGACGCAGTCGGCGGTCCGCTGGCGGGGCACCGGGGGATCCTCCTCGGCGGGCCGGACGACCGGCTCGGCCAGGTGCGGCGTGCCCACCGGTGACCGGCGGTGGGTGTGGTGCTTGCCGGGCGCCTGCTGGTCCTGGTGACCCGGCCGGCAGGCGTCGCCCTGGGCACAGCCGTGGTCGGCCTCCCCGTGCGGCATCTCCGGTCTCCTCACGCTCGCCCTGGGCCCTGTCCGGCCCGGCACCGGGTCACCCCCGGCAGCGGGCCGCGCGATCACGTCCGTGGAACTTCCACGCGCCGCGCCGTGCCCTGTCACCGTACTGGCCGGGCGCGTCCGGCGGTACGTCGCATGCGTAATGTCCCTCGACGCGTCATCGTGCGGGGATCGGCTCCCGGCCGAGGCAGGCCGCCATCGACCAGCGTGACGAGCATCCCTCCGGCGACCCGGGCGGCCGACCCCGCCAGCACGGCCGACACCGCCGGTGCCGCCGACACGGCCGAGCGGCCCGGCCGGGCCCAGCCGCTGGGCCGGTGCGGTCCGGGTGGGGGCCGGGCCGGTGTGGCGGTCAGTCCACGACGGGAGGGGGCGCGGGCCCACCACGCCGAGCCGTTGTCGGACGGGAGTCAGCCCGCGCGGGCGGGGGTCCGCTCCCGGACGGCGTACGCGGCGAGCGGCACGACGGTCAGCGCAAGCAGCCAGCCGCCGAGCACGTCCGTGGGCCAGTGTGCCAGCAGCGCCACCCGGGTCAGACCGACGAACACGGCGAACGCGATGGCCGCCGTCACCGTCACGAGCCGTCCGGTACGGGCCAGCCGGGGCCAGGCCAGCAGCACGACGACCAGCGCGGCGGCGGCCGCGTTGCTGGTGTGCCCGCTCGGGAAGCCGTTGCTGCTGACGGTGACGAAACCGTCCAGCGGGCGGGGGTTGTGCAGCAGCCAGTGCGCCAGCCCCCAGAGCACCGGCACGGTCACGGTGACCGTGGCGCAGAACACCGCCGCTCGGCGGTCCCGCCGGGCGGCCAGCAGGATCGTGGCGAGTAGACCAGCGACCAGGAACGGGATGGTGGCGGCCACGTCGGTGAGGATCCGCAGTGCCGAGACCAGTCCGGGGCGCTGGTCGCCGTACTCCCGGAAGGTCTCGCTGAGCGCGTGGTCGGCGCGGTCCAGCGGCGCCCAGTCGGTGAGGACCGGGACCGCCAGCGCGAGGAACGCGGCGAGGGCGAGCAACGGGAGGAGCAGCGGCGGACGCGCGATCATCGCCAATGATGGCACGTCGCGGGGTTCGGGCGAGGCGGCCGGCAGGGCGCGTGTCAGGCTAGGACGGTGGTGACCGAGCCCGGGGGTGCGCAACTGGCGGCCACGCTGCGCCGGATCGAGCGCGCGGCGGGGGCGCTGGCCACGGCGAGCGTGGCCCGGATGGACGAGACCCTGCCCTGGTTCCGGGCCCTCCCGGCCGACCAGCGGTCCTGGGTGACGTTGGTCGCCCAGGCCGGCGTCCGGTCGCTGGTGCAGTGGCTGCGCGACGGCGGCGGTCGGGCGGACAGCACCCAGGAGGTCTCCGACGAGGTCTTCGCCATCGCCCCGCAGGCCCTCGCCCGGTCGATCAGCCTCCAGCAGACCGTCGCACTGATCAAGGTGACCATCGACGTGGTGGAGGAGCAGGTCCCGCACCTGGCCGCCGACGGCGAGGAGCAGCAGTTGCGGGAGGTCGTGCTGCGGTTCTCCCGGGAGATCGCCTTCGCCTCGGCGCGGGCGTACGCGCGGGCCGCCGAGGTGCGCGGCAACTGGGACGCCCGGCTCCAGGCCCTGCTGGTGGACGCGCTGCTGCGCGGCGACTCCTCGGACGTGCTGGCCAGCCGGGCCGCCGCGCTGGGCTGGGCGGACGCGCCCCCGGTGGCGGTGGCGGTGGGTCGCTCGCCCGGCGGGGAGGTGGCCGCCGTGCTGCACACCGTCTACCGGCTGGCTCGGCGGATCCGGGTCGGGATGATCGGCGGGGTGCACGGCGACCGGCTGGTGGTGGTGCTCGGTGGCGCGGCCGACCCGCTGGCGGCCACCGAGAAGCTGCTGCCGGCGTTCGGCGACGGGCCGGTGGTGGTCGGTCCCGCCGTGCCGAGTCTGGACGAGGCGACCGAGTCGGCGCGGTCGGCGCTGGCCGGGTACCGGGCGGCTCCGGCCTGGCCGGCCGCGCCGCGCCCGGTGGAGGCCGCCGCCCTGCTGCCGGAGCGGGCGCTGGCCGGGGACGCCGAGGCCCGCCGACGGTTACGGCAGGACTACTACGCGACCCTGGTGCGCGCCGGGGGCGAACTGCTGGAGACCCTGGACGCCTTCTTCGCCTCGGGCGGGGTGTTGGAGAGCACGGCGCGCGCCCTCTTCGTGCACCCGAACACCGTGCGGTACCGGTTGCGCCGGATCGCCGAAGTGACCGGTCTGTCCCCGTTGCTCCCCCGAGGCGCCTTCGCCCTCCAGGTGGCGCTGACCGTCGGCCGGCTAGATCCGGTCACGCCGGTGCTCCCCGCACCGCCCGGCGGCGGGCGCGGCGAGGAGCGTTGACCGGGTTCGAAAGGCCTCCGACCCGGGCTTTTTGTAGGATCCCTCCAAATGTTCTAGTGCGGTTTGGTGCCTGCCGACAACGCACGGCCGCCAAGATTCAGACAGAGTCATAGGCGTGCTCGCCGTACTCTCCCCAGGCCAGGGTTCGCAGAAACCCGGCTTCCTGACTCCGTGGCTCGACCTGCACGGCACCGAGACACGGCTGCGGTGGTGGTCGGCGCTCTCCGGCGTCGATCTGGTCCACCTCGGCACCGCAGCCGACGCGGACGAGATCAAGGACACCGCCCGCACCCAGCCGCTGCTGGTGGCGGCGTCGCTGCTGGCCGCCGAGCACCTGCCGATGGGTGACGTCGGGCTCACCGCCGGCCACAGCGTCGGCGAGCTGGCCGCGGCGGCGCTGGCCGGGGTGCTTCCGGCCGAGGCCGCGATCGCCCTGGCAGGCGTGCGCGGCCGGGAGATGGCGGCGGCCTGCGCGCTGGAGCCGACCGGCATGGCGGCGGTGCTCGGCGGGGACGCCGACGAGGTGCTCGCCGCCGTCGAGAAGCACGGCCTGCACCCGGCCAACCGCAACGCCACCGGTCAGGTGGTGGCCGCCGGGGCGACCGAGGGCATCGACAACCTCGCCGCCGAGCCGCCGACCAAGGCCCGGATCATGCGGCTCAAGGTGGCCGGGGCGTTCCACACCCCGTACATGGCCCCGGCCGAGGCCGCGCTCGCCGCCGTCGCCGCCGGGATCACCGTCCGGAATCCGGACCGGCTCCTGCTGTCCAACCTCGACGGCACCGCCGTGCCGCACGGCCGGGAGATGGTGCAGCGCCTCGTCCGCCAGGTCACCGCCCCGGTCCGCTGGGACCTCTGCATGGCGACCCTGGTCGACCTCGGGGTGACCGGGGTGATCGAGCTGCCCCCGGCCGGCACCCTGAACAACCTCATCAAGCGGGAGTACAAGGGCTCCGACGCCCTGCCCGAGATCGTCACCCTGAACACCCCGGACGACCTGCCGGCCGCCCGCGCCCTGATCGCACGGCACGGCACCGCACCCCGCCACGAGCCGACCGCCCCGTTCCGCGTGGTGGTCGCGCCCGTGGCCGGCACCTTCGCGCCGGCCGAGGGTCTCGCCGAGGGCGGGACCGTCGAGACCGGCCAGGTCATCGGGCACGTCTCGACCCGCCAGGAGCCGGTCGAGGTGACCGCGCACGCCGGTGGGCTGCTCACCGAGTGGCTCGCCCACCACGACGACCCGGTCGCCCCGGGCCAGCCGCTCGTCCGTATCGGAGGACTCCAACCGTGAGCGGAAGCCGGATCCTTTCCCTCGGTCACTACCAGCCCTCGCGGGTGGTGACCAACGACGAGATAGCCCAGCTCGTGGAGACCAACGACGAGTGGATCCGCGACCGGGTGGGCATCGTCAGCCGACGGATCGCCGACGGCGAGACGGTGGCCGACATGGCCTCCGCCGCCGCCGACAAGGCGCTGGCGAACTCCGGCCTCACCGCCGCCGACATCGACCTCGTGGTCGTGGCCACCTGCACGTCGATCGACCGCAGCCCGAACGTCGCCTGCCGGGTCGCCGCCCGGCTGGGCATCAACGCGCCGGGCGCGTTCGACCTGAACACCGCCTGCTCGGGCTTCGCGTACGCGCTGGGCACCGTCGACCACGCCATCCGCGCCGGCGCCTCGCGCAACGCGCTGGTCATCGGCGCGGAGAAGCTCTCCGACTTCGTCGACTGGACGGACCGCTCGACCTGCATCATCTTCGCCGACGGGGCGGGCGCTGCGGTGGTCACCGCCACCGCCGAGGGCGAGCCGTCCGGGGTCGGCCCGGTGGTGTGGGGTTCGGTCCCCGAGAAGGGCGACGCGGTCCGGATCGAGGGCTGGCGGCCGTACGTCGCGCAGGAGGGGCAGGCGGTCTTCCGCTGGGCCACCACCGAACTGGCCCCGCTGGCGCTCCAGGCCTGCGAGCGGGCCGGCGTACGCCCGGAGGAGCTGGCCGCCTTCGTGCCGCACCAGGCCAACGCCCGGATCATCGACGGCATCGCCCGACGGCTGGGCATCCCGGACGCCGTCATCGCCAAGGACATCGTCGAGTCCGGCAACACGTCGGCGGCGAGCGTGCCGCTGGCCCTGTCCAAGCTGGTCGAGCGGCGGGAGGTGCCCTCGGGCGCCCCGGTGCTGCTGTTCGGTTTCGGCGGCGGCCTGACCTACGCCGGTCAGGTCGTCCGCTGCCCCTGATACCGGCGCGGGTCCGCCCGCGCTGCCCCTGAAGTCCGGCGGCGGTCCGACCGACCGCGCCGTTCCCGCCCGGCTCGTACCGCCGCCGGGTGCGTACAACCCGATGAGAGGAAACACAACGCAATGACCCGTGAAGAGATCACCGCCGGCCTCGCCGAGATCCTCGACGAGGTAGCCGGGGTGGACCAGAACGAGGTGGCCGAGGGGAAGTCGTTCACCGACGACCTCGACGTCGACTCGCTCTCCATGGTCGAGGTCGTGGTGGCGGCGGAGGAGAAGTTCGGCGTCAAGATCCCGGACAACGAGGTGCAGAACCTGAAGACCGTCGGTGACGCCGTCAGCTACATCGAGGCGCAGTCCTGATCATGAGTCGCACCGACGTCGTCGTCACCGGGCTCGGCGCGACGACCCCGCTGGGCGGGGACGTCACGTCGACCTGGGACGCCATGCTCGCGGGCCGCTCCGGGGTGAGTGCGCTCACCCAGGAGTGGGCCGACCAGATGCCGGTCCGGATCGCCGCGCAACTCGCGGTCGACCCGGCCGGCCTGCTGGACCGGGTGAAGCTGCGCCGGTTGGACCGGTCCGAGGCGATCGCCCTGATCGCCGCGCACCAGGCCTGGGCGGACGCCGGCCTGGCCGACTCCGGGCTCGACCCGGAGCGGCTGGGAGTGAGCGTCGGCTCCGGCATCGGTGGCGCGGTGACGCTGCTCAACCAGGACGACATCCTGGAGGCGTCCGGCCCTCGGCGGGTCTCTCCGCACACCGTGCCGATGCTGATGCCGAACGGTCCCGCCGCCTGGGTGGGCCTGGAGCTGGGTGCGCAGGCGGGCGTACACGCGGTCGCCAGCGCCTGCGCCACCGGCGCGGAGGCCATCGCCCTCGGTCTGGACATCATCCGCTCCGGCCGGGCCGACGTGGTGGTGGCCGGCGGCACCGAGGCGGTCATCCACCCGCTGCCGATGGCCGGCTTCGCCTCCATGCGGGCCATGTCCACCCGCAACGACGATCCGGAACGCGCCTCCCGACCGTGGGACAAGGGCCGGGACGGCTTCGTCCTCGGCGAGGGCGCCGGGGTGGTCGTGCTGGAACGCGCCGACCACGCCGCCGCGCGCGGCGCCCGGGTCTACGCCCGGCTCGCCGGGGCCGGCATCACCTCCGACGGGTACGACATCGTCCAGCCGCACCCGGAGGGCGCGGGCGCGATCCGGGCCATCGGCAAGGCGATCGCCGACGCCGGCGTGGCCCGGCAGGACATCGTGCACGTCAACGCGCACGCCACCTCCACGCCGGTCGGGGACATGGCCGAGGTGGTGGCGCTGCACAAGGCGATCGGTGACCACCCGGTGCTGACCGCGACCAAGTCGATGACGGGCCACCTGCTCGGGGCGGCCGGCGCGCTGGAGTCGATCGCCACCATCCTCGCGATCCGCGACGGGGTGATACCGCCGACCATCAACCTGGACGACCCGGACGACGGTCTCGACCTCGAGGTGGTTGCCAACAAGGCGCGTCACATGGAGATCCCGGCGGCGTTGAACAACTCGTTCGGCTTCGGTGGGCACAACGTGGCCCTCGTCTTCACGCGGGCCTGAGGTCACGGCGTCCACGGCGACGCCGCCCCGCTCGTCCGGCAGGTTCTGGCCCCGCTGTCGTCCGCGACAGCGGGGCCTGCCGTACGGTGTGGCCCGGCTCGTCGGAGGACCCGGGCGTGATATGGCCGCCGGTCAGCGCATGACGAGGCCGCCGTCGATCATCACGGACTGGCCGGTCATGTAGTCCGAGTCGGGGCCGGCCAGGTAGGAGACGAAGGCGGCGACGTCCTCCGGGGTCTGGACCCGGCCGAGCGGGATCCCGCCCGCGTACTTCTTGAGCGCCTCGCCCTGCTTCAGGCCGAGGTAGCCGCTGAGCTTCTGGTCGATGACGTCCCACATGTCGGTGCCGACGATCCCCGGACAGTAGGCGTTGACGGTGATCCCGAACTGCGCCAGTTCCTTCGCCGCCGCCTGGGTGATCCCGATCACCGCGAACTTCGTCGCCGAGTACGCGCCGAGGTAGTCGAACGCGGAGTGCCCGGCGATCGAAGCGGCGTTGATGATCTTTCCACCGCCGCCCTGTTTCCGTATCTGCGCCACGGCGGCCTGGAGGCAGTAGACGACGCCGAAGACGTTCAGCCGGAACAGGGGTTCCAGGTCCTGGGCGGTCACCTCGGTCAGCGGCTTGATCTGCGCCATGCCGGCGTTGGAGACCATGACGTCGACGCGACCGAGGTCGTCCGCGACCTTCGCCACCATCTCGTGGACGGCGTCCCGGTCACTGACGTCCGCAGGCACCGCGACGGCCCGTCGGCCCCGTGCCCGGATCTCGTCGGCCACCGCCTCGGCCCCTTCGGCCCGGACGTCGTTCACCGCCACGTCGGCCCCGTCGTCCGCCAGCCGCAGCGCGATCGCCCGGCCGATCCCCCGACCTGCTCCCGTGACGACCGCCACCTTGCCCTGAATGCCCATAATCGCCCCCTTGATGTGTTGGAGCGTAAAGCGTCGGCAGGTAGCCGGTGGGCGATTTCTCCTGAATGCGGCTCCTCTGCTCCGCAGGACGGAAGCCCTGGCCCCACAGCGAGACGCGACTGGCCGACCACCCCACCAGCCCCCGTCGGGCTTCCGTTTAGATCTTGGACAGTGACCGTCGAGATACGACGGCAACTGTCCAAGATCTGCCGTGAAGGGCGTCGGGGCAGCGCCAGTGGGGACCTGCGGGCACCGCACTCGGCGGACCCGCCGTCACCGGCCGAGCTGTTCCGCCGCTTCCTCCGCTGGTTCCGCCGTCCGCACCGCGCTCCGCCGCGTTGGTAGCAGGGGCACCTTGCAGTGCAAAAATCACCTGTAAGGGGCCCCTGCTACCAACCAGGCGAGCGCCGGGTGGAGGCGCGGGTCGGCATGGATAGGGTGATGGTCGCCCGATCTGCGAGGAGTACGCGTGGAAGCGACCGAGATCCGCAAGCTCGCCGCCCTCGAGGACACCCACTGGTGGTACCGCGAGCGCCGCGCGCTGCTGGGGCGGGCGCTGCGCCGGCTCGCGGCCTCGGGTCACCGCCCCGGCCAGGCGTTGGACGTCGGCGCGGCCGGTGGCGGCAACACCCGGGTGCTGCGGGCGTACGGCTGGCGACCGGTGGCGCTGGAGTTCAGCGTGGACGGCGCGGAGGTGGCCCGGGAACGCGGGCTGGACGTGATCCGGGCGGACGCCCGGCACCTGCCGGTCGCCTCGGCCGGGCTGGACCTGGTGGTCGCCTTCGACATCCTCGAACACATCGACGCCGACCACCTCGCCGCCGCCGAGATCCGCCGGACGCTGCGGCCGGGCGGCACCGCGCTGATCGCCGTACCGTGCGACATGCGGCTCTGGTCGGCGCACGACGTGGCGGTCGGGCACGTCCGCCGCTACGACCGGGAGTCGCTGCGGGCGACGGTGGAGAAGGCCGGCCTGGTCGTGGACGAGTTGTGGAGCTGGAACGTGCTGCTCCGGCCGGTCGCCGCGTGGCGGCGGCGCACCTCCACCGGCAGCGACCTGGGCGACCTGCCCGCCGTGGTCAATGTGGGGCTCCGGGCGGTGGTCGCCGCCGAACGGTACCTACCGGTGAAGGGGCTGCCCGGCGTGTCGCTGATGCTGCGGGCCCACCGCCCCGCCGACGGCTGAGGACTTGAGTCTCCAGCGACTGGAGGCTGCACGCTGTGTCCGTGGACGACCGTACCGAGCTGTTCACCATCGGGCAGCTCGCGCATCGCACCGGCCTGACCGTACGCACCATCCGGTTCTGGTCGGACCAGGGTCTGCTGCCGCCGACCACCCGGTCCGGCGGCGGCTACCGCCTCTACGACGCCGCCGCCGTGGCCCGGTTGGAGCTGTTGCGGACCCTGCGTGACCTCGGCGTCGGTCTGGACGACGTCCGGCGGATCCTGGACCGGCAGACCGGCGTCACGGACGTGGCCCGAGCACACGTCCGGGCGCTGGACGTCGAGATCCGGACCCTGCGGCTGCGCCGGGCGGTGCTGCGGTCGGTCGTCCGTCGCGGAAGCACGACCGAGGAGTTGAGACTCATGCACGACCTGGCCCGCCTCTCCGCCCGGGAGCGGCAGCAGATCATCGACGACTTCGTGACGGAGGTGTTCGCCGGCATCGACCCGGGCTCCTCCTCCGGCGGCATCGGCGCGGCGATGCGGGGGGCGATTCCCGCCGACCTGCCCGACGACCCCACCGACGAGGAGGTGAGTGCCTGGGTCGAGCTGGCCGAACTGGTGGGCGACCCGGCGTTCCGCCGCCGGGCCCGGGAGATGGCGGTGGCCGGAGCGGCCGGTGAGGATTCCCCGCCGGAGCCGATGCCGGACGTGACCCCGGCCCGGGACGCCCTCACCGCCGGCATCGCCCCGGACTCCCCCGCCGCCCGGGAGATCGTCGACCGCATCGTCGACCCGGGGCTCTCCGCCGGGCAGCGGGTCGCGCTGGCCGACCGGATGGCCACCTTCACCGACCGCCGGGTGGAGCGGTACTGGCAACTGGTCGGGGTGCTGCACCAGCGGCCACCGTTCCCGCCGATGGTGCCGGCGGTGGAGTGGCTGATCGAGGCGCTGCGCGCCAGCCGCTGACCGGGCTCGGCTCTGGTCGACTCCCGCTCCAAGCTGGACAATAGGACCATGAGAGGACGTATCTGGGGGGTGGTCCTCGCACTGGGCATGATCCTGACGGCGTACGCGTTGATCGACGAATTCCGGGCCGGCAGTGCTTACCAGGTCAACTTCGTCCGCAGCGGGGACGAGTGCACCAGTCGAGCCGACATCAACATCAACGCCAAGACAGGCGGACGGATGATCTGCTTCGGCACGGTGCCGGAGGGAGAGTCTCCCTTCACTCGGGCGGAACGGGACCATGTGGTCGCACTGGCCGAGCATCTCGGCGCCAACGCAGATGGTTTCACCGACGCCGACCGGCGGCAGGTCGAGGACCTCGTCCGCTCGATCGGTGCTGCCAACGGCGACCCGGACGAGACCGCCGACCGGGGATGGTTCCCGGGACGCGTCGCGTACCTGCTCGGGGTGCCGATGTTGTTCGCCGGCGGGCTCGCCGTCCTGCTCGGTTGGGCGAACGATCCAGCCCGGTGATCGGGTGCTCGGTCGCCCGCTGACCGGGCGCGACCGGCTGCCGATCTGACCCGCCCCGGTCGGCGGCGCGGGCGGCCGGGCCGCCATGATCGACTCCACTCTGGCGAGGTGGGGCTGTCCAGAACGTTGGAGGACGCCGTTCCGGCGAAACGGAGTCGATCATGGCGGCAGCCGGCGACGGTCAGCGGGACGCGGGCACCGCCTCGCGGGCGAGGATCACCGCGCCGTGCAGGGCGGCGTCGTCGGCGAACCGGGAAAGCACCACCTCCGGCCGGTACGGCAGCACCGCGCCGAGTCGCTCGGTCAGCAGGCCCCGGATCAGGTCGCTGCCGGCCACCCCGCCGACCAGCACCACCCGCTGCGGGTCGAGCAGCAGGCAGCAGGTGGCCAGGTGACGGGCGAACTCGTCGACCCGGGCGGTGAGCGCCTCCCGGGCCGGGCCGGGACGCGCGGCGGCGGCGGCCAGCCCGGCCGCGCCACCCAGCACCCCCTGCTCGTCGGCGAGCCGGTCCAGCGCCCGGCCGGAGAAGTTGAGTTCCAGCATGCTGCCGGGCCAGGGGCCACCGGCCACCGCGTACCCGATCTCGCCGGCCGCGCCCCGGTGGCCGCCGACCACCCGGCCGCCCACGGTGACCGCCGCCGCGACGCCGGTGCCGATGCCGACCACCAGCCCGGGGTCGACGTCGCGCAGCGCACCGAGGCGCAGTTCGGCCAGGGCGGCGGCGTTCAGGTCGTTGTCGACCGCCACCGCCGGCACGCCGAACCGCTCGCGGACGGCGTCGGCCAGCCGCAGCCGGTCCCAGCCGGGCACGTTCGGGGCCAGGTCGATGCCGTCGGGCCGGATCACGCCGGGCGAGGCCACGCCGGCCGCCGCGACCGGGCCGCCGACCTGCGCCACCAGTTTCGCGGCCAGCGCCAGCGCCCGGTCCAGGGCCTGCGGCGCGCCCTGCTCGGCGTGCGTGGGGACCCGTTCGCGGACCAGGAGCCGGCCCTGCCCGTCGGCCACCCCGACGGCCATCTTGGTGCCGCCGAAGTCGATGCCGAGCAGCATCGGCCGGTCACCGGCCACCGGTGCGGGCTGGGCGGCTCGACCGGACAATCCAACACTCACCGGTCACACCCTCCGGTCGACAGGACGGGACGCACGCTCACCGCGCCGCCCGCTCGGCGGCCACGGCGTCCAACCCCGCCCGCTCGGCGGCCACGGCGGCGGCGGCGTCCAACCCCGCCCGCTCGGCGGCGACGGCGTCCAGCGCCTCGTCGGCCCGGGCCAGCCGGTCCCGGACCGCGTCGAGCCGACCGGCGACGCCGTCGAAGGCGACGCGGAGGGTCGCCACCTGGGCCCGTACCGCGTCCCTGCCGGGGCCGTCGACCTGGGCCCGGTCGAGGACCTGCGCGGGACGGACGGCGGCGGCGATCAGGTCGTCGATCGCGGCGTCGTCGAGCCCGTCGGCGATCCCCTCGGCCGCCGCGCGGACCCCGTCGACGGTCCAGGTGCCCGGAGCGCCACCCCGGACCAGCCGACCGACCACCGAGTGGGCGGCGCGGAACGGCACCCCGTGCCGGGTCAGCGCGTCGGCTGCGGCGGTGGTGGTGGCTCCGGAGGCGACGATCTCCTCCGCCGACGGTGGCTCCAACGGCTCGATCTCGGCGAGGAAGCCGCCGAGCAGCGCGAAGAACCGGTCGGTGCGGTCGTTGCTCTCCCAGAGCCGCACCTGCACGTCGGTGGTGGCGTTGTTGGAGTCCTCCCACCAGGCCGCGCCGACGTTGTTGAGCACGCTGGCGGCGTCGGCGGCGGTGGCCCCGGCCATCGAGACCAGGTGTTCCAGCACCACCGGGTTGCGCTTCTGCGGCATGATGCTGCTGCCCTGGGTGAAGTCGCCGGGGGTGGTCACCCAGCGCCAGCTCAGCCAGTCCATCAGGGTGCGGGCCAGCCGGGCGCCGGTGGCGAGGGCCTGCGCGTTGAGGGTGCCCACCCGGACCAGGTGGTCGGCCCCGGCCACCGCCTCGTACGAGTTGGTGACCAGGCCGCCGAAGCCGAGCAGTTCGGCCACCCGGGCGGGGGCGATGTCCAGGTCGGTGCCGGCGAACGCGCAGGAGCCCAGCGGCGAGGTGTTGAGCGCCTCGATCAGGTCGGCGTACGCGACGGCCTCACCGGCGAGCGCCTCGGCGTAGCCGGCGAGGGCGTGCCCGATGGTGGTGGGCTGGGCGGGCCGGCGGTGGGTGTAGCCGGTGATCACCACGTCGGCGTACCGGTGCGCGGCGTCAAGAGTGGTGGTGGCGGTGGCGAGCACCCGGTCGAGCACGCCCACGAGCTGGTCGCGCAGGAGCATCCGGAACACCCCGGCGTCCAGGTCGTTGCGGCTACGGGCCATCTGCACGTCCAGTTCGGACGCGGGGATGCCGCACGCCTCGGCGAGCCGCTTCTCCAGCAGGTAGTAGGTGTCCTCGAAGGTGCCGTCGAACTCCGGCGCGGGCGTGTCGTCGGCGCGCAGTTCGGCGAGGCCGCGCAGCAGACGGGCGGCCCGGTCGGCGGGGACGAGTCCCTGCTCGGTCAGCATCACCACGTGCGCCTGGCTGGCCCGCACCATCGCCGGGAACAGGTACCCGACGTGGTGGTCGTACGTGGGCCGCAGGTGGTGCCGCTGGTAGGTGGTCAGCGGGGGTGTGCTCATGACGGGTGTCCACTTCCTTCCAGGCCGGGTGCGTCGCGTCAACGCGCCCGACGTCAGCCGGTCAGTCGCCGAGGCCGAGCAGCCGCTCGGCGTTCCCGGCGAAGATGGCGCGCAGGTGTTCCTCGGGTAGGCCCAGCTCCCGGCAGATCCGCAGTTGGTCGTCGAGGTAGCGGGTGACGTAGCCCCGGGGGAACCACGACGAGTCGCTGCCGAACACGATCCGGTGCGGGCCGATGGTCTCGTAGCAGCGGCGGAAGAGGTCCTCCAGGGTCAGCTTGTACGGCATCCAGCGCACCCACTGGTTGGAGCCGGAGGTGTCGACGTGGATGTTCGGGCAGCCCCACGCGGCGAAGAGGAGGTCCTGGACGTGCTGGACGCCGAAGTGCGGCACCACCACGGCCAGCTCCGGGAAGCGGCGGGCCATCCGGGCCAGCTCGTCCGGGCCGCCGTACCGGCCGTGGGAGAGGCCACCGGCGCTGCCGTAGTGCCCGATGTGGACGAGCACCGGCACGCCGAGCCGCTGGGCGGTGCCCCAGAGCGGGTCGAGGGCCTCGTCGTCGAGGGGGCCGCGTAGCAGCGGGGCGAAGAGCTTCAGCCCGCGCAGGCCGCGTTCGACCACCGCGCGTTCCAGTTCGGCGGCGGCCCCCGGGGCGTACGGGTCGTGGTGGGCGAAACCGAGCAGCAGGTCGGAATGCCGGTCGACCACGTCGGCGACGGTGTCGTTGCCGCCGCCGGTGACGAAGACCGCCCGCCGGACGTTCACCGCCCGCAGCTCGTCGGCCCACCGGTCCGCCTCGTCCTGCCAGCGCTCGGCTGGGGGTTCGGGGTCGGGGAAGCCCCACGCCTGCCGCCACCGCGTCGCGTACGGGGCGGAGCCGGCGGCGCGGACGGCCCGCTCGTGCTCCCCGCCCGGGTGCATGCCGGCGGCGTGCTCGCAGGACCGGATCGTCTCGTCCGCGCCGATCCGGAAGTGCAGGTGGAAGTCGACGATGTCGAGTCCCCGGTCGACGGTCACGAGTCCTCCCCGGAGGATGGATCCGGCCGGGAGACAGCGGCGGGGGCCGCGCCGGGCCGGGAGCCGGCGGCGGGCACGTCGGCCGGGGTGCCGTCCGGCCGCGCACCAGCCGGAGCCGGCTCGGGCAGCGGGTCGGCGGTGGGGGCGGCCGGGGGTTCGGCGGCCACCCAGGTGGCGACCAGCTCGCGCAGCCGCCCGCCGGCCAGTTCCCGGACCCGCCGCCCGATCGTCTCGTCGGCCAGCGAGATGTGCCCGGACCAGCCCTGCCACGGGTCGGGCCGGGACTCGACCAGCACGTACGGGTGCGGCACCGGCAGTTTGGGCTTCGGCGGCAGGTCGTCGACCGCGCCGAGGCGGACCGCGTCCGGGTCGAAGCCGAGCACGCCGGAGGTCTCGTACGCCCCGCCGTGCCCACGCGCCGGCAGCGGACCGTACAGCGCGGCGGTCTCCTCCGGGGTGACCAGTTGGAACCAGTTGACCAGCAGCAGGCTGGCGGTGCGCCGACCGGAGACCCACTCCATCGCGGCCCGGACGGTCGACATGTTGGCGTCGTGCCCGTTGACGATCAGCAGCCGGGGAAAGCCGGCCGCCACGATCCCCTCGATCACGTCGGCGAGGTAGCCGACGGCGATCTCCGGACGGATCGCCACGGTGCCCGGCCAGGGGCGGGTCTGCCCGGGGCAGGCCGCGTACGGCACGGCGGGGAAGAGCACCCCGCGCGGACCGGGCCCCTCGGCGGCGTTCCCGCCGGCCGGCAGGCCGTCACCCGGCGCGCCCCCGTCGGCCGGCGTACCCGCCGCGCTTTCGCCCGCCGGAGCACCCGACGCGCTTTCGCCCCTCGGCGCGTCCGACGCGCTTCCGCCGGCCGGCGCGTCCGACGCGCTTCCGCCGGCCGGCGCGTCCGACGCGCTCTCCCGGGCGAAGCCCTCGGCGAGGATCAGGTCGGTGCCGAGCGGCAGGTGCGGGCCGTGCCACTCGACCGCGCCGACCGGCAGCACCGCGAAGTCGGCCGCGGCGGCGACCGCCGCCAGTTCACCGCCGGGGATCCGGGTGGCGGGGATCAGGCCGCCCCCGGCCGGCCACGCGGTCAGGCCGTCCACTTCGCCGCCTCCCGGCTGGACCGCCGGCCGCCTTCCAGGCGACCGGAGAGCACCATCACCACGAAGATCAGCACGACCTGGAGCATGCCGTACGCGGCGGCGGTGCCGACCTCGAACGAGTACATCCGGTTGTTGATCTCCACCGAGATCGGCGCGGTGTCCGAGGTGTAGATCAGCACCGAGGCGACGAACTCACCGACACCGTGCACGAAGGCGAGCAGCGCGCCGGCCAGCACGCCGGGGAGCATCAGCCGCAGGGTCACCGACCCGAACGCCCGCCACCAGGACGCCCCCAGGTTCCGGGCGGCCTCCTCCAGCGACGGGTCGATCTGGGCCAGGGTGGCCGAGCTGGAGCGGAACACCAGCGGCAGGAACCGGACGAAGTACGCCAGTGGCATGATCCAGAAGGTGCCGATCAGCACCTGCCCGAAGCTGAACGCGTTGCCGGTGCTGAACGCCGAGATCAGGTTGATCGCGACCACCGTGCCGGGCAGCGCCCAGGCCAGCATGACCGCCACGTCCAGCAGGCCCCGGCCGCGGAAGTCCAGCCGGCGTACCGCGTAGGCGATGAGCACGCCGACCACGATGCAGCCGGCGGTGGCGAGCAGGCTCATCTGGAGCGAGTTCAGGATCGGCTGGAACGCGTCCGGGTCGGAGAAGATCGTGACGAAGTTCTGCCAGGTGTAGGCGGCCGGGATGACCTCGGTGGTCCAGGAGCCGTCCTCGGAGAACGCCACCAGGGCGATGGTCGCCACCGGCGCGAGCAGCACGGCGGTGGCCAGCAGCGAGGCGACCAGCGCCGCCCAGCGCCCGAACGGGTTGGTGATCTCCCGCCGGTGGCTGGCCACGCCCTTGGACTGGGAGCGGTAGCTGCGCCGCCCCTCGTACCAGCGCATGCCGAGCAGGAAGAGCACCGAGACCACGCCGAGCACCGAGGCGTACGTGGACGCCATCGGCAGGTCGCCGTTGGTGCGGTTGATGTAGATCTGCATGGTCATCGTGCGGTCCACCCCGAACAGCAGCGGGGCGGTGTACGACGCCAGCGAGGTCATGAAGACCAGCAGCGAGGCGGAGACCAGCGCCGGGGTGAGCATCGGCAGCAGCACGGTGCGCCAGACCCGGACCCGACCGGCCCCCAGGTTGTACGCCGCCTCCTCCACCGACGGGTCCATCCCGGTCAGCGCGGCCGAGGTGGCCAGGTAGAAGTACGGGTACATGGTGAAGGTGTGCACCACCAGCACCCCGGCGATGCCGCTGAACGGCAGCACCGGGTTCTCCGCGCCGAAGAGCTGCTGGAGGCCACGCGGCAGGATGCCGGTCTCGCTGTAGAGCAGCTGGAACGAGATCGCCCCGATCAGCGGCGGCAGCGCCGCCGGCACCAGGATGATCGCCTCGATCAGCCCGCGCCCGGGGAACTGGAAGCGCTTGAGCAGGAAGGCCATCGCCACGCCGACGACGCCGCAGAGCAGCACACTGGCCGCGGAGATGAGCAGCGAGGTGAGCAGGGCGGAGCGGGCCACCCCCTCGCCGCTGAGGAAGGCGGTGTAGTTCTCCACCCCGTCCACGCCGACGCTCTCGGCGAAGGTGGCGAACATCGGCTGGACGACGTACCCGAAGAGGATCAGGGCGAGCGGGAAGACCAGCACGTACGGGAACCAGCGCGAGCCGGAGCCACCGCCGAAGCGGTCGGCGAGCCGGCGGCGCGGGGCGCGCGGCGGCGTCGGGTCCTCGGTGACCGGCGGGACGGTGGCCGCGCTCGGGGTGGCGGGGATGGTGCTCACGGACGGACCACCCACATCCGCTCCCGGTTGGGGCGCAGGCCGACCTGGTCGCCGACGGCGATGCCGGCCGGCACGTCCACGGCGGCCACCTGGACCGACTCGCCGGCCACGTCGACCACGAGGTTGGTGGCCATGCCGGTGAACTCCACCTCGGTGATCCGGCCGGGCAGCGCGCCCGGGTCGGTGGTCGCGGTCAGAGCGATGTGCTCGGGACGCACCGAGACCAGGGCGTTCTCGCCGGCCTTGCGGCCGTGCCCGGCGGGCGCGCCGACGGCGACCTCGCCGCCGCCGGGCAGCCGGACCGTGACGCTCCGCTCGGTCGCGTCGACCACGGGCAGGTCGAGGACGTTGCTGCGGCCGATGAAGCGGGCCACGAACGCGTTGGCCGGCTGGTGGTAGATCTCCTGCGGCGCGCCGATCTGCTGCACCCGGCCGGACTGCATGACCGCGATCCGGTCCGACATGGCCATCGCCTCGGCCTGGTCGTGGGTGACGTAGATGGCGGTGGTGCCGGCCTCCTGCTGGATCCGGCGGATCTCGGTCCGGGTCTCCTCACGCAGCTTGGCGTCGAGGTTCGACAGCGGCTCGTCGAGCAGCAGGGTGCGCGGCCGGATCACCAGGGCGCGGGCCAGGGCGACCCGCTGCTGCTGGCCGCCGGAGAGCTCGTCGATGCGCCGCTCGCCGTAGCCGCCGAGGTGCACCTCGGCGAGCGCCTCCTCGACCCGGCGGCGCGACTCGGCCCGGTTGACCTTGCGGATCTTGAGTCCGTAGGCGACGTTCTGCGCCACGCTCATGTGCGGGAAGAGCGCGTAGTTCTGGAAGACCATGCCGGTGTCGCGCTTGTTCGGCGGCCGGCGGGTGACGTCCTCGGCGCCGAAGCGGATCCGCCCGGAGGTGGGGAAGTAGAACCCGGCCACCATGCGCAGGGTGGTGGTCTTGCCGCAGCCGCTCGGGCCGAGCAGGGTGAAGAACTCCCCGGCGGCGATGGTGATGTCGACGTCGTCCACGGCCGCGGTGTCGCCACCGCGCGCGAAGCGCTTGCTCACCGACTCCAGCGTGACATCGATCATGAGGCCCTCTCCTTCGTGCGGTACGCCGCCTGATCGGACGCACCACTGACGGGCGGGTACGCCGGACCGGGTCGGCCCCGGTCCGGCGTCCGCGCGGTCAGCCCTTGTTCTTGATCTGGCTGTTCCAGTGGTTGATCCACTCGGTCTCGTTCTTGCCGATCACGTCCCAGTCGACGTCGAGCGGCTTGAGGTCGAGGTTGGCCAGCCACTCCGGCTGCTCGGCGATCTCCACTGCCGGGATCTGGAAGTACTCCTTGGCGAGCTCACCGCGGAGCTTGTCGTCGAAGAGGAACTCGAGGAACTTCTGCGCGCCCTCGGTGGTGCCGCCCTTGACCGCGGCGAGGCCGTCGACCAGCACCGGGGCACCGGAGGCCGGCATCACGTACCCGAAGGGCATGTTGGACTGGTTGGCCTGGAGCAGGACGTCCTGGAGGTTCCAGGCGCTGAGCGTGCCCTGCTGCCGGGAGAGCTTCAGGTACAGGTCGGTCGGGTTGGCGGCGTACGCGCCGGTGTTGGCGTCGAGCTTCTTGAGCCAGTCGTAGCCGGGCTGCGGGTTGCTGCCGTCGGGCGACTGCCGCACGATCATCGCGGAGTAGATCGACCGCATGGTGCCGGAGGCGGCCACGTCCCGGATGATGATCTTGTCTTTCCACTCCGGCTTGAGCAGGTCGTCCCAGTCCTTCGGGGCCTGCTCCGGGGTGAGCGCCTTGTTGTTGTACATGATGACCTCGGGCAGCAGGATCTCCCCGAACCAGCGGCCCTCGGCGTCCTTGTACTTGGCGTCCATCTTGCCGGCGAAGTTCGGCTGGATGGGAGCGAGCAGGTCCTCGGACGCGCCCGCGGAGAGACCCTGCTGGGTGCCACCCCACCAGACGTCGGCCTGCGGGTTGGCCTTCTCCGCCCGGACCCGCTCCAGGATCTCCTGCGCGCCCAGGTTGAGGATCTCGACCTTGCCCTTGTACTCCGGGTACTTGGCGGTGAACTGCTCCACCACGTAGTCGGAGACCTTCTTGTCACGGGCCGTGTAGATGGTCAGCTTCTCGACGGTCGTGCCGCCGGCCGCGTCGTCACCGCCACCGCCGCCACCGCACGCGGTGCCGGCGGCGAGCACGGTGGCGAGCGCCCCGGCGAGGAGAAGGCGACGTCTCATGGGGTACCTCCGAGGGGGTGATGGGGAACTGCGTGGTCAGGGTGTGGGAAGCAGGTGGGGCAGGCCGGCGGCGGCTGCGGAGAGCGCGTAGCTGACCGCGCCGTGCAGCACGGCCCGGTCACCGAGGACCGCGCGGCGGACCTCGGTCGGGCTGGGCACCGCGGCGGCGACCAGCCTCTGGAGTCGGTTGACGGCCGCGTCGTCGAGCTGGGCGGCGGCCCCGCTGAGCAGCACCCGGCCCGGGTCGACGACGCAGACACAGGAGACGATCAGCCGGGACCAGGCGCTGAGCACCTCGTCCAGGTAGGCGGCGGCCCGCTCGTCGGCACCGGCCAGCTCGACCAGGGCGGCGACCGGGGCGTCCGGCCGACGACCGGGGGCCAGGGCGACCATCCGCTCGGCGATGGCGTTCTCCGACCAGCGGGCCTCGAACGGGCCGATGCCGTCGTGTCCCTGGTCGGTCGGGTCCAGCGGCAGGAAACCGACCTCCCCGGCCGCGCCGCCGGAGCCCCGGCGGACCTGCCCGTCGAGCACCAGGCCGGCGCCGATGCCGTCGGCGACGTGCAGCAGCAGCAGGTCGGCCACGTCGCTGCCGGCCCCGCAGGCGTGCTCGCCGGCCGCCATCAGGTTGACGTCGTTGTCCACCACCACCGGCACGCCGAGCCGCTGCTGCACCGACTCCCCTATCGGGAGCCCCTCGACCAGGCCGACCGAGGGGGCGAGCCGGACCGCCCCGCCGGAGGAGACCCCGGGGGCGGCGATGGCCACCCCGCGCAGCGCGGGCAGGCCGTCGCCGGCCAGCTCGGGCACGGACCGGCAGACGGTGTCGACGATGTCGCTGGCGAGCCGGACCGTGCGGTGGGCGACAACCGTGCCGTCGCTGTCGGCGATTTCGCAGCTCAGGCGGGACGGCTCCAGCGAGACCGCGGCCACCAGCTCGGCGCGGGGGTTGAACTCCAGCATCGCCCGAGGGCGGCCGGTCCGGGACGTCCCGGGCCCGCGCTCGATGAGGTAGCCCTCGGCGATCAGTTCACGGACCAGCGGGGTGAGCGTGGCCGGACTCAGCCCGGTGAGCTCGGTCAGCTCGGCGCGGGAGAGCACCCGCACCTGGCGGGCGGTGGAGATCACGGAAAGCCGCTTGATCTCCTTCGCCCGCTCCCGGCTCACCGGGCTCGTCGGTGGCGTCACCACGTCAGTCACACTTCCTTCCTACGGCGAACGAATTAACGAGTCAAGTCACGAAACCATCTCGGAAGCCCGAGAGGAACCTTGACTAGCTGGCAAAACACGCCACCGCCGGGGCGCTGACCGAGCGCGACCGCGCCGAATGCGCCGGGTGATCATGGCCCCCACAAGGTGACTTTATTTCTTCCACAAACAAAGAAAGACCTTGCAAAGGATTGACGCGCCGGTGCACCGGTCCCTAGCGTCACCGGCGAAGGCCTTCCAGTGTGTACGGATGCCCGTACCGCTGCGTACCCCGGTGCCCGGTGCCCTGCCGCGCCTCGCGCCGGCCGTCCCCCATCAGCCGTCCGAACGCGACCGAGCGTCGACGCCGTCGTGCGCCCGACGCCGCCCGTCGCTGCCCGGACACCGCGCTCAGCGGAAGGATCTGCATGCGATTCAAGGCGTTCCTGTTACCCACCGCGCTCGCCCTGGCCCTGTCCGGGGCACCCGCCGCCTTCGCCGCCCCCGCCGACACCGCCGGCGGCAAGCCGTCCGACGCGGTCGACCTGGACGTGCTCTTCGTCAGCGCCCACCCCGACGACGAGGCCAGCAGCCTCGCCACCCTCGGCCAGTGGAAGGAGAAGCACGGCGTCCGCTCCGGCGTCATCACCATCACCCGTGGCGAGGGCGGCGGCAACGCCGTCGGCCTGGAGGAGGGCCCCCCGCTGGGCATCATCCGGGAAGGCGAGGAGCGCACCGCCATCGGCCGCGCCGGGGTGGAGAACCTCTACAACCTGGACCGGGTCGACTTCTGGTACACCGCGTCCGCTCCCCTGTCCGAGCAGATCTGGGGCCACGACGACACCCTCGCCCAGATCGTCCGGGTGATCCGGACGACCCGGCCCGAGATCGTCATGACGATGAACCCGTCGCCGACGCCCGGCAACCACGGCAACCACCAGCAGGCGGCCCGCTTCGCCGCCGAGGCGTTCCATGCCGCCGCCGACCCGAAGGCCTTCCCCGAGCAGATCAGCAAGGAGGGGCTCAAGCCCTTCCGGGCGGCGAAGTTCCTGCGTACCGGCGGCACCGGCAGCTCCTCGGCCGGTCCGGCCTGTGCCACCACGTTCCGGCCGACCGTCCCCACCGACCAGGTCTTCGGCGTCTGGGAGGGCACCCGGAGCGCGTCCGGTAAGACCTGGGGCGAGATCGAGGTGGACGCCCGCCGCGACTACGTCACCCAGGGCTGGGCGAACACCGCCGCCGCCCCGACCGACCCGGCGCAGGTCCGCTGCGACTTCTACACCCTGGTCGACAGCCGGGTGCCGTACGACCCGGCGGACACCTCCCCCGAGGCGATCCTGCGCGGCTCGGTGCTGCCCGCCGCCAACGGCGCCCTTCCCGAGGACACCGAGTTCTACCTGACCGCCGACCGGTTCGACCTCACCCCCGGTCAGACCGTCGAGGTCACCGCGCACGTGCGGGCCGCCAAGCGGGCCCTGACCACACCCACGGTCTCCCTACGGCTGCCCGACGGCTGGACCGCCAAGGGCTCCGGCGCGCTGCGTGGCGCGGTCGCGCCGGGCAAGGAGCGGACCGCCACCTTCACCGTCACCGTGCCGGCCGACGCCGCCACCAACCAGCAGTCGCTGCTCGGCGCCACCCTCGCCACCGGCCAGGGCACCGGCCGCACCGACCGGGCCGTCCGGGTCGTCGCCGACGTCCGGGGCACCCTGGAGCCGCTGCCCGAGGTCGGCATCTTCCGCGACTGGGCCGGCGCGGAGGGCTACCCGCAGCTCGACACCCTGATCAAGCCGGTGCTCACCCTCGGCTCCGGCAAGAGCCGCGAGGTCCGCGTCGACCTGCGCAACCACGGCTCGACCGCGCAGAGCGGCAGCGTCACCCTCGGTCTGCCGGCCGGCTTCACCGCCGACTCGGCGACGAAGAACTACACCAGCCTGGCCGCCGGGGCGACCGGCTCGGTCACCTTCACCGTGACCAACAGCGACCCGTCGCTGCCGACGGCCAACGAGGGCGGCGTCAACGGCGACTACGCCATCACCATCACCACCACCAGCCAGTCCGGCACCAACGTGGAGGCCGGCGCGCTGGAGATCGTGCCGACCAGCGAGGTCCCGCACGCCGGCCACGACCACGCCGTCGACGGCGAGGCCGGGCCGGGCGAGTACCCCGGCGAGGAGCTGGACTTCTCCCGGATCTGGGAGGGCCAGTCGGTCACTCCGCAGGACGCCTCGGCCAAGGGCCGGATCGCCTGGACCGAGGACGCGCTGAAGGTGATCGTGCAGGTCACCGACGACGTGCTCGGCAAGAAGGTCGTCCCGCAGGACTGCAAGCGGCAGCGGCGTACCGACAGCGTGGAGATCATCGTCGACCCGAAGGGCGACTCCTCGGACACCTCCACGGTGTTCAAGGCGGGCATCTTCCCGATCACCGACGACCCGGCCAACGGCAACCCGCCGTGCTGGCAGCGCGACGCCGACAACCGGCAGGGTCCGGGCGCCGAGACCGCGCCGGGGATGACCGTGGTCAGCAAGGTCAGCGAGCCCTACACCGGCTACACCATCGAGGCGAGTATCCCGTTCTCGGTGCTGCCGGACGCGGTCGACCCGACCCGGATGGGCTTCAACGTGCTGGTGTACGACTCGGACACCCAGGACCTCAGCTCGCAGTCCCGGCTCGGCTGGTCCACCTTCACCGGTGTGCGGGCCGACCCGTACCGCTACGGCCTGGTGACCCTGCCCGGCTACACCCCCGCCAACCGGGAGCCGAGCAAGCCGATCTTCCCGGACACCGCCGCCCGGAGCGTGCACAGCCCGCAGACCATCGCGCAGTCCGCGGTGGACGGGGTGGCCCCGGCCGCCGTGGCGAAGCTCCCCGAGCGGGCGCTGCGCCTCGCCGACCAGCGGATCACCGGGGACGGGGTGCGGGTCACCCTGCGCGCCGACCGGACCGGCACGGCCTACCTGTACACCTGGGACGGTCACAGGGCGCTCGGCGAGAAGACGGTCGAGCTGACCGCCGGCCGCTCGGTGACCATCACGGTGCCGGTCGCGGGCGGGAAGGCCGGCTCGCTGCTGGCCGCCTTCGAATCCGGCGACGCCGCCCGGGCGTACCAGGTCAGCGTGCGCTGACCCGAGGCGACCCAGCTCACCACCGGGTCAGGTGGTAGGAGGGGTCCCCTGCTCACGCTTTCTGATGAGCAGGGGACCCCTCCTCACGCTTTTTGACGAGCAGGGGACCCCTGCTACCACCCACCCCAGCGATGCGCAGGCGGACAGGCGGGGCGGGTTGGGTGCCGGTGGTGTGCGGTGCGGGTCAGCGGAGGCGGTAGACGCTCATCCGGTCGTTGCGGAAGCGCTCGTCGGCCAGGTCGGCCAGGGCCGACGGCTCCGGGGTGACCGCGCGGTCCAGCACCAGCCAGCGGACGCCGTACCGGTCGCGCAGGTTGGTCAACCCGGCGGCGGTGGGCGCGGTGAACGCGGCGTCGTTGGCGTCCAGCCGTTCCGGATCCCAGAACGGGGCGTAGGCGCCACCGGGTCGGCCGACCATCCGGGGCGCGAAGGACCATCCCTCCACCAGCACCGCGCGCCCGGCGTACCCGCTGAGCCAGAACGACCGGGCGTCGCACCAGCCGTCGGTCACCACTCGGCAGTGCACGTTGGTGGCGAGCACGTCGTCCGGGGCGCTGTGCCGGTGCACCCACCGGGCGGCCTCCACCCGGGACGCCGGCATCGGGACCACCGCGTACGCCCCGCCGTTGGGGAAGCGCCGCGCGGCGGCGGCGTCCAGCACCAGCCCCGGGGCACCGGCCACCAGGACACCGGTCAGCAGCACCGCCGCGCCCCGTCCGGCCAGCGCCGGCCAGCCACCCACCAGCGCCGGCCAGAGCAGCCCCAGCACCGTCGCCACCACGGCCAGCGCGACCGCCCAGCGCAGCAGCGGCAGCACCGGCCCGTACGCCGTACCGGCCTCGGCGGTCGCCGGGTGCCGCAGTTGGATCACGGTGAACAGGAGCGCCAGGCCGGCCGCCCCGGCGGCGAGCGCCACCCGCGCGCGCGGCGACAGCGCGGCCCGGTCCAGCACCTCGGCGTACCCCCAGGCGGAGAGGACCACCCCGAAGGCGAACCCGGCGCGGACGAAGTACTGGTTGCTGCTGCCCGGGTGCCCGACCAGGAGGTAGATCGCCGGCCCGGCGAGGGCCCCGCCGAGCAGGAGGAGCTGCACCGGTTCCAGCCGCCCTCGGCGCACCCCGACCAGGGCCAGCACCCCGGCCAGCCGGAGCTGGAGGTTGAGCAGGAACGCCACCGTGACGGCGACCCAGAACAGCGCGGTGACCGATCCGGACGACGGCACGTACGGTCGCAGGCCGGAGAACGGGTCGACGGTGACCCCGTGGCTGACGAACCGGAACAGCACGGCGGTGGCGAAGAGCTGCGCGGCGAGGGTCAGCCCGATCGCGCCGAGCAGCGGGCGGGGCACCCGGCGGCGCGTCACCAGCAGCACCAGGGCGGTGAAGCCGAGCGCGCCCAGCGCGACCGGCACCGAGCTGGCCTTCGCCCCGGTGGAGGCGACCAGGAAGAGCGTGGCGAGCACCCACCCGCCCCGGCCCAGCGGCGGCACGGCGCTGCCCCGCGCCCGGCCGACGACGTCGGCGAGCGCGGCGACGAGCGGCAGCAGCAGCACCCAGGAGTACGTCATCGACGGGCTGCCCCAGACGATGAAGGTGGCCTGGGTGCCGAAGAGCTGGCGGACGCCGTTCTCGTAGCCGAACTCGCCGACGGTGAACATCAGCGCCGCCGCGCCGACGCCCACGTACGCCCGGCCGCTGACCCGCCAGCCGACCACCGCGACCAGCACGGCGGCCAGCGCGCAGAGCGCCGGTACGGCCAGCCGGAAGAAGACCGTGGGCAGGTCCACCCCGCTGACCAGGCTGGCCGCCGCCAGGTGGGCGAAGCCGAACCAGTGGTAGTGCAGCGGCTCCCCGGCCACCTGCGGCACCTCGGGCGGCATCTGGTGGGTGGCCGCCCCGGCCAGCGAGAGCTGGAACGCCAGGTCGATGTACTGCGCCTGCCCCTCGCTGGTGGGCAGCACCGGGTTGGGGCGGAGGAACGACTCGGCGAGGTACCAGGTGAACCCGGCGACGACGGCGGTCAGCGACCACGCCCAGCCGGCCGGGACGGGGGTGTAGCCGGTGACCCGCCAGTGCCGGCGCAGCCGGGGCACCGCCACGAACGGCGTCACCACCGCCAGCGGCCAGAGCCAGAGCAGGTGCGGCACGCCCAGGCCGGTGAAGACCGCCCAACCGGCCAGTTCCAGCACCAGCCCGACCGCCGCACCGACCGCCAGGTCCTCGACCAGGGTGTGCGGACGGGCCCGGAGCGCCCGGTACACCAACGTGCCGGGCAGCAGCACGCCGAACAGCGCGTACCCGGTGAACCGGGCCAGGTCGAGCGCGGGCGTGCCGGTGACCAGCAGGACGGCCGCGACGACGGCGTACCCGGCCAGCGGCGGGGCGACGCGGAGCGCGACCGGACGGCGGGTCGGCGCGACGCCCGGCGGCGTTCCGGTGGCGAGCGCGGTCACCGCAGGCTGTCGGCCAGGGCCGTCGGGCCGCCGACCCCCCGGGACGCGGCCGTGTGCCCGTCGGCGTCCTGGTCGGTCGCGGTGTCGGTGGCCACGACGTACGCCGGGCGGCCCTGCACCACCGTGTAGATCCGGCCGACGTACTCGCCGAGCAGACCGAGGCAGAGCAGTTGCACCGCGCCGAGGAAGAGGATCGCCACGTAGAGGGAGGGCCAGCCGTCCACCGTGGCCCCGACCGACCAGGCGACGACGGTGAAGACCACCAGCAGGCCGCAGACCACCACCCCGGCCAGGCCGAGCCAGGTGGCGAAGCGCAGCGGCGCGGCGGAGAAGCTGGTGACGCTCTGCGCGGCCAGCCCGGCCATCCGGGACAGCGGGTACTTGGTCCGTCCGGCGGCCCGCCGGTGGCGGTGGTAGGTGACCTCCCCGCTGGGGAAGCCGAGCCAGGGCACCACCAGCCGGAGCACCGGGGCCGGCTCGGGCAGTTCCCGCAGCGTCTCGACGACCGCCCGGCTGAGCAGCCGGAAGTCGCCGGCCTGCGCGGGGACCTGCTTGCCGACCAGGCGACGCATCAGCCGGTAGTAGCCGGCGGCGGTCCACCGCTTGAACCGGCTGTCGGTGCTCCGGTCGGCCCGGACGCCGTAGACCACGTCGAGGTCGCCGGCGCGGGCGGCGTGGAGCATCTCGACGATCGTCTCGGGTGGGTCCTGGAGGTCGGCGTCGATGCTGACCACGTACCGGCCCCGGGCCCGGAGCACCCCGGCGACCAGGGCGGCCTGGTGTCCGCTGTTGCGCCGCAGCCGCAGCACCCTCAGGTGCGGCCAGCCGGCCCGCAGCCCGCCCAGCGCGGTGGCGGTGCCGTCGTCGCTGCCGTCGTCGACCGCCACCACCTCGTACGTCTCGCCGAGGTCGTCGAGGACGGCACGGAGGCGGCTCGCCAGCGCCGGCAGCACGCTCTCCTCGTTGTACATCGGCACCACCACGGAGAGGACGGGCTCCGGTCGCGTCACCGCACTCGCCCCCGTCCATCCGCTCCGCCGGTGCTCGGGGCGAACGCTACCAGTCGGAACCGGGTCGTCGGGCCGAGTGCGCGCGCACCTCCCACCCGAGTTCGGCAGGCAGGTCAGCGGGAGCAGGTCGGGGCGTCCAGGCCGGTCACCGGCACCGGGGTACGCCCGGTCGGGCGGGCCTTGCCGGCCAGTACGGCGGCCAGCCCGGCCATCGACGCACGGCTCGACGACCAGGTGGCCAGCAGCGTCGGCGAGGTCGCCTTCGCCAGCACGTACGGGGTGTCCATGGCGACCGTCACGTCGGCGCCGGCGCGCAGGTCGGCGGTGCCGTCGCCGTAGCCGACCAGGTGCACCACGGTGCCGCCGCTGGGCACGACCCGCACCCCGGCGGCGGTCAGCTCCTCGGTCAGCGCGGCGCGGGTCCGCTCCCGCCCGCCGGAGGCGGTGACGGTGACCGGCCCGGTGACCTTGGCGGCGGCACACGAGCCGCGCAGCACGGTCACCGCGGCGGCGGCCAGGTCCTTCGCCGCCCGGTCGTGGACGTCGTCGGCCAGCGTGGACATGTCCGGGGTGGGCCGGTCGGCCAGCCGGAACTTCAGGGTCAGCACCCGGGTGACCGCCTCGACCAGCCGGGTACGGGGCAGCGAGCCGTCCCGCAGCGCGGCGAGCAGCCCGTCGTAGGCCTGGGTCACGTTCGGCGGCATGAGGATCAGGTCGTTGCCGGCGTTGAGCGCCCGCACCGCCGCCTCGCCCGGCGGGTAGCGCTTCGCCGGGGCCATGTTCATGCCGTCGGTGATCACCACGCCCTGGAACCCGAGCTGGCCCCGGAGCACGTCGGTGAGGAGCTTGCGGGAGAAGGTGCCCGGGGTGCCCGGGTCGACGGCCCGGACGTCGAGGTGGGCGGACATGACCGCCCAGGCGCCCGCGTCGAAGCCGGCGGTGAACGGCGGCAGCGCCCCGGTGTCGAGGACCTTGCGGGACTGAGTGAGCACCGGCAGCTCGGCGTGCGAGTCGGCGGAGCTGTGCCCGTGCCCGGGGAAGTGCTTGAGGGTGGCGGCCACGCCCGCGCCCTGTAGTCCCCGGACCGCCCCGCCGACCTGGGCGGCGACCCGCTTCGGGTCGGCCCCGAAGGAGCGGGAGCCGATCACCGTGCTGCGGGTGGCGAGCACGTCGGCGACCGGGGCGAAGTCGAGGTTGATCCCCATGGCGGCGAGTTCGGTGCCGGCGGCCCGCCAGGCGGCCTCGGTGAGCGCCGGGTCGTCGGCCGCCCCGGCGGCGAGGGCGCTGGGCAGCTGGGTCACCCCGTCGGTGATCCGGGTGACCACGCCGTACTCCTGGTCGGTGCCGATCAGGAAGGGGGCCGTTCCGGCCTTGAGCTTGCCGGCGGCGGCGCGCAGTCCGGTGGTCAGCCCGTGGACCTGCTTCGGGTTGTCGACGTTGGTGGTCTCCTGGTTGCCCGAGGTCGGGTCGTCGGCGGAGAAGCCGACCAGGATCAGCCCGCCGAGCCGGTACTTCGCGATCATCTCGGCCGGCGTGGCGACCCCGGCCAGCGCCTTGTTGCCCTGCGCCGACCCGGCGGAGACGTCGGTGGCCGAGCTGCCGTAGGCGTACGGCATGAGCACCTGCCCGACCAGGTCCTCGTCGCCGAGCGTGGCCACCAGCGCGGCGGCCCGGGCAGCCGGGTCGCCGCCCGGCGCCGGGGCGGCCGACGGGGGCGCGGTCGCGGCGTCCGAGGGCGTCGGGGTGACGGGACGCTCCGACGAGCCCGTGCACCCGGCGGCGGTCAGGACGGCCAGCAGGACGGACGCGACGCCGACGCGTCGGAGGAGACTCGGCACGCGCCCCATCCCATCAAACTCCCTCCGCACCCACCAAATCCGCCCCACTCCCCCCGTACCTACCCCACCGACGCCTGGGTCGGGGCGGGGAGTCCGCGCCGGTCACCGGGCCGGGGGACGATCCCGGCCCGGAAACGGGGTGGGCGCGGGCGGGGGGCGGTCAGCCGACCCGGGTGAGCAGGGTCACCGGCGCACCGTCACCGGCGTAGCGGTACGGCTCCAGCTCGGCGTCCCACGCGCTGCCCAGGGCCTTGTCCAGGGCGTGGGCGAGCGCCTCCGGCCCCCGGGCGGCGGCCATGATGCTGCGCAGCCGGTCCTCGCCGAGCTGGATGTCCCCGGCCGCGCCGACCGTGGCCCGGAACAGTCCCCGTCCGGGCACGTACATGAAACGTTCGCCGTCGGCCCCGGGGCTGGGCTCCTCGGTCACCTCGTAACGGATCATGGGCCACTGCCGGAGGGCAGCGGCCAGCTCGGCGCCCGTACCGGGACGGCCGGTCCACCCGCACTCGGCCCGGCGGGCGCCGGGATCGACGGGTTGGGCCGTCCACTGGAGATTGACCGGCGCGGCGAGGACGCGCGCGATCGCCCACTCGACGTGTGGGCACACGGCGAGCGGGGTCGAGTGGACGTATACGACGCCACGCGTAGGCACGGTGGACCTCCCGGAGAGCGAGGTGCGTCTTCCCCTACGACCTCGATCACCAAGTGGTACCAGGACACACATGATGACTCGTGTGGCGGATGGTGCGCCAGGGAATCGGAAAATTCGCCACCGGAATAGCGGGGCGCGTGCCCGCCGTTGCGCTCTGCGACGGCGGGACAGCCTCCCGTCGACAGCACGGGCGGCGGCGACCCGGTCGCCCCGCCCACCGGCGTGACGGCGACGACGCCGTCGCGCGACAGGCCACGACCAGCCGGTCGGCAGGGCACACCGGCCGAACCGGATGGCGCGGTCGTGTACAGTTCACTCGGCGGTCTGTGCCGCCGTGCATCACCTCGTGGCTTCGTCGCCGCAGGTGACCGCGGGCTCGCCTCCTCCCCGGGGGTCGTCCGCACCGCCCCCGGACGTTCCGTCCTCCCGTACGTCTTGCAAGGAGTACCTCCGTGGCGAGCAACACCTCTAAGACCGCGCGCGCGTCAGTCCGGGCCGGCCAGGCTGGCCAGGGTGGCGCCCTCAGCGTGCTGGGCGAGTTCAAGTACCTCATCCCGCTCAACGGCGGCAAGCACGCCTACGTGCGGAACCTGACCAACGGCAAGACCGCGCACCTGCGCACCGACTCCGAGGCCTTCGTCGAGGAGATCCGGGTGCTGGCCGCCGCCGGCCACGCCGCCAAGATCCGGGCGGAGATCAACAACCTGAACGCCACCCACCCGGGTGACGGCTGGGACGCCACCGAGAAGCGCCTGGTCGAGGCCGGCGTCTTCGAGGCCTGAGCCGCCCCGTACGCGACACCCCGAGCCGCCCGCCGGATCTTCCGGCGGGCGGCTCTGTCGTGAGCGGCATTCGCATCGGTAGATTTCTCCCGGGGCGCGAACCCGGGGCGGCGAATCTTTCCGTCGGACGATTCGCGTGGTGCCATGGCGGGTAGCCGTTGGTTACCGCCGGGTACCCCCGTCGGTCCGGGCGCAGGGGAGGTGGCGATGCCGGAGGGATTCGAGGTGCGGCTGCCGGACGGCGTCCGGCTGCACGGGGAGACGACCGGGCCGGTCGACGCCGAGGTCACCGCCGTCCTGGTGCACGGCTGGACGCTGGACGGGCGCAGTTGGCACCGGCAGCTCGCCGGCATCGGCGAGCAGCTCGGCGACCGGGTGCGGCTGGTCACCTACGACGCCCGGGGGCACGGCCGGTCGAGCTGCATGGCGCTGCGCACGGCGACCCTGGCGCAGCTCGGCGACGACCTGGTGGCCGTGCTGGACGAGGTCGCGCCGACCGGGCCGGTGGTGCTGGTCGGGCACTCCATGGGCGGGATGACCGTCATGGAGTACGCGCACCGCCATCCCGCGCACTTCGCCGCCCGTACCGCCGGCCTGGTCTTCGTGGCCACCACCGCCGAGGGGCACACCCACACCGCGTACGGTCTCTCGCCCCGGATCGCCCGGCTGATCCGGCTGGCCGAGACCACCGGGGCCGGGGTGCTGGCCCGGTGCGGCGCGTGGCGACCACCGCGCGCCCTGCTGCGCGCCCTACGGCCGTCCCTGCGCTGGCTGCTCTTCGGCGACCGGTGCGACCCGACGGACATCCGGCTGGTCACCTCGGCGGTGGCCCACGCCTCGCTCCGCTCGATCGGCGGCTTCCGGGCCTCGATCGGCACGCAGCACCGCCTGGACACCCTCGCCGAGCTGGGGGACGTGCCGGCGGCGGCGCTGGTCGGCGACCGGGACCGGCTCACCCCGCCGCCGTGCGCGGAGTCGATCGCGCAGGTACTGCCGACCACCGAGCTGACCGTCTGCCCCGGTGCCGGCCACATGCTGATGATGGAGCGCCCGGACGAGGTCACCGCCGCGATCGTGACCGTGCTCCGGCAGGCGCTGGCCACACGTGACGCCACTTCTTCCAAAAGGTTACAACGGGACTAATCACGTCGGGATCGGGATGGCCCGACCGTCGGTCGAGCTGCTGCCCGTACCCTCGGCCGGGTCAGATTGGCGCGGGTCCGCGCCGCCCGCCGCCAGCACAGGAGCCCGTGCGTGACCGACCAGAGCACCCTCGAGCAGGAGATGGCCGCCGAGCAGCGGCATCTCGACCGGGTGTACGCCCGGCTGGCCGAGCTGCGGCGGTCGGCCGCCCGGGCCGAACGCGAGGGCTACCGGCTCGCCAAGGTGGGCAACTTCGGGGCGCTTGTCGAGCGGGACGCGATGGTCTTCCACGCCGCCCAGCGGCGGCACCTGCTCGACGCCGAGCACGAGGGGCTGGTCTTCGGCCGGCTCGACCTGCGGGACCGCTCGGTGCTGCACGTGGGGCGGCTCGGGGTGCGCGGCGAGGACGCCGAGACCCTGGTGGTGGACTGGCGGGCCCCGGCCGCGGCGGCGTTCTACCAGGCCACCCCGGCGCAGCCGCTGGGCGTGGTGCGCCGCCGCACCATCGGCTCCTCCGCCGAGCGGGTCACCCGGATCGAGGACGACCTGCTCGACCCGGCCTCGGCCCCGCCGGAGATGCCGGTGGTCGGCGACGGCGCGCTGCTGGCCACCCTCTCCCGGGCCACCGGGCGCGGCATGCGGGACATCGTCGCCACCATCCAGCGGGAGCAGGACGAGGCGATCCGCTCCCCCGGCTCGGGCGTGACGGTGGTCTCTGGCGGACCGGGCACCGGCAAGACGGCGGTGGCCCTGCACCGCGCGGCGTACCTGCTCTACTCCGACCGCAGCCGGTACGCCGGCGGCGGCATCCTGGTGGTCGGCCCGTCGACGGTCTTCGTCGAGTACATCGCCTCGGTGCTGCCGTCCCTCGGGGAGGAAACCGCCACCCTGCACTCCCTCGGCTCCCTCTTCCCCGGCATGTCCGCCACCCGCACGGACCCGCCGGAGGTGGCGGCGGTCAAGGGCTCGCTGCGGATGCGCCGCGTGCTGGAACGCGCGGCCCGGGACGCCGTCCCGGACGGCCCGCAGGAGCTGCGCCTGCTCTACCGGGGGCAGTTGCTCCGGCTGGCCCGTCCCGAGCTGGACGCGATCCGTACCCGGGCGCTGCCCCGGGGCGCCCGCCGCAACGAGGTGCGCCGGGCCGGCTTCGACGGGATCTTCGCCGCGCTCTGGGCGCAGGCCCGCCGGATCGGCGTACCCGGCCTGCCTGAGCAGCGGGTCTTCGAGGACGAGCTGGCCGACCGGACGGAGTTCCGCGAGTTCCTCAAGGCATGGTGGCCGCGCCTGCACCCGCGCCACGTGCTCGGCTGGTTGGCCCGCCCGGAGCGGCTGCGGTCGTACGCCGGGGGGATCCTCTCCGGCGCGGAGATCCGCGCGCTGACGGCGGCCTGGCGGACGCTGGACCGAGACGGGCTGACCATCGCCGACATCGCGCTCCTCGACGAGCTGGACGCGCTGCTCGGCCAACCGATGAAGCCCGCCCGTCGCCGGCGCGACCCGTTCCAGCTCGCCGGCGGGGTCCGGGAGCTGAGCACCTTCGCCGACCGGCAGCGCGCCCAGCGGGCGGCGGCCCGGGAGCGTCCGGCCGACTACCGCGACTACGCGCACGTGGTGGTCGACGAGGCGCAGGACGTGTCACCGATGCAGTGGCGGATGCTCGGCCGGCGGGGTCGGCTCGCGTCCTGGACCGTGGTCGGCGACCCGGCGCAGACCGCCTGGACCGGCGACCCGGCGGAGCTGGCCCGGGCCCGCGACCAGGCGCTCGGCCGGCGCCGGCGGCACGAGTTCACCCTGACCACGAACTACCGCAACTCGGCGGAGATCTTCGCGGTGGCGGCGGCGGAGATCCGTACCGTCCACCCGGACCTGCCGCTGCCGACGGCGGTCCGGTCCACCGGCGTGCACCCGGTGGCGCTGACCGTGCCGGCGGAGCAGCTCGCAACGCGCACGGCCGAGGCGGTCGCCTCGCTGCTGGCGGAGGTGGCCGGCACGGTGGGCGTGATCACGCCGGTGCCCCGCCGGGACGAGGTGGCCGGCTGGCTGGCCCACCTGGACTCGCCGCGCCTCCAGGTGGTGACCAGCCTCCAGGCCAAGGGCATGGAGTACGACGGGGTGGCGCTGGTCGCCCCGAGCGAGATCCGCGCCGACCCGGGTTCGGGCGTGCGCACCCTCTACGTGGCGCTCTCCCGGGCCACCCAGCGGCTCACCACCATCGATCCGGTCGACTGACCCGCCCTGTCCCACCCCGGCCGGCCGCCTCCCGAGGCGTCGCGCTGGTAGCAGGGGTCCCTTGTTACTCATGAATGAGTAACAAGGGACCCCTGCTACCACGCCTGCTTCCGCATTTCCGGGCGCCTTGCCGGCAGTTACTTGCATACATAGCGATGTGAACATACATTGGGTCCGGACCGAACGGGGAACGGAGGGTGAGGGCGTGGGCGCAGGTCATGACCACCACGGCGGGATAGCGCACGCCGCACAACGGCACACCGGCCGACTCTGGGCCGCGTTCGGCCTGCTCGCCACCCTGATGGTGGTCGAGGCGGTGACCGCGCTCGGGACCGGGTCGCTGGCCCTGCTCTCCGACGCCGGCCACATGTTCACCGACGTGCTCGGCATCGGCATGGCGCTGGCCGCGATCACCGCCGCCCGGCGGGCCGGCCGGGATCCGCAGCGCACCTTCGGCCTCTACCGGCTGGAGGTGCTCGCCGCCCTGGCCAACGCGGTCCTGCTCTCCGGGGTAGCGGTCTACGTGCTCGTCGAGGCGGTCCGCCGCTTCGGCGACCCGCCGGAGGTGACCACCGGGCCGATGCTGGTGGTGGCGACGCTCGGCCTGCTGGCGAACCTGGTCGCCTTCGCGCTGCTGCGCGAGGGCGCGAAGGAGAGCATCAACCTGCGCGGGGCGTACCTGGAGGTGGTGGCCGACCTGCTCGGCTCCGTCGGCGTGATCACCGCCGCGGTGGTCATCGCGCTCACCGACTGGTGGTGGGCCGACCCTCTGGTCGCGGTGGCGATCGGGGTCTTCATCCTGCCGCGGACCTGGCGGCTGGGCCGGGCGGCGCTGCGCATCCTGGTCCAGGCCGCGCCGGAGCACCTCCAGGTCAGCGCGGTACGCGACCGGCTGAGCGCCGTCCCGGGCGTGGTCGAGGTGCACGACCTGCACCTCTGGACGCTCACCTCGGGGATGGAGGTGGCCTCGGCCCACCTGACCACCGACCCGGCGGTCGAGGTCGGCAGCGTGCTCGCCGCCGCACGGACCGCGTTGCACGAGGACTTCCACATCGACCACGCCACACTCCAGGTCGAACCCGGCGAATCGCCGGGTGTCTGCGGCCGGGTCGAGTGGTAATTAGGACAGACTTAAATCTGGAAGTGTATTGTCCCGCTATGCCAGTTATGCCGATGTCATCTCGCGGGAGTGGTGTGGCCAACGCTGCCCCTGGGATAGCGGCTTCGGTAGTCTCGGACCCGGTCACCGCCGGGCGGCGCCCTCCGGCGCCTGCGGTGACCGCCGCCTAATCGCCGGTGACGGCGAGCCGGGGAACCATGTTCTTGGGGTGCATCCGCGTGAGCGGTAGGGATCTTCCGTCCCGAACCCGTCAGCTAACCCGGTCGGCGGCTGACGGAAGGACATGTGCATGCCAGTAGTGGCACCCGTACGACGTACCGCCGCCCGGATGGCGGCACTGATCGCCGCGACAGTCGCCCTCGGCGTCGCGGCCACGCCGGCCGTCGTGGCCCCCGCCGCGGCGGCACCTCCACTGACGGCCAGGGCACCCGGGGACGACCCCGAGGGCGGCACCCCGGCACTGCGCGCCCAACTGGAGGCGGCCAGCAAGGGGTGGCTCGACGCGAAGGACGCGCTCGCGAAGTCGGTCACCCGTCAACAGAAGATCAACGAACAGCTGGCCACCATCGAGAAGGACCTGGCGGTCCGCGACCAGAAGGTCGGCGTGATCGCCGGGCTGGCGTACCGGACCGGCCGGCTCGGGCCGGCCTCGGCGTTGCTGACCAGCGACTCACCCGACAGCTTCATGGACCGAGTCGCCGCGCTGGACGCGGTGGCCGCCAACGAGGACCGCGAACTGCGGGGCCTGCTCAGCACCCGGGAGCAGGCCAACCAGGCCAAGGCGGCGCTGAACCGGGAGATCACCGAGCAGCGCAAGCAGGTCGCGGTGATGGAGAAGCGCAAGCAGCAGGCCGAGCAGGCACTGGTGGTCGCCAACCGGAAGGCGGCGGCCAGCACCCCCAGCGGCGGCAGCAACTCGACCCGGTCCGCCACGGCGAAGCCGGCGCCGCGCAACCCCGACGGCTCCTGGCCGCCCGAGTCGTGCAGCGTCAACGACCCGACACCCGCCGACGGCTGCATCACCCCGCGTACGCTGCACGCGCTCAACCAGGCCAAGGCCGCCGGCTTCACCCGGTACGTCTCCTGCTACCGCCCCGGCGGCTCCGGAGAGCACCCCAAGGGCCGGGCCTGCGACTTCGCCGCGCAGAAGAACGGTTTCGGCGGCGACGCCACCGGCGGCGACAAGACGTACGGCGACAACCTGGCGGCGTACTTCAAGAACAACGCCAGCCGGCTCGGCGTCCTCTACGTCATCTGGTACCGGCAGATCTGGCTGCCCAGCAGCGGGTGGAAGTCGTACAGCGGAGCGGGCGGCGACCCGTCCAGCGACCACACCAACCACGTCCACCTGTCGGTCTACTGAGTCACCCGGCGCGGCCCGTCACCCCGGAAGGGGTGGCGGGCCGTCCGCTTTGTCGGCGTGGGGCAGTCACGGGGAACCCGGGCCACGGTAAGAGGAACCGGCGACGACACGTGGCTGCGTGCGCTGCACCCGGCTCGGCGTGTCGTGCGCCTGAGCCGCCCCGACGAGGGCGGCGCGCACCGGTCAGGCGCCGGGCAGCACCTCGGGCTCGGGTGCGGCGGTGGCGCCGGCGAAGTACGGCTCCGGCGCGCCGAAGAGGCCGAGCAGGCCGGTCACCCAGAGCTGCCGGTGGACGAACCGGCTGGGCTCGGTGACGACCAGCTTGACGCCGCTCACCTCGGCGGTCTGGAAGCCGGCGACCATCGCGCTGATCCCGACCGAGTCGATGAAGGTCACCAACCTCATGTTGAGTTCGATCCGCGCCGGGCGGCTCTTGGCGAGCACCTCGACGACGGCTTCGCGTACCTCGTACGCGGTGTCGACGTCGATCTCACCACGCGGGGCGATCTCCAGGACGCCACCGGGCAGGACCGACTGGACAATCGACAGGCTCACGCGAGCACCTCCACTCGCCCGTGTCCGGGCGCCTCATCAGTACGCGGGCCGCGACCGAGAGTATTCCTCCGACAGCCTCGGTCGCCACCCCCGGGGATGAGCAATTCACGGATCAGGAGCGACAAGTCGCCCATTTCCGACGCTCCTTCCCTCCCCGAACACCCGATCCCGGGTTCCGCGCACCAGCACCCAGGTTAGCGGTCGCTTTCCGGGGCGGTGCGCATCCGTCCGTCCGGGCGCGCCTGGACGGTACGGTCCACCTCCCACCAGCCATTGACCGGCCTGCCTAGCATCAGCCCCACCGGAGGAACCGGCATCGACCAAGGAGCCATAGATGATCAAGAGACTGCTCGGACTGGCGGGCGTCGGCGCCCTGCTCGCCCTCGTGCTGGCCTGCGGCTTCGGCGGGGCAGGCGACGACGATGACGATGACGACGACGACTTCGCCCGCGGCGTCGCGGTGGTGACGCTGCGCTGATCCGGAGCGCCCTGTCCGGCCGCCCGGATCCGGGGGACACCGATGACCCTCGGTGATCGACATCACCGGACGGGTTTGTCCGGACGCCGGACGGGGCACGTGGTATCCCGCGTTGGCCCGACCGGGCCGTCCACCCGGACGGGCGACTGACCGACGGGTGGACGCCGACGCGCCGGCCCGACGCCGTGGTCCGCCGTGACCGCCGGTACCCCGAGGAGGTAACCAGGATGATCGGATCCACTCTGCTGGAACGCCGCAGCAGGCCCGAGCGGATCGCGGACCAGGCGTGGCGACACCTGACGTCCGCGGTCAACTCGGCCGGTGACAGCGTGCGCGACACCGCCCGTTCCGCCCGGCGGAACGGGCTCACCTTCGCCGACGACGCGGGCGACCTGGTCGGCACCGCTGCCGAGGAGGCCCGTCGCCGGGCCGTGCGCGCCTTCGACGCGCTCGCCGGCCGCCGGCCCGCGCTGCCCTGGGCACTGCTCGTCGGCGCAGCCCTGGCCGGGGCGGCGATCGGCTGGGCGGCCGGATCGGCGGCACGTGCCGTCGCCGCCCGGGGCGACCGGGAGGCGGAGGACATCGAGTTCGTCGACGTCGACCGCCCCAACTCGCCGGCCAGCCTGGACACCTGAGCCCGGCCCGACCCGACGAACCCCTGGCCACCGTGCTGGTGACCAGGGGTTCGCGCGGTTGCGACGAACTCAGATGGCGGTGATGTCGGCCGGGGCCCGCTCCGCCCGGGACAGGGCCCGCAGCACCGCCGGCTGGCCGTGTCGCCGGACGGCGAGCCGGGTGAGCAGGCCGAGCACCGGGTCGATCACCTCGGCGGGCAGTTCGGGCGGGTCGATTCCGACGCTGACCGCCAGGTCGTCGGAGTGCACGGCGATCTCCAGCAGCCGGGTGACCAGGTAGTCGTCGAGGGTCAGGCCCCACCCGCCCGGCGGCACGGCCACCACCCGGTCGGCCGGGGCGTCGGCCACGGCCGGGGCCACCTCGTCCAGGGTCGCCGTGACCTGTGCCAGCAGCGCGTCCGGCCCGGCCTCGGCCGCCGTCGCCCCGATCCGCCGGACGGCCACATTGGCCTCCGCGTCCGGCCCGGCGTGGATCCACGGCACCCGGCCGAAGTGGGTCAGCAGGTCGAGCGGCTCCCCCGGCGGGACGGGCAGGTCGAGCACCGTCGGAACCCGGAGGATCTGCGCGCCGAGGTGCGCCGCGAGCCCACCCACCCGGAGCCCGTCGAGCGCGCTCGGTTCGGCCCAGCGCCGGGCGACCACCGGTTCGGCGATCAGGGCCACCGCCGAGCGGGCCGCGGTCAGGTACGCCGTCCTGGTCTGGTTCATCGACACACCCCTCCGTGGTCCGACGCTTGATCGTACCGGCGGACGGCGGACGGCCCCGGCACGTGCCGGGGCCGTCCGGGTCGGGCCGGACCGAGCGGACCGGCCGGGTCGTTCCAGGTTCAGCCGGACCGGTCGCGTCGGTCGGCTCAGCGGGCGACGCAGGTGAGTGTCGCGGGCACCCCGTTCGTCCCCGTCCAACTCGCGAGGAAGCCGAATCCGGTGCTGGCTCCGGCACCGAGCGCGCCGTTGTAGCCGGCGTCCCGGACGGAGACCGAGGAGCCGTTCTGGGTGTGCTGGCCGCCCCAGATCTGGCTGATCTGTTGACCGTTCGGGAACGTCCAGCCCACCGTCCAGCCGGAGATCGACGTGGTGCCGGCGTTGCGGACGGTCACCTCGCCCTGGAAGCCGCCCTGCCAGGAGCCGGTCACCCGGTACGTCGCCGCGCAGCCGGTGCCCGGCGGCGGGGTGGTCGGCGGAGGCGTGGTGGGGGGAGGCGTGGTGGGGGGAGGCGTCGTCGGCGGCGGGGTCGTGGGCGGAGGCGTCGTCGGCGGCGGGGTGCTGGTGGGTGGCGGGGTGGTCGGGTCGGTGCCCAGCCGGTCGGCGACCAGGATGCCCCGACCGTTGGTGCCGAGGTAGACCCGGCCGTACACGCGCGGGTCACCGGTCAGGGCCTCGCCCGCGTTGCCGTACTGGTGCCGGTCGTCGTTGATCCGCACCCAGGTCGCGCCGGTGTCGTCGGAGCGGAACACGCCGTGCTGCCCCTCGACGGTGCCGAACAGGTACAGCGCCGGATAGGTCCGCCCGGGAGCGGCCTTGCCGAAGCCGACGTTGCCGGCCGTGCTGACCCTGGCCAGTTTGGTGAAGGTCGCACCGGAGTCGGTGGAGCGCCACAGTCCGCCCTCGCCGGCCAGCCAGATATCCCCCTCCCGGCCGGGCAGCGCCTTGAACTTCACGTTCCCGGTGGCGGGCAGCCCGGTCGCGGCCGAGGCGGTGAAGCTCGCGCCGCCGTTGCCGCTGACGTAGAACGTGCCGGCCTTGAAGCCGTAGAACTTCTGCGGGTTCACCCGGTCGGACTCGACGACCGCGTTCGCCGGAAGGCCGGTGGAGGCGGTCCACGAGTTCCCGAAGCCGACCGAGTGGACGACCTGCTGCCCGGCGTCGCCCGGGGCCCAGACGAACCGGCTGCCGTCGGCGGCGGCGGCGACCGTCCCGCCGCTGTTGATCCCGCCCGGCTCGCTGCCCTGGAACCAGTTCGCGCCGCCGTCGGTGGAGAAGGCGACGTGGCTGTCGCCCGGACGGTCGGCGTCGGTGAAGTTGCCGGCCCGTACCATGACCGCCGGTTTCGTCTCGGCGAAGTCGAGGCTGGTGCTGCTGGTGAAGACCGGCTGGGTGAACATTTTCCCCGGTACGGCGGTCAGGTCGTCGTGCCGGAACCCGCCGACGTCACCGAGGGCGCTGACCAGTGGCGCGCCGCTCGGCGGGCTGACCAGGTCGAGGACGCTGGTCTCCTCCAGCCCCCGGACCATCGGTTTGATGGTGAACGTGCCGCCGGTGTCCCACTTCGTCAGCTCGGTGCTGCCGTAGATGGTCGCGCCGGTGCCGTACAGGAAGCGGTTGGAGTCGTGCGGGTCGATCTCCACCGACTCGTTCATCCAGCCCAGCTTCGGGGCCTCCTCGGGCGGGGACGGGTTCGCGCCGAAGTCCAGCCAGGGCACCGAGCTGATGTCCATGGTGTACTTCTTGGTGCGGTTCGGGTAGCTGCTCCAGTCCCAGATCCGGCTCCAGGTCGCGCCGCCGTCGGTGCTGCGCCAGAAGATCGCGTCCGGCCACCAGGAGATCTGCGTCGCCACCATCAGCGTGTTCGGCTTCTGCCGGTCGATGGTCAGGCCGCTGTAGCCGAAGTACGCGTCGGTGCTGCTCGACGGGATCGGGCTGATCTGCGTCCACGCGCCGGTGGCCCGGGTGAACTTCCAGACGTCCCCCTTGGCCCCGTCGTACGGGCCGCCGGTGTCGCTGGTGGCGATGTAGAGGTGGCCGCCGACGTGGTCGACCACCCCCTTGTGGGCGAGGTACCCGGTGGGCTGGCCGGGGATCCGCTCCCAGGTGGTCCCGCCGTTGGTGCTCCGGTAGACCGGGTTCTGCTTGTCCGCCACGCCGACGTAGACGGTCTGCGTCGGGTTGCCGGCCGTACCGGTGCTCTTGTCGAAGCTGACCCAGGTCAGGCCCTGGTTCTGGCTCTGGTAGCCGCTGGAGTCGTTGGGGTCGGCGACGTAGTTGCCGACGTTCGGAAAGTTGGCCACCTTCGCCCAGGTGGCCCCGTGGTCGGTGCTGCGCCAGAGCCCGTTGCCGCCCTCGGCGGCGTAGTAGACGATGCTGTTGCGGTTCGGGTCGACGGCGAGCCGCTCCCCCATGCCCCGGCCGGGCATGTTGCCGCCGTTCTTGAACGGCAACTCGGTGGCCTGCCAGGTGGCTCCCTTGTCGGTCGACCGCAGGATCGCCCCGTTGTTCGGGTCCCAGTCGTTGGTGTACATGCCGACCGCCGCGTAGACCCGGTTGGTCTGCACCGGGTCGGTGGCCAGGCTGACCACGCCGTTCCAGCCCCATTTGTCGTTGCCGACCCAGTCCAACAGCGGTGTCCACGACTGGGTGGACTGTTCCCAGCGGTACGCCCCGCCGATGTCGGTCCGGGCGTAGATCAGGTTCTTCTCGGTGGGGTTGAAGACGATGCCGGGGACGAAGCCGCCCCCGTCGATCCGGACGTTCTTCCAGGAGTAGGGTTCGGCCGCCGCGGCGGCGGCCGAACCGGAGGGGGCGACGGTGACCTGGACGGCCAGCACGGCCGTCGCGGCTGCCAGCACGGACGCGGCCGCGCCGGCGACACTTCTCCGCATCAGCGGTTCCTCTCGGGGAGTACGCACCCCGGGCAGGGCTCCGGGGCACCCGGCGCGCCGGCCTGCCGGCCGCCGCCGGGCGGTGACTGGTCCCGGGGAGTTGCCCGACTCCCCCCACCAGCGCGCTGGCTCCCGCAGCTGAGGAAGGACCTCACCCTAACCGGTCGAACCCCGGTTTGGAAACGTTCCCAACTAAGTAATCCCACCCCAGCCGGGTCCGTTCACCCCAGGTGGTACACGAACCCGTCGCCGACCTGCACCCGCCGGACACCCGGTACGTCCACCGGCCGGTCCGCCACGTCCTGCCACGGAGTTCCCACCGCGTACCCGGGCAGCACGACCACCGTCCGGATGCCCCGCTGCCGGAGGTACGTGACCGAGCTCGCGTCCGGGAAGCTGAGGCTGGCCGCACGGATCTCGGCCTGGCTCGCCGGGGTGAACGAGGCCAGGCCGTTGACCATCCGGGGAAACCCGTCGGTCGACCAGAGCATCACGTGCAGCTCGCGGATACCGTCGCTGGGTAGCACCAGCAACGGCCCGTCCACCCCGCGCAGCGCCGCCGGCTGCTCCGGCGCCGGCACGTGCGGAGTCCGGTTCACCCCTTCCGCCAGCACCAGCGCCAGCGGTACGACCAGCACCAGCCGCCCCCAGCGGGCGAAGCGCCCGCTGGTACGCGCACCGGGCTCGGCCGGCTCGGCGGGCACGTCTCCTCCGGTCGGCTCCGCCGGTTCGGCCCGGCTGGTCGGCTCCGCCGGTTCCTCCGGCGCGGCCCGACCCGACGGTTCGCGGGTGAGCGCCCCGGCGGCCAGGATGCCGAGCAGCAGGGTGGTCCAGAGCACCAACCGGCCGGGGGTCCGGATGCCGTCCCAACCCGGCGCGTGCTCGACCAGGGTGACGTAGCCCGGATCCCCGTCGCCGAGGAACACGGTGCCGGCGGCCAACGCCCCGCTGGCCAGCACCCCGGCCAGCAGCAGCAGCCGGTGCCGCAGCCGCCAGGCGGAGAGGAAGAGCCCGGAGAAGGCCAGTCCGAGCAGCACCACCCCGGGCAGCAGGGTCATCTCGTTGGGGAAGCCGAGGGTCTCCCGGGCGGCCGCGTGCCGCTCACCCCAGAGCCAACTCTCGGGCGGGGCGATCAGGAAACCGCGCAGCGGCGGGGAGAACATCTCGATGTGTTCGACCGTGCGTCGCCCCTCCGGGTGACGTTCCACCACCTCGAAGTAGGGGGCGGCCATCAGCAGGGCCACCCCGGCGAAGAACACCCCACCGGCCAGGTCGGCCAGGAGCAGGCCACGCGGGAACGGTCGCCGGCCCCGCCGCCACCAGGTCCAGGCGTAACCGGCCGCCGCGACCAGGCAGACCAGCGCCAGCACGTACGCGAAGGGCAGGCCGATGCCGAAGCCCAGGCTGATCTGCCAGGCGGCGACCAGCCACCCGGCCGCCGCCCAGCCGGGACGGACCCGTTCCGGGCGGTATCCGTGCCGCAGCGACCAGCCGTGCCCCCGGGCCAGCATGGCCAGCGACAGCGCGATCCCGCCCACGGAGAGCACGTGCAGGTGACCGGCCTGGGCGAGCTTCCACGGGGCGTACGCGAACGCCGCCCCGGCCACCGCCGACCCGGCCCGCCCCGCCCCCAACTGCCGGGCCAACGCGTACGCCCCGACGAACGCCAGGGCGTGCACCAGCACGTAGAGCAGGTTGTAGCGGACCACCGCGGCCACCGGGCCGTCCCCGACCATGCCGAACGGGGCGTACCCGAGCAGGGTGTCGGAGTAGGCGTAGGTGTACGGCTCGGGGTGGAAGGTGTTCGAGTGCCAGAGGTTGGCCGGGTCGGTCAGCAGGGCGTGCCCACCCCAGGCGATCTGCCAGGCCTGGAGGGTCGGGTCGCCGCTGTCCTGGGGGATCGTCCCGGTCAGGTCCCGCAGCGTCGGCCAGGTCAGCGCCGCCGCCAGCAGCAACGAGCCGAGCACCACGAGGGTCCACTCGTGCCGGGCCAGCCGCCACAGCGCCCAACCGACCCGGTCCCGGACGCGGGCCGGAATGGGGGCCGTCTCCCGTTCGGTGCTCATCGCCCGCCCTCGTCGCCGACTGTGACTCGATCGATCCAGATCGTGCCGTACCGCAGCCCGGCTGTCACGCCCGTCCCATCCGGCCCGGCACCGCCTCCTCCGGTCCGGGTGAGGGTGGTTCACCCTTCCCTCGGGCAGCATCGCGGCCGACAGGCGAGGACGCCACCGGCAGCATCGCGGGCCGCCACCGGCGGCGTCGTGGGCCGACGGGCGAGGACGCCACCGGCAGGGAGGAGCCTTCCGATGGGCAGCGCGACGATCATCCGTACCGACCAGGACATCCAGGCCGACGTGCTGGACGAGCTGACCTGGGAACCCCGGGTCCAGCCGCACGAGATCGGCGTGACCGTCACCGAGGGCGTGGTGACCCTCACCGGCTGGGTGGACGGCTACGCCAAGAAGTGGGCCGCCGAACGGGCCGCCCACCGCGTCCCCCGGGTCCGGGCGGTCGCCAACGACCTCGCCGTACGGCTGCCCACCTCCGCCCGCCGGACCGACCAGGAGGTCGCCACCGCCGTCGTCCGGGCCCTGGAGTGGGACGCGTTCGTGGCGGTGGAGGATCTGGACGTGACCGTCGCCGACGGCTGGGTGACGCTGCGCGGCCAGGTCGAGTGGGAGTACCAGCGGCGGGCCGCCGACCGGGCGGTGCGGCAGCTCACCGGCGTACGGGGAGTCAGCAACGGCATCGCCGTACGTCCCCGGACCACTCCTCCAGGCCCGGGGGTCGCCGCCGGCATCCGCCGGGCGCTGGAGCGTGGCGGCGTCGCCGACACCGTCCCGGTCTCGGTCGACGTGCATGGCGACACCGTCGTCCTGGACGGGGTGGTCCGGTCCACGGCGCAGCGGGAGGAGGCGGAGCGGATCGCCTGGTCCGCGCCGGGCGTGACCGAGGTGCACAACCGGCTCGTGGTGGGAACCACCCCGGCGGGGTGACCCGGCCTCACCCGAAGCGCCACCAGGCTGGAGGGCGTGACCGGCCCGCGTCGGCCGCGCCGGCCGGCGCGGACCACCGGGCCGGGCCGACCGGGAGGAGGTGAGCGGCGGAATGACCACGTCGCTCCAGGTCAACGTCGCCCGTCTGCGGGTGCCGGTCACCGAGGCCGACCACGTGCGGGGACCGGTGGACGCCCCGGTGACCCTCGTCGAGTACGCCGACTTCCAGTGCCGCCACTGCGGCGCGGCCTACCGGAACCTGCGGGACGTGCTGCGTCAGCGGGGCGGCCTGGTCCGGCTGGTCTACCGGCACTTCCCGATCGCCAACATCCACCCGTACGCGGACAGCGCCGCCCAGGTCGCCGAGGCGGCCGGCCGGCGCGGCCGGTTCTGGGAGATGCACGACTGGCTGTACGAGCACCAGGACCAGCTCGACCCGGTGCACCTGACGGTCGGCGTCGAGCAGTTGGGGGTCTCCCCCGACGAGGTGAGCGCCGAGGTGGACCGACGGATGCACGCCGACCGGGTCCGGCGGGACTTCGTCGGGGGCATCCACAGCGGGGTGACCGGCGTGCCGGCCCTGTTCGTCAACGACGTCTGCCACGAGGGCGGGTACGCCGTCGCGGACCTGCTCACCGCCGTCGACCAGGCAACCGAGGACTGAGCCGTCCGCCTGGGTGCCTGCAGGGGTCCCCTGCTCCGCATAATCCGACTGCAGGGGTCCCCTGCTACCACCCCACGGCGCTCAGATCAGGTGGAGTTCGCGGGCCCGGCGCACCGCCTCGCGGCGTCGGTTGGCATCGAGCTTCCGATAGATGTTGCGGACGTGCGTCTTGACGGTGTTCACCGACAGGGAGAGCTCGCTGGCGATCTCCACGTTGGACAGGATGCTCTGGAGATATCGCAGGATGGTCAGTTCCCGTTCGGTCAGCGGCTCGTCCAGTCCCCGTCCGGGCCCGTCGCCGTGCCGCACCGGCTCGCCGGCACCGGGCGGGTCGCCGTCGCCGAGCAGGTCGGTGACGAACGCCCAGTGCGCGGTGCCGGAGTCCAGGTGCTCGGCGAGCACGTCCCGCACTCCGGGCACAGCCCGGGTGAGCACCCGCCGGTGTCCGTCCGCCGCAGCCAGTTCCAGCATCTGTTCCACCACCCGGCCGACCCGGCGGGTGTCCCCGGCCTGCCGGGCGAGCAGTGCGTCGAGCAGACCGGCGTCGAGGCGTACCGGCACCGGCCACCGGTCGGCGTCCGGGGCGTCCCACGGGGGCAGCGCGCGGCGGGCCGCCCCCGGATCACCGGCGTGTACCTCGACCCGGGCGCGCGCCACGGCCAGCTCCGGGCTGACCGTCGCCGGGACGGCGGCCTCCAACAGGTCCCGGGCGGTCGCCGGGTCGCCGCGCGCGGCGCAGTGGTCGGCCTCGGCGGCGAGCAGCCGGTCGGCCAGCGCGCGGGCGCGGGGTCGGTCGGCCAACCGGTGGCGGGCCCCGGCCAACGCGCGCTGGGCGGCGGCCGGGTCGCGCCGGAGCTGTGCCCGGCAGAACGCGGCCACCGCCGCCACCGTCGGGTCGTAGCCGGGGCCGTCGGCGCGCGCCAGGTCCGCCTCGGCCTCGCCGGGCCGGTCCCGGTACAGCGCCACCACCGCCAGGGCCAGGTACGCATGGCTGCGGTCGGCCGGGGTGACGGGTCCGCCGAGCGTCTCCCGGGCACCCTGTTCGGCCTCGCGGAGCCGGCCGTGCCAGGCCGCCGCCAGGGCGGCCCGACTGCGGCAAAGCAGTTCGGTACGGGTCCGTCCCGCCTGCCGGGCCGCAGCGGACAGCCGGTCGAAGGCCGTCCCGGCACCGGGCAGGTCCCCCTCGCTCAGGTCGGCGAGCGCGTCGGCGGTGCCGGCGACCAGGTGCCCGTCCGCCCGGTCACCGGCACCGGACCGGGGGTCACCGGCACCGGACCGAGGAGCGTCACCCGACCGGGAAGCGTCGGCCGGGCCGGAACGGGGAGCGTCACCCGACCGGGAAGCGCCGACCAGGCCGGAACGGGGAACGCCGACCAGGCCGGAACGGGGTGCGTCGACGGGGCTGGCCGGCGGGCCGGTCAGCGTCCGCAGCCGGGCGGCGGCAGCGCGTACCGCGGTGGGGTCACCGCCCAGGCGGGCCAGGGCGACCTCCAGCGCGGCGACCAGCCACCGGAGCCGGTCCCGGCGCGGCGCGGGCAGCTCGCGGGCACCGGCGACCGCGGCGCGCAGGTGGTCGGCGGCGGAGGGGTCGGCGGACCGGGCTCGGTCCACGGCGACGGCCAGGGCGAGTTCCGGATCCCGGTCGATCCGGTCGGCCGGCGGCGCGGACGCTGGTGGTGGCCCGGCCGGCTCCGGGTCGTACGGGACGAGTTCCGGCCATCCGACGAGCAGCAGTTCGGTGGCGTGGTCCCAGTCACCGGCGGCGAGCGCGTGCCGCAGCGCGTCGGCCGGCTGGCCCTGTGCGGCGTACCAGCCGGCGGCCCGGGAGTGCAGCTCGCGCAGCTGTCCGTCGGGAAGCTTGGCCAGGTCGGCGCGGAGCAGGTCGGCCAGGAGCGGTTGGCAGCGGTACCAGCCGGGACGCAGGCCCTCGGGGTGGAGGAACCCGGTGGACCGGGCGAGGTCGGCGAGGCGGCCCTCCCCGCTGCCCGGTCCGGTCAGCGCGGCGACCAGGTCGTCGCAGACCGTCCCGGTCACCGCGAGCCGGCGTAACAGGTCGACGTCGTCGCCGGGCAACCCGGCGAGGACCTCGTCACGGAGGTACCCGGCGACGTCCGGCTGCTCCCCGCTGAATCCGGTGACCAGGGTGGCCGGGTCGGCGGCGGCCCGGGCGGCCAGCGCGGCCAGGCACAGCCCGGCCGGCCAGCCGCCGGTGCGTTCCCGGAGTGTTGGCACCGATGCGGGGGGCACCGCCACCCCGTGCGTGGTCAGCAGGTCGGCGACCTCGTCGGTGGTGAAGGCCAGCTCGTCGGCGTCGATCTCGGTCAGCTCGCCGCGCAGCCGCCACCGGTGCAGCGGCAGCGCCGGGTCGACGCGTGCCGCGACCAGCAGGCGCAGCCGTTGCGCAGCGTGCCGGAGCAGGAACTCCAGCCCGTCCAGGGCGGCCGGTTCGGTCACCCGGTGCAGGTCGTCCAGGACGAGGACGATCGGACGGTCCCGGCCGGCGACGGCGGCGGCGAGCCGTTCGAGGTGGTCGGGCCGGTCGGCCGGCAGGTCCGTGGCGCCCAGCGCGGCGGCCAGGTACGACCAGAGCCGCGCCGCAGTGTCGCCCGTTTCGACGGAGAGCCAGGTCGGCGTCGACGCGGCGGCCCGCGCCCAGGCCGCGAGCAGGGTGGTCTTACCCCAGCCGGCGGGTGCGCGGACCAGGGTGACCGGCCCGTCGGTGCCGGCGTCGAGCCGGCGCAGCAGCCGGGGGCGGAGCACCACCGGCTCCGGTGGCGGGGGTGCGACCAGCCGGGACGCCAGCAGCGGCACGGTCGAACCCACCCCGCTCGACTGCTCCGGCATCTGTCGGCCTCCCCGTGGTCCCCGGTCGCGGGCGGCGGTTACCCGGCCTCACGCGGTTCACCCCTTCCGGGGGAACCGGCTTCACCCGACCCGTCGGCAGGGTGCGGGGTGGCAGCCGGCGGGGTGGCAACCGGCGAGGTGGACGGAAGGCGGTGACGACCGTGGTACGCGCGAGGCGGCCGAGGCCGGTCGGGCGTTGGCAGGTGGTGACCGTGGGCCGCCCGGCGGGCGAGGTGCTGCCCGGTGGGCGGCTACCGGAACCGCTGGCCCGGCTCGGTGACGGGGTGCAGGTGCGGTTGCGTCCGGCCCCGGGTGACCGGGGCACCGAACTGGCCGCACGCGCGCCGGACGGCCGCTTCGCCGGGATGGCCGCGCACCTGGTCGGCGACGACCCGGACCAGGTGCTTCGGGCCGCGCTGCGCGAGGTACGCCAGCTCGCCGAGACCGGCGAGCCGCTCCGGCCGGACCGGCCCTGGACCGAACGGCTCCGCGCCCGGCCGGACGGGGAACGCTCCGCCGAGATCCGTGGACCTGGACCGGGCCGAGCGCCGGGTCGGCACCGCCGGGACCGGCCTGGGCCGGACCGCCCGCCGCGTTGGCGCAGTTGGCTCCGCCGCCGGGACCTGCCTGGACCGGACCGCCCGCCGGGTTGGTGCGGTTGGCTCCCCCGGTGGGGCGGGCCTGGGCCGGACCGCCCGCCAGGTTGGCGCGGTTGGCTCCCCCGGTGGGGCGGGCCAGGGCGGCGGGCGGTGCCCGGGTGAGGGCGCTGTGCTGGCAGGGCGACCGGCTGACCGTCGCCGAGGTGCCCGACCCGGAGCTGCGCAACGGGCACGACGCCATCGTGCGGGTACGGTGCAGCACCACCTGCGGCACCGACCTCCACCTGATCGACGGCGGCGCGTTCGGCCCCGGAGACGTGCTCGGGCACGAGTTCCTCGGCGAGGTGGTGGAGGTGGGTCCCCGGGTACGCCGGCACCGGGTCGGCGACCGGGTGGTGGTCGCCTCGGTGGTGGCCTGCGGCCGGTGCCGGTACTGCCAGCAGGGGCAGCACTCCTGCTGCGACAACGGCAGCGTCGACCCGACCGCCGACGAGCTGGCCTGGGGGCAGGCGCCGGCCGCCTGCTACGGCCATCCGTCGGCCGGTGGCGGCTTCGCCGGCGGTCACGCCGAGTACGTGCGGGTGCCGTACGCCGACGTCGGAGCGTTCACTGTGCCGGACGGGGTTTCCGACGAGCGGGCGGTGTTCGCCTCGGACGCCGCACCGGCCGGCTGGACGGGAGTGGACGTCGGCGGGGTGTGCCCGGGAGACGTGGTCGCGGTCTGGGGCGCGGGCGCGGTCGGGCAGTTGGTCGCCCAGGCGGCGGTGCTGCACGGCGCGGCGCGGGTCGTCGTCGTCGACCGGTACGACGAGCGGCTCCGCATGGTCGAACGGCACACCGGCGCGGAGACGGTGCACTACCAGCGCGCCGACGTCACCGCCGAGCTGCGGGAACGCAGCGGCGGGCGGGGCCCGGACGTGTGCGTCGAGGCGGCCGGCGCGGTGGGTGGCTCCCGGTCACTGGCCGAGCGGCTGCGCCGCGCCTCCCGTACCCCGTTGGCGTTGCGGGAGGCGGTGCACGCCTGCCGTAAGGGCGGCACCGTGGTCGTCCTGGGCGACGTCACCGACTTCGTGGACGCCTTCCCGGTCGGCGCGGTGGTGCAGAAGGAGCTGACCATGCGGGGCACCCGCCCACACGGCCCCCGGCACATCCCGACCCTGCTGGAGCAGATGGCCCGGGACGAGCTGCGCACCGAGCACCTGGCCACGCACCGGTTCCCGCTGGACCGGGGACCGGAGGGGTACGCCCTGTTCCGCGACCGGACGGACGGCTGCGTCCGCGTCCTGTTCACCCCCGACTGAGGTGGTTGCAGGGGTCCCCTGCTACGCAAAAAGCGGTAACAGGGGACCCCTGCTACCAGCCCAGCCGGGTGGGAGACTCGTCAGGTGTCCGATCCCCGCCCGTACGACCTCGTCCTGTTCGGCGCGACCGGCTTCACCGGCGCGCTGACCGCCGCGTACCTGGCCCGTACCGCCCCGGCCGGGCTCCGCTGGGCGCTGGCCGGGCGTAACCCGGAGAAGCTGGCCGGGGTACGCGACCGACTCGCCGCCGTCGACCCGGCGCTGGCCGGGCTGCCGTTGCTGACCGCCGACGTGACCGATCCGGAGTCGCTGCGCGCGGTCGCGGAGAGCAGCCGGGTGGTGGCCACCACCGTCGGCCCTTATCTGCGGTACGGGGAGCCGCTGGTCGCCGCGTGCGCCCGCGCCGGCACCGACTACGTGGACATCACCGGCGAGCCGGAGTTCGTCGACCTGACGTACCTGCGTCACCACGCGGAGGCCGAGCGGACCGGGGCGCGACTGGTGCACACCTGCGGCTTCGACTCGATCCCGTACGACCTGGGGGTCTGGTTCACCCTCAAGCACCTGCCCACGGACGGGCCGGTCGCCGTCGACGGGTTCGTCCGGGCCGGCGGGAGGTTCTCCGCCGGGACGTACCACTCGGCGCTGACCGCGTTCGAGCGGTCCGCGCAGATGAGCCGCACGGCGCGGGAGCGCCGGGCCGCCGAGCCCAGGCCCGAGGGTCGCCGGGTCCGAGCCGTACCGGGGAAGGTCGGTCGTCGTACGGACCTGGGCTTCTGGGTGGTGCCGCTGCCCACCATCGATCCGCAGGTGGTCCGCCGGTCGGCGGCGGCCCGGCCCGAGTACGGCCCGGATTTCACCTACCGCCACTTCGCGGCGGTGAAGCGGCTGCCCACCGTGCTGGCCGGCGCGGTCGGTCTCGGCGCGGTGGCGGGGCTGGTGAAGGTACCGCCGACGCGGCGGTGGCTGCACGGGCGGCTCGCCGCCGGGCAGGGGCCGACGCCCGAGCAGCGGGCGAAGTCGTGGTTCCGGGTGCGGTTCGTGGGCACCGGCGGCGGGCGACGGGTGGTCACCGAGGTCGCCGGCGGCGACCCCGGGTACGACGAGACCGCCAAGATGCTCGCCGAGTCGGCGCTCTGCCTGGCGTACGACGACCTGCCGGCCACCGCCGGCCAGGTGACCCCGGTGACCGCGATGGGGGACGCGCTGCTGGAGCGCCTGGTCCGGGCCGGGATCACCTTCCGGGTCGTCGACGAGGCGGCAGCGGTCGGCGGTACGGGCGGCGACGGCCCCGCGTCGGCCGGCGGTGCCGCGCCGGCCGGCGGGACGGGTTGACCCTCGACCAGGTCGAGGGACCAGCATCGGTGCCCGTGGAGAGGGAACTGCTCAGCATCGGCGAGCTGGCCCGGGCCAGTGGCCTGACGGTGAGCGCGCTGCGCTTCTACGACCGGGCCCGGGTGCTGGTGCCGGCGTGGGTGGACGCGCACACCGGTTACCGCTGGTACACGCTCGACCAGGTGCGCGCCGCGCGGCTGGTCGCCGGGCTGCGCCGGGTGGGGATGCCGCTGGCCGGCGTCACCGCCGCCGTCGCCACCGCCGAACCGGCGGTGGTGCACGGGCTGCTCGACGCGCACCTGCGCCGACTGGAGGACGGGCTCGCCGACGCCCGCCGTGAACTCTCCCGGATCCGTGCCCTACTCGATTCCGAGGAGACCGTCATGACCACCCGACTCACCCTGCCCCGTACCGCCCTGGCCGCCGCGTTCGACGCGGTCCGCTTCGCCGTCGGCTCCGACCCGGAGCTGCCGCAGCTCGCCACCGTCCTGGTCGACGTGGGCCCCGACACGGTGACCCTGGTCGCCACCGACCGGTTCCGGCTGGCGGTGGCCGGTGCGCCCGCCGCCGTCACCGGCCCGCCGGTGCGGGTGCCGGTGCCGGTGGACGTCGCCGACCGGATCCGGGAACTGCTCGTCGCCGCACCGGCCGGGGACGTGTCCGTGACCGTGGACGCCGACGGGATCACCGCCGCGGTCGGCGACGAGCGGGTCACCGGCCCGGCCGTCGACGTCGACTACCCCGACCACCGGCGGCTGCTGCGCGACCGGGTCGCCGCCACGCCGGCCCGCCGGGCGACGGTGGACGTGCCGGCGCTGCGGACCACGCTGGGCGGTGCGCCCACCGTGCGGCGCGAGCACGACGGCATCCGGTACGAGGTGACCGTGCTCAGCCTGGACGACCGGGGTGCCCTGAACGTGGTCGGCGAGGACGTCCCGGCCGGGGACGACCTGCGGGTCGGGGTGAACCGGGAGTTCCTGCTCGACGCCCTCGACGCGGCGGACCGGGGGCAGCTCGTGCTGGAGCTGGACGGCCCGATCACCCCGCTGGTCGTGCGCCGCCCGGACGACGAGCTGACCTACTCCCTGCTGATGCCGATCCGGCTCTGACCGTCCCCCTGCGGTTTCGGCGATATCGGGGCTTCCTGCCGGCGTGATGCCCCGGTGTCGCCGGACGGGGGCGGCGGGCCGTCGGCCGCAGCGGGGGCGACGGGCCGTCGGCCGGGCGTGGCGAGGGCGCGCCCGGCCGGCGGGGGCGCGACGGTAGCATCTGGTGGTCCCACCCGACGGCCCGGACGGAGCGTACGGAGCAGCATGCTCGACATGGAGTTGATCCGGAAGGATCGGGAGGCGGTCGCGTCCGCGCTGGCCAAGCGGCTCGATCCGGCCGAGGTCACGCGTGCCCTTGACGAGATCCAGCAGCTCGACCAGGACCGACGCGCCCTGATCAGCGCCATCGACGCCGAGCGGCAGCGCCGCAAGGCGGAGGCGCGGGCGTACGCGGCGGCCAAGCGCGCCGGCACCGAGCCCGAGGTCTCCGCCCCGGAGGCGGGGCGTAAGCAGCTCGCCGAGCTGGAGGCCGAGCTGGACGAGGTGCAGTCCCGGCTGCGCACCAGCATGAGCGAGCTGCCGAACCTTCCCGCCGACGACGTGGTCCCCGGCGGCAAGGAGGCCAACCGGGTGGTCAAGGTCTTCGGCGAGCCGCCGACGATCGAGAAGGTCCGCGACCACGTGGAGCTGTCCCGCGCCCTCGGTCTGGTCGACCACGAGCGCGGCGTCAAGCTCGGCGGCTCCGGCTTCTGGATGTACACCGGTATGGGGGCCCGGCTGGAGTGGGCGCTGCTCAACTGGTTCGTCGACCGGCACGTCGCCGCCGGGTACGAATTCCTCCTCCCGCCGCACCTGCTGCTGCACAGCGCCGGGTTCGCCGCCGGGCAGTTCCCCAAGTTCTACGACGACGTCTACCACCTCGACCGGGAGTCCGCCCCGCGTGGGCAGTTCCTGCTGCCGACGTCGGAGACGGCGATCCTCGGCGCGTACCAGGACGAGATCCTCGACCCGGCGAAGCTGCCGCTGAAGGCGTTCGCGTACACCCCCTGCTACCGGCGGGAGTCGGCCGGTTCGCACTCCGACGAGCGCGGCACCGTCCGGGGCCACCAGTTCAACAAGGTGGAGATCTTCCAGTTCACCCTGCCCGAGCAGGCCGACGCGGCGCTGGAGGAGATGCTCGCCCACGCGGAGAGCCTGGTCGAGGGGTTGGGGTTGCACTACCAGCGCAGCCTGCTCTCCGCCGGGGACGCCAGCGCGTCCATGCGGAAGACCCTCGACATCGAGGTGTGGATGCCGAGCACCGGCAAGTACAAGGAGGTCTCCTCGGTCTCCTGGGCCGGTGACTACCAGGCCCGCCGAGCGGCCATCCGGTACAAGGAGCCGGGCGGCAAGCAGACCCGCTTCGTGCACACGCTGAACGGGTCGGCGCTGGCCACCAGCCGACTCTTCCCGGCGATCCTGGAGCAGTTCCAGCAGCCCGACGGCTCGGTGCTGGTGCCGGAGGTGCTCCGCGACCGCCTCGGCACCGACCGCCTCGTCCCCCCGGGTCGCTGACCGGCCGAGTACGACATCGAAAGGTCCCCCGCGAGCGTTCCTCGCGGGGGACCTTTCGGCTACCAGCCGATCGGCGGATCGGGGCGTCGCTGGTCACGCGGTTCGACCATGGCCGCTTCGAGACGGAGTCCCAGTCCGGTGAGGACCAGCAGGCCCGCCAGGACCAATCCGCCGGGCTGCGGGTTCGTGCCCAGGTTCAGCAGGGAGATGAGCAGGCCCACCCCGAGGGAGAAGCCGCCCATCGCCCGGAGACCCTCACTTCGGGTGTACCGCAGATTCATGAGGTCCACGGTAGAGCGTCACCCCACGGGCCCGGTCCGGTCCGATCGGCCCACATCACGGGTGCCGCTCTGGTGGCCCACGCCTGCCTCGTGCTCGGGTGCCGTCAGTGCGTCACCCGACGTGCCCGTGCGCCGGTGAACAGAGCATGCAACGCCGCGCCGAACGCCGCAGGGTGTGTCCGGTACCCCTCGTGGCCACCGGGCAGGTCGGCCAGGTGTTCGCCGAGCACCGCCGCGAGCCTGGCCGCGGAGCGGCTGGGGAAGGTGTCGGTCGCCCGGCCGGTGGCGGGCACGATCGTCGTGGCACCCGCGCGTAGCGCCGCCCAGCCAGCGGCGCTGACCTGGTATTCCCACGTCGCGCGCGCCTCGCCGGTGAGGAAGGCGTTGATGTTCGCGACAGTCCGACTGCTGGGCGGCTCCCACACCACCTCGTCCTCGTGGTCGCGTGGATCGTGGGAGGGGTCTCCGAAGCCGGCCCGCAGGATCTTGAGCGCCGCCTGCCAGCCCGACTCCGCGTGGACCCGGCGAGCGTCGCGGTGCAACCTGTCGTACCTGGCGCGCTCGGACGCGGTGGCGAGCGACCGCAGCGGGGGTTCGTGGGCGACGAGGACACTCACCCACTGCGGCCGGCGCCGCGCGAGTTCCAGGCCGATGACCGCACCGGTGCTGCACCCGAACACGCGGACGGGGGTCTCGCCGAAGACGTGGTCGGCCAGCGTGGCGGCATCCTCGGCATGCCGCTGGAGGGACACCGGGCGCCCCGGGTCGTCCACCACGGTGCGGGTCTGGCCCCGCCGGTCGTAGGTCAGGACGGTGTGGGTCTCGGCGAGCCGGGTGGCGAGCAGATCGGCGGAGTGCGCGTCACCACCGCCGCTGGGCAGCAGCATGAGGGGCGGGCCGGCACCGCGCACGACGTGGTAGAAGTCCGCGCCGTCGCCCCGGAATGTTCCGGAACGGTCAGCGGCCACCGTCGTCCCCGCCGTAGGTCTGGAACTGCCCCGCCCGCGCGAGATCACCGTTGGTGAGGCCGTGCCGCCGGAAGTACATCCGTGGGTTGAAGTACACCGCGATCCGCGCGGGTCCGTGGGCGGAGCGCTGCGCGCTGAGGAACGAGTGCGCGTACATCTCCCTGTCCGCCTCGCCGCCCATGAAGAACCGCGCGCAGCGCTCGTAGGCGTCGCGGCTGCGCGCCGACACGTCGTAGGCGTCGAGGACCTCGCGGATCATCCACTGCGCCTCCGCGTCGGACCGGCAGCGCGGGGTCAGCCCGAACTGGTGCATCACCGACTCGATCGGACGTGCGCCGCCGGGTACGAGCGAGACGTAGGTGCCGTACGACCAGAAGCGGCGGTGGTTGGAGCGCCATTCGAGCCGGGTCCGCGACGGTGTCCCCGGCGCCCACGCGGATCGCGCCCAGGCGCGGCTTGCGATCGCGGCCATCGTTGGCCCGTCTCCGAGGTCGGCGCGCGGTCCCAACCGGTCCCAGCGGGCGAGACGTTCCGGGGTGAGGACGCCGCGGTGCTGCACGTACAGCTTCGTCCTGGCTGACGGTCCTGTCGCGAGGTCGAGACACAGGTAGGACACCGTGTCGTCGTCGTGCATCGCGCCGGCGATCACCTGCCACTGGCCGGGGAAACCGAGCGCGGACAGTGCCGCGTCGACGCGCGCGGCCGTGTCGGCGGGGTCGGGGCCGCCCAGCCACAAGTGGATCTTTCCGCTCGGCGGTCGACCGGGAACCCAGCCGAGGGTGTGGAACGCCGCCATGGGCGGGCGGTCGGCCGGTCGGGGTGCCACGAGGTGCTCGATCCGCCGCAGCCTGCTCAGATCGAAACCATGGGTGGCGCTCAGACGGGCGTTCAACCGGCGCGCGCTTTCCCAGTACGACACCGGGTTCGCGGGTTCGGCGTGCGTTTCGACCGAGGCACGCAGACCGAGCGGCTCGTCGCCGAGCACGACGGAGAGTTCGAGCGGTGTGCTGTCCGCGGTGAGCGTCGACCACGCCGGAGGGGTGTCGAGCGGGCGATGTCGCCACGTCTCGCCCATGAGCCGGACGTCCGCCGCCGCCTGGTCGGCGAGTTGGTCGAGGCCGGCCGCGTGGCACAGCCCCCGCACGGCGGCCTCCGCGTGCTCGCCGCAGGTCGTGGTCATGGCGTGAACCTCATCGGCAGGCTGGCGACCCCGTTCACCACGGCCGACACGAGGTGGCGCGGAGGGCCGGCGAGAGCGAAGTGGACGCCGCTGTCGGCGAGTTCGTCGACGAGGGCGGCCAGCAGGGTGCGTGCCGCCGCCGCGCCGACGCAGAAGTGGGGACCGAGCCCGAACGCGAGGTGCGGGTTGGGCGCGCGGCGGGGATCGAACCGGTCGGGCGACGGGAACACGGACTCGTCCCGGTTCGCCGACGCGATCCAGGCCACCACCCAGTCGCCCGCGCGCAGCCGTACCCCGCCGAGTTCGACGTCCGTGGTGGCCCGACGCACCAACTGCTGGGCGGGGGTGGTCCAGCGAGCCGCTTCGTCGACCAGCCCGGGAATCACCGACCGGTCGTCGACGACCGCCCGCCACAGGTCGGGAGTGCGCGCGAGGTGCAGCAACAGGTGGAGCGCGACGTTCACCGTGGCGGTGTTGCCGCCGACCAGCGCGCTGTGGACGTTCAGCATGATCCGGCGGCGGGTCAGCGCGGTGCCGTCGACGGAGGTCGCCGACAGAGCGCCGATGAGCGTTTCCGGTCGGGCCAGTGACGTGGTCAACGAGGCCCTGATGGACCCGAAGAGCCGTGAACTCGCGCGGAGGACGGTTTCGCTCTCGTCTCCGTCCTGGTGGGACGGATCGCCCGGCGCGATGGTGGCGAGGGCGGCCTCGACCGCGTTGTCCCAGTGTTCCTCGGGTATCCCGAGCAAGGGTCCGGCGGCGATCATCGGGAGCCGCCGCAGCGTGGTGGCCAGATCGTGGACGCCTCCGGCGAGCATCGGGCGCAGCAACCGGCGCACCCGCACGCGGATCTCGGCCTCGCACGCCCGGACGGCAGCGGGCCCCACCGCGCGGGTGGACGGCCGACGCAGCGCCGTGTGCTGGGGTGGGTCGGTGAGCGCCAGAGCCTGACCGCCGGCTGGATCGGGTGCGCCGACACAGGTGAGCACGGCGCCCGACGTGGAGCTGAACACCGTCGCGTCGCGCAGAATCGCGTGACATTCCGCATAGCGGAAAAACGACCAGCACTCCGTCCCGTTGGGGGCGACGTCCTTACGCACCGGCTCGGTCCGCCGCAGAGCGCGCCACGCCGCATGCGCACCGCCCGTTGGGTAGAAAGTGGCGTCAAAGGGATCAAAAATGGACATCAGCCGTGGTGCTCGCGGCCGGCCCGATTCCGCATCCATGCCGCATCACCGCCCTGCGCCGACGACAACTGCCGTGAGCTTGCCAGACTCTTGCACACCCCCGCAAAGGCGTGGATCATGACGGAACCCCCTCACCAGGGAAGGCAAGGCAGTGGACGACATCGAACGGGCAATCCACGGCTTCGTCGCGGACGTGCTGCTGGAGGGCGAGGACATCTCGTTCGACGAGCGCACCCCGCTGCTGGAGCATCGGCTGATCGACTCACTCAACGTCGAAGAACTCATCGCGTTCATCGAGAGCACCTATTCGATTACCCTGAGCGACTGGCCGCACGCGAAGTGGGAGACCATCCAGAACATGGCTGGACTCATTCGCGCTCATTCCCCGACGCTTCCCGGAGGCCACCATGGGCACAACGGACACCACACCTGAAGCCATCGTCACCGACTACGAGAAGTCGGTTGCTCGTTACTGGAACGAGAAACTGAACGACCCGATCAACCTTCTGCTCGGCGCCGAGGACGGGCTGGTCCACCACCACTACGGCCTCGGGGAATACGACCCTGCGGTGCTCTCCGGCAGCGGCGCCGACCGGGAAGCCGCCATCATCCGGGAACTGCACCGGCTGGAGTGCGCACAGATGGACGTCGTGCTGGACGCGCTCGGCGGCATGGAGCCGGACGACCGGTTGCTCGACGCCGGGTCGGGCCGGGGCGGTGGCTCGTTCAGCGCGCACCGCAGGTTCGGCTGCTGGGTGGACGGCATCACCCTGTCGGAGTACCAGGTCGACTTCGCCACGAAGCAGGCAGACCGACACGGCTGCACGGACAAGGTCGCCTTCCACCTGCAGAACATGACCCGAACGCGGTTTCCGGACGGCCACTTCGACCGGATCCTCACCAACGAGACCACCATGTACGTCGACCTGGCCGACGCGTTCGGCGAGTTCGCCCGGGTCCTGCGTCCCGGCGGTCGCTACGTCTGCGTCACCTACTGCGTCAACGACACGATCGCGCCGACGAGCGCGGACTGCGAGGCGGTGGACACGCACTACGGCACCCGGATGCACAAACGCAGTGAATACCTCGCGGCGTTGTCCGCCGCCGGGTTCTCGCCCAGTCAGGTCACCGTCCTCAACGCCCAGACGATCCCGTACTGGGAGCTGCGCAGCCACTCCGAGCACCGGACCGGCGTCGAGCGGGCGTTCCTCGACGGATACCGGTCCAACGTCCTGCAGTACGTGCTGATCACGTCCGAACGTCTGCCGGCCTGATCCCGGGCACCCCCGCCGAGGACACATGGACTTCGCACCGGACCCCGACCAACGTCTGCTCGCGGACAACTTCCACGCACTCGGCGTCGCGCTCAACGCTCCGGACGAACACGACCGCCGCGGCGGACCGTACTTCAGCCGGCAGAAGTGGCGACGGTGCGGAGACATCGGCCTGCTCGGGCTCAGCCTCCCCGAACGCTGGGGTGGGCTCGGGCTCGACTCGCTGAGCACGGCCATCGCGATCGAGGCATTCGCCCGCGGACACGAGGACATGGGGCTGGTGTTCTCAGCCTGCGCCCACCTGTTCGCGGGCGCGATGCCGATCGCGGCGCACGGCACCGACTCCGTACGGGACGAGGTGCTGCCGAAGCTCGGGTCGGGCGAGTGGATCGCGGCCAACGCGATAACCGAGGCCGAGGCGGGGTCCGACGTCTACGCCCTGCGCGCCACGGCCGTACGCGACGGCGACCGGTACGTGCTCGACGGCGTGAAGAACTACGTGACCAACGCTCCGCTGGCCGACGTGTTCGTGGTGTACGCGAGCACCGATCCCCGCAGCGGCTACCTGGGCATCAGCGCGTTCGTCGTCCACCGCGACACACCGGGGGTGACGGTCGGCTCACCGCTGCCGAAGACCGGGCTCGCGTCCTCGCCACTCGCCCCGGTCTACCTCGATGGTGTGGCGGTACCGGCGGCGAACCGGCTCGGCGGCGAGGGCGATGGGCGCGACGTCTTCACCGGATCGATGGAATGGGAACGCACCTGCCTGTTCGCCGCCTACGTCGGTGCCATGGACCGCCAACTTCGCAGGACCGTCGCGTACACCGGCGAGCGTCGCCAGTTCCGTAAACCGCTCGCCAGACACCAGGCCGTCGCACACCGACTCGCCGACATGAAACTACGTCTGGAAAGCGCCCGTCTGCTGCTGTACCGCGCCTGCTGGGCACGCGACCAGGGAACGGCCAGTCCGCTCGACGTGTCGCTCGCGAAGCTGGGCGTCAGCGAGGCCGCCACCCTCAACGCGCTCGACGCCGTGCACCTGCACGGCGGTGCGGGCATCGTGGACGGTTCCGGCGTCGAGCGGGCCATCGCGGACGCGGTGCCCGCGTCGCTGTTCTCCGGCACCTCCGAGATCCACCGCGACGTCATCGCGGCGCAGCTACGCCATGAGACTTGAGGAGCACGTCCTCCGCGCCGCCACGGCGACACCCGACGCGGTGGCCGTGTGCGGTCCGGACGCATGCCTGACCTATCGCGAGCTGAACGCCCGCGCGGACGAACTCGCCGCCGGACTGCGCGCGCTCGGTGTCGATGCGGGTGACCGCGTCGTCCTGTGGTTGCCGAAGTCCGCGTTCGGCGTCGCGGTCACGCAGGCGGTACTGCGGCTGGGCGCGGCCTACGTCCCGGTGGATCCGCGTGTTCCCGCACTGCGGGCGGCGGCCCTGATCAGCGACTGCGCACCCGCCGCCGTGGTGACGACGGACGGGCGGGCCACCGACCTCGCCGGGCGGATGGCGTCACCGCCCGCGTTGATCGTTCACGACGATCTCTCCCGGTGGGACTCCAGGTCGGCGCCACGACCGCCACGACCGTCGACACCTGACGTCGACCTCGCCTACGTGCTCTACACCTCGGGCTCGACCGGCATGCCCAAAGGCGTATGCGTGAGCCATTCCGCGGCAGCCGCGTTCGTCGACTGGGCAGCGGACGAAATCGGCGTCACCGGCGGCGACCGCCTCGCCAACCACGCGCCGTTGCAGTTCGACCTCTCGGTGTTCGACCTCTACGCGGCGTTCCGAACGGGCGCTTCCGTGCACCTGGTCCCGGAGTCCACCCCGGCGCGGAACCTGGTGCGGTTCATCGACGACCACGCCATCACGGTCTGGTACTCGGTACCGTCCGCGCTGACGATGATGATGGAGTTCGGACGTCTCCTCGACCATGACCGCCTGCCGCTGCGCACCGTCGTGTTCGCGGGCGAGACGTTCCCCGTCGAACAGCTCAGAGCGCTGCGTCAGCGCTGGCCCTCCCTGGGCCTCTACAACTTCTACGGCCCCACCGAGACCAACGTCTGCGCCTTCCACCGCGTCGGGGCGATCCCGGCCGACCGCACCACGCCGGTGCCGATCGGCACCGCCGCCGCAGGCGACGAGATCTGGGCCGTCCGCCCGGACGGGACGATCGCCGAACCCGGCGAGGAAGGCGAACTGATGGTCGCCGGGCCGACGCTGATGACCGGCTACCTCAACGCCGAGCCGCTGCACGGCCCGTACGCCACCGGCGACGTGGCGCGCCGACTCTCCGACGGCGCGTTCGAGTACGTCGGCCGTCGAGACCACATGGTCAAGGTTCGGGGCTACCGGGTGGAACCGGCCGAGATCGAGGCGGCGCTGCACGCCCACCCGGATGTCGTCGAGGCCACGGTCGTGGTCACCGGATCCGGTCACCGGGCCCGCCTGCGCGCGTGGGTGCGCACCCGTTCCGGACGCGCCCTGCCGCTGGGTGAGGTCAAGCCGTTCCTCGCGCAGCGACTGGCCCCGCACCTCGTTCCCGACAGTGTCCGCACGATCGACCGGCTGCCCCGGACGGCCAACGGCAAGGTCGACCGCCGTGCGTTGGTCGAGGACCGCACGACTGCAGGGAGGGACGGATGGTGACTGCCGAGACCTACGACGTCTGCGTCATCGGAGGTGGGCCCGCCGGCTCGACCACCGCGTCGTACCTGGCGAAGGCTGGTCTGCGTTGCATCGTCCTGGAGGGGGACCGGTTTCCCCGCCCGCACGTGGGCGAGTCGCTGGTGCCGAGAGCGACGGTCGCCCTCGAGGAGATCGGCGTGCTGGACAAGATCGACCGGGCCGGATTCGCGCGGAAGTACGGCGCGGCGTGGACGGCCGCGGCGGACGACGCCCCGACGGCCGACGGCGTGGTGCGCTACCGCCGCCACTTCTCCATCCCGCAGGTCGCCGTCCGGTTCGCCGAACGCGAACAGACCGGGGTCTTCCACGAGTACACCTATCACGTCGACCGGGCCCGCTTCGACACGTTGCTGCTGGACCATGCCGCCGAACTGGGCGCGACGGTGCTCCAGGAGGCCCGGGTCGGGCGGGTGGACCTCGACGGGCCGATCAAGCGCGTGACCTTCCGACGGCACGGCGTGACGTCCGAGGTGCACGCGCCGATGGTGGTCGACGCGAGCGGCCGTGGCACCCTGCTCGGCCGTCAACTCAAACTCAAAGTGGCCGATCCGGAGTTCAAGCAGTACGCCGTACACTCCTGGTTCGAGGGCCTCGACCGGGAGGCAGCGAGCGGCACCACCGGCATCGGCGACTACACGATCATCCACTTTCTTCCCTTCGCCGGATCCTGGATGTGGCAGATCCCGATCTCGGACACCGTGACCAGTGTCGGCGTCGTCACCGAGAAGGCCCGCCTGCGCGAGGCGGGTGGCGACCTGGAGAAGTTCTTCGACTCGTGGGTGAGCACCCGGCCACCCCTGGCACAGGCCCTGCGCGCCGCCCGACGACTGCGCCCGTACACCGCGGAGGGCGACTACAGCTACTCGATGCGCGAACTGTGCGGCGACGGTTGGGTGCTCGTCGGCGACGCCGCGCGGTTCGTGGACCCGATCTTCTCCAGCGGTGTCGGCATCGCGCTCAGCAGCGCGCGGCTCGCCGCGAGCAACATCATCGCCGCCGCACCGCGCGGTTTCGACAGGTCCGCGTTCGCCGAGTTCGAGCGCAAGTCGCGCAACGCCACCCAGTGGTGGCGCAACTTCATCACGCTCTACTACCGGCTCAACGTGTTGTTCAGCTCCTACATCCGCAACCCCGAGTATCGGCTCGATCTCATCCGGCTCCTTCAGGGCGACTTCTTCGACGACGACGAGGAGCCGGCGGTGCTCGGCAAGATGAGAGAGAAGTTGGCGTTGGTGGAGAGCAACCCGAACCATCCCTGGCACAGCGGCCTCCGGTCGTTGCAGCCGCAGGCATGGCGGGACGGCTCCGCAGCACGCTGACCCGACAGACGTTGAGCGGGGCTGGTCATCCACTCACCGCATCCGGGTCCCAGGCGGTGCCGCCTGTGGCGTTGACTTTCACTGGGCTCGCGGCGGTATCTCTGCGACGGAACCAAGGTTCGGACGCCGGTCCGGAGACGCTGCGCTGCCGCGTACCGCCACCGCGACGGCGGCACGGTTCTCGCGTCTGACCGGTACGAGCACCTCCTCGTCTACCTTGAGAGCTGGAAGGCGGGCGATGCTCGTCGAGAGCCCCGGCACGAACGCAGTTGACGGGTGGCTTAGGTTTCACGTGTCCATACGTGCGACAGACGGGTTGGCGACGATGAACGCCCACACAGCGCCAGGCACCGGTCCCGATCGACGGTCGAACCCGCCGGCCGCTCTGGCGGCCGAGGCAGCGCGGCATCCGGGGGGCTCGGTCGCCGAGATCGACCACACGTTGATCAGTGATCCGAACGGCTTCGTCCCGGCGGAGGCCGTCCGTGGTGTGTGGAAGGTGGACGCCGACGGCCGGCTCACCGGTGAATTCCAACCCAATCCGAACTACGGCCCCCCGCAGGACGACTTCACCCGGCTGGTCAGCACCGGTCACTTCCTGGATTGGCTCGGCGACGATCCGGCCTCGGCCGTTCGCGAATCAGTTGCCGAGATCGTCGACCAGCAGGTGCCGGGCGCAACCGTACGCTGGATGAAGATCACCGACGAACCGAGGTTCCTGACCGCTGGTCGACGAGCCCCGGACGACCCGGAAAGCCTGATCCTCACTCGTGCCGCCCTGGCTGCGCCCTTCGCGATCGGGGTCGACTCGCCGGCCGGGCGTCATGACGTCCTCTGGGGGGTCCACAGCATCGTGGTGGTCGGGCTCGACCGGGGAGACCGGGCCCGCAGCCGGGCATGGTTCGACCTCTGGACCGAACTGGACGCGGCCGAGCACCTCCTCCGCTCCCGTATCGCCGAGGTCGAGCCGGCAGGCTGACCCACCACGACGTGCCGCCCTCGGGACAACGGGTCCCGGTGGCCACTCGCTTCCCTGCGCTGGCGTGCCTGCGGCGGTCTGCTGCTGGCTGGACGGCAACCGGACAGGATCCCGGTGGGCGTATGAACGGGGCAGTTCCACAGCGTCGCTACGTCCACCCTGCCCCCGCCCGCCGACTGTTGGCGACGAGGCAGGATTGCCGCCGCCACACAGGCAGAAAGACGTTCGTCCATGCGTTGACGCCCCCTGCAAGGCGCTTGTAACATTTCCGAAACCTTTCAGAGCCGCTGCAAGAAGCGGCACCGCAGTCCTGGCGCGTCCACCACCCGTCCCCCGTACCCCCGTCAGGAGTAGAGGATGCTTCGACGTCGACGCCGTACGGCGCTGCTGGCCGTGGGCCTGCTCGCCGGCCTGCTCGCACCGGCCACGGTGGCAACTCCCCCGGCCGCCGCGGCCCCGTCCGGCAACAAGAAGGTCATCGCGAACCTGTTCGAGTGGAACTGGCCCTCGGTGGCCAGCGAGTGCACCAGCACGCTCGGCCCCAAGGGCTACGGCTACGTCCAGGTCTCGCCCCCGCAGGAGCACGTGCGGGGCAACCAGTGGTGGCTGGCGTACCAGCCGGTCAGCTACCGCATCGAGTCGCGCAAGGGCACCCGCGCGCAGTTCCAGTCCATGGTGAACACCTGCCACGCCGCCGGGGTCAAGGTGATCGTGGACGCGGTGGTCAACCACATGTCCGGCCAGGACGCGGGCGGCACCGGCTGGGCCGGCTCGTCGTACCAGCACTACACCTACCCGGGCATCTACCAGTCGCAGGACTTCCACTACTGCGGGCGCAACGGCAACAACGACATCGCCAACTACGGCGACCGGTACGAGGTGCAGAACTGCGAGCTGGTCAACCTCGCCGACCTGAAGACCGAGTCGGAGTACGTCCGGTCGCGGCTCGCGGCGTACCTCAACGACCTGCTCTCGCTCGGCGTGGACGGCTTCCGGATGGACGCCAGCAAGCACATGCCGGCCGCCGACATCGCCGCGATCAAGAGCAAGCTCTCCCGCTCGGCATACATCGTGCAGGAGGTCATCTACGGCGCGGGTGAGCCGGTCCAACCCGGTGAGTACACCGGCAACGGGGACGTGCACGAGTTCCGCTACGGCAAGGACCTGGCCCGGGTGTTCCGTTCCGAGCGGTTGGCGTACCTGAAGAACTTCGGCGAGGGCTGGGGGCACCTGCCCAGCGGCGTGGCGTCGGTCTTCGTCGACAACCACGACACCCAGCGGGACGTCGGCGGCGTGCTGACCTACAAGGACCGGGGCATCTACGCCCTCGCCAACGCCTTCATGCTGGCCTGGCCGTACGGCTCGCCGACGGTGATGTCGAGCTACACCTTCACCAACCGCGACGCCGGGCCGCCTTCGGACGGCAGCAACAAGACCCTGAACACCACCTGCTACTCCGGCTGGGAGTGCGAGCACCGCTGGCCGGTGATCGCCAACATGGTCGGGTTCCGCAACGCCACCGAGGGGGCCGGCGTCTCGAACTGGTGGGACAACGGCTACCAGCACATCGCGTTCAGCCGGACCGGCAAGGGCTTCATCACGATCAACGACGAGGACTTCGCGGTCAACGGCCGGACCTACCAGACCGGCCTGCCCGCCGGCCGGTACTGCGACGTCATCCACGGCACCTTCAGCAACGGCTCGTGCAGCGGACCGGTGATCACCGTCGACTCCGGCGGCTGGTTCGCCGCGAACGTCCCGGCCCACGACGCCATCGCCATCCACGTGGGCGCCCGGTTGGCGTAGCACCGTCCGAAACGCCCGAGCGTCCCGGTGCGGCAGCACCGGGACGTGGGTGCGTGACCGCGCGGCGGGTACGGGGTGGGAGGGCGTATGCGCCACACCCGTCGGGGTGTAGGCAGGCGGGGTGCCGGGTACCTCGCGCCCTACCCCGTACCCCTTGCGCAGGAGGCCCCCATGACCGTCGTGCTCGCCATCGTCTGTAGTGACGGGGTGGTGATCGGCGCGGACTCCCAGATCACGGAGAGCGACCGAGGTCTGAGCTTCCCCGCCCAGAAGCTGCACCCGCTGGGCCCGTGCGCCGCCTGGGGCGGCAGCGGCGCACGCGGGGTGCTCAACGACCTGCGCCCCATCCTCCAGGACTCGGCCACCGCCATCCTCGAAGCGCCCGACATCGGCGACGAGTTGCAGGAGCGCGCCCTGCCCGTCCTGAAGAAGCACTACGAGAACTACATCCCGGACGTGCCCGGCGAGGGCAACGGCGGCGGGGTGGCGGCGTACCTGCTCGCGGCGGGCTACAGTCAGGGCGGGCCGTGGATCGTGGAGATCAACCCCAACGGCCTCATCGGCCGGTACGAGGACGTGGGTTTCCACGCCATCGGCTCCGGCGCGCCCATGGCCCAGCAGGCCGGCGCGCTCCTGTCCCACTTCCGCATGACCGAGCGGACCGTCGAGTACGGCGTGGTGGGTGTCGTGCGGGTGCTGGAGGCGCTGGAGCGGACCTCGCCGTCGGTCGGCCGGCCGTTCAGCGTCGCGAGCATCCGCGAGGAGGGCGCCCATCACCTCGACGACAAGGAGATCGCGAAGGCCCTGAAGGACGCCCAGCGCTGGCGCGACCTCGAACAGGAAGTGCTCGACCGGCTGTTCGACTGACCGACCGGCACCGAGTGGGTGGTCGACGACGACCGGCATGGTCACCGCCCGACGGGGTATCCCTCCGCCCATGAGGGCGAGTTTCCGGCTCGGTCGGGTCGCCGGCGTGCCCGTCGGCGTCAACTGGAGCGTCCTGGTCATCTTCGCGCTGATCGCCTGGGCGCTGGCCGCGCGGCAGTTCCCGCGCGCCTACCCGGGGGAGCCGGTCTGGGCGTACGTGCTGGCCGGGCTGGCCGCCGCGGTGGTCTTCTTCGTCGGTCTACTCGCCCACGAGGTCGCCCACGCGGTGGTGGCCAAACGGAACGGGCTGGGGGTCGAGGGCATCACGCTCTGGCTGTTCGGCGGGGTCTCCGAGCTGAAGGGTGACGCGCCAAATCCGGGCGCCGAGCTACGTATCGCCGGTATCGGGCCGCTGGTCAGCCTGGTCATCGGCGTTCTCTTCGGCGGCGTCGCGGTCGCGCTGGCGCTCGCCGGGGTACGCGGGCTGCCGGTGGGCGCGCTCTCCTGGCTGGCCGGCATCAACCTCCTGCTCGCCATCTTCAACGTGCTGCCGGCCGCCCCGCTCGACGGCGGCCGGCTGCTGCGGGCGGCGGTCTGGAAGGCCACCGGCGACCGGACCCGCGCCTCGGTGGTGGCGGCCCGCGCCGGCTGGGTGCTGGGCGTGCTGCTGATCGGACTGGGCCTCTGGCAGTTCCTGGTCGGGGCCGGCATCGGCGGGCTCTGGCTGGTGCTGATCGGCTGGTTCCTGATCGGGGCCGCGACCATGGAGGAACGGCAGGCCCGGCTCGGCTCGGCGCTGCACGGCGTGCGGGTCGCCGACGTGATGACCCCGCAACCGCAGACCGCCTCGGCGGCGATGACCGTCGGCGACTTCGTCGACCACTACCTCTTCGCCTACCGGCACTCGGCGCTGCCGTTGACCGAGGACGGACGGCCGATCGGCCTGGTCACCCTGGACCGGGTCCGGCACGTACCCGCCGGCCAGCGGGCGGGCACCACCCTCGCCGAGGTGGCCTGCCGGGCCGACGAGCTGGTGCTGGCCCGGCCGGAGGAGCAGTTGACCGACCTGCTCCCCCGGCTCAGCCAGTGCGCGGACGGCCGGGCGCTGGTGGTGACCGACGGCCGCCTGGTCGGCATCGTCTCGCCCAGCGACATCAGCCGGGCGGTACAGCGCAGCAGCATGCGCGACCAGCTCGCCGCCCGGCGGTGACGCTCGCCGCTCCGGGCCGCGTCGAGCCCTGGCCCGGACCGGTCAGCCGGCGCGGGCGGGACGGGGACGAGGGTGACGGTCCAGCCACCACTGCGCGGCGAGCAGCGGCAGCGTCCAGCCGAGCCAGGCGGTCGCCCCGGCGATCATCCAGCTCATCAGTTTCTCGTCGCCGTGGAAGGTGGTCTCCAGCTGCGGGTTCAGCAGCAGGAAGAAGACCACGCCCCAGATCCGGTTCGTGATGATCGAGACGGTCAGCGCGAAGCTGCGGACCATCCACCGGCGGTGCTCGACGAACCGCCGCTGCCGGGCACGCCGCCAACCGACCATGGTGCAGATCAACCAGAGGGGCGCGAGCACCACCCCGCTGGCCTGGGCCGCCGGCCCGAACGGGGTCACCGCGCCGAGGTAGAGGCCGATCACGCCGGCGGGGAGCACCCCGGCGAAGACGTACACCCGGCCGATCCGGCGGTGGGCGGCCGGGAAGCGCTGCCGGAACCACGGCCACACCTGGAACCAGCAGGTCAGCGTGGCGACCGAGGCGAAGAGGACGTGCGCGACCAGCAGCGGGTAGTAGAGCGGCGCGCCCTCCGGCGGCGGGATCCGCGACTGCCCCTCGTCGAGGGTCAGGTACGGGGGCAGGGAGAAGGCCACGAACAACACCAGCACCACGCCCAGGGGCGCCATCCAGGGGCGCCGCCACCAACGGCGGGGCGGACCGCCCACCACCGGCTGCTCGGCGGTGGGCGGGCGGACAGGGGAGGATCGGGTCTCGGTCACGGTCTGCTCCTCGTCACTGAACGGATGTGCCGCTGACGAGGATCGGGAAGCCCGCTGACCGATTCCACACCGGACGCTGACCATCACCATTCAGACCGGGTAGACCTTGGGAGAATGCCGATGGGCGCCTGGCTCAGCAGCACAGGCGCCCATCGATCAGATAGCGCTACTTCCGCACCTTGTCACGGAATTGCGCGAACCAGTCGCGACCTACACGTCGTTCAGGCATGCCATATAGGTGTAGCCCCACTGACCGCTGAAAACGATCCTGACCCAGACGTTGCTGGTGACACCACAGGCGGTCACCGATTGCCCGGTCACGGTCCCGTCGCAGTTGTACTGGTATCCCGGCTGCGCCGTGGTGATCAACGCGCCCGCCGTGGAAGCAGCGGCACGGATGGGCAGGTTGGTCGCCCACGACTCGACCCGCCCCGTAGCACAGAAGCTGGCCTGCGCGCCGACCTCGCCCACGGCCGCAGCGGCTGGCGCTGGCGCCGGGGCGGCCGCAGCAGGGGCGGCCAGGAACATGACAGACCCGAAGAGTGCAGCCAGAGCAATTCCGACCGACTTTGCCACCTTCATTCAAACTCCCTTTCGTGAATCAGCTCGGAGCAGATAAACGATGGGGCCCCCGTGCGATGCGGTGCATGACAGATCGAGCCGACAACCATCATGCACCGACATCAACAGATTCACCCTACATCAATGTGCAGCAATTCCTCAATGCGTGGATCAGGGAATAGACCCGCCACTTTCCACTCGATCACATAAAGTGATCTGGGTCACTCCAGGCAACCTGTGGCCGCCTTGGGTTCCACTTTCTGGTCAATCAGCACAGCACTGGTCAGCGGCGCACCAGGTCATGCAGGAGAGCCCGGCCCTCCTCGTGACCGAGCGCCGCGCCCCGGGCGAACGCGGCACCGTAACCGGTGTCGCCGAGCGCTGCCCGCACCCTGTCGGCCACCGCGACGACCTCCCGGTTGCCGGTCACCGGCAGGCCCCGCAGCCCGGTCGCCACGCCGAGCAGCCAGGCCGCCCGTTCGGCCGCACCGTCCCGCAGCAGCACCTCGGCCAGCCCCTCGGCCGCGTCGGCGATGTCCAGCCCGTTGCGCTGATCGAGGGCGCTGTCCAGGGCCTCCCGGTGTCGGGTTCGGGCCTCATCGGGATCCCCGCCGGCCAGCGCGATACGCCCGAGCGCGGTCAGCGCGGCCACCCGGATCCCCGCGTCCGCCCACCCGGCCGAGGCGTGGGCCAGCGCCTCGGCCTGCTGCCGTCGCGCCCCGGCCAGGTCACCGGTCAGCCGGGCCACCTCGCCGAGGCCCCAGGCGACCTGGGCGGCCGTCGCCGACATGCCACCGCGCCGGGCCAGGTCGGCGGCCCGCCCGTACTCGACGCGGGCCGCGTCGGGGTCACCGACGCGCAGCAGCCGCTCGGCCCGCCGGCAGTGCAGGTCCGCCACCTCCTCGTACGCGCCGAGCTGCCGCACCAGGCCCAGGGCCTCGTCGCGCAGGGCGAGGCACTCGTCGTCCGCGCCACGCCAGGCGGCGATGGTCGCCAACCCGTCCAACGCCTGCGACACGCCCCACCGGTCCCCCACCGACCGGAAACCGGTCAGCGCCTGCCGCAGCTCCGCCTCGGCCGTGTCGACGAGCCCTTGGAACAGGGCGAGGAAGCCGTTGCCGAAGTGACCGAGCGCCTGCGACCACGGGTCCGCGCCGAGCAGCCGTCTGCGTCGGGGCAGTTCCGCGCCGGGCGGTCCGGCGAACTGTGCCCACAGGACGTGGAGGAACGGCTGCCGGGGTGGATGTTCCATCGCGTCGACCAAGGCGGTGGCCCGTCGTACGTGGTCGGCCAGGCCGGCACCGGCGCCGCCGGAAACGGCGTACACCACGCAGAGTACGTACTCCTCGGCCAGCCCGTCGGGTGGTTCCGGGCCGACCACGCGAAGCACCTGTTCCGCCAGCGGGGCGATCTCCCCCCGTAGGCCGCGCAGGTACCAGTAGGCGCTCAACGCGCCGACCAGCCGCATCGCCAGCGGAGGGTCGGCGGTGACCGCCCAGCGCAGGGCGGCATCCAGGTTGCGGTGCTCGGCACGGAGCCGGTGCAGCCAGTCGACCTGCTCCGCCCGGCGCAGGTGACCGTCCGCGGTGCTGGCCAGGCGGAGGAAGTACGTGACATGGGCCCGGCGGAGCACGTCGTCCTCGCCGGCCTCGGCGAGCCGCTCGGCACCGAAGCTCCGCACCGTCTCCAGCATCCGGTACCGGCCGCCGGCATGTTCGAGCAGCGACCGGTCCACCAACGCGGCGAGCAGTTCGGCAGTCTCCGGCTCACACCCGCGCCGGGTGGTTGCAGGGGACCCCTCCTCGGCAGAAAACGGTAGGAGGGGTCCCCTGCAACCACAACCACCACCACACACCTGCTCGGCAGCGGACACGGTCACCCCACCGGCGAAGACGGTCAGCCGGCGCAGGAGACACCGTTCCGCGTCGCTGAGCAGGTCCCAGCTCCAGCGGACCACGGCGTACAGGGTCTGGTGCCGGGGCGCGGCCGTCCGGTCGCCCCGGGACAGCAGCCGGAACCGGTCGTCCAGCCGGGCCGCCACCTCGGCCGGGGACAGGGCCCGTATCCGCACCGCCGCCAGTTCGATCGCCAGCGGCAGGCCGTCCAGCGCGGCGCAGATCCGGCGTACCGTGTCGACGGTGTCGCCGTCGAGGACGAAGTCCGGTCGTACCGCGGCGGCCCGGTCGGCGAAGAGACGCAACGCCGGGGCGGTGGCGACGGTCCCGGCCGGCGCATCCGGGGACGGCACCGGCAGCGGGGAGAGCGGGCAGAGCAGTTCCCCGGTCAGGCCGAGCGGTTCCCGGCTGGTAGCCAGGATCCGCAGGTGCGGGCAGGCGGCGAGGAGAGCGCGTACGACCGGCGCGGCGTCGGCGACGACGTGTTCGCAGTTGTCGAGCAGGAGCAGCATCCGCCGGTCCGACAGCGCGGTGACCAGGCGGTTCACCGCGCTGTCGGCACCGCCGGCCAGCGCAGCAGCACCCGCCGGTCCGGCACCCACCGGTACGTCAGCGTCGGCTGACGCGCTGTCACCGTGTGGGCCGACGAGCGGGCCGGTGAACGGGGCACGGGTCACGCCGGGCAGGCCGAGGCCGGACTCCCGCAGGCCGAACGCGTCGAGCAGGACGGGCGCGACCCGTGCGCCGGCCGGCAGTGGGGCGAGGTCGACGAAGCAGACCTCACCGGCACGCCGGCCGGCCGTCTCGATCGCGAGCCGGGTCTTGCCGACCCCACCCGGACCGGTGACGGTGACCAGCCGTCCGGCGTCGAGCAGTCCGGTCACCCGGGCCAGTTCGCCCTCCCGGCCGACGAAGCTGCTCAGCTGGGCCGGGAGCCGGGCCGGCGGCGGTGCCACCGGGTCACGGCGCTCGTCGCGCAACACCGCCAGGTGCACCGCGGCCAGCTCCGCGGAGGGCTCGACTCCGAGTTCCCCGGCGAGGGCACGACGCAGGTCGGCGTAGACCCGTAACGCCTCGGCCGACCGGCCGGCGGCGTGCAGCGCCCGCATGAGCTGCCCCCGGGGGCGTTCCCGCAGGGGGTGGGCGGCGACCGCCTCGCTCAGCAGACTGATCGGCGCGTGCGGGTCCCCGGCGGCGAGCGCCGCCTCGGCGTACTCCGACACGATGCCCAGCCGCAGCTCGGTCAGGCGCGCGACCTGGGCGGCGGCGAACGGCACGGCGGTCACGTCGGCGAGCGGCTCGCCCCGCCAGAACGTGAGCGCCTCGCCGAGCAGGGCGACCGCCCGTGCCGGGGCTCCGGCGGCGAGGGCCTGCCGAGCGGCCCGGTCGAGCCGGGTGACCCGGTGCACGTCGACGTCCTCCGGGTCGACAGCGAGCCGGTACCCGGCCGGGTACGCCTCGACGGTCACCCCGGTGCCGGCGGCACGCAGCGCCCGGCGGAGCCGGGAGACCTGGGACTGCAACGCGTTCGCCGCGCCGGCCGGCGGGTGTTCGCCGTGCAGGCCGTCGATCAGGCGGTCCGCGCCGACCACCCGGCCGGCGTCGAGCAGGAGCAGGGCGAGCAGGGCCCGCAGCTGCCGCCCGCCCAGGGGCACGGCCGTCCCGTCGACGGTACGCGCCTCGACCGGACCCAGGATGCCGAAGAACACGGCCCCGATTCTGGCGTACCCGGTCCCCGCACACCGACGCCGTCAGCGCGGGAGGTAGCGGTCCAGCAGGTCGTTACGGAACGTGCCGGTGGGGTCGGCAGCGACCATGGCCGCGACCGCGTCGGCGAACCGGGGATACGCGGCGGCCACCGCCGCCGGGGGCAGACCGAAGATCTTTCCCCAGTGTGGACGGGGGGCGAACGGGGCCAGCCGCTCCTCGACGGCGGCCACCACCGGGGTGACCGCCCCGGCGTCGGGTATCCAGGTGAAGTGGATCGACAGGGTGTCCCGGTCGTACTGGGGGCTGAGCCAGAGCCGGTCGGCGGCGACCGTCCGCAGCTCGCAGATCTGCACCACCGCCGCGATCCGGTCGCGGACGTCGTCCAGCGCGGCCAGGGCCTCGGCCGCCGCCGTCCTCGGCAGGTGGTACTCCGACTGCAACTCCTGCCCGCTGCTCGGGGTGAACTCGGGCCGGAAGTGCGGCAGCCGTTCGTGCCAGGGGCCGGGCACCCCGAGCTGCACGGTGCACGTGTCACCGGGCAGGCCCGGCACCGGGTGCCGGGGCGTGTCCGCCGCCGTCGCGCCGAGCCACCGGGCCGGGGGCGGTGGCCGGTCGGCCAACTGCTTGCGCCACACCTGGTCGAACCCGGTGCCCCGCCAGTCGGTGAAGAGGCTGACGCTGTACGCCGAGGCGAGCGCCTCGTCCATCGCCTCGCGCGGCAGGTCCAGGTGGACGTACTGGCGGATCTCGAAGGTCGGCACCAGGGCCAACGTGACTCGGGTGACCACCCCGTACGCGCCGAGACCGACCACCAGGCCGGGGAAGCGGGCGTCGGTGGAGTCCACCCGGATCAGGTCACCGTCGACGGTGACCAGTTCCAGGGCGACGACGGAGGTGGCCAGGTTGCCGTGGCGCTCACCGGAGCCGTGGGTGGCGGTGGCGACCGCCCCGGCGACCGAGATGTGCGGCAGGGAGGCCAGGTTCGGCAGTGCGTACCCCTGCTCGTGCAGGCGCGCCGCGACCTCGCCGTAGCGCAGCCCGGCCGCCACGGTGGCGGTGTTCGCGACGGGGTCGATCTCGACGGTGGGCGGCAGGCCGTCGACCGCGACCAGGTCGCCGGTGGTGTCGGCGAGCCGGTTGAACGAGTGCCGGCTGCCCACCGCCCGGATCCGCCGGCTCGCCGCCACCAGTTCCCGCAGTTCGTCGACCGTGGTCGGACGGTGCCGGCGGGCCGCCGACCAGGTGACGTTGCCGGCCCAGTTCCGCGTGGGCACCCCGGTGTCCGGTGTGGTCCGCCCGTCGCCTGCCATGACCTCTCCCCTCGGTCGTCGGCGGTGCACCCGCGAGTCGGTGCCGATAGGGCTCAGACCTGCGGCATGACCTCGGCGGCGACCAGTTCCAGGTGGTCGAGGTCGGCCAGGTCGAGCGTCTGGAGGTAGATGCGCTGGCTGCCGACGCCCGCGTACCGGCCGATCTTGTCGACGACCTCCGCGGGCGAGCCGGCGAGCCCGTTCTCCCGCAGCTCGTCCGGGTCACGGCCGATCGCCTCGGCCCGTCGCCGGACCTCCGCGTCGTTCCGGCCGCAGCACAGCACCAGCGCGTTGGACCAGCGCAGCTCCGCCGGGTCCCGGCCGATCGCGGCGCAGGCGTCGCGGACCCGGCCGAACTGCGCGGCCGTGTCGTCGACCGGGACGAAGGGCAGGTTGAACTCGTCGGCGAAGCGGGCGGCGAGCCGGGGCGTCCGCTTCGCGCCCATCCCGCCGAGCAGGACCGGCGGTCGGGGCGACTGCACCGGCTTCGGCAGGGCCGGCGAGTCGGTGAGGGTGTAGTACTTCCCGGAGAAGTCGAAGGTCTGCCCCGCCGGGGTCTGCCAGAGGCCGGTGATGACGGCGAGTTGCTCCTCCAGCCGGTCGAACCGCTCGGCGAGCGGCGGGAACGGGATGCCGTACGCCTGGTGCTCCGCCTCGAACCAGCCGGTGCCGACACCGAACTCGATCCGGCCGCCGCTCATCGCGTCCACCTGGGCCACGGTGATGGCGAGCGGGCCGGGCAGCCGGAAGGTGGCGGCGGTCATCAGCGTGCCGAGGCGGATCCGGCTGGTCTCCCGGGCCAGGCCGGCGAGGGTCGTCCAAGCGTCGGTGGGCCCCGGTTCCCCGCTCGCCTCCCCCATCATCAGGTAGTGGTCGGAGCGGAAGAACGCGTCGTAGCCGGCGTCCTCGGCACAACGCGCCACGGCGAGCAACTGGTCGTAGCTGGCCCCCTGCTGGGGCTCGGTGAAGACGCGCAGTTCCATGAGCCGAGCATAGGGAACTTTCGTCCTGCCGGTCACCGGGGCGGTCGCCGACCGGTCCCGGCACGGCCGTCGGTCCGACGGACGCACCGGAGAGGGTCCCGGTGGGCGGGCGCCGGGACCGCGCCCGCCCACCGGCGTCACGACGGCGTCCGTGCCGGTTGGAACGTCCGCAGCCGCAGGCTGTTGGAGACGACGAAGACCGAGGAGAGCGCCATGGCGGCACCGGCGATCATCGGGTTGAGCATGCCCACCATGGCCAGCGGCAGGGCACAGATGTTGTAGGCGAACGCCCAGAAGAGGTTGCCCTTGATGACCCGGAGGGTGCCCCGGGAGAGGTGCAGGGCGTCCACCACCGCGAGCAGGTCCTCCCGGACCAGGGTCAGGTCCGACGCCTCGATGGCCACGTCGGTGCCGCTGCCCATCGCGATCCCCAGGTCGGCCTGGGCCAGCGCCGCCGCGTCGTTGACCCCGTCACCGACCATGGCGACCGTCCGTCCTTCGGCCTGCAACTCCTTGATGATCTGGACCTTCTCGGCGGGCAGCACGTCGGCGATGACGTCGTCGATGCCGACCTCCGCGGCCACCGCCCGCGCCACCTTCTCGTTGTCCCCGGTGAGCAGCACCGGCACCAGACGCAGGGCCTTCAGCTCGGCGACCGCCCGGGCGCTGGTCTCCCGTACGGTGTCGGCCACCACGAAGACGCCCCGGACGACACCGGCCCAGCCGACCAGCACCGCGGTGCGACCGGCCGCCTCGGCCGCCTGTCGGGCCTCGTCGAGCGCGGTCGGGATCTCCAGTCCGGCCTCGGTGAGCAGCCGGGACCGCCCGACGAGGGTCGGCCGGTCGGCGACGGCGCCCCGGACGCCGAGCCCGGGGAGGTCTTCGAAGTCGGTGACCGGCAGCAGTTGCCCGGGGTCGCCGGCCCCGGCCACGATCGCCCGGGCCACCGGGTGGTCCGAGGCGGACTCCAGCGACGCGGCGACCCGCAGCACCTCGTCCCGGTCGGTGTCGTCGACGACCACCTCCAGCAGGCTCATCCGGCCGGTGGTGACGGTGCCGGTCTTGTCCAGCACGACGGTGTCCACCTGGCGGCTGTTCTCCAGGATCTGCGGACCCTTGATGAGCACCCCCAGTTGGGCCCCCCGGTTCGTCCCGACCAGTAGGGCGGTGGGCGTGGCCAGGCCGAGCGCGCACGGGCAGGCGATGATCAGGACGGCCACCGCGAAGGCGAAGGACGGCGATCCCATCCCGGTGCCCAGCCAGAAGCCCAACGTCCCGACGGCGAGCCCGATCACCACCGGTACGAACACCCCGGCCACCTGGTCGGCCAGTCGTTGCACCGGGGCCTTGCCCGACTGTGCCTCCTCGACGAGCTTGGCCATCTGCGCGAGTTGCGTCTCGGCGCCGACCCGGGTGGCGCGGACCACGAGCCGCCCGCTGCGGTTGACCGTCGCCCCGGCGACCTCGTCGCCCGGCACGACCTCCACCGGCACGGACTCCCCGGTGAGCATCGACACGTCGACGGTGCCGTTGCCCTCCTCGACCACCCCGTCGGTGGCGATCTTCTCTCCGGGACGGACCACGAACCGGTGCCCGACCACCACCCGGTCGATCGGCAGCCGGACCTCCGCCCCGTTCTGCAGGACGGTCGCCTCCTTCGCGCCCATCTGGAGCAGCGCGCGCAGCGCGTCCCCGGCCCGGCGCTTGGCGCGGGCCTCGAAGTAGCGGCCGCTGAGGATGAACATGGTGACCCCGGCGGCGACCTCCAGGTAGATGCTGGCCGCCCCGTCGGTCTGCGACACGCTGAGCGAGAACTGGTGCCGCATGCCCGGGGTGCCGGCGACGCCCAGGAAGAGCGCCCAGACCGACCAGCCGAACGCGGCCAGCGTCCCCAGCGAGACGAGGGTGTCCATGGTGGCCGCGCCGTGGCGCAGGTTGACGAAGGCGGCGCGGTGCATCGGCCAGCCGCCGTACACCACGACCGGGGCGGCCAGGGTCAGCGACAGCCACTGCCAGTAGGTGAACTGCCAGGCGGGCACCATGGCCAACGCGATCACCGGTACGGAGAGCGCGATCGACACCAGCAGCCGCTTGCGCAGGTCGTCCAGCGGATCCGCCGGCGCGACGCCGCGTTCCACCTCGTCGGGCGGGGGCGGCACCTCGGCGGTGTAGCCGGCCTTCACCACGGTGGCGATGAGGTCCGCCGGGGTGACGTCGTCGGGGAACGCCACGCTGGCCTTCTCGGTCGCGTAGTTCACCGTGGCGTGGACGCCGGGCATCCGGTTGAGCTTCTTCTCGATGCGGCTCGCGCACGCCGCGCAGGTCATCCCGCCGATGACCAGGTCGATCCGGTTGGCCGCAGGGGACACGTCGGGGGGCGTGGCGACGCTCATCGCGCCACCTCCACCGGCGCGGAGGACACCCGGTCGACCTGCCCCACCGACATCATCATGTCGTGGCCCTCACCGCTCTCCGCCGGCGAGCTGATCGGGCCGATGAGCCGACCGATGATCAGCATCACCGTGAAGACCACGAGCAGGACGAGCAGGTAGGTGCCGAGTCGCCAGATCGCGTTCATGACAGATCCTCTCCGGAGCCGCCGGGTCCGACCGAGGGCCGGCGTCCGGGCCACGACCGGCCGCCCCCGTCACCGACGTCGTCCACGTCCGTGTGCGGGCTCCACCCGCCGCCGGGCGACGCGGTGGCGGCCCCTCTCCGGTCCGGACAGATATTCATGTTCCACACTCCAGCCCAGCGGGCTCCGGTGACCGGGACGTATCGCCCCTGCCACAATCCAGCCGATCCCGACGACACGGCTCCCCCGACCAATTCCCGTTATGTTCCTAATCGATTATCCGCAGCTCGGCGCCGGTCTCGGCATCACGTACGCCGATCGCGCTGACCGGACAGAGATCCGCCGCCGCGACGACCATCGGATCCCCCTCCGGGACCACCTCTTCCACCGGCTGCGACCACCCGTCCACCAACCGGAAGTGGTCGGGCGCGGTGGCCAGACACATTCCGGACCCGATACACGAGGAATCGACCTCCACCTTCCACTGCCGCTCGGTCACCGCCGGCCCCTCTACCACTCGACCGGCAGTGCCGACGGACAACGCGCGATCAGTCCGGGCTTCCACGGCACCTCGTCGGCGGGGACCGCCAACCGGAGTCCCGGAAAACGCCCGATGAGTCCCTCCAGGACGAGTTGGATCTCCAGTCTCGCGATCGACGCGCCGAGGCAGTGGTGCGCACCGTGCCCGAATCCCAGGTGGGGATTGTGCGACCGGGCCAGATCGATCTCCTCCGGATTCTCGAAGATCCGCTCGTCGCGGTCCGCCGACGCCCGCTGGAAGACCACGGTCTCGCCGGCCCGAATGGTGACCCCGGCGATCTCGACGTCCTCGGTCGCCCGCCGGGGGAAACTGCCCACCGAGCGGAGCGGAATGATCCGCAGCATCTCCTCGATGGCGCTGGGCACCAGGCGCGGGTCGTCCCGCAGTTGGGCCCAGAGTTCGGGCTGGGCCAGCAGCAGGTAGAGCACGTTCGCGATCATGCTGAGCGACGTCTCGTGGCCCGCCATGAGGATGCCGATGCCGGTGCGCAGCATCTCCGTCTCGCTGAGCCGGTCCTTCCGCTCGAACGCCTCGAGCAACGTGGTGACGAGATCCTCCCTTGGCTCCCGTCGGCGCTGCTCGGCGAGTTCGCCGAGGTACGCCTCCAGCTCGTTGCGCGACCGCTCGATTTCCTCCGGCGGCGCTCCGCTGGTGGCGACGAAGACGTCCGAGAACTGTCGGAACCGGTCCCGGTCCTCGTACGCGATCCCGAAGAGTTCGCAGATCATCGTCACCGGCACCGGAACGGCGAGGTATTCGACCGCGTCGACCGGAGCGCCGTGCTTCGCCATCGCGTCGAGTTGCTCGTGCACCACCTCCTTGATACGCGGTGCCAGGGCGTCGATCCGACGCTTGGTGAACGCGCCGGCGACGACCCGCCTGATCCGGGTGTGCTCGGGCGGGTCCATCGAGAGCAGGTTTCCCTTGCGCAGGGGCAACGGGGTCACCCGGGCGGTGTCCGGCTCGGTCGCCTGCAGCGAGCTGAAACGACGGTCGGCGAGGAACTGCTTCAACTCGGTGTAGCCCGTGATCAACCACGCCTCGCCGCCGTAGGGCATGCGGACCCGGGTGATCGGTTCGGTTCGGCGCAGCTCCGTGTATCGGGGGTGGAGATCGAGCTTGTTAACCGGCCCGAAAGGGTAGGCGGGCACTTCCGTGGTGTTGTCGGCCGTCATCGTACCCCTCTAGCAGCAATCAGCGGGATCGACCCGTGCCGACCCCGGCGGGAACGAGGACGAACGTGGATTGCCGATGGCCGGTCATCGTCGACCGGGTCGTGCGACGGAGCCTCCGGCCGTACGTCCCCAGGTACGGCAGCAACATACCAGTAACATCGATGATCATCCCAGGTTAACAACCGCGACAGAGAGATTGTCGACATTGTCATTCCAATCACGATGGACTATTTGGCGTATTGCCGGTAGCGGCGACTTTGACCCATTCTGCCGATATTTCAGATGCCCTTGTCGACGATTCTCGGCATGCTCGATCCGCCCGCCACAAGGCGGGCGTCGACTGTGGATTACGGCGTTACATCTGACTCACCCGCGACGCGTCCGACGGCTTGCAACTCCAGTGACAGGACCGGGTCGGGCAGACGCACAGCGGGCGGGTGTTCAGCAACGCCCGGCCGGTGTCGGCGTCCGTGTCGATGCGACCGTCGACCCCGAAGACCGTCCGGAGGACCTCGGGGGTGATCGTGCTCTCCGCCGCGCCGGTCGCCACCACCCGCCCCTCCTGGAGGACGACGACCGAGTCCGCGTAGGTCGCGGCGAGGTCGAGGCTGTGCAGCGCCGCCACCGTGGTCACCCCGAGACCGCGGACCAGCTCCATCAACTCCAGCTGGTGGCGGATGTCGAGATGGTTGGTCGGCTCGTCGAGCACCAGCAGTCGCGGCTCCTGCGCCAGGGCACGGGCGAGGAGGACCCGCTGCCGTTCGCCCCCGGACAGCTGCCCGACCCGGCGGTGCGCCAGGTCCACCAGGCCGGTCTGTTCGAGAGCCTCCTCCACCACCCGACGGTCGACGCTGCGGAAGCGGTCGAACGTGCCCAGGTGCGGCGAGCGCCCCAGGCAGACCGTCTCGAAGACGGTGAACTCGAACCCGGAGTGCTGCTCCTGGGCCAGCACGCCGGTGTTCCGCGCCGCCTCCGCCGCGGTCATCTTCCAGACGTCACGGCCGCCGACCAGCACCGTCCCGGCGTCGGGCCGGTACGCGCGGTAGACCGTGCGCAACAGGGAACTCTTGCCACTGCCGTTGGGCCCCACGAGCGCGGTGCACTCACCCGCACGGGTCGACAGGCTCACCTCGTCGAGGATCCTCCGGCCGCCCCGCGTCACCGACACCCCGTCGACGGACAGGTCCATCACATCTCCTCCCCCGCCAGGCCCCGGGCCCGCATCACCAGCAGGAAGAACGGCACGCCCAGGAAGGCGGTGAGGATGCCGATCGGCAGTTCCGTCGGCGAGATCAGCATCCGGGCGGCGACGTCCGACCAGATGAGGAAGAGCGCCCCCAGCGTGACGGTCACCGGCAGCATCCGTCGGTGGTCGGCCCCGACGATCATGCGGGCCAGGTGCGGCACGATCAGACCGACGAACCCGATCCCGCCGGAGACGGCGACCACCGTGCCGGTCAGGAGCGTCACCAGGACCAACAGTTGACGTCGCAGGACGCTGGCGGAGACCCCGAGCGCCGCGCACGCCTCCTCGCCGAGCACGAGGACGTTCAGCCGGCGGCTCACCAGCATGAGCAGCGCCGTGCCGACCAGCACCACCACGGCGGGAACCGCCAGCGACTCCCACCGCGCTCCGGAGAGGCCGCCGAGCAACCAGAAGATGATCTGCTGCTGGACGGCGGCGCTCTCCGAACGGGTCAGCAGGAAGGAGGTCACCCCACCGAGCAGGTGCGCGCAGGCCACCCCCACGAGCACCAGTCGCAGGGGCAGCAGGCGGCCGTGCTGTCGGGCCAGGACCAGCACCACCGCCATGGCGCCCGCCGCGCCGAGGAAGGCCGCCGTGGGCAGCGTCAGGGCGCCCAGCACGGCCAGGCCGGTGGTCAGCACGACCACCGCACCGACCGACGCGCCCGAGGAGAGTCCGAGGAGGTACGGGTCGGCGATCGGGTTGCGGACCACGCTCTGCACCACGGCGCCGGAGAGCGCGAGTCCCGCGCCGACCACCGCACCGAGCAGCACCCGGGGGAACCGGATCCGCCAGACGATCAGATCCGAGGTCAACGTGCTGTCGCCACCACCGGTCAGGTGGTGCAGGAGGATCCGGCCCACCTCGTCGGGGGGCACCCGGACCGGCCCGATCCCGGTCGCCGCGACCAGCGACACCAGCAGCATCACGAGCAGTCCGCCGAGCACCACGGCGTACGGCACGCGGTCCGGGCGCCGGGGGATCCGCCGCTTGTCCTCGGTGCCGGGGACGGCGCGGGCCTCCGCGACCGTCACGGCTGCCCCGCCCACAACCCGGCCGCGAGCTGTTCCAGACCGTCGAGGTTCAGTGGTGTGGGAAAGGAGACCAGGAACTGCGAGGTGCCGACGACGCGCCCCTGCTTGACCGCGCTCGTGTTGGCCAGCAGCGGGTTCGCCTTGACCTGCCGCAGCAGTTCGTCGCCCTTCACCTTGGCGAACGGGTAGTCACTGATCACCCAGATGACCTGCGGGTCCCGTTTGAGCACCTCCTCCGGTGAGACGTCCGCGTGCATGGACGTCACGTCGGTGAAGGCGTTCTGGCCGCCCGCCGCCTCGATGAGGGCATGGGCGATGGTCACCGTGCCCGAGGTCTTCAGCGGCTGACCGGCGACCGGGTTGTCCTGGAGGATCAGCACCCGCGGCTTGTCCGAGCCCCGCTTCGCGGCGACCGCCTGCTCCCTGGCGCGCAACTCCCCGATCACCTGCTCGGCCCGCTCCTCCACCTGGAACACCCGCCCGAGGCGGGTGAGGAAGTCGTACGTCGAGGTGAGACTCGCCGGTCCGCCGTTCTTCTCGTCCCCCAGGCAGGCGGAGATGCCCTTGGCCTTCATCGTCTCCAGGTCGGCGTCGCTGGGGCTGCCGGGTGCCTGGCCGAAGGTGGAGAAACCGGTCAGCACGAGGTCCGGGGTGGCGGCGGCCACCACCTCGGTGGTCGCCACGGTCCGCCCGAGCACGCGCAGCTTCTCCAGCTCGCCCCGGAAGGGCTGCTGGTCGGCGCCGAACGGGGCGGGATAGCCCGTTCCCACGATCCGGTCGGTCAGTCCCAGCCTCGCCATGGCCTGGGCGGCGTAACCGTCCACGGTGACCACCCGGCGCGGCGACGCGGGAACCGCCACGTCCTTGCCCTGGCAGTCCTTGATGGTCACCGTGCCGGTCCCGCTGGTGTCGGTGGCCGAGCCGGCGTCACCGCAACCGGCCAGCACCACGACGCCGCTCATCATGACGGCGAGCCAGGGGGCGGTCCGCGGGGACCGGCGCCGCCGGTCGGCACCGGATGGCCGGGACCGACGCGCCCCTCCCACGCGATGGAGAGGACGGGCTGTCCGCGCCGCCCCGTCGGCCCGCCTCCCTGCCAACATCTCAGTCATGTTCCGTTAGTCGCGCTCCGTACCCGGGAAGTTCCCGACGGTCGCGCGATCAGGATCGGACATACCGGTCGCGTCCCAGATCGCAGGGATATCCAAGAATCTCGTCGTCCGCGTGAACCAAATCTGGTAGCGGAGCGACTACCTTCTGACACGGACCCCCGACGAACGCGTGGATGGAGCTGGAACGTGACGCAGAGCCGGGAGATCACGCCGCCGCCGAACGGACCGGCCGAACCGCGCCAGCGCAACAGCTGGGCGGTCGTGCTCACCGCGGGCCTGATCTCCTTCCTCGTGATGTTGGAGATCAACGTCGTGCACGTGGCGCTCCCCGTCATCCAGCGGGAACTCGGGACGACGCAGGGGGTGACGCAGTGGGTGGCGGTCGGCTACCTGCTGCCGGCGGTGATCCTGGTGCTGCCCTGTGGACGCTGGCTCGACCAGATCGACCGCCGGACGGCGTACGCCTTCGCGGTCGGCGGCTTCGGGCTCACCAGCCTCGCCGCCGGCCTGGCCCCGGGGATCGAGACCCTGATCACCGCCCGGGTCATCCAGGGTGTCTTCGCCTCGTTGATCTTCGCCATGGCGCCCGCCCTGGCCGCCCTCGCGGTCCGCGCCGACGCGCAGGGTCGGGCGATGAGCGTCATCGCCACCATGGGACCGCTCGGCGCGATCACCGGCCCGTCGCTCGGCGGGTTCCTGCTCGACACGATCGGCTGGCGGGCGGCCTTCCTGGTGGTCGTGCCCGTGTGCGCCGTGGTACTGCCGATCGGTCTCCGGACGATCCCGGCCACCGGCAAGGCGTTCCGGCTGCCGGACCGGGAGTGGCTGGTCGCCGCCGGGCTGATCGCCGTCTCGGTCGGCGCGCTCCTGGGCGGCATCTCGCTGGCGCCGGACCGGGGCCCGGCCTGGGTGCTGCTGTCGCTGCTCGCCGTGCCGGCGCTGCTGCTCTGGCACCGGCTGGGCACCAACCGGCCGGTGCTGGACCTGCTGCGTACGCGGGAGATCTCGGTGGCCGCGCTCGCGATCGTGACCGGTTCCCTGGGGTACGCGATGCTGGCGTTCATCGTGCCGTACTTCCTCCTCCAGGTGCTCGACACCAGCGCGGCCGTCGCCGGTCTGACGGTGTTGGCCTATCCGCTGGCCATGGCGGTGTTCGCGCCGCTCGGCGGCACCCTGGCGGACCGTTGGGCGCCGGGGCCGGTGGCGCTCGTCGGGGCCCTCCTGGTGGCGACCTCGGTGCTGCTGGTCCAACCGCTCGCCAGCGACTGGGGCCCGGTGGACCTGGCCTGGCGACTGGCGGTGGGCGGGGCCGGCACCGCCCTGTTCGGCGGGCCGGTCCAGGCCATGGCGATGCGGGCCGCTCCGCGTCCGCTCGCGGCCACCGCCGCCGGCACCCTCCAGTCCGGGCGGATGCTCGGCTTCACCCTCGGCCCGGCCGTCGCCACGGCCGTGTGGGCCGCCTCCGGCCACTCCGTTCCCGGCATGAGGAACGCCCTGACGACGTCACTCACCATCGCCACGCTCACCGCCGTCGTCCTCGCCGCGGGTCTGCTGCTGACGGCCCGCCGGGCCCGGCCCGCCGTGGCGCCCGCCGTCGCCGAACCGATCGAGGTGATGCCCGAGAAGGCTCTCGACTGACACCACCGGCATCTGTTTCCACCGTGGAAGGACGCATCTCAATGGACGTGATCGGGGTCGGCTTCGGCCGGACTGGCACCCTCTCCCTACGGGCAGCTCTCGTGCAGCTCGGCTTCGACCCGTGCTACCACTTCGCCACGCTCTTCGAGAAGCCGGACCAGGCCAAGTACTGGCTGGCCGCCGCAGAGAACGACCTCACCGCGCTCCGTACGGCGCTCGAGGGGTATCGCGCGACCGTGGACTGGCCCGCCACCTCCTTCTGGCGCGAGCTGGTGCAGGAGTACCCGCAGGCCAAGGTCATCCTGACCACCCGCGACTCCGCCGTCTGGTACGAGTCGATGGAGAGGACCATCCTGAGCATGCTGCGGCACGGGAAGCAGACGGGCGCGCTGGTGGCCAACTTCCCGCACCTGCCCGCCGAACAGGTCGTCCAGACCGCGACCATGGTCGGCCACCGGGTCACCGTGCCCCTCAGCTTCGACGGCCGGGTCGACGACCGTGACCACGTCATCGCCTGCTACGAGCGGCACAACGAGGCGGTCCGCCGGGAGGTGCCCGCCGACCGTCTTCTCGAGTACCAGCCGGGCCAGGGATGGGAGCCGCTCTGCCGGTTCCTCGGCGTGGCGGTGCCGGACAATCCGTATCCGCACCTGAACGAACGTCCCGCTGCGCTGCGCGGCCCCGAGAGCTGACCGGGTCGGACCGGATGGACGCGACCCGGCGCGGGTTCCGCCGCCGGGTCGCTGCCGTCCGGCACCCCGGGCGGGCCGACGGAAGATCCCCGCCGTCTCCGCCCCGTCGGCCGGTCCTGGCCGGTCGATGCCCGCCGGTGCGCGTCGACCGCTCCGGCGGCGACCCGGGGCACCGCGATCGCCGGGCGTCCTCCCCCGGCCGTCGCCGCCGGCTCCGGGATCGCACCCGGTACGGATCTCGGCCGACGGCCCTCTCCGACGTCACGGATGGCCCGGGCCCGCGACCGTCGCGGGGCTCCGATCGCCCCTCCGGTCCGGATGCCCGGAGCGCGCCGCCACCCACCGGACCCGCCCGCGTGACCACACCGGCAGCAGAGTGACCGCGAAGGTCGCGGTCCACTGGCACGGCGAGCCCGCACCGCAGGCAGACTGACCCGCTCGACCCGCCACGGGCCACGCTCGATCCGTACGTCCGAGACTGGCCTCCGGGCAGAACGCACCCGGCCGGCTCGCCCGGCCCGGTTGCCCACCGGTCCGCCGACGGCGGGCCGGAGGCCGGCCGCCCCGCCCGCACGCCACGTCGAAGCCTCCGACAGCAGTTCTCCCGCTGCTGTCCCGCGGCCGGCGTCCAGCCGATAAATGACGAGATCAACCGACACTGCCCCCATTTTCCACATATAGATATTTTTCATTCTATAACGGGCAGTCGTTGATGACCTCTGAATGGTTCCCACCCACATCTTCAACCATGGGAACATCGGACACTACCGGCGTCGCCTCACGACACTCCGCCGATGATCGCGAATGACCCGGATCGAAACAGCGGCTCCGCGCGGCAAAAAATGCGAGCAAAGCACAGCAAAGACGGCGTGCGGCGTGCAACGTTACCGGGCGAACATTCGATTTGGGTGATGATGTGAAATTTCCACCACCCCATTCAAGGTCATTAGGTGAGTGATTAACTGGTGATAGAGCGTTACATTCCCTTGGGGGATGACTTCGCCTGACAGACAGACCACCGGTTCGGCGCGAGCCACCCCATCGATAGACTCACGCCGATACCAGAGGAGAGCGGATGCACAAAATCAAGCGGCGGGTGTCGTGCAGCCACGACCTCCGGTCGAGGCCTCACCCGCCGCACGGGGGCAGCACTCCGAACAGGCGGGACGCCGCCGGGATGACGACAGGGAAGGGGCTTTTCTCGGCCACGACCGCCGTCGCGGAACCGGCGGGATCGACACGGCGACACCCCTTCCGGCGCGACCACCGGCAGGCCCGGGGCGACATCAACGCCGCAGGCAAGGGTGCGTGATCACTGAGGATGGCGGGGGTCGAAACGCCGTCCCGTCAGTCGACTGATCCCCCGTACGACCAATCTGCGAAGTGGGCGTTTTCTCGTTCCTGAGCTGAGGAGACGGTCGCGCGGTACCGCATGGCCTCGTCGTGCCGACATCGCAGGAAAAGCAATTCCCCGATCTGGACCGATCGCGGTCGGTGCCGCCCGCGACATCGGTTGTGTGGGACGGCCCGATCGGCCATCACCCGCGCACCCAAGTCCTTCCCTGGAGACACCGATGACCTCAGAAAAGCCCTATCCGCTGTACGGGCCGGAGTTCAAACGCTGCCCGTACACCACTTACCAGCAGCTACGCGACAAAGGCGAGGTCCACCCCGTCGAGTTCCCCAGCGGGGTGACCGGCTGGCTCGTCACCGGCTACGACGCAGCCGTGCGTACCCTGACCGACCCACGGCTCGGGAAGAACCACGACCTGGGCAACGACGCCTGGCGCGCGCTCGCCGCCATCATGCCGGAGCCGCAACACTCGCAACTCCAGGTCCACCTGCTGCACCAGGACCCGCCCAAGCACACGTTCATGCGGCGGTTCGTGACCGACGCGCTCAACCCGCGACGTCTCGAGGCGCTCCGGCCACAGTTCCAGGCCATGGCCGACGAACTCCTCGACGAGCTCGCGCCGGTCGGGCACGGTGACCTGGTCGAGAGCTTCAGCGCCCGGTTCCCCTTCCTGGTGCTCAGCACCGTGATCGGGCTGCCGCCGCACCTCGCCCGCCAGTTCCGCCGGGAGTGGTGCCGGGTGGTCCAGCCGGTCGGCCCCCGGTCGCCGCACCGCGCCCACTACATCGGCCTCCTGCACGGCCTCCAGGCGTACATCGCCGAGGTGGTGGCGGACCGGCGGGCCGATCCCGGCGACGACCTGCTCGCCAAGCTGGTCGAGGCGAACGACGACGGCCGGTTGAGCGACGAGGAACTCGCCTCGATGATCTTCCAACTGCTGGTGGCCGGCCAGGAGCCGATGACCAACCAGATCAACACCGCGATGGTGGCCCTGCTGACCCACCCGGAGGCCCTGGCGCAACTGGCCGCCGATCCGGCACTGCTGCCCCGCGCCGCCGAGGAGCTGATGCGATACGACAGTGCCTTCGAGCTGACCACCTGGCGGTTCTTCGCGGAGGACAGCGACCTCTTCGGCACCCGGATCCCCGCCGGTGACTCGGTCATCGTGTCCCTCGCCGCCGCCAACCGGGATCCGGCCCGCTTCGAGCGGGCGGACGAGCTCGACCTCACCCGCTCACCGAACCCGCACATCGGCTTCGGGCACGGCATCCACTTCTGCCCCGGAGCCGGCCTGGCCCGCACCGAGCTCCAGATCGCGCTGGAGACGATCCTCCGCCGCCTGCCGCACCTGAAGCTCGCCGCGGAGCCCGACGAGCTGGGGTGGATCCCGGCCGTCCTCGGCCGGGGCGTCGAACGCCTGCCGGTCACCTTCACGGCGACTCCCTGACCCGTCCACGACCATCCCACGCGGCCGACGCCGTCGGCCGTGCGCGAGCGCGCGCTTTTCCGAGCCACCGGGCGCCCACGCCTGGTCACCGATGACCGCCGGCTCGGGCCCTCCCCTTCCGTAGCGTGATGTCAGCTGGGAGAAGACCATGCCAAGCTCCACCCGCTCCGCGCCGCAGGACCACACCAGCGCCGAGCTGATCTCGAACGTCATCCTGCGGTTCCTTCTGCCGCACCGCCGGTCCGAGGCCGGCGAGCACGAGCACACCGACTGCTTCGCCGAGCAGCTCGCCGCGATCCGGCACTTCGTCGACCGGCAGGAGCCCATCCTGTTCACCCTGCCGGCCTTCCCCTGCAAGTCCCCCAACCGGCGTAAGGTCCTCGGTCACCTGCCGGACATGGGCGAGCTGCTCTCCCTGCAGTTCCTCAACCAGCTCTGCGACCAGGTCGCCAAGGTGCACACCCCCGGCGCGCGGATGCTGCTCTGCTCCGACGGACACGTCTTCGGTGACCTGATCCGCGTGCCCGACGACCACATCACCGAGTACGGCGACGAGATCCAGGCGATGGTCGACCGGTACGGGCTGTCCCACATCGAGGCCTTCAGCCTCCAGGACGTCTACGCCGGCCACGACTACGACGGCAAGCGCAAGCTGCTGACCGAGCAGTACGCCCAGTCCCTGGAGAGCCTGCGGGACGAGGTCCGCTCCGACGACAAGACGCTGAGCCTCTACCGGGGGATCACCCGTTTCCTGGTCGAGGACGTCAGCGAGTGGCACGACAGCAAGGCGGCGCTCCAGCGGGACTGCCGGGCGCGGGCGTACGGCGTGATCCAGCGCAGCCGCGCCTGGGGTGACCTGATCGCCGACCACTACCCCGTGTCGGTCCGGCTCTCGATCCACCCGCAGCCCTGCGGGGCGGCGAAGTTCGGCATCCGGCTCCTGGAGATCCGGGACATGTGGCTGACCCCCTGGCACTCGGTGGCGGTGCTGCGTACGGACGGCCGGTTCGCGCTGATGCCGCGGGCCGAGGCCGAGAAGATCGGCAAACTGGTGTACCAGGACGGACGGCCGAGCCACTTCGTGGTTGACTCTCCTGAGTGACCACTGTGGAGCCGAGTCCGTCAGGCGATGACCGCCCGCTGGTCGAGCGCTACCGGACGATGCTGTTCGACCTGGACGGTGTGGTCTACCGCGGTGCCGTCGCGGTGGACCACGCCCCGTCGGCCCTCGCCGACCTGGCCCGGCGCGGACGGGAGCGGGTCTTCGTCACCAACAACCCCTCCCGGACGCCCTCCGAGGTGGCCGCCCTCCTGGACCGCCTCGGCGTTCCGGTGCCGGTCGGGTCGGTGGTCACCTCGGCGCAGGTGGCGGCGGCGATGGCGGCGGCCACCGTACCGGCCGGGTCCCGGGTGCTCGCGGTGGGTGGGGCGGCGGTGCTCACCGCCCTGCGCGAGGAGGCGTTGACCCCGGTCCGCTCGGCCGCCGACGATCCGGTGGCGGTGGTTCAGGGATCGGCCCCGGAGGTCGACTGGCGGCAACTGGCCGAGGCGTCCTACGCCGTCGCGCGGGGGCTGCCCTGGATCGCCACGAACATGGATCTCGCGGTGCCCCGGGAGGGCGGCATGGCGCCGGGCAACGGCGCGCTCGTGCACGCCGTGACGCTGGCCACCGGACGGGTGCCGCTGGTGGCCGGCAAGCCGGAACCGGCGATCTTCGAGTACGCCTCCCGGCACGGACCGGGCCCACACGTGATGGTCGGCGACGGGTTGACGACCGACGTCGAGGGCGCCCGCCGCAGCGGTCTGGACAGCGTGCTCGTGCTGACCGGGGTCACCGGCGTCGACCACCTGCTCGACGCGCCGCCCCCGCACCGGCCGACCCACGTCGTCACCGACCTGCGCGGTCTCTTCCGGGCACCACCGCCGGTGCGGGGCGCGGACGACCGGTACGACTGCGGGCCCTGGCACACCCGCCGGGAGGGCGACGAGATCGTCCTGGCGGGTGGCCCCGGAGATCCGGCCGACGGCGTCCGGGTGCTGTGCCACGCGGTGTGGACCGCCCGGGACCAGGGACGCTCCGCCGTCGTCGCGGCCGGCTCCCGGGACCTGGTGCGGCCACGCCACCGGGAGAGCCTGCGAACGTGATCCCGACTCTGGATGGAACCGGACGGGCACGAGGAACGACTCCTGATCGTATGGCCTGAGTAGAGGAGTTCCGAATGCCCCGATGGTCCGGCCCGGCCGGCCTGGTGATCCGACAGGTGGGAGCGGCGGCCGCCGCCGTGGCCGTCGTGCTGGCGGTCACCGCGACCCCGGTCAGCGCGCACGCCCGCCTGGCGAGCACCTCCCCTGCCGAGAACGCCACCCTCTCGACTCCCGTGGAGACGGTGGAGTTCACCTTCGACGACCGCGTCCGGGAACAGTTCGTCACGATCGTGGTGGCCGGGCCCGAGGGGCGGTCCTACCTGCGGGGCGAGGTCGAGGTCGACCAGTTCCGGCTGCGCCAGCCGGTCTATCCGACCGGCTCCGGTTCGTACCGGGTCGCCTGGCGGGTGGTCGGCTCCGACGGGCACCCGGTGCAGGGCGAGTTCCGCTTCCAGGTGGCCCTGCCGTCCGGCCAGGAGCCGGCGGTCCTGCCCCCGGCCGAGGCGGAGGACGGCCCCACCTCACGCTCCGGCACGCCCTGGGTGCTGGTGGCCGGCGGTGGGCTCGTGCTGCTCGCGGCCGGCGTGGCACTGGCCTCCCGGACGCGTGGTCCCCGCCGGCCGGCGAGGAAACTCCCGAGGTGACCCGGATCGAGCAGCGCCCGGCCGACGCGCCGGTCACCGTCCGGCGCGACCCCGGTCCCGCCCGGCTCGTCGCCGCCACGGCGGCCGTCGGGTCCGTGGTCCTCGCCCTCGCGCTCTGGTACGGCGGCGGCACGGACCGCGAGCAGATCCTCGGCCTGCCCGACGGCGGCGCGTTCACCGCCTGGGCGCTGCCGGTCGCCCGGACCCTGAGCTACGTCGGGGCGGTCCTGACCGTCGGCTGGACGGTCACCGCGGCGTTCCTCCTGCCCGGGCTGGACCGGCTGGTCGGGCCGGTCGGGTACCGCCTGCTCCGCCGGGCGTCCTGGACGGCGGCGCTCTGGCTGGTGGCGACCCTGGTCGCGCTGCCGCTGACCGCCTCCAGCCTGCTCGGCCACCCGGTCGACCAGGTCACCACGGTCACCGTGTTCAGCCTCGCCATGTCGGTGTCGCAGGGGCAGGGCCTGGTCATCGCGGCGGCCATGATCGCCGTGGTCTTCGCGGCGACCCGCTGGGTGATCACCCGTACCGGTGCCGCCGTCACCGCCCTGCTGGCCGTGGCGGCGACCCTCCCGGTGGTCCTGACCGGCCACTCGGCCGGGTCCGGCAACCACGCGATCGCGGTCAGCAGCGTCGGGATCCACACGGCGGCGGCGGCCCTGTGGGTCGGTGGCCTGGCCGCGCTGCTCACCCTCCCCGGTCACCGTGACCTGTCCTGGGCGGCACAGCGCTACAGCACCATGGCGCTCTGGTGCTTCGTGCTGATGGGGCTGAGCGGGATCGCCAACACCGCGATCCGGCTGTACCAGCCCGACGAGCTGTGGAGCACCCGGTACGGCGTGCTGGTGCTGGTCAAGAGCGTCGTGCTGGTGGCGCTGGGCGTCTTCGGGGCCGCGCACCGGTCGCGTACCCTGCCCCGGCTCGCGGCCGGTGGGGCGGGGGCGTTCCGCCGGCTCGCCGCGGTCGAGATCCTGGTGCTCGCCGGGATCGTGGCCGTCGGGGTGGCCATGTCCCGGGCCCCGTCGCCGGTCACCATCGACCCGGCGGAGCCGGACGTCTACACCGAGCTCCTCGGCTTCCCGCTGCCCGCCGCGCCGACCGTGGCCCGGCTGCTCGGTCAACCGGTCCCGGACGCGTACTTCCTGCTCATCGCCGTGATCGGCGGGGGCCTGTACCTCGCCGGCGTACGCCGACTGCGACGGGCCGGCCGGGTCTGGCCGGCGGCCCGTACGATCTGCTTCCTCGCCGGCATGCTGGTGCTGGTGGCGGTGACCTGCCTGGGCTTCGCCCGGTACGCGGCGGTGACCCACGCCCACCACATCGGCCAGCACCTGGCGCTGCTGGTGGCCGTCCCGCTGCTGGTCTGCGGCGGGGCGCCCGGCGCCCTGGCCGGGGCGACGCTGCGCTCCGGGCCGGCGTCCGACCTGCCCGGGGCCCTCCAGTGGTGGGAGACGCTGCGTGCCAGTGGCCCCGCGCGGGCCCTGGGGCACCCGGTCAGCGCGGTGGTCGCCTTCGTGGCCTGCCTCTACCTGCCCTACTTCGCCCCGGTGTTGAGCTGGCTGATGCAGCGGCACGTCGGGCACCTGGGAATGCTCACCGCGTTCCTGGCCGCCGGAGGGGCGGTCGCCACGGTGCTGCGCCACCGCTCCCGTCGGGTCGGCGCGGGCGTCCTGGCGGCCGTCACGGCGGCGCTGCTGCTCTTCGCTCTCCTGGTGTGGCGCAGCGACCGGTTGCGGTCGGCCGAGTGGTTCAACCTGGTCCGCACCGACTGGGCACCGGTTCCGGCGGTCGACCACCGGTACGCGGCGTGGACCGCGCTGGTGGCGGCGGTGGTGCTGACCACGGCCGGGCTCGCCCTGCTCGGACGCTCCGCCGCCACGACGACCGGCGCGGGCCGGGCCACGACGACCGACGCTCGGCCCACGACGACCGGCGCGGGCCGGGCCACGACGACCGACGCTCGGCCCACGACGACCGGCGCGGGCCGGGCCACGACGACCGACGCTCGGCCCACGACGACCGGCGCGGGCCGGGCCACGACGACCGACGCTCGGCCCACGACGACCGGCGCGGGCCGGGCCACGACGACCGACGCTCGGCCCACGACGACCGGCGCGGGCCGGGCCACGACGACCGGTGGCGATCCGCCTGCGGTGACGGGCTCCGACGACGCCCCCACGGTGGCGGTCGGCGACGACCGCGCCGGGACGGGCCGCCGGGACGATCCCCGGGGTTGAGCGAACGGCTTCCCGTCGGGCGGCGCGGACACGTCCCCGACGGGAAGCCGGTGCGGTGGCGGGGCGGTGCCGGTCAGCCGGGCTTGACGGCGGTGTAGACGCCGTAGTGCATGACGTCCTTGTCGTACGCCTGCTTCATCAGCGGGACGGAGTTGAGGAAGCGGAAGATGTCCGCGCCCTTGGCCCGCACCAGCTTCCACACGTACGAGGGGTCACGCATCAGCGGCTTGACGATGTCGGCCGACAGCGCCCAGGTGGCCCGGACGTGCTCGGTCCAGTCGGCGGTGCGCACGTCGGCATAGCCCAGCTCGCCGCAGAGCTTCGCGTAGTGCTCCAGCGGCAGCACGTGCGAGATGGCGAAGTCCCGGTAGAGCCGGCGCAGCAGCTTGACCTCCTTCGGGTCGAGCCGGTCGTCACGGCTGGTCCAGGTGGCCACCACGAGCCGGCCGCCCGGCTTGAGGATGCGCAGGTTCTCCGCGAGGTAGGCCCGCTTGTCCGGCATCAGCTCGCAGCTCTCCATCGACCAGACCACGTCGAAGGTGTCGTCCGGGTAGTCGGTGTGCATGGCGTCCAGCACCCGGAACGACGTCCGGTCGCCGACGCCGGCCGCCGACGCCTTCTCGGTGGCCCGCCTGACCTGCTCGTGGCTGAGCGTGATGCCCTCGACGGTGCAGCCCAGGTCGGCGGCGAGCATCACCGCGGACGCGCCGATGCCGCAGCCCGAGTCGAGCACCCGCGCGCCCTGCGGGATGCCGCCGAACCGCATCAGCTCCTGCGTGGTCCGCCGCTGCGCGACGTCCCGCGAGGCGTTCGGCGCGTCGAGGTCCCAGTAGCCGTGGTGGATGTGCTCGCCCCACAGGTCCTCGTACAGGTCGACGAGCTTGTCGTAGTGGTCGCGCACGGCCCGGTGCAGGTCCTCGACCGAGCCCTCCTGGCTCATGCCGGTGTCGGTGGTCTGGGTGCTCACGTGGCGCTCTCCTTGTCACGAAAGGGGTGGGTCAGGCGCTGGGAACCAGGCGGGCGGCGGAGCCCCGGCCGGCGAAGTCGGTGACCTGGCCGACCAGGATCGTCAGCCGGCGCATCAGTCGGGCGTCGGCGCGGATCGCCGCGTCCACGTCCTCGACGGCGGCCAGCTCGATCGAGTTGACCGCGACCGCCATCGGGGTGACCCAGCCGCGCAGCGACGTCACGGTGGTGCGCAGCGCGGCGACCGTGGTCGCCGCGCCGTGCTCGCTCCAGCCCACCGCCACCGAGCCGACCACCTTGCCGTCGAGGTAGGCGGGCCGGTCGGCGGCCAGGTCCTCCAGGTGGTCCAGGGCGTTCTTGAGCAGTCCGGACATGCCGCCGTGGTAGGTGGGCGACACGACGATCAGCCCGTCGGCCCGACGCACCGCGGCCAGCAGCCCGGCGGCGGCCGGCCGGCGGTGGGTGGCTCCGGGCTGGTAGAGCGGCAAATCCAGGTCCGTCGCGGTGAGCACCGTGCAGCGGGCGCCACGGTCGACGGCGAGGTCCGCGCAGGCGCGCAGCACCCGCTCGCTCACCGACCCCGGCCTCAGCGAGCCGCCGAGCAGGGCCAGCTCCACGGCGGTCACGGAAGCGGCCCGGCGGCCACCATCGCGGCCACCTGGGGGCGTTGGAGCTTCCCGCTGGAGGTCTTGGGCAGGGTACGGGGAGCGACCACGACCACCTTTCCGGGGCGTACCCCGGTCAGGTCGCTGACCGCGCGCTCAACGGCGCGGGCGGTCTCGGCGGCCCGCTCCGGATCCCGGTGGGTCCGGCTCTCCACCACCAGCACCATCCGTTCGGTACCGCTGCGTGGGTCCGGTACGCCGACCGCCGCCGCGCCGCCCGCACGCACCCCGTCGACGGTCTCGGCGGCCCGCTCGAAGGTCTGCGGCTGGTAGTTCCGCCCGGCCAGGATGATCAGGTCCTTGCTCCGACCGGTGACGTAGAGCTCCCCGTCGAGCAGGAAGCCGAGGTCGCCGGTGTCCAGCCAGCCGTCGCGCAGTTCGAGCAGCGGGTCGGCGGGGCCGTTGAGGTAACCGGTCATCATCGACTCGCTGGCCACCAGCACCCGGCCGACGTGCCGGTCGGGCAGGTCCACGTGGCTCGCGTCGGCCACCCGGACCTTGGTGCCCGGCACCGGGATGCCGGAGGAGACGTAGTGGTGGGTGTCCTCCGCCGACTCCGGTGCCAGCGCCCGGCCCTGGGCGGCCATCGCGCTCCGGGAGACCGGCTCGCTCCGGGGCGGGGTGCCGACCGGCGAGAAGGTCGCGGCGAGCCCGAGTTCGGCCATGCCGTAGCAGGGCCGCAGGTGCTCCGGGCGGAAGCCGAGCGGCGCGGTCACCGCCAGGAAGTCGCGTAGCGTGCCGGCGTCGACCACCTCCGCGCCGTTGAACGCCGCCCGCCAGCAGCTCAGGTCCACCCCGGTCAGGTCGACCTTCCGGGCCACCGCCGCGACCAGCCGGTACGCGAAGTTCGGCGCGGGCGAGATGGTGGCCCGGTACTGGTGGATCAGCCGCAGCCAGCGGTCCGGCCGGGTGCCGAAGGCCAGCGGGCGGATCAGCACCGACGGCAGGGAGAGCAGGAACGGCGTCATGGTCGCCCCCACCATGCCCATGTCGTGGTGCAGCGGCAGCCAGCTCGCCATCACGTCGTCGGCGTAGAACGGGCCGCCGAGGCCGATCGCCGAGGCCGCCGCGAGCACCGCGCGGTGACTGAGCACGATGCCCTTCGCCGCCGAGGTGGTGCCGGAGGTGAACTGGATGAAGGCCGGCTCCTCCGGACCGGCCGCCAGCACCGGGTCGGCGACCGTCCCGTCGCCGAATGGCGGGCTGATCACCGCGACGTCCAGATCGGCGAGGGCCTCGACGGTGGCCTCGCGCAGCTCCTCGTCGCAGACCAGCACCTCCGGCTGCGCGACCGCCACGATGTGCCGGACCCGGTCCAGCCAGAGCTGCTTGCGGCCGGCGCTCAGCGGTGGTTCGAGCACCGACGGGACGGCACCGAGCAGCTCCGCCCCGAACAGCCCGGCCAGCAGCGGGGCCGAGGTGTCCAGGCAGAGGCAGACCCGGCCGCCCCGGCGCAGCCCGGCCGCGGCCAGGGCCGCTCCGGCGGCGTGCGCCCGGTCGAGCATCCCGGCCACCGTGATCCGCTGGTCGGCCTCGGGCTCGTCCGGCAGGTAGTAGGCGACCGCGTCGGGTTGCCGGCGCGCCCGTTCCACGAGCGCGCCGGCCACCGTGCCGGCCGGGGTGAGCCGGGCGAGCCCGACGGCGGGGTCCGGGGTGAAGCCCCGCCGGTCGGGGTGGATCGCGAGGTCGGGGCCTGTGCCGCTGTCGATGCTCATGATGGGCTCCGATGGGGTGGCGAACGATCAGGGAATGACGAACGGGAAGTCGTTGCGACCCATCTCCCGGGCCGCGTCGATCACCGCGTCGCAGACGGCGTCCACGTCGGCGTCGGAGTGCGCGTCGCCGGTGTAGAACATCGGCATGCTCAGCGTGTAGACGCCGCGCTTGCGCAGCATCAGGGTGAGCACGGCCGGGCCGAGCGGGTTGGCCGCCGCGCCGAACTCCCGGTAGGTGTCGTAGGAGTCCCGGGCGGTGAAGCCGAACGTGCCGGCGAAGGCCCCGAAGCCGAGCAGCCGCAGCGGGATGCCGGTCTCGGCGCGGAAGTCCGCCAGCCGGGACTGCACCCGGGCCACCTTGGCCTCGGTCCGCTCGTAGAAGGCCGGGCCGGCGTCGCGGAGCATGCTCAGCGAGGCGTACGACGCGGCGATCGACAGGTGGTTGCCGGAGTGGGTGTTCACCACGAACGTCTTGCTGCCGATGTCGGTCAGCGGCATGCCCGAGGTGTGCGCCGCCTCCAACAGCTCCGCCTTGCCGCCGATGGCCGCCAGCGGCAGGCCGAGACCGGAGACGACCTTGCCGTAGCAGTGCAGGTCGGCGGGGATGTCGAAGTGGCCGGCCGCGCCCGCGGTGCCGAACCGGAAGCCGGTGAGCACCTCGTCCAGGATGAACGGGACGCCGAGGTCCTTGCAGCGGTGCGCGACCTCGCGCAGTTCCGGGACGGTCTGGTCGGTGAACGGCCAGGACTGACAGGCGGCGTCGGCGATGACGCAGGCCAGGTCGTCGGCGTACTTCTCGATGAGCTTGCTCGCGGCGGCGGCGTCGTGCGGCAGGATCAGCATCTCCAGCTGCGGCACGCCGGTGAAGGCGGTCAGCGGCGCGATGCCGTCCGGGCCGATCTCCGGGAACGGGTTGACCTTCGGGTGGCCGTGGGCGAAGAACGAGGTGTTGTGGGCGGCCACGTCACCGGTGCCGTGCCAGCAGCCCTCGAACTTGGCGACCAGCCGCCTGCCGGTGTACGCGCGGGCCAGCCGGGTGGCGATGGCGATGGCGTCGGTGCCGGAGTTCAGCAGGGCGAACTTCTCGCAGTGCGGGATCAGTTCCTTGAGCAGCTCGCCGAGCTTCAGCTCCAGCGGGTTGAGGTAGCCGTTGCCGGTGCTGCGCAGCGCCTGCTCCCGCACGAACTCGACCACCTGCGGCGGGTTGTGGCCGAACAGCGACTGCCCGCCGAAGCCCAGGTGCGAGTCGATGTAGGTGTTGCCGTCGACGTCGGTGAGCCGGCTGCCGGACGCCTCGGCGACGGCGAGCGGGAACATCGGGGCGTGGAAGGGCAGGAACACGTGGTTGGTGACCACGTGCTCCCGTACCTCCTCGGCCAACGCCATGGAGTTCTGCTGCCGCTGGGTCAGCTCGGCGAAGAGGTCGCCCACCCAGGGCTGGGACATGACGTCGGCCAGGATCTCGGCCGGAGTACGGGTGTCAGGGGTGGTGTCGGCGATCGTCATTGGCTTTGGCCCATCCGTGTTTCGAGGGGTTGAGTGGTCAGGCCGGGAGCACGAACGGGAAGCCGTGCTTGTCCAGTTCCCGGGCGGAGTCGAGGACGGCGGCGAGCAGTTCCTCCACGTCGGCGTCGCTGTGCGCGTCGCCGGTGAAGAACATCGGCAGGCTGAGGGTGTAGATGCCCCGGCGGCGGAGCATCAGGGTCAGCAGGAACAGGCCGATCGGGTTCACCGCCGCGGCGAACTCGCGGTAGTCGTCGTACGACTCGCCGGCCACGAAGCCGAACGAGCCGATGAAGTCGCCGAAGCCGAGCAGCCGCAGCGGGATGCCGGTCTCGGTGCGGAACTCGGCGAGCCGGTTCTGCACCGTGGCGACCTTGGCGCGGGTCCGCTCGTAGTAGGCCGCTCCGGCGTCGCGGAGCATGCTCAGCGAGGCGAACGAGGCGGCCAGCGAGAGGTGGTTGCCGGCGTGCGTGGTCTGCACGCAGGTCTTGCGGCCCAGGTCGGTCAGGGGCAGACCGGTGGTCTGCATGTGGTCGATGATGTCCGCGCGACCGGCCACGACGGACAGCGGCAGGCCGAGTCCGGTGACCACCTTGCCGTAGCAGTACAGGTCGGCGGGGATGTCGAAGTGGCCGGCGGCCCCGGAGAGACCGTAGCGGAAGCCGGTGAGCACCTCGTCCAGGACGAACGGCACCCGCAGGGTCCGGCAGCGCTCCGCGACCGCCTTGATCAGCGGGACGGTGTGCTCGGCGTACGGGAACGACGAGGAGACCGCCTCGCCGAGCACGCAGGCCAGCTCGTCGCGGTGCTTCTCGATCAGCGCCAGCGCGGCGGCGGTGTCGTTGGGCAGGATGAGCAGCTCGGTGCGGTCCGCCGGGGCGACCCCGGTGAGCGCGGGCATCGGGGCGATGCCGTCGGCGGTCACCTCGGGGAAGGGCTGCGTCGGGTGGCCGTGGTACCAGAAGGCGGTGTTGTGCGCGGCCAGGTCGTGCACGCCGTGCAGGGCGCCCTCGAACTTGGCGACCAGCCGCCGGCCGGTGTGCGCCCGGCAGAGCCGGATCGCCGCGTTGGTGGCGTCGGTGCCGGAGTTGAGGAAGGCGAACTTCTGGCAGTGCGGCAGCATGTCTTCGAGCAGGTCGACCAATTGCAGTTCGGTGAGGTTGAGGTAGCCGTTGCCGGTGGAGCGGCCCAGGTGCTCCCGGACGTGCTCGACCACGCTGGGCGGGTTGTGCCCGAACAGTGCCTGCGCGCCGAAGCCCAGGTGCGAGTCGAGGTACGTGTTGCCGTCGATGTCGGTGATCCGGCTCCCGGACGCCTCGGCGACGACCAGCGGGAACTGCGGCGCGTGGAACGGCCAGAAGACGTGGTTGGACGCGGCGCGCTCCCGGACCTGGCCGGAGACCTCGATCGACTGGCGCTGACGCTCCCCGATCTCGGTGAACATGTCGATCACCCAGGACTGGGTGAGCAGGTCGGCGACCAGGTTCTCGGTCGGGTTGGGGGTGGCCATGGGCCGACTCCGTTTCTCGGGTTTCTCGGGGTGGGCAGGCGGGATCGGAAGCGGACCGGGGCCTCGGAAGCAGACCGGGGCCTCAGAAGCGGACCAGGGCGGATTCCATGGTCAGGCCGGGTCCGAAGGCCATCAGGACGCCGTACTCACCCGGCTTCGGGCGGGAGGTGCGCAGGATGTGGTCGAGGATCAGCAGGACCGTCGGCGAGGAGCAGTTGCCCCAGGAGTTGAGGATCTCCAGCGACGGGCGCAGCGCCGCGACCGGCAGTTCCAGCCGCTCGCCGACGAAGTCGATGATCTTCGGACCGCCGGGGTGGATGCCCCAGTGCGCGACGTCGCCGACCGACAGGCCATGCGGCGCCAGGAGCCGGCCGACGAAGGGCCGGATCGTCTCGGCGAGGTAGACCGGCACGTACGGCGAGAGCGTCATCCGGAAGGCGTCGTCCATGACCTTCCAGGTCATCGCCGCCGAGGTCTCCGGGTGGGTCTCGGTGTGCGTGCCGAGGACCACCGGCCCGGTGACGGCGTCGACGTCGCCCTCGACCGCCTCCAGCAGCAGGGTGGCGGCGGCGTCGCCGAAGAGGCCGGTGACCACGACCTGCTCCTTGGTCGCCTCGGGTCGCAGGTGCACCGAGCAGACCTCGGCGCAGGTGACCAGGGCGAGCTGGTCGGGGCGGCCGGCGAGGGAGTCCAGGGCGACCTTCAGGCCGTTGAAGGCCGCGTAGCAGCCCATGTGGCCGACGAAGGTCCGGCGCAGGTTCTTGCGCAGGCCGAACTCCTTGGCCAGCAGCATCTCCGGGGTGGGGCCGGCGTAGCCGGTGCAGCTGACGAAGGTGTAGCTGCCCACCCGGTCGGAGTCGACGTCGTCGAGCACCCCGCCGACGGTCTGGCGACCCATCGCCAGGACGCCCTGTTCCCAGGCCTCGATCCGAGCCTGCATCCCGGGCCAGCCGTCGCCGTAGTGGGCCTTCGGGGGCCAGAGCAGCCGGCGCTGGTCGACCTGGGTGCTCATGAAGAGCTTCTCGGCGTCCGGCACGTCGGCGTAGAGGTCCCGGTAGAAGGAGTCGAACATCTCCCGCTGGGAGATGGCCGGGCCGGCCTGCGCGGTGCGCAGGCCGACGATCCGCGCCGGCCGGGTCGGCTCGGTCGCGGTGATCATCCGGACACGCTCCCGGACTCGACCGCCTCGCGGATCGCCTTGACGAAGCCGCCGGTGACCTCGTCGCTCTCCTTCTGGGCGAACGGTTCGATCAGCACGACCACCACTCGGGCGACGTCGACGGACGCCTCGGACCGGGTGTCGATCTCCAGCACCTGCTCGTCCGGGGTCGGACCGTCGGTGATCCGGAACGTGCCCCAGGAACGGAAGTTGGACTCGCCCACCGGCTCCCAGGTGATCGCGTCCGGGTCGGAGGTGTCGAACCGGGCGGTGTACTCGGGGGTGAACCGGACGACCCCGTTGGAAACCTCGGCGAGCCGGTAGTGGTAGAGGTCGTCGCCGACCTGGGACAGCTCCTCCACGCCCGGCATGAGCCTGCCGGTGCCGACGATGTCGAGCATCACCTTGCGCAGCTCGTCGCGGCTGGTGCGGATGACCGTGTCGCGCTTGGTCTTGGTCCTGATCCAAACCATGTGTCAGCTCTCCTGGGACTTGACGGCCTGGCCGATGTAGCTCACGGCGGTGGACGGGGTGAGGTGGAAGGGACCGACCGCCCGGCCGCGCAGCGTGGCGGGGACGAGCTTGTGCGGCGGGGCCACGGGTTCGAGGCCCTGGGTCTCGGTGAGGCTCAGGCCGTGCTGGGCGAAGACCGCGCGCAGTTCGTCCGGGCGGATGAACATCTTCCAGTTGTGCGTACCCGGGTAGATGATCTTGAGGACCTTCTCGGAGAGCACGATCGCCTTCAGGTAGCTGGCCACCGTACGGTTGATCGTGTCGAAGACGACGATCCCGCCGGGACGCAGCACCCGGGCGATCTCGGCCACCGCGCCGGGCAGGTCGTGCAGGTGTTCCAGCACGTCCGAGACGACCACCAGGTCGACCGCGCCGTCGGGCTTCGGCAGCTCGTACGCCGAGCCGACCTGATAGTCGACGGTCACGCCGCTGGCCGAGGCGTGCCGCCGGGCAGTCTCGATCGAGCCGGCGGAGAGGTCCACGCCGGTGACCTGGTAGCCCAGCGCGGCCATCCGCTCGGAGACCAGTCCGCCCCCGCAGCCGACGTCGAGCACCCGCACCCGCGAGCGGTCCGCACCGAACGCCCGCCGGGCGGTCGCGTCGAAGTAGGCCACCCGGGCCGGGTTCATGTCGTGCAGGGCGCGCAGCGGGCCGCTCGCGTCCCACCAGGAGTCGCCGACCTCGTGGTAGTACTCGTTGTCGATCGCGACCGCGTCCGGGTCGAGCGCGGCCAGGTGCCGGTCGTTGCCCGCCATCACACCCACCTCGGGGTCTCGTCCGGGTCGATGCCGAAGGCGGCCTTGCCGACCAGCTCCCGGGCGAGCGCTCCGGGGACCGGGGGCGGGGTGGCCTTCAGGTCGTGCCAGATCTGGCCGATCCGCGCGGCGGCGTCGGCGTCGACCAGGTCGTACGCGGCGGAGACCACCGCCTCGGCCTCACCGGCCACGAACAGCCCGGCGGTGCACGCCTCGGCGAGCGCGGCGGCGTCGTCCCCGACCGCCCGGCCGGCCTGCCGGTCCAGCAGCGCCGTCATGGTGTCCAGCGACCCGCGCATCCGGGCCACCGCGAACTGCGGGCCGGGCTGCCGGGCGACGTCGCCGAGCTGCCGCACCCGCTCGACCGCGACCGCGTACGCCCGCTCGGCCAGGCCGAACTGGACGGCCGCGTGGTGCAGCACCGCCTCGGCCCGCCCGGCGGCCAGCGCCGCGCCGAGGGCGAAGGCGGTCGCCCCACAGCCCCCCGCGACGGTACGCAGCACCTGCCGCCGGTGCGCGCCGTCACCGTCGGCGGCGGCGATGACCCCGGCCGCGTCGAGCGCGGCCAGGTTCTCGGCGACCAGGTCACCGGCGTCCACCCGGCCGGCCCGGCGCTTCTCGAAGTCCGCCGCCAGGTCGGCGGCCACCCCCACACCCGCGCTCGACATCGTGGTCTCCCCGTTGGTCGTCGTGGTCATCCGGCTCACCCGACCCAGCGCGGCTCGGCGAAGATCGGCACGTCCAGGGCCAACTTGCCGGCCCACTCCAGGACGACGTCGGTGGCCGGCGGCACCAGCAGGCCGGCGACGACGTCCCGGTACATCCGCTGGAGCGGGTCGCTGGAGGCCAGGCCGGATCCGCCCTGCACCTGCATGCCGAGGGTGACCACCTCGTGCGCGAGCCGGGTGACGGTGGTCTTCATGACACTCATGTCGATGTAGTGCCGCAGCGGGTCCACGTCGTCGTGCTCGGCGTGGATCGCGGCCTCCAGGTGCGCCCGCGCGGCAGCGACCTTGGCGGCCATCTCGGCGACCTTGAACTGGATGCCGGGCAGGTGCGCGTTGGGCTTGCCGATCACGCTGATCACCCGCTGCTGCTGGGTCCGCACCACGTGGTCGAGGGCGGCGCGGGCGATGCCGACGAAGCAGGAGGCGAAGCTGCACCAGGCCCAGTGCACGCCCGACATGAACAGCAGCGGCAGGTTGCCGAGCTCCCCCACCATCCACTTCGCGTCGATGAAGAGGTCCTCCAGGGCCAGCGAGTGGCTACCGGTGGCGCGCATGCCCGCCGCGTCCCACTCGGCGGTGACCCGGACGCCCTTCTCCGGCTTGGGGATCAGGAAGGCCATCGGCTGCGGCAGGCCCCGGTCGTCCATCATCGCGGCGGAGAGGAAGAGGTGCGTCGCGCCCGGAAAGCCGGTGAAGAAGCCCTTGCGTCCGTTCAGGACGTAGCCGCCCTCGACCTCCTCGGCCCGGGTGGTCGGGTGCCACCAGTTGCCGCCCACGCCCGGCTCGCTGAAGCCACCGGAGATCACCGCGCCGTCGCGCACCGCCTCGCAGGCCCACTCGGCGCTCGGACCGCCGAGGCGGGCGATCATGGCGAGGCCGTGCACGTGCATGTTGACCGCGAAGGCCGTCGACGCGCAGCCACCGGCGAGCACCTGCTGCGCCTCGCAGAGCTCGGCCAGGCTGGCCCCCTCGCCGCCGAACTCCGGGGGCACGGTCATCGCGGTGTAGCCGGTGCGGACCAGCTCGGCCATGTTCTCGTGCGGGAAGCTGAGGTCCCGGTCGTGCCGCGCCGCGTTCTCGGCGAACCTCGGCGCCAGCTCGTGGGCCAGCGCCACGTAGTCGGTGCGGGTCGTGGTCACCGCTGCTCCTCCCCGGCGGCACCGGAGCGCGCCAGCAGCTCCGCCATCGATCCGACGCTGTCCACCTCGGAGGACATCGCGTCCTCCAGCCAGCGCAGCAGGTCGAACTCGGGGTACGCGTCGCGGATGCGGGCGGCCAGCTCGACCAGGTCCAGCGAGTCGAAGCCGAGGTCCCGGGTGATCGACGACTCCGGTCGGATCTCCTCGGGACGCAGGGTCGGCTTCACGGCGACCAGGTCGTCGACGAGCGTCCGCACGTGTTCATCGAGACCGATCATCGTCCCTCCCCGCCAAAAGTGATAAGGTCGCAGTGAAGCTGCTGTATCCCACAAAGTCTTCCGAGCACGTGGGTATCTCCGATCCGTAACAAAGAGGACGCCTTCGGAGGTGGACGCGGCGGCGGTCGGAGCGCCCTGAGGCGACACACTCCCGGGGTTGGCGACCTCGGCCGTGCTGGCTCCGCAACGGGGTTGAATGCTTGGACGGGCCACTCGCGGATCACTCAAGGCTCACTCGAGGATTCCTCAACGATCACTCAGGGTGCATGGTGATCCGAGTGCCGCTACACGTAGCGTCACTACCTGTAGATCACTCCAGTGAGGCTCGAGTGCGCCGCGAGTGAGTCACGAGACCCTGCCGGACGGCGATCGGGTGGATCGGTCGCCCTGTCGAGAGCGACCAGGGAGCACAACGTCCGTGAACGCCGTCGTCCGGTTCTCCATAGCCCGTCCGAAAACCGTCATCGCGATCTGGGTCGTGCTCGCCGCGATCTGCGTACCCCTGATGATCGCGCTCACCGGGGCGTTGAAGGCCGGGGGTTTCGACAATCCCCGGGGCGAGGCCGCCGCCGGGCAGAAGGTCATCGAACGCACCTTCGACGAGGCCCCGGAGAGCCTCCAGGTCGTGCTGACCAAACCGGACGGTGACGTCACCACCGAGCTGGCCGAGGCGACCCGGGTGGCCGAGGAGACCCCGCACGTGGCCTCGGTGCAGGACTACCGGCAGGACCCGGAGTGGCTCTCGCCGGACAAGCACACCACCTTCCTCCAGCTCGGGTTCCGCGTCGACAAGTCCACGATCCAGCACGAGATCGACGGCCTGCGCGAACGGATGACCGGGGCGATGCGGGACCGGGGTGTCCAGGTGCACGTCACCGGCGCCCAGGCCCTCGACTACGACCTCAGCGTGCAGTCCGAGAAGGACGCCATCACCGCCGAGATGATCGCGTTTCCGCTGCTGATCGTCGTCCTGCTGGTGGTGTTCCGCTCGGTCGGCGCGATGCTGCTGCCGATCGTGCTGGCCGGTCTCGCGCTCGTGGTCGCCTCCGCGATCGGCTACCTGATCACCTTCATGACCGACCTCTCCACCCTCTACACCAACGCGGTGTCCCTGATCGGCATCGCCGTCGCGGTAGACTACTCGCTCTTCATCATCAAGCGGTACCGGGACGAACTGGTCGCGGGCGACACGTACGTCCCGGCGCTGCGCACCGCGATGCGGACCGCCGGACACGCGGTGCTCTTCAGCGGCCTGGCCGTGGTGGTGGCCCTGCTCGCCCTCTTCATCCCCCGGATCATGGTGTTCAGCAGCATGGCCATCGCCGGCGTGGTGGTCACCCTGGTCGCCCTGGCCATGTCGATGAGCCTGCTCCCGGCCGCGCTCACGGTGATGGGCCGTCGGATCAACTGGCTGTCGCTCAAGCCGCGCGCCCGGCGGACCGCGCAGGGCGGACCCGGTCTGCTCACCCGGCTCCAGCGCCGGCCCGCCCTGACCCTCGCCGTCCTGGTGGCGATCTTCGGGGTGATGGCCTGGCCGATGACCGACATCCGGCTCCAGTCGCCGGTGGCCAGCGCGACCATCCTGCCCGAGGACGCCGACTCCCGGCAGGGCATCGAACGGCTCCAGGCCGCGCTGGAGTTCCGCAACCTCTTCCCGGTGCAGGTCGTCGTCAGCGCGCCCGAGGGCACGTCGCCGGCCACGCTCCTCGACGCCGTCCGCGCGGTCAACGAGACGGTCCGGGAACAGCAGAGGATCGACACGGTCACCGACGTGACCAGCATCGGGCTTCCCGCCGAGGCGGTCACCGCCGCGGTGAGCGGCCAGTCGGCGGCGCTGCCGCCCGAGGCGAAGGCCGGCTTCGACCAGCTCTGGGGGGTCGACGGCGACCGGCTGGTCAGCCGGGTCGTGGTGATCCCCGGCTCCGACCCGGACAGCGACGCCGCCCACGACCTGATCCACGACCTGCGCGACGAACTGCCGGGCGCCGTCCCGGACGGGGTACGCGTCCAGGTGACCGGAGCGACCGCCACCGGCGTCGACTTCGACGAGATCCTGATCGACACGCTGCCGGCCATCCTCATCGCGGTCGCGCTGATCACCATCGCCCTGCTGGCCCGCGCGTTCCGCTCGTGGCTGCTGCCGCTGCTGGCGCTGGCGCTCAACGCGCTGGTGGTCGCGGCCAGCCTCGGCCTGCTCACCGCGATCAGCCAGAACTGGCTCGGCCAGCGGATCGACAGCACCACCCCGGCGCTGGTCTTCGCCATCATGTTCGGGCTCAGCATGGACTACATGGTCATCATGATCTCGCGGATGCGGGAGCACTTCGTCCAACACGGCGACCACCAGGGGGCGGTCACCGACGGGCTGCGCGACACCGCCGGCCTGGTCAACGGCGCCGCCCTGATCATGGTGGCGGTGTTCGCCTCGTTCCTGGTGGCGAAGGTCAGCGTGGTCCAGCAGCTCGGCCTGGGCCTGGGCATCGCGGTCGCCCTCGACGCCGTGGTCATCCGACTGCTGGTGATGCCCGCCGCGCTGAACCTGCTCGGCCCGCGCGTCTGGGGCCGCGCGGCGCAGCGCGCCACCGACGGCCAGCACGCCACCGACCGGGAGCCGGTGCCCGCCGCCTGACCGTCCCACGCCGGGCACGAGTCCCGACCGGCCTCGGTCCCTCCGGTGGCCCTGGTGCCAGCGCCAGGGCTACCGGTGCGTGCGCTCTCAGCGGCGCGGTGGAAAACGCCAACGCGGACATGCTTGACGACCGGATACACCCGCGCGGGTTCGGCACATCCTCCGGGCCAACGGGGTCGAGGCCGAGTAGATGTCAGCCGGACGCACCTCACATCGCCGCCGTCGAGCGCACCACCGAGGGCCGTCCGTCCTGCAGGTGACACGGGCGTAGTGCACCCGCCTTCCTATTAGCCCATCCGTCGACCGTCGGTGACCAGATGACGGCGGCAGCCCTTAGGCGGGCCGCGCAGCACCGTAGGACACGAACTGTCCGATTTAGACGGCGGAGCAAACGGACAGGCCGTGCGCGTGAGCCCCTTTCCCATCTCCACGCTCCCATGAGAGCCTGAACCTTCCGTCACCACAAGGTGACCAGGTGTCACCTCTCCTGATGGAGGTCCAGTGGCGCAGATGTCGCTCTTCGGAGCGGGCAACGCCGGCCCCGAGCCGAAGCCAAACCACGATCTTCTGGTTCGGTTGCAACTCCTGGTCACCGTCAAGGCCGCACCGAATCCGTCCGAGCGGTACGGAGAGACCGTCTGCGTGGCAGGTCTTCGCACCGATGTCCTGAAACCCACGTGGGTCCGCCTGTATCCCATCAACTTCCGGCACCTGGCCAGCAACGAAACGTTCCGGAAGTACGACATCGTCTCCATCGACGCCAAGCCCGCCCGGCAGGATCAACGACGGGAGAGCTGGAAGCCGATCATGAGCAGCATCCAGAGCGAGCGCCACCTCGGCAGTTGGAGATCACGCCAGCCTCTGCTCGACCCGTGTGTCGAAGATTCGATGTGTCGACTCAATCGGCAGGCCCAGGCGCAGCCGGACGCCCAGTCGCTCGCTCTCGTCCGGCCGAAAGAGATCCGCGCGTTCAAGGTCAAGCCGCATCCCGGCTGGACAGCCGACGAGCAACGAAAGATCGAGGCGTACACCAGTCAACCGGATCTATTCAGCAGTCGGAGCACGCCGCCGCTACAGTCGCCAAGGTTCAAGGCGGCCTACCAGTACCGTTGTCACGAACGTGGGTGTGGTGGACACCAACAGCAGGTGATCGACTGGGAACTGGTGGCACTGCAACGCACGCTGGCCGGATACTCCGACTCGGACCTCGCCACCGCTCTCGAACGTAAGTTCCTGGACGAGATGTGCGGACCCGACCGCGCCGTGGCCTTCTACGTTGGCAACCAGGCCAAGCGGGTCCACTCGTTCAGCATCCTCGGCGTCTACTGGCCGAGGCGATAGCACATCCGCTCGGTGAGGGCGTGCAGCACGAGCTGGCGATGGCATCTCACCTCGTCGGCTTCGAAGCAGAGCAACGCCACCAGTTCGGTTCGCGCGGCCTGCCCCAGCGCGTCGAGCGCCGCCAGCGAGTCCGGTTGCTGGAGCCGAGCGACGTAGACCGCGCGGGCAGCGGCCAACTGCTCCTCCGACCCACTGAATCCCGGCCGGTTCTCCTTGGGGTTACCCAGTTCCCGGCGGTGCTCGTACCGGATCCCGCCGGCAGCCAGGGCTCGACTCAGAGCACTCTTACTGAAGCCGGGCTTCCGGGAGATGGGTGTCATCCGTACGTCCACCACGCGAGCCACACGCCGGCTGACCAGATCAGCCACAAAATCGTCGATGGACTTACCTTCGTAACCGACACCGACGATGCCGAACCGACTACCGATGGTCATGGTCGCGCTCACCGGATCACCCTTTCACGGTTCGGCACCGGGCGACAGCCAGACACCAAATTCGATGACAACCACCTGGCCGATCGGCGACTGCCCCGTACGCGTCGCAGCGCATCACCGACGGCCAGCGCAACACCGACCCGGAGCCGATGCCCGCCGCCTGACCGCTCCCGTCGCCATTGCGGTAGTTCGGTTAACGGGACCAGCGCAGGTGTGGGTCAGCACTGTCGGGCCAGGCCGATGGTGGTGGCGAGGCGGGTGACGTCGGCCGGGGTCGGGCCGGCGCGCAGCACGGCGGTCAGCGCGGCGCGGGCGGCGGGACGGTGGCGCACCTCGGCGGGGGCGATCCGGTCGGCGGTGAGCAGGGCACGGCCGGCGGCTTGGAGGTCGCCGAGGTCGAGGTGGGCACGGGTGACGTCGATCAGGTGGGCGGCCCGGTGCTCAGCGGGTAGCCGCGGCCAGGCGTCGCCGCCGGTGGCACGCTGGTGCAGGGTGACGGCCTGATAGTTGTCACCGAGGCGGGCGGCGATCAGCGCGCGGGCGAGGTCGACCACGACCGGCCCGAACCCGTCCTCGTCAGGTGGTGCTCGACGTAGGTGGCGGCGAGATGGGCCGCGCGCCCGGTGAGGTCGTCCACGGCGGCGGCATCGCCGCAGGTCGCGGCAGCGAGGGCGGCCTCGGTGAGCAGGATGCCGGCGAGGGCGGCGTCGTCGGGTCCGGGTTCGCGGTGCGGGGCCAGGTCGAGCGGGCGTACGGCGGTGGTGGCGGCGGCCATCGCCAGCCGTCCCCGACCGAGCGCGCGTAGCGCCTGCGCCAGCGGGACGGCCGCGAGCGCGGTACGCCGGGGGTCACCGGCGGCGGTGGTCATCGCCCGGTCGGCGGCCAACCAGGCGAGGTGTGGCTCACCGAGCTTGACCAGCACCTGGGCGGCGACCCGGTACACCCGCACCAGCAGGAGGGCGGCCGGTGCGTCGCCGGCTGGGCGGTTCGCGTGACGGGTGGCGGCGAGCAGGTCGGGCAGCATCCGGAGCAACTGAAGGTGGTGGGCGTGCCGGTACGCCGTGCATGCGTATCCGATCTGGCGGTCGAGGTCCGCGACCGACGACGGACCGTCGCGGCCGGACGGGGTGTCGTAGTTGGCCAGGGCCGTGCGCACCTGCTCGACGGCGGCGGTGGCGTCGGTGGCCGGGGTCCGCTGGGCCTGCCGGCCGACCAGGACGGCGGGAGCGACGCCGAGGGCGGCGGCCACCGTCTCGATCATGGGCAGCCGGTCGAGCGTACGCACGCCGCGTTCCACCTTGTCCACCCAGCTCTTCGACCGGCCGATCCGGTCGGCGAAGACCTGCTGACTCATGCCCCGGCGGACCCGTAGCTGCGCCACCCGCCGGCCGATCGGCAGCTCCCGGTGGCTGTCCTGCCGGTTCCGCGTGGTCACCGCCGGACCGCCCGACGCAGAACCTCGGTGGAGTGTCCGCAGCGCGGACACCATCGTGCCTTGATCCGGAACGCGAACAGCCCGAGCAGGAACCCCAGCACCAGGCCACCGAACACGATCACCGAGATCCCGAGCACCGGCACTTGCGGGAGAGAGCACGACATGCACGGAACGCTTCCAGCGTGTCACGGACGATTGAACCGTCCCGATGGGACCATCAGGGGACGTCTACGAAAGGTCCCTGGTGGTCATGGCGCGGAACCACGTACTCAAGCAGGCGTTGGCAGCGACCGGCCTCACCGTCGCCGACCTCGCGGAGAGATGCGAGGTGGATGCGAAGACCGTGGAACGGTGGGTGAGCCGGGGGCGGGTGCCCCATCCCCGGTCCAGGGTGCGGGCGGCCGAGGTGTTGGGCGAGGATGTAGGAGTGTTGTGGCCCGAGGTAGTACGACGCGTCGTCAAGACCGGGACCGACCGCGAGCTGGTCGGGATCTACCCCCGCCGCGCCGACCTTCCGCGACCGGTCTTCCGTGAGGCGATCGAGCGGGCCAACTCCCGGCTGTGGTTCGGCGGGTACACCAGCTACTTCGTCTGGCTGGAGGTGCCCGGCGCGGTCACCACCCTCGCCGCCAAGGCCAGCGCCGGTGCTGATCTGCGATTCCTGCTCGGCGATCCGGACAGCCCGGTCACCGCTGAGCGTGATCGGGTCGAGGCGACCCCGCTCACCCTGGCCACACGTATCGCCATGACGCGCGCGGAGATCGCGAAGGCCGACGCCGCGATCCCGGTTCGCCGGTCCGACCGACACGTCGCGATGTCCGTGTGGGTCTTCGACGACGAAGCCATCGTCGCCACCCACATCGGTGCGGGGCTCGGGCAGGACTCGGTGACGCTGCACCTGCGGCGGGCACAGGACGGCGGAGCCTTCGACCGGTACGTCGAGCACTTCGAGTCCCTGTGGGCCGACGGGAAACCCGCCGACCCGCAGGACTGAGCCGCCCTCTGCCGCCAGCCGCTTTCGCCGAAACTGCGGCATCACGGCGAGGCGACACCGCAGTTTCGGCGCAAGCGCGGGAATGGACCCGGTCAGTCGCCGGCACCGAGGGCGGCGACCGGGCTGACCCGGGCGGCGCGGCGGGCGGGCAGCAGACCGGCGAGCGCCGTCGCCGCCGCCAACGTCAGCACCACGAGCGCGAGCCGTCCGGCCGGAAACTCGACCGGCATGCTCTCCCCGAGCGCGGCCATCGTCAGCCAGGAGTACGGCAGCGCCAGCACCAGGCCGATCACCGCGCCGAGCAGCCCGTACAGGCCGGCCTCCACGGTGAGCATCGCCCGGAGCCGGTTCCGGGACATGCCGACGGCCCGCAGCAGTCCGGACTCCCGGATCCGTTCCACCACGGACAGCGCGGTGGTGGTGCCGACCCCGACCACGGAGACGATCACGGTCAGCCCGAGCAGGGCCAGCATCACCCGGAAGATCTCCCGCAGGTCACCGTCGGCGTCGTCGCGGGCGTCGGCGAGCACCTGGACCGCCACCCCGCCTCCGCCGAGGGTCCGCAGCGTCTTCAGCGCCGCCGTCCGGGCGTCCTCGCCGTCGCTGACCAGGTCGGCCAGCAGAGCGGTGGGCCGCGCCGGCACTCCGAGCCGGTCCAGGTCGGCCGGGTCGAGCAGGATGCCCGCGTCGACCGGGGTGTTGTCCAGGGTGGCCGCCAGGCGCAGCTCGACCGCACGGCCCCCCAGGGTCAGCGTGAGCGTCTCCCCCGGCCGCACCCCGGCCGCCTCGGCGTAGTGGGAGAGCAGCACCACCCGACCCGGGCCCAGGTCGTCCAGGGAACCGGCGGCAGCCCCGAAATCCTCCCAGGTGGAGAGCCTGCGAAGGTCGAGGTCGACGGCGAGCATCTCCCCCACCTGCCCGCCGGCCACGGTCACCCCGGGCACGCCCCGGTACGGCACCACGGTGGTCAGGTCCTGCTCCGCGCGTACCCGCTCGACGAACCCGTCCGGGAGGAACCCGCCGCCGTCGGAGTTCGCCGCGACGTACAGGTCACCCGGGGCCATCCCGGCCAGTTCCCGCTTGGACAGCGCGGTGAGCGAGGCGCTGCCCACCAGTGCCCCGGCGATCAGGGTGACGCCGAGGGCGACGACCACGCTCACCGCGGCGGCCCGGCGCGGCGCTCCCCCGACGCCCCCGACGGCCAGCCGGCCGACCGGGCCGAGCCGGCGCAGCGGCCACCCGACCGTCGCCAGCAGCGGCCGGACCAGCACCGGACCGAGCGCTACCAGGGCCGCGTACGCCAGGGTGCCGGAGGCGACGATCAGGAGCAGCAGCCGCATCGGGTCGTGGCCCTGCGTCTCCGGCCCGGGCAGCCGGCGCAGCACCGTGAGGAACACCAGCGCCGCGCCGACGACGGCGAGGATCCCCACCGCCGCACGCAGCCGGTTGACTCCGCGCTGCGCGGCGGTGGTGCTGGCCGTGCGCAGCGCCTCCAGCGGGGCGACCCGGGCCGCGGTGACCGCCGGGGCGACGACCGCGAGCACGGCGACCAGCACGGTGCCGAGCACCACGGCGACCGCCGCGCCGACCGGGCGGCCCGGCGAGGCCACCTCCCGGCCGAGGCCCCGCAGCACCAGCGGGACCGCGTAGCCGAGGCCGGCGGCGGTCAGCACGCCGGTCGTGCCGGCGACCAACCCGGTGAGCGCCCCCTCGGCGACCAGCGCGCGGAACAGGTGGGACCGGTCGGCGCCGACCGCCCGGAGCAGGGCGAGCTGCCGCATCCGCTGGGCGAAGACGATCCGGAACGTGGACGTGGCGACCAGGGTGGCGGCCACGACGGCGGTCGCCACGAACATCGCGATCACGGCGAAGAGGTCGTGCACCCGCTCGCTGACCGCCTCGGCCTCGGCGAGCCGCGCCTCCTCGCCCGAGCTGAGCACCGGCGTGCTGCCCTCGTGCCCGGTGCCGGCGACGGCCCGGTCCAGGGCGGCGCGGACAACCGCCGGGTCGGCGTCGGGGGCGAACCGCACCTCCACCTGCGTCAGGCCGTCGTGTCCGGCCAGGCGGGAGAGTTCGCCATCCGAGGTGTACGCCAGCTCGCCGCTGTCCTCCGGCACCGCCAGCACCCCGCTGACGGTGAGCGGGACCGGCTGCTCCGAGACCCCGGTGGAGACCCGTACCGTCGCGCCGACCGGCAGGTCGAGCCGGTCGACGGTCCGTTCGCTCACCGCGATCTCGCCCGGTTCGTCCGGGTACTCCCCCCGCAGCACGCGGACCGTGGCGAGCGGACCGGTGCCGGGGTCGGCCGACAGCGAGAGCCCGGTGCCCCGCTGGCCGTCGATCTCGACGTACACGTCGGTCCGGCCGACCGCCTCGGCGACGCCGGGCACCTGCCGGGCGGCGGCGAGCGCGCGGGTCGTGGCCCCCTCCTCGTCGCCGGGGCCGATGACCACGTCGGCCGCCGCCGGGGTGCCGCTGAGCCGGCCGAGCACCGTACGCTCGGCGATCTCCTCGGCCAGGACGGTGCCGAACGCCACGAACGCCGCTATGACCATGGCCAGCCCCATCAGGAGCAGCCGGGCCGGGCGGCGGGCGGCGTCACCGAGCTGGGTGCGCAGCACGGTGTTGCCCCGGCTCACCGGGCACCGGCCAGGTCACGCAGGGCCGCACTGATCGTGGCACCGTCGGGGCGGTCGAGGTCACCGGCGATCCGTCCGTCGGCGAGCAGCACCACCCGGTCGGCGTACCCGGCGGCCACCGGGTCGTGGGTGACCATGACCACGGTCTGCCCGAGGGTCCGCACGCAGGTGCTCAGGAAGCCGAGCACCTCCGCCCCGGAGCGGGAGTCCAGGTTGCCGGTGGGTTCGTCGGCGAAGACCACCTCCGGGCGGGAGACCAGGGCACGGGCCAGCGCCACCCGCTGCTGCTGGCCGCCGGAGAGTTCACTCGGTCGGTGTGCCAGCCGGTCGCCGAGCCCCAGCACCCCCACCAGATGGTCGAGGAGCTCCCGGTCGACGTCGCGGCCGGCCAGGTCGAGCGGCAGGGTGACGTTCTGCTCGGCGGTGAGCTGCGGCAGCAGGTTGAACGACTGGAAGACGAAGCCGATCCGCTCCCGGCGGACCCGCGTCAGCACCTTGTCGCTCTGCCGGGTCAGGTCGGTGCCGCCGAGCAGCACCTGGCCGGAGGTGGCCGTGTCCAGCCCGGCCAGGCAGTGCATCAGGGTGGACTTGCCGGACCCGGACGGTCCCATGATCGCGGTGAACCGCCCCCGGCCGAACCCCACCGACACGCCGTCGAGGGCGCGTACCGCCGTGTCGCCCCGGCCGTACACCTTGACCACGTCGACGGCCGCGACGGCGGCCGTCCGGGTGGGGTGTGTCGTCATGCTCTCCTCCTGTGCTGGACGTGTCCGGTCAGCGTCGCGGGTCGGGCCCGGCCGGCACATCCGCCCGCAGGAAGGCCCCGACGGTACGGGGTCCGACTTTCGGCAGATCCCGCCCCCCTGACTCGCGGCTACCGTGGGTCACGATGATGGAGCGACTGGACGCCTGGGGACGCCCGGCCGCGCAGGTGGCGGCCCTGGTGGCGATGGCCCTGCTCGGCGTCTTCGACGTGCTCAGCGGCGGCTTCTTCGTGCTCTCCGGCGACGCCGGCCCGCTGGCCGTCCTCTGGCACGTGGCGCTGGCGGTGGCCACCGCGGCGGTGTGGCTGCCCGCGCACCGGCAGCGTTCCCGGCTGCTGCCGGTCGCCGCCGCCGTGGTGGTGGCCGCGTCGCTGGCCACCACGTTCGGACGTCTCCTCCTGAACGGTGGACCCGACCTGCCGGGTGGCTGGGAGGCGCGCAGCGCGCCGGGTTTCTGGGGACTGGCCGAGTCGGTCGGACTGCTCGGCGTGGTGTTCGTGGTGGCCCGCCGGGCCGCCCCGGTGCCGGCGCTGGTGCTGGTCACGCTGACCGGGTTGGCCGTGTCGCTGCTGCCGCTACGGATCGCCACGACCGGCGCGTACCCGGTCGTCGCGATGGGCTACGCGCTGCTCGCGGCGGGCAGCGCCACCGCCGGCATGTACTTCCGGATGGCGGCCACCGCCCGGGAACGCCAGCTCGACACGGTACGCGCGGAGCAGCGCGCCGAGTTCGCCCGGGACCTGCACGACTTCATCGCCCACCACGTCACCGGCATCGTGGTGCAGGCGCAGGGGGCCCGGTACGTCGCCGAGCGGGACCCGCAGCAGGCGGTGGCCGCCCTGGAGCAGATCGAACGGGCCGGCGCGGAGACCATGACGGCGATGCGCCGGATGGTGGGGGTGCTGCGCGGGCAGAACGCGTCACCGGACGCGCCGCTGGCCCCGCTGGCCGGTCTGGCCGAGTTGCCGGAGCTGGTGGGGAACTTCTCCGGCACCGGCGACGTCCGGGCGCAGCTGCACACCGAGGGGCACCTCGATGACCTGCCGGTCGAGGTGACATCCTCGGCGTACCGGGTGGTGATGGAGGCGCTGACCAACGTCCGGCAGCACGCCGCCGGGGCGCGGCGGGTGGAGGTGCACGTGACCCGTACCCCGGACTGGCTGCTGGTGCGGGTCGGCGACGACGGACGCGGGCAGCGCCCCGGGCGGACCCGGGAGCGACCCGGGTTCGGTCTGGTCGGGCTCACCGAGCGGGTCGGCGCGCTCGGCGGCCGGCTGGCCGCCGGTCCGGGCGTGGACGGAGGATGGGTGGTGGACATGGCGCTGCCGGTGGACGGGGGCCGTAGCCGGTGATCCGGGTGTTGGTCGCCGACGACCAGGCCATGGTCCGGACCGGCTTCGGCATGATCATCGACGCGCAGCCGGACATGACGCTGGTCGGCGAGGCGGCCGACGGCGTCGAGGCGGTCGAGCTGGCCCGCCGGCTCCGACCGGACGTCGCCCTGCTGGACATCCGGATGCCCCGGATGGACGGGCTGGAGGCGCTCCGCCTGCTCGCCGGCCCCGGGGTCGCCGACCCCGTCCGGGTGGTCGTGGTGACCACCTTCGACCTCGACGAGTACGTCCACCAGGCGCTGCGCAACGGCGCGTGCGGATTCCTGTTGAAGGACTCCGGCCCGGCGTTGCTGGTCGAGGCGCTGCGCGCGGCCGTCTCCGGGGACGCCCTGATCAGCCCGTCGATCACGGTACGGCTGCTGGCGCACCTGAACCCGCCGGCCGCGCCGCGCCCCGGCGAGACCAGCCTCTCCCCCCGGGAACTGGAGGTGGTGAGGCTGGTGGCGCGGGGCGCGACGAACGCCGAAATCGCCGCCCGGCTCTTCATCACCGTCGGCACGGTCAAGACCCACCTGGGCAGCGTGCAGACGAAGCTGGGCACCCGCAACCGGGTGGAGATCGCCGCCTGGGCCTGGGAACGCCACCTGGTCGGCTGACCAGGTCAGGCCCGGTGGAGGCGGCGGCGGTCCGGTCGCCGGATGCACCCCACCTGGCTAGCCTGGGCAGATGTGGATGGCGCCGCAGGTGGCGATGGTGGTGGCTCTCGCTGGGCGCGGTCCCGCCCGTGCCCGCTGCGGCCCGGGCGGCGCCGGAGGGCAGGGCCTCGGCAAAGTCGTGGCGGTGTCTGACTTGTGGGGCTTGAGGTAGAAGCGCCGTTGGTGTGGCAGCAAGGCGGGCATGACCGGCTCGGAAGATCGTGACTGGCAGACGGCAGAGCCTTCAGCGGGTGTACCTCGACGTGCTGACGGGACCAGACTTACCCGGGCGGCGCGGCTGGCGGGCAGCGGACAGCTAAGCCCCGACCACGCATCCCGTAGACACCCATAGCCATCAGCAGCAGGTCAACCAACTCCGAGGCGTACGGTGGCTGCTGGATGATCCGATTTCGCGGCGCCTTCATGGGCCACGCCATGAAATCACTACCGCCGGCCGCTCCCACAGCGTCGGCCAATGATCGATATCCCCGCACCGCGATCGCCCGGCCCACAACTCGGGGGCGGCGAGATGTGCCTTACGAGCGAACGCATCGCCTTGCGCAATGGACTGACGTGTCCAGCGTCATGCACTCAGTCCGCCCGACTGACCTGAGCCTCAGCGCCGTGCCTTCTTACGGCGCTTCAGGATCTCGGCGTAGTAACCATGCCTCGCCTCGTCAAGGTCAATCAGCTCCAATATGTCGATCACCTCCTCGCCATGCTTCCCAAATCCCTCCTGCAGGATCACCCAAATCCCTTCGCGCGCCTTGTGCCGACACTCATCCCCTAGTCGGGTACGACCGAGGGCCATTTCAGTATGGTGCGAATCCCCGCCCACCAGACGCCACAACGTCTCCAGCAACTCCGACCGGGAAGACGTCGACAAATCTCCCGCCAGCGCAGCAAGAATGACCCCAACGGCCGGTACCGCTACTTCAAACAGATTCCCCTCTACCTCTAGGTGTCCATCAAGGACCGCACCGTAGGCGTCCTCAGGCTCCACGGCATCGACGATCGCTCTGAAAATTTCTGGGACGTGCTCCGCCGTCCCCCGGCAGCCACAACGGAACTGACTCCAGTCGTACCTGCTCAACTCTGCGAGAACGAGCTTGTTAGAAGACACTGTCAACACTCCTATCGGCACCGAAGGGTCTTCGACTTGCCCCAGTCGGTCCCTACGCGCCTGACGGGTCAAGCGGCCCCTCGAACTCCTCCTGGATAGCGCGAAGCTGATCGGAACTCAGGTGACGCACATCCCAGATCAGCTCTGCCACCTGACGCTTTGCGGTATCTTCGGGCAGGCCGGTCTGCCTCAACTCGATATCGAGCAGCGCGGCCAGACCCTCGACACGGTAGGAGAGAACAGCCGCGAACCGGACAGCAATTCCGGACTCAGTTCCTTACGGCCGTAGCCCACGGCATGAATGGTCGCCGCCGACAAAGGCCCGATTCCGGCGAGGCGATACAGCATCTTAGCCGAGTTCAGGCTGTTCAAATTTCGGTTGCGAAGCATGCGCACGATCACCGCGCCCGGACCATACGGGAACAGGTCAGGCTCTCGCACAATCGGTGCAATCGGGTCGGGCCGCGGCATCGATCTGGCCACCCCGAGCAGTCGCTCGCGCCTATCGATGGGCAGGCGAAGAGCAGTCCCTCACGACGTGGTCCAAGACCGAGTCGGCCGGAGCCACGCACGGTGCTAGGCCACTCGGCACATCGAGGCCAGCCAGGATGAAGAGGTCTGCCGTATGCACACCGAGCGCGGGAGCGAGTCGTCGCAGGACTGACTGACCGGACACTTCCCCCTTGAAGGCCGCTTCGAGCTGGGACTGATCGACTTCAGCAGCACGCATCAAGCTGTCGACGTTCTGCCTGCGGTACTTCGACAGTCGCGCCATCATCGCGACGAAGTTCACCAGACCTGCCGTCCGGCATTCCGGTCCGAGCCGGTCATGCCCGTCTTGCTGCCACCGCCAACGGCGCTTATACTCCAAACCCCACAATTCAGACACCATCACGACTTTGCCGGGGCCCTGGGCGGGCGGCAGACCGCTGAGCCCCGACTGCGCACCCCATCGACACCCACAGCCATCGACCAGCAATCGAGAATACGGCAGGCTACGTCCTAATTTGGACTCAACCCGAAAGTATACAGCCGCTGGCCGACACGGACACCACTTCCAAGATCCCCAACCATTTCCACCCTTGCGGAAAGTGGAGGATTCAGCGACACGGCACGTCTTACGGGAAACCAAATCGCCGAGATACGGATTGGGACATCCGCCAGGCACTCAATCACCGAACCCACCCCGACACGATCATCCTGTCTAACGACGCCCACGACACAACGAACAATACAGACGGTCCGACCCTGAAGTGCTTCCAGAACCTCCTGGACATCTAGGGCCCCACTAGCGTCCATACGCCCTGGCCTCCTCAACGAACTGTGCGATCTGATTACGACTTAACTTGGGCGTGAATTCGAGGAGGGGATTCAGGTCGTCTATATGAATTGTCCTCGGCACATTAATACCCATACGTTCCAGAATGCCTCTAGCCGTTGATGCGGGAATCTCCATGCTCGCACGCCGCGCGAATTCGGCAGGCAGCATATCGAACTGAACTTCCGCTTCCCGCGGAATATATCCAGGGTACCGTTCAAAGCCGGCGACGTCCTCGGGCAGGGCAATCTGCACCACGGAATGGCTGCCATACTGCTCGGAGTGAGTCGCGAAGATCGTCGCCACGCCAGGGTCGGAAGACGTTGGCGTGACCCCAGCGCTCTGAACACCTGGACTTCCTTCATAGCCTCTGGTGGTCCCGCGGAATACCGGGTCACAGTTGTGGACGAGGACCGGCTGCTTGCCGGCGAGGACATAGTACGTGTGGATGTCGGCGACGGTGAGGTCGTGCATCCGCTCGTCGCCAGCGAAGTTACGAACCGCGACAACGGTGACCTGCCGCCCAGGAGGACCGCCGCCCCCGACACCAGCGCCGCTGCCGTCACCCTCCAGACGCTTGTCGTCGTGCACCAGCAGCCGGTGACCCGGCTTCAACTGCCCGGCGTCCACCCACCGCCGATCGGTGGCGTCCCAGAACGGGTGGTGCTGCGTCGTCTTCAGCACCGTCGACTTACCGGTCCCACTGTCCCGCACCGTGACATCGGTCAGGTCCCGGTCCTGGTTGACGTGCAGGAACGTGACCGGCTTCGCCGCACGCTCCCCCGTCACCGGATCAGTCGCCGCAACCTCGTCACCCAGCTGCAGATCCTCGATCGGCTTAGCGCTGCCGTCAGCCATCAACACCCGCGTCGACGGATCGAAACTGTGCCGCTGCCCCGCAACCGAGCCACAACCTGCACCCGACTCGGCATCCGAACGGCGGCCCTCGGGCGCCGGACCCGAACCCGACGAACCACCACCCGAACGAGCAGCAGCCCCACCCCCGGCAGCCCTCACCGGAGCACCACCACCAGCGGTCTTGCCCGCCCCCGACAGACGGCTCGCCAGGCTCGGCAACCGGCTCGCAGCCGCACCGGCGTACTTCAACCCGCCGCCACCGAGTCGACCGAGCCCACCCGAGAGCGCGCCGTCAAGGCCGCCCTCGATCATCGTCCCGGCCAGGTTGCTCCAGGAGAACTTCTCCTCGCCCTGGGCGACATCGACCATGTACCCGGTGCCGGCCGACATGGCACCGGCCACCGCACCGGCGACGATCAGACAACCCACCCCGGTGGCGCAGAGCGCGCCGACCGCCACCGTGGCCACCAGAGCCGCCGCTGCCGTGGCGACGAACTTCCACGGGTCCTTTTTTATTGCCTCGACTGTCGACTTGGCGCTGTCGACGGCTTTTTTCACCGCTTTCTTCGCGGTCTGTTTCACGCACTTGCCCACCCCACTCGACAGGCACTTCTTCGCCGAGTGGGCTGCGTCCTTGACCGTGTTGATCTTCTTCTTCGCCCATTTGACGGTGGTCTTCTTCACCGTGTTCCAGGCCTTCGCGGTCTTGTTGGCGAACTTCTTCGCCCCCGCCTTGACATCGCTCCAGGCCCGGCCGGACGAGACGTACTTGAACGTCGACGACACCGTGTTCTTCGCCGCCCGGAACGTCGAAACCGGATTGCTCACCGCCTTGACGGTGCTCTTGACGGCGCTCTTGAACTTCGACCAGCCCCAGTGACCGGTGGGGTCGACCGTCGTCAACGGGTTGCCGTCTCCGTACTGGAAGCGGTTCGCTGCGATCGAGTCCGGCACGGGGTTGACGTCGGCGCTGTCCCGGGTGTCGAACTGGCCGGTGTCGGTGTTGTACCACCGGGTCAGCATGTTGACCCGATCACTGAGCCCGTCGGTCCACTCCGACTGGTAGCCGAGGTTGCCGACCATGCCCGAGGTGTTCAGCACCGTACCCAGCGGGTCGTAGGTGGTCGACCCGGTCAAGGCGCTGCCGGTCGCGGAGAAGAGCCCGACCAGGTCGGTGTGCTGGTCCGTCCAGGCGTACGCCGAGCCGGCGCCGCTGCCCGTACCCACGCCGAGCAGCTCGCCCGACGGACCGCGCGTGTAGGTCGCGGTGCCGTCGCTGGCCAGGTCGTTGCCGATCCCGGTGTACGTGAAGCCTGGCTTGATCGCCCGGCCCAGCGCGTCGTACGAGTAGGTGCTGGTGGTTCCGCCGATGTTCTGCTGCGACAGCACCTGCCCGAACGCGTCGGTCTGTGTGGTGTAGGCCACCGACCCAGACAGGGTCTGCTTCAACGTGCCACGCGGGGTGTACTGGTACGACGTGCCGTTGTTCTGCGTCAGCAGTTGGTTACGGGCGTCGTAGGTGAAGGTCTTCGAGCCGTTCTGCGTACGGTTCCCGGAGTCGTCGTACGCGTACGTGGTGCTGGTCGAGCCGTGGGTCCACGACGTCAGCCGGTCGGCCAGGTCGTAGACGTAGGTGTTCGACGTCGACCCGGCGAAGCCGGTGGTGACCTTCGAGGTCTCGTTGCCGTTGGCGTCGTACCCGTAGGTGATGGAGCCGAGGGTGACCGTGCCCGCCGCGTTCTTCAACGTGTCGGTCTTGAGCCGGTGCAGCGAGTCGTAGGTCAACTTCCGGAAGTTGTTGTTCGTGCCATGCGTGATCGTGTCCGGCTGCGACAGCTTGTTGTAGAGGACGCTGACGTTGATACCGGTGGTCGGATTTCCCACCGTCTTCAACCGGCCGACGGTGTCGTACGTGTAGCTGGTGGTGCCGGCGGTGTCGGTTCGGGAGGCCAGCTGGCCGTCCCTGTTGTAGGTGAACGAGGAGTTGTCGCTCGGACCGGTGATCGCCAGCGGCAGCCCGCGGTCGTCGTACGAGATGATGTTCGTGCCGGACGGCACGGAGAGGCTGGTCAGCCGACCCGCGTCGTCGTAGTCGAAGATCCGGTCGACGGTGGCCACCTCGGCGCCGGAACCGGACATCTGCTCGACCCGGCCCAGGTCGTCGTAGGTGGTGCTGACGCTGACTCCGCCCGGGGAGTCCTGGCGCACCGGGCGACCGGCGGCGTCGTAGGCCACGGTGAAGGTGCGGTCAGTCAGGTTGGGGTACGCCGTCGTGGCCGGTTCGATCCGCGACTCCGGCAGCCCCCAGGAGTTGTAGGTGGTCCAGAACGGGTTGTTCCGCCCGTCGGTGAACCGGGTACGGTTGCCGGCCAGGTCGTAGCCGAAGGAGGTGGCGATCGCGCTGGTGGGGGTCACGGGCTGGGTCTCGTTGGTGAGGTTGCCCAGTGCGTCGTAGGTGAAGTTGGTCGTGGTCTGCCGGGCGTCCTTGACCCAGATGGGATTGCTGTTCCGGTCGTAGCCGATCTCTTCGGTGGTCTGCACGACGTTGGCCGCGTCGAGCTTCTGGACCTTGGTGGTGCGGCCGGCTCCGTCGTAGGTGATCGTCTGTTTGGTCAGGTCGGGCAGGGTGGTCTTGACCGCTCGGCCCAGGCCGTCGTATTCGGTGCTGGTGGTGTTGTTGGCCCCGTCGGTGACGGTGATCGGTTCGCCGACCCAGTTGTAGGCGGTCGACGTCACCACGCCCTCCGGCGTGGTGACCTTCCGCAGCCAGGGACCGGCGGCGGGAGTGGTGCCGTAGGCCCCGGTGCCGTAGTCGTAGGTGGTGGTGTGGGTGGCCGGCGTGGGCTGCCGGACCACCTGGCTGGTGGTCAGCGTACGGCCGAGGTAGTCGTAGGTCGCGGTGGTCTTCGCACCGGTCGGGTCGACCCGTTCGAGCAGGTCGCCCACCTTGTCGTAGACGAAGTCCGTCGCCTTGCCGTACGCGTCGACGACCTTGATCCTGTTGCCGAGGGAGTCGTACTCGAAGGACGTTGTCTTGCCGAGCGGGTCGGTCGTCGACACGACCTGTCCGAGCTTGTCGTAGACCGTGCTGGTCTCCGCGCCGACGATCGGTGTGCCACCCGGCGGTGTGTAGTCAGGCATGATCGTCTTGATCGGGCGCCCGACCCCGTCGTACCGGGTGACGACCGTGTTGGTCAGCGGGTCCTGGGTCTCGGTGGGCTCTCCGAAGGTGTTGTAGCCGGTGCGGGAGACCGGTACCGCCGGCACCGGTGCCCCGCCGCCGAAGGTCTCGGTCGAAATCGACGGTGAGACGACCTTCGCCAGTTGGCCGGCCGCGTCGTACTCGAAGGTGGTCTTGTTGTTCATCGGGTCGGTCAGTTCCGTGACCAGGCCCCGTTGGTTGACCGTGTAACTGGTGGTCAGCTTCTCCGGGGTCACCGTCGTGGTGGCCGTCCGGCCGTTGCCGCCGCCGTAGAGGGCGGAGACGTCGAAGGCGGTCAGCGCCTCCTGGAAGACCTGCACGTTGTCGATCGACCCGTTGAGCATGTTGGACTGGTTAGGACCGATCAGGATTCCGCCGACCGACAGCGGGAGGGGTGCGTTCCACGGGGTCGGGTTCGTCGCGGTGCCGTTCTGGGCGCCGTTGACGTACAGCTTCATCTGCTTCGTGCCCGAGTCGAAGACGCCCACCAGGTGTGCCCAGGTGTTGAGCGTCGGTGCCGATGTCGACCGCGCCGCGTAGCCCGCGGCGGTGGCGGAGTCGCTGGCGGTGGTAAGGAACTCCCACCGGTTCGCCCCCTGGTGGTACCGCAGGAAGAAGCCGCCGGTGTTGTTCCCGCCCTGACCGACGACGGTCTGGTGCTGGTTGAGGTCGCTGAGCCGCACCCAGGCGGACACCGAGTACGACTGGGTCGTGACGAGTGCGGGCTGGGCTGTCTCGTACACCGCCGCCCGGTTGAACACCGCCGCGCCCCCGGAACGGCCGATCGGGCCGTTCCACGAGTACAGGTTTCGCTGCGACGGGGAGGAGTCGTACGCCTCGTAGCTGGCCGACGGTTCGTCCATCCGCCACCAGCCGATGGGCAGGCCGGCGCTGCGGACGCTGACGCTCTCCGAGGTCACCCGCCCCATCGCGTCGTAGGTGTTCTCCACGGTCTGCAACGGCGTCTGCAACTGGCCGACCAACTGCTGGGTACTCCGCACCCGGTCGTCAGCGTCGTAGGTGTACTTGGTGACCCGCTCCAGGTCGTACGGCTGCACCGTGGTGGAGACCAGCCGGCCGGCGGCGTCGTGCTCGTACACCGTCCAGTTCGCGCCGTTGTCCGCCCGCTGCATGGCCAGGTTGCCGATCGCGTCGTAGGAGTTCTCCTCCACGACGAAGCGTTTCACGCCGTCGGTCCGGGTGATCTTCTTGACGTTGTCGTTGGCGTCGTACTCGTACTCGGTCACCCAGTTCATCGCGTCGGTCTCCGACGCGAGGTTGCCGTTGGCGTAGTACGCCTTCGACGACACCTCGGTGCTGGTCCCGTCCTCACCGGTCACCGTCGTCGTCAGGTGCTGGCCGGCGGCGTCGTAGACATCAGCCACCTCGCGCAACACGTCGCCGCTCGGGCACGGGTCGCCCGCTGGTGGGTTGCTGGTGCAGTTCACCGTCTTGGTCGTGTGCCCGTACGCGTCGTACTCGTAGAGCGTCACGTCGCCGACCGCGTCCACCGTCTTGATCGGGCGGCCGTGCTCGTCGTAGTCGCTGGTCGAGTCCCGGGGGGCGTCCCCGCCGGTGAGGTCCTCGACCTTGCGGTAGGTGACGTTGCCGTCCGCGTCGTACGTGGTCGTCGTCCTGGCCGTGTGCACGGCTCCGGTGACCTGGTTGAGCACCGGCGGGTCGGTCTGCTCGACCACCTGCCCGTCGGCGTCGTAGACGTAGGTGGTCGTGAGATCGCCCAAGGGCGCCTCCGCCTTGACGGTCTTGGTCAGGGTCCTGCCCAGCCCGTCGTAGGTGAACTCGGTGACCAGCCCGGCGGGGTCGGTGATCCGGACGACGTCACCGGCGCTGTTGTACTCGGTTTTCTGTTCCGCCCCGCCAGCGGACCGGGTGGTCAGCGGCAGACCGGCCGGCACCGTGCCGCCACCGACGGCGGGCGTGGTCGCGGTGGAGTACGTCATGGTCGTCGACCGGCCCGCCGGATATCCGACCACGGGTGGCGAGGTGACACTCTGCCGGTTGCCCGCCGTGTCGTACGCCAATTTCGTCAGGTGGTTGTTGTCGGTCTCGCTCTGCGACCGGGCGTCCCGGACTTCGATGACCTGGTCGTTGCGGGGATCCGGAGTGAGGTTGACCGTGGTCGAGTCAGGCCAGTACTTGTAGTAGGTGCTGTCACACCATTCCTGGTCACGGCAGACGGTGGAGCGGACGACGTTGCCGCGTACGTCCCGCGCGGTGACGGTCTTCATGCCCAGTGGGTCGAACTCGATCGACTCGAAGCCGCCGATGTCGTAGCCGTACGTGGTGGTGCGTCCGAGCACGTCCGTCGTGGCGAGCAGGCGGTTGCCGTTGACCAGGTCGAACGTCTGCTTCGAGGTCTTGTCGGTCGGATCGGTGACGGTCACCGTCGTGACCGGGGTCAGGGTCGCGGTGGGGCCGGTCTGGAACGCGCTCTTCGAGGCCTTGAAGTGCATGTCGACCTCGAGCGGGGACAGATCCCGTTCGTAGTAGGCGAACTCGGCGATGTGCCCCTTGAAGTAGCTGACATCACCAGAGGAACTGGGCCAGGATCGGGTGGTGCCGGCGCCGACGTACGAGTGCAGGGCGTTGGTGCCGACCATCGGGCCGGCCGCCCCGACGATCTTGTTGTCGAGGTAGAGGATCTGGTGGGCCGACGAGGCCGAGAGCACGACGTGGTGCCAGTTCCCGTCGTTCACCTTCGTCTTCGAGGTGATCGGGTTGATCGAGCCGGTCCAGAACTCGCCCCGCAGGTAGCCGTCGGCACCGACGTAGAGCGCGGGGGTCCAGTTGGCGGTGGCGGGCGTGCTGTGCAGCTCGTTGCGCTGGTAGGAGTAGAGCACGCCACTGGTCGCGTGGTTGGCCGGGGTCTTGAACCACATCTCGACGGTGGTCGGCGTGTCCACCGGGTAGTCCACACCCGGGAAGACCGTGTTGTACGGGGTGTACGGCTTGATGTAGGAGCTGGTGCCGTTGAACCCGGCGCCGTAGGTGTCGGCGAACGGACTGGTGCCGTTCGGCTGCGTGGTGTCGAAGGTGACAGCGTTGTACCGGGCCCGATGAGGGCTGTACACCACGTTGACCGCGTCAGCGGGAGCCTCGACGTCGCCGAGACGCCAGTAGTCGGTCGGCTGTGAGCCGAGCACCGCTGACACGTAGACCGCGCTGGAGCCGGAGACGGTCGGGGTGCCGACCTCCCAGACGCCGCCGTTCTCGTCGGTGACCTGGCTGACCCGGCCCGTCACGGAGTGGTAGACGACCTGGGCCTGGACCCGGCCGCTGGCGCTGGTCTCCCGGTACAACTGAGCGGTGCCGGCCATACCGGAGCCGCGCATCGCCGCGACGTCGGCGGCGGTGATCGCCTTGTCGTGGTAGGCGACGTCGGCGATCGAACCGGTAAAGAAGGTGGCGGTGGCCGTGGTGTGCGGTTGGCTGGGCCAGGTCCCGCCGAGGAAACCCGCTCCCAGGTACACGTTGGTGGCGCCCAGGGTGTGCTGGCTGATCGTGCCGGTCAGGCTGGCGACCTGCGCACCGTCGAGGTAGAGCTGCTGACTGCCGCCGTTGCCGACGAGCGCGACGTGGTGCCACTGGTCGTCGGTGACCACGCCGGGCGAGGACATAGCGGTGGCCGGGTTGCCGGTCCAGAACTGGCCGCGCAGCTTGCCGTCGGAGCCGACGTAGAGCGCCGGGACGTAGCCGACCCCGGTGGTCGCACCCGGTGTGACCGCGTCCTTCTGGTAACTGAACAACACCCCGTTGGGTGTGCTGGTCTTGAACCACATGCTGATCGACTGGTACGAGCTTCCGTTCACCGCCTTGGCGGGCAGCGTGACCCGGGACGACGTGCCGTTGAAGCTGGCCGAGGTGGAGGTCGACTCCGCCAGCGCCGGTGCCCCGCCGAGGGTGACGTCGGTGTAGGCGCCGTTGTCGGTCCCGTCGTGGGAAAGCACGGCGCTGGCCGCCGTGGTGGCGCCTGGGGCCTCGTTCAGCCGCCAGAACGAGTACGGACCGGTGTTGAGCACGGTGTTGGCGTGTTGCGACACCCAGGTGTAGTCGTAGCTGGCGCACTGCGTACCGGCGTCCGGTTCGCAGACGGTCTCGAGCAGATCGTCGTCGTAGGTGTAGGTCCAGGTCTGGGCGGTAGCCGGGCTGCCGGTCACCACCGGGTTGGTGGTGACGGTGACCACGTGGGGATGGTCGGAGTTCGGCGGCGTCGACCAGGTGACGCCGAGGGTGCGGCCCGATGACACCGAGGTCAGCAGGTCGACCCGGCCGTTGGTGTCGTACCGGAAGGTGAGTGCCCGCCCGGAGGAGTCGGTGATCTTGGTAATCCGGTAGACCCCGTTCCCCGCCGACTGGGTGAACTCGTACGTCGTGGAGTCCTTGTCGGTCTGCGAGTAGCCCCCGGTAATCGCCTTAAAGACGGAGTACCGGCCGAGCGGCGCCACCCAGGTGCCGTCGTTGTTCCGGCCGAACGCGGCTTCCTGCCCATCCGGGTAACGGACGGCGGCGGTCTGCAGGTTTCCGGCAGCATCGCGCACCTCTCGCACCTGCATGTCCAGGACGGACGACCAGCCGCGTCCGAACGCGCTGTCGACGCGGGTGTCGAGGCTGTTGTAGTCGCGGCTGATGGTCAATGCCGGCCCGGCGGTCGCGATCTGCGCGTCGGTATCGGAGGTGGTGTAATTTCCGACGCTCGGGTCGTAACCCTTCCCGCCGTTCTGCGCCAGCGACGAGGTCACTGTGGGCTGGGGCACCTGGGTGTTGAACGCGTACGTCGGTGTGGTCGGCCCGGTGGACGAATGGTCGTTGACCTGCACCGAGTACAGATAGGTCTTCTTCCACGCGAGCACGCCCGCCGGGACCTTCCAGACACCGCTGTCGACCCAACCGGAGCTGGTGATCGGCGTGCCCTGGTCGGTGGAAATGGTGAAGTTGTAACGCAACCCCTTGTTCGGCCAACTGTCCGGATCGTGCCCCTGCGCGAGCAGTTCGGGCGTCAGGGTGTCGACGGCGACGTTGTTCGACGGGTACCGCAGGTCTACCTGCGGGGCCACGTTGTCGGTGTAGGTGATGTCGATGAACGGGGCGCAGCTCACGGTGCCGTAGACGCTGTTGCTGCAGTTGACCCCCGCATCGGTCGAGGTGAACCGCTTCCAGGCGGTGCTGTCGGTCTCCGAGGCGGTCAGCGCAAGGCCGTAGGTGCTCCCGCCGGTGACCCACTTGTTGATCTCGTTGACGTCCATCGGCACGGAGACCCAGGAGCCGACGTTCCGGACGGCCGCAGTGTTACCGCAGGCCGTCGCGCTGTTCGGCGACGCGTTTCCGATCGAAGCCGAATACGACGGGAAGGTGCCATAGGTGACCGACGATGCCCACCAGTTCTCCTCCACCCGGTGCACGTCGAACCGACGGGCGTGGCAGTCGGTCCCGACGCCCTGGTAGGTCAGGAACAGGTTGAGGTCCGCAGCGCTGAGCTTCTTGCCGGCGAAGGTGCTGCCGAACGTCGGGAACGGCAAAAGGCCCTTGGCCTTGCCGGTGCCGCCGTCGAAGGTTCCCACCGCGACACTCGTCTCGCTCGACCGGACGGGTTCGGTGGTGCCCGACTGGACGTAGGTGTCCCCGTTGGTCGTGTACTGGGTAGCGGTCGGGTCGAGCACCACGGGGAACTTCCGGGCCGGGTCACGCAGCCAGTCGCCGTCGATGGAGACCTTCAGCGCAGGCCCGTCGGCACCGGGGACGATGTCGTATCGGACGCCGTACGAGATCGCCCCCGCGCCAGTCCGGTCGACCGCAGCGTCCTCCATCCAGCCGACCGGCATACGCGCCGCGACCGCGCCCTTGCGGTCGAGGAAGACCACGACGCCGTCCTCGTCGACCTGGGCGGTCAGGCCGGTCAACTGGAGGGGGTAGAGGTACTCGGTCGCCACGTTGGGCGAGTGGAAGACGAGGCTCTCCTTGACCTGGCCGCCCTGGGCGCGCAGCGTCAGGTCGACGTCGGGAAAGACCCGGGAGTACGTGGCCGTGCTGCCCTCCAGCGAGGGGTTGCCGATCGACGCCCCGGCGAGGCCGTAACCGAGGACCTTGCCGGCCCCCAGGTTCATCCGGACGAGGGAATCCTCGGCGCTGGCGGCATCGCTGGCGAAGGTGACCTCGGCCGGGTTCGACTTGACCCGTAGCCGCTCGTCGGCCTGGTAGAGCGTGTTGTCGATCGGCTGCCAGCGGCCGAGCTCGTCCTTGAAGTTGATCGGCTCGTGGTAGACGCGGCGGGTGTAGGAGCCATCGGCATTCTGGAACATATCCGACTTGTCGGTGGCTGCCTCGGGCAGTCGCCTGCTGGTGGCGCGCTCGAAGCCCCGGACCGATCCGGTGGTCGCCTTACCTGCCGTCGGGCGGTACGACTTGTGCAGCTTGAGCTCGTTCCGAGCCGTCGCCGAGGTGCCCGGGTCCTTGAAGGTCGGCGACTCGACGTAGTGCCCCCGGTCGGGCGAGCGCCCCGTCTGCTGCTTCGGCGTCGGTGGCTCGGCCCAGGACGGTCGCAGGGAGAGCAGGTTCCAGAACCAGGTCAGCGGGAACCCGCTGCTCCCCTGATGCGTCAAGGGTTGCTGAGGTGCTCCGACCGAGAGCGTCAACGTCAGGATCAGCAGTACGGCGACTCGTCGAGCCGCTCGACCGCGCCAGGTGGCGCGGTCACCGACAGCCTTGCGCGCACGCTTACGCCGACCGCCCACGGCAGCCCTCCCCCGTTGTCGTCAAACGTGTCGAGACTGCTGGACGCGTGGACCAAATACAAGTATTTACATTTAGAGATACTTCAGTTACCGCCCGAGGTGGCCATCTCACCAACCGTGTTCTCCACGGCGGATGTGACGCGGTCGGCGGTCGTCTCCGGCACGACGGTCACCCCGTCGAGCGGCGCGGTCTCACCCACCACCACGTACCGCAGGCCCGGGAACCGGTCCTTCCCGTCGACCAGCGCGCCGCCGGGCGCTTCACCGACGGCGATCACCACCTGACACTGCCGCAGCGCCAGACTGTTGAAGTACGCCGCCGCGTTCGCTGCCGTCTGCGGCCCGTCGACCGCCAGGTACTGCACCTGGATCGAGTGGGCCAGCGAAGCCCGCTGCATACCGTCCCAGACGGCGCGGGCCTGCTCCCCCGCGATTCCCCTGTCGTCGGTGAGCAGACATGCGGTGAACGCTCGGTATTGTCGTTCCCGAGGCGCCGGTGGCGCCTCCGGCTCGGGCCACAGGAGCCACCCGAGGGCTCCGGCCAGCAACGCCACAGCCGCTGCAGACATCACAAGCACGCGACGCCGGGCCCACCACGACTCCACGAATCCGCACCTCGATCCACCCGCCGCAGCGCGCACGGCTTCCCCGTCAGGTCCGGGTGAGCGTAGTCGATGTGGCGGATCAAACACAGACCGTAACGCCATCGGGGTCCCGCTTGGCTGGGCGCGCCTCCACGGTGGGACGGCGAGCGGCACAGGGACGGCCGAAAAGGGGAACCCCCGGCCTACCCAAGCCGGGGGTTCCAGGTTTCCGCCCAGTTCGCACGTCGGACGCGTTTAAAGCCGTAGGTCAGTTTGAAAGTCGTCGCCTCTACCATTGGGCTACCGCGCCACGAAGAGAGGCGCGGGTAGGATTCGAACCTACACTCCACGAACCCTTTCCACGGCTGCTCCATCCGACGATCGGCGGTAATGCTGAGTCTGGAGCGAGAGTCTGAGTTTTATCGGACGGTTTGCCTCTGCCAATTGGGCTACCCCGGCTTGGGAGCCGGGGGCAGGAGTCGAACCTGCACTGATCACACGTCCCATTCAGTCTGACGTTTCAGTCTCAGCTTTTCGCGCTTGCGCGCGTCCCTCCGCGCTCCCACGGAGGGCGTCTTCGAGGCTACCCGAACAGGTAGCCGAACACCCGCTCGCCGGCCTTCTGGTCCTCCACCTCGGTCATGTTGGCCTGCTCGCGGGCGAACTTGACGGCCTGCTGGAGCTTCGCCACCCGCTCACGCAACTCCTTGACCCGGGTGGCGGGCAGGGCGCCGGAGAGCTTGACCGTGGTCCAGTAGCCGACCGGGACGTCCTCGGTGTACACCTCGACCTGGGCGGGGTGTTTCTCGGTGGCCTCGGCCTTGACGTGGTTACGCATCACCTTCCGGCTGCGCACCGTCTTCACCGGGTCCGAGGCGTACGCCCCGGCGGCCTCGTTGAACGTCCAGGTCTCGGCCGGGTCCAGCACGGGCAGCTTGTCGACGAAGGCGTACAGGTCGACCAGCTGCTTCTCTAGGAAGAGCAGGTAGGTGACGGGCACGTCGGCGAGGATCGTCCGGCCGTCCACCACCACGTCGGCCTTCGCCCGGGTGTTCGCCACGTCCTGGGTGAGCACCAGGTCGAAGAGCCGGGTCAGCGACGTCGACACCTCGCCGATGACGTCGGTGGCCGACACCTGCACCCGGGTCGACTCCGGCGGGAGCTGCTCGCCCTCCTCGTCCTTCGGCTGGTAGCTGCGGGAGATACCGGACAGCATCGGCGCCTTCTGGACGTTGCGCTGCGCCTCGGTGAACTCCCGGACAGTCTGGGCCTTCACGCCCTTGGTGACCGCGATGATCTGGTTGAGCTTCGCCATGCCGATCTTCCCTTCAGCCGGACGGGACACTACCAAGCACGGTCCACGATTGACGAACGGCTTTCGCCCACGGCGACTTCCCGCCGGCACCGCCGAAGACCCATCGGGCCTCCGCTTGACGGCCGCGCTCCTCAGCAGTAGGGAGAGCCCAATTCGAAACGCCTCGGGTCGCTGATTTCCTCCAAGCCCGAGAAGTCACCCTTCAGACTCCAGACGTTCTCGTAGGAGGCCATCCCAGAGGCGAGCAGCTCTCCGTCGGGGGCCCACCTGCTTCTGGACACGCAGTTCAATGGCGTCACCCTGAACGGATCACCCGCGTCGTCGACCACCAGTTCACCTCTGCGGTCACCGATGCGGTAGTCGATTCGGATCCTGAAGGAGACGGCAGTCTCAGTGGCGACGGCCTGGATGAAGAGTGCGTCCTCCTCCGCGCTCTTGAGGGTCAGCGTGTTGTCCTGGAAAAACAGCGCGCCAGGCTTGTGTCCGTCCGTCATCCCGCCGAGTCGTTGCACGGCCTCGTCGTCGTTGGCGTCCACCTTCTCGGGAACCCGTGCCTGGGGGCGGCGCTCGTCGAGGTTGAACATCATTCCGACGGTCGAGCCGGAAATCTGCGGGGGGATGTGGATGAAGGTCCCGGAGTAGGGCACTTCACGTTCAATGTCGACGGGCGAGATCCGGTCCACGAAGATGGGCTGGTTACGGCGCCCTTCCAGGGTAAGGCGAAGGTTCAGCACCACAGGCCGGGCCGGTTCTGCGGACCCCAGCACGTCAGTCAATTGCTTCTCGAGCCCTCCGTCCAGGGTGACGGCAGCGAGCATTCGGCGCCTGCTGTCGGACATCTCAAATCCCGCAGGCAGGATCAGGTCGAAGCCCTCGTCCATGAACTGGACCGTATGTCGGATCTCCGAATCGTCCCGTACGGCGTCACGGACCGTGTCCTTGATCTCGTCCCCGTCGTAGAGCTGCGGGCCGAGAGCCAGCAGCAGCGCGGTCACCACCGCGCCCGCCACCGCCGTCCACACCACAGACCACCCTCCCGGGGACCGGGAGCCCTCCCGTCCGTCGGTGGCTGGTGATGGTGGCTCGACGCCTCCCGAGGGCCGCTGGCCCGGTCCACCCGAGCCCCGCCCCCGATTTCCACCACGCCGCTTTCTAGCCATCTGTCCGCTTTCTCGCTCGGTTGCCCTGACCAGAACTCTCGGCGTCTGCGTGCTGACGGCCCGGATCAGTCGCCGCTCAGGTCGATCTGAATGCCCTCGTTCGCGCACGCCGTCTTCAGACCGGTCATGTGCGTGCTCATCGGGCCGAGGTAGGCGAGCGCGCCGGCCGCCTCGTCGCCCTTCATCCTCGACACCTCCCACACGATGTCGACCAGGGCCGTCCCGTGCTCCCGGATCTTCTCGTGGTCGGAGTCGGCGAACTGCTCCCGCAGTTCCCGGTACTCGGCCTCGCTGAGTTCGTCGTCCCCGTCCTCGAACGCCTTCTCCCCTTCGCCGCCGCTGGCCATGGCCTTGCAGGCGGTGATGCCGGAATCCTCCTTGACGGCCTGGTAGATGGCGGTTCCGGCGACCCCCGCCAGGAGCAGGGCCAGCACCGCGCCCGCCGCGACGAGCGGCACCCGGTACGCCGCGAGCGGACCGGGAGCAGGCCCGCCGGGCGGGACCGAGCCGTCGGTGGGGACGAAGCCGGGCGGCATCGCCGGGTCCGGGGCCTGCTGCGGTACGACACCGTGGTCGGGGCCGGACTGCTGCGGTACGACGCCGTGGTCGGCGCCGGGCTGCGGCGCGACGGTGTGGTCGGGGCCGGGCTGCTGCGGCGCACTGGTGTGGTCGGGGCCGGGCTGCTGGTCGGTCACGGGTTCTCCTCGATCGGGAACGTACTCGGTGGTGTCCTTCGCACCCGTTCCGCGCGGCCCGTACGGACGCGTCGACCGCGCGGGCCGTCGAGTGTGGATGGTAGCCCTGCGCGTCGGTGACGTCGCGGGCCGTACGAGGGCAGCCCACGGAAGCCCCGACCGTGACCCCGTCAGGCTGGGGCCCGACCCCGTCCGGCCCGCGAATTCTTGGGAGTTGTCCGGTCTCAGGGGGGTCGTTTTCAGGGGTGACCGCGCTCCGGCATCTCCGACATCATCGAGGCCTGGGACAACCGCCGACGTCTTCGGGTCTCCGGTTGACCGGGACCACCGCGCGGCTCCTAGGGAGGGACTGTCGTGTCCACTCGTCGTCAACTGCTGCGTCTCGGCGCGGCGTCAGGTTTCCTCGGCGTGACCGGTGGCCTGGTCAGCCTCGCCGGGCGGTCCGGCGCGGCCCCTGCGGCGGCACGTCCCGTCCGGGTGGGAAACCAGACCCTGACCCCGTTCACCGTCCCGTTGACCGTGCCGCAGACCCTGCGGCCGGTGCTGCGGACCGCCACCACCGACTACTACTCGGTCACCATGCACCGCCGGCGGCTGGAGATCCTGCCGGGCACCCGTACGGAGGTGTACACGTACAACGGGGACCTGCCCGGCCCGACGATCCGGGCCACCTCGGGCCGGCAGGTGGTGGTGCGCCAGCGCAACCGGCTGGACATGCCGACGGCGGTGCACCTGCACGGTGGCGCCACCGCGCCCGGTGACGACGGTTCCGGCACCGCCACGATCCCGCCCGGCGGGGAGCGGGTCTACACGTACCCCAACCGGCAACCGCACGCGACGTTGTGGATGCACGACCACACCCACCACCTGGAGGCCGAGCACCTCTACCGGGGCCTGGCCAGCCTCTACCTGCTCACCGACCGCACCGAGGCGGCACTGCCGCTGCCGCAGGGCCAGTTCGACGTCCCGCTGGTGTTGCGTGACGCGCACCTGGACGCCGACGCCCAGCTGGTCTGGACGATGGACGACGCGGACAACCGGACCACCATCCTGGTCAACGGCCGGCCCTGGCCGCGCTTCCAGGTGCAGGCCCGCCGCTATCGCTTCCGGCTGGTGAACTCCAGCAACCTGCGGTTCTTCCTGCTCCAGCTCGCCGACGCCGGGGACATCACGGTGATCGGGTCCGACGGCGGCCTGCTGGAGGCGCCGGTCACCGTGCCGTACGTGCTGCTCTCGCCCGGCGAGCGGTTGGAGGTGGTGGTCGACTTCTCCCGTTACCAGCCGGGCACCTCGGTGGTATTGCACAACCTGCTGGGGCCGGGACCGTTCGAGCAGGTCGGGTCCGTGATGCGCTTCGACGTCGTGCCGGCGCGGGGACGGGACCGCAGCTCGGTGCCGCAGCGGCTGCGTACCCTGCCGCCGCTGCCGACGCCGACCGTACGGCGCACCGTCGAGCTGCGGATGGACGAGCCGGGCACCGGGCACCGGGCGTACGTCGACGGGAAGGTCTTCGACCCGAACCGGATCGACACCACGGTCGCCTGGGGCAGCACCGAGGAGTGGACGGTGACGAACGGCAACGTCTTCATGCCGCACAACTTCCACATGCACCTGGTGCAGTTCCGGGTGCTCGGCCGGGGTGACGGTCCGGCCGACCCCGCCGAGTCCGGTCTGAAGGACACCGTGGTCGTCTGGCCCGGCCAGCCGGTCCGCCTCCAGGCCACCTTCGACACCTGGCGCGGCGTCTACCCGTACCACTGCCACATGGTCGACCACAGCGCGATGGGCATGATGGCCAATCTCCGGATCGTCTGAGCCGGTCGCCACGGGGACGGGCCCACCGGCACGGAGCCGGTGAACCCGTCCCCGTAACGGCGTCCGTCAGCGGAAGGCGGAGTGACCGGTCAGCACCTGCCCGACGATGAGCTGGTGCACCTCGGAGGTCCCCTCGTAGGTGAGGACGGATTCGAGGTTCGCCGCGTGCCGCATGACCGGGTAGTCGAGGGTGATGCCGGCCGCGCCGAGGACGGCCCGGCACTCGCGGGCGATGGCGATGGCCTCCCGCACGCTGTTGAGCTTGCCGAGGCTGATCTGCCGGTGGTCGAGCGTGCCGGCGTCCTTCAGCGCGCCGATGTGCAGCGCCAGCAGCAAACCCTTGCCCAGCTCCAGGCCCATGTCGGCGAGCTTGAGCTGGGTGGCCTGGTACGCGGCGAGCGGCCGGTCGAAGATCTGCCGGCTGCGGGCGTACTCGATCGTGGTCCGGAGGCAGTCGTGGGCCGCGCCGAGCGCCCCGAAGACGATGCCGAAGCGGGCCTCGTTGAGGCAGGACAGCGGCCCGGAGAGCCCAGCGGCCTCGGGCAGCATCGCGTCGGCGGGCAGCCGGACGTCGTCGAGGACGAGTTCGGAGGTCACCGAGGCGCGCAGGGAGAGCTTGCGGGTGATCTCCGGGGCGGTGAAACCGGGGGTGCCGGCGGGGACGAGGAAGCCCCGGATCCCCTCGTCGGTGCGCGCCCAGACCACGGCGACATCGGCGATCGACCCGTTGGTGATCCACATCTTGGTGCCGTTGAGCACCCAGTCGCTCCCGTCGCGGCGGGCCCGGGTCCGCATACCCGACGGGTCGGAGCCGAAGTCCGGCTCGGTGAGACCGAAACAGCCGATCGCCTCGCCGGCCGCCATCCGGGGCAGCCACCGCTGCTTCTGCTCCTCGGAGCCGAACCGCCAGATCGCGTACATGGCGAGCGAGCCCTGCACCGAGACCAGGGAACGCAGGCCGGAGTCGCCCGCCTCCAGCTCGAAGCAGGCCAGCCCGTACGCGACGGCGGAGGTGCCGGCGCAGCCGTAGCCGTCGAGGTGCATGCCGAGCACACCGAGCTGCCCGAGTTCGCGCGCCAGGTCCCGGGCCGGCAGGTAACCCTCCTCGTACCAGGTGGCGACGTGCGGACGGATCCGCCGGTCGACGAAGCCGCGCACGGCGGCCTGGAGTTCCCGGGTGTCGTCGTCGACGAGCGCGTCGACACCGAAGTACTCGACTGCGGATGCGGGCACGGGCAGGGTCACGGTTCGGTTCCTTCCGGGGCGTGCAGATGGGCGATCACGCCGCGCGCCACGGCGACGGCCATCGCGTCCAACGCGTCGTGGGTCATCGCCGCCATGTGCGGGGTGGCGAGGACCCGGGGATGGTGCAACAGCGGGTCGTCGGGGTCCGGTGGCTCGGGAGCGTAGACGTCGACCGCGTAGCCCCGCAGCCGCCCGGCGTCGAGCGCGGCGAGCACGGCCGCGCGGTCCACCACCCCGGCCCGCGCCGTGTTCACCAGGAGGGCGTCCGGCCGCATCCAGGCCAGCGCGTCGGCGCCGATCAGCCCGGTGGTCTGCGGGGTCTGGGGCACGTGCAGGCTCACCACGTCGGCCTCGTGCAGCAGGTCGTCCAGCCCGACGAGGCGGACGCCCTCCGGTGGCGTGGTGACGGCGACGTCGTACCCGAGCACGGTCATGCCGAGCCCGCGCGCGCGGGCCGCGACGCCCCGGCCGATCGCGCCGAGCCCGACCAGCCCGAGGGTACGGCCGGCAAGCATGGTCCCGGTCAGCCCGGCGGCGACGACCGAGGAGGGCAGCGACCGGCCGGCCGGGAAGTCGCCCCCGGTCAGCGACGCCACGGCCCGCGGCAGCTGCCGGGCGAGGGTGAGCGCGGCCAGGACGACGAACTCGGCCACAGACTCGGCGTTGGCGCCCGGCGTGCTGACCACCGGGATGCCCAGGCGGTCGGCGGCGGCCAGGTCGATGCCGTCCAGCCCGGCGCCGTGCCGGCCGACGACCCGCAGCCGTCGCGCCGATTCGAGCATGGTGGCCGTCACCGGGGAGGAGCGCACCACGAGCGCGTCGGCGGTGGCGAGCGGTCCGGCGGCGAGCGCCGCCGGGTCGGTGACTCCGGCGACGTGCACGTCGCCCGCGGCGCGCAGCAGCTCCATGCCGGCCGCCGCGATCGGTTCGGTGAGCAGGATCCTGGGTGTCATCGTCGTCCTCACCAGCCGGTGTAGCAGGTCACCGGCACGGAGTAGAAGTCCCGGGCGTAACCGCCCTGCTCCCGGGGACCGTGGTTGGAGGCACCGGTGCCACCGAAGGGCAGGTGCAGCTCGGTGCCGGCGGTGGGCAGGTTGACCGTCACGATGCCGGCGCGGGCGTCCCGCTTGAACCGTTCGGCCGCCGCCAGGGACGTCGTCACGATCCCGGCGGAGAGTCCGTACGGGGTGTCGCCGGCCACGTCGATCGCCTCGTCGAGGTCGTCGACCCGGATCACGCAGGACACCGGGCCGAAGATCTCCTCCCGGGCGAGTCGCATGTCGTTGCGCGCGTCGGCGAAGAGGGTGGGTCGCATGAACTGTCCCTCGTCGGCGCGGTGGGCTCCGCCGGCCACCACGGTCGCCCCCTCGTCCCGGCCGATCCGGACGTAGTCCAGGTTCTGGGCGAGTTGGTCCGGGCTGACCACCGGCCCGAGGTCACTGCCCGGGTCGAGCGGGTCGCCGACCCGCAGGGCGTCGGCCGCCGTGGCCAGCGCCTCGACGAACCGGTCGTGGATGCCGGCCTGCACGATCAGCCGGCTCGACGCCGTGCACCGCTGGCCGCTGCTGAAGAAGCTGCCGTCCAGGGCGCAGCGCACCGCGACCTCCAGGTCGGCGTCGTCGAGGACGACGAGCGGGTTCTTGCCCCCCATCTCCAACTGGAACCGCTTGTTGCCGTGGGCGATGCACTGCCGGGCGACGTGGGCGCCGGTGCCGGTGCCGCCGGTGAAGGAGATGCCATCGATGTCACGCGAGGTCAACAGCTCCTCGCCGACCTCCCGGCCGGACCCCGTGACGAGGTTGAAGACGCCGGGCGGGGTGCCGGCCCCGGCCACGATCCGGGCGAGTTCCCCGGCCGAGGCGGGCACCAGCTCGGCGGGTTTGAGCACCACCGTGTTGCCGTACGCGAGCGCCGGCGCGACCTTCCAGGCCGGGATCGCGAGCGGATAGTTCCACGGCGTGATGACCCCGACCACGCCGAGCGGCCGGCGGCGCACCTCGGCGTGCACGTTCTCCCGGGTGGACGCGTACACCTCGCCCTGCGGTTGCAGGAGTTGGTGGGCGTAGTAGCGGAAGGTCTGCCCGGCCCGGGTCACCTCGCCCCGGGCCTCGGCGAGCAGCTTGCCCTCCTCCCGGGCGAGCAGGACGGCGAGATCGTCCACCCGGCTCAGGATGGCGCTCCCGATCCGGTCGAGGATCGCCATCCGGTCCCCGACGGGTCGACGGGCCCAGCCGGGTTGCGCGGCGCGGGCGGCGGCCACGGCCGCACGGGCGGTGTCCCGGTCGGCGCGGGCGTACTCGCTGACGACCTCGCCGGGCCGGGCGGGGTTGTGGTTGGGTCGGCGTTCGCCGTCGACCCACTCGCCACCGACGAGGTTGAGGTGCTGCGGCACGGGCATGGTCACCGACCGCCGGCGGCGGAGGCGACCGGCTGGTCGACGTTCTCCGGGAAGTGGCAGGCGACCTGGTGGCCGGCACCGGTGGCGGCGAGAGCCGGGGTCTGCGTCGCGCAGATCTCCTGCGCCTTCCAGCACCGGGTGCGGAAGCGGCAGCCGCTGGGCGGGTCGAGCGGGCTCGGCACGTCCCCGGTGAGGATGACCCGCTTGCGTTCGGTCTCCACCAGCGGGTCGGGGATCGGCACCGCCGAGAGCAGGGCCCGGGTGTACGGGTGCTGCGGCCGGCGGTACATGTCCTCGCACTCCCCCACCTCGACGACGGTGCCGAGGTACATCACGGCGATGCGGTCGCAGAGGTGCCGCACGACGGCCAGGTCGTGCGCGATGAACATCATGGTCAGCCCCAGCTCCTCCTGGAGCTGTTCGAGCAGGTTGACGATCTGCGCCTGCACCGAGACGTCCAGGGCGGACACCGGCTCGTCGGCGACGACGAACTCCGGGTTGCTGACCAGTGCCCGGGCGATGCCGACCCGTTGGCGCTGCCCGCCGGAGAACTCGTGCGGGTAGCGGTCGTGCCACTGTTCGCTGAGCCCGACCAGTTGCATGGTGTCCAGGGCCTTGGCCCGGCGGCCGGTGGCGGAGAGGTCCGAGTGCACCAGCAGCGGTTCCTCGATGAGTTCGCCGATCGTCATGCGCGGGTTCAGCGAGGCGAACGGGTCCTGGAAGATCATCTGCATGCGGCGGCGCATCGCCCGCATCCGGCCCCGACCCAGGGTGGTCAGCTCGGTGCCGTCGAAGGTCACTGTCCCCTGGCTGGGCTTGAGGAGCTGGAGGATGGCCCGTCCGGTGGTGGACTTGCCGCAGCCGGACTCCCCCACCACGCCGATGATCTCGCCGCGCCGGATGTCCAAGTCCACTCCGGACACGGCGCGCAGCCGCGCCGGGAGCAGCGAGCCGCGCTTCGGCACCTTGAAGTCGACCGCCAGGTCGCGTACGCGCAGCAGGGTCTGGTCCGGTCCGGTGGCCGGGGCTTCGGACATCAGCTCTCCTCCGTCGATTGGTTCGCGAACCGGTCCTTCGTGGACAGCCAGCCGCCCTCGGTCGCCGGTCGCATGCCCCAGCACCGGGTCAGCTGGCCCCGGTCCGGGGTTTCCCAGGTCACGGTGAGCTGGGGCGCGTCGTCCTGGCAGGTCTCCCGGGCGTGCACGCAGCGGGGGGCGAACCGGCAGCCGGCCGGCATCTCCGACAGCTCCGGCGGACGGCCCGCGATCGGACGCAGCTTGCCCCCGCGCACCAGGTCCAGCCGGGGCACCGACCCGAGCAGACCCCAGGTGTAGGGCATCTGCGGGCGGTGGAAGAGGTCGACCGTCTCGGCACGCTCGACGATCTGCCCGGCGTACATCACGTTGACCCGTTCCGCCATGCCCGCGACGACCCCGAGATCGTGGGTGATGAACAGGACGGCGGTCCGGGTTTCCAGGGCCAGGTCCCGCAGCAGCTCCAGGATCTGGGCCTGGATGGTGACGTCGAGGGCGGTGGTGATCTCGTCGGCGAGGATCAGCCGGGGGTTGCAGGAGAGCGCCATCGCGATCATGACGCGTTGCCGCATGCCGCCGGAGAGCTGGTGCGGATAGGACCCCAGCCGGCTCTCCGGGGCCGGGATGCGCACCATCTCCAGCAGCTCGATCGCCCGTGCCCGTGCCGCCCGGCGGTTCAACCCGAGGTGCAGGCGCAGGGACTCGGTGAGCTGCCGTCCCACGGTGAGCACCGGGTTCAGCGAGGTCATCGGATCCTGGAAGATCATCGAGATGCCCTTGCCGCGTACGGCCCGCAGCTCGCGGGGACGCAGGCGCAGCAGGTCCTGCCCCTCGAAGATCACCTGACCGCCGGTCACCTGTCCGGCCGGCGGCACGATCAGGCCCATGATGGACTGCGCCGTGGCGGACTTGCCGCAGCCGGACTCGCCCACCAAGGCGACCATCTCACCGGCGTCCACAGTGAAGGAAACACCGTCGACCGCCGTCACCGACCCCCGCGCCGCGCGGAATTCGGTACGCAGTTCCCGCACCTCCAACAAGGCCATCGAACCCCCTGATGTTTAGACTCCTGAACGCCGCCATTCGTCAACCGGGAGTGTTGCACAGACGATGTTCGTCGTCTAGGCTCCCGGCAGCGACGAATTACGTCACTATGAGTTGGAGCGAGATGGCATCGAAGAGCTCGATCGAGAAGGATCGCAGCATCATCCGGGAACTCGTCCAGGACCCGAGGCAGACAAACGTCGCACTGGCGGCGAAGGTCGGTCTCTCCGAGGGATCCGTGCGACGGCGGGTGGAGCGGCTCGTCACCGAGGGGCAGCTGCAGTTCGCGGCGATCCCCAGCGCCGCCTTCATGGGCCGGCCGGTGCACACACTCTTCGAGATCCAGAGCGCGCCCGGTGCCACAGAGCGACTCATCGACAAGCTCGCGGGCATGCCGGAGATCGCGTACGTCTACCACGTGACCGGCCAGTTCGACATCATCGCCGTCGGCTACTTCGCCTCCAGCAACGCCATGCGCCGGTTCTGGACCGAGCGGCTGGGCCACCTCGACGGGGTGATGGAGAGCCGGTCGGTGATGGTGCTGCGGGTCGCCAAACGCGCCCACGAGTGGGCGCGCGACATCGCCGTCACCGGCGACGAGGAGTCCGCCTGGGATGCGGACTCGGATCCTGGCGTGCCCGGTTCGGAAACCTGACCAGACCGGAGAAACAAGCCATGCTGCGCATCACGCTGATCCGCCTGTTATCGGTTATTCCGGTCCTACTCGGGATCTCGGTGATCTCGTTCCTGGTGATCCGCATGATCCCCGGCGACGTGATCAGCTCGATCATGGGCCAGGACTTCGGCGACCCCGCGATCGAGGCGGAGATGCGCCGCTACTTCGGGCTCGACATGCCCGTGTACGAGCAGTTCCTGAGGTGGCTGGGTGCCCTGGTCCAGGGCGACCTCGGCACCTCGATGCGCACCGGCCAGCCGGTGCTGGAAGAGATCATGCAGCGCTTCCCCTCCACGCTGCTGCTGGCGGTGTCGGCGCTGCTGGTCTCGATCCTCATCTCCATCCCGTTCGGCGTGCTCAGCGCCACCAAGCGCAACGGCCTGCTCGACGCGAGCACCCGGGTCGCCTCGCTGATCGGGCTCTCCCTGCCGAACTTCTGGCTGGGCATCCTGCTGGTGTACGTCTTCTCGGTCTCGCTGGGTTGGCTGCCGTCGCAGGGCGCGGGCGAGGGTGAGGGCTTCTGGGGAAGCCTGAAGTACCTCATCCTCCCCTCGGTCACCCTCGGTGCCAGCCTGGCGGCGATCAGCATGCGGATGACCCGGTCCAGCATGCTGGAGGTCCTCAACCAGGACTACGTCCGTACCGCCCGGGCCAAGGGGTTGGGCGAACGGGCGGTCATGGTCCGGCACGCGCTGCGCAACTCGCTGATCCCGGTGGTGACCGTGCTGGGCATCCAGGCGGGTGCGCTGCTCGGCGGCACCGTCATCGTGGAGCAGGTCTTCGCCTGGCCGGGACTGGGCACGATGGTCATCCGGGGCATCAGCCAGCGCGACTATCCGGTCGTCCAGGGCACCCTGCTCTTCCTGGCCTTCTTCTACGTCGTCGTCAATCTCCTCGTGGACCTCATCTACACCTACCTGGATCCGAGGTTGCGCAGTGGTCACTGAAGTCGTCCCCGGCCCCCGGCCGCAGACAGCCCCCATCAAGACCGGACGTCGCGGCGGTCAGCTGCTGCGGCTGGTCATGCGGGACAAGGTGGGCGCGATCGGGCTGGTCATCGTGGTGCTGATGACCACCGCCGCGGCCCTCGCCCCGCTGATCGCGCCCTACGATCCGACCGCCATGTCCAACCAGCGGCTCGCCCCGCCCGGCGGGGACTTCCTGCTCGGCGCCGACGAGGCCGGACGGGACCTGCTCAGCCGGGCCCTCTACGGGGCACGCACCTCGCTGACGGTCAGCCTGATCGTGGTCACCCTGGCCGGGGCCATCGGCGTCCTGCTGGGCCTGCTCGCCGGCTTCTACCGGGGCATCCTCGACGCGCTCATCACCCCGGCGACCGACATCATGTTCTCCTTCCCCACCCTGCTGCTGGCCCTCGCGGTGGTGGCCGCCCGGGGGCCCGGCACGGAGAACCTCATCCTCGCCCTGGTGATCGTCTTCATCCCCAGCTTCGCCCGGATCGTGCGCGGCACCGCGATGTCGATCCGCCGGGAGCCGTACGTGGAGTCGGGCCAGGCGGTCGGGTTGAGCAACACCCGGCTGATCCTGAAGTACATCCTGCCCAACTCGATCGCCCCGATCGCGGTGCAGTTCACCACCAGCCTCGCCTACGCGATCCTCATCGAGGCGTCCCTGGGCTACCTCGGCCTCGGCGTGCAGCCGCCCCAGCCGTCCTGGGGTTCGATGCTCTCCAGCGGCAAGTCCTTCATGGAGATGTCGATCTGGCCGTCGGTCGTGCCCGGCGTCTGCATCATGATCGCCGTCCTCGGTTTCAACCTGCTGGGCGACACCCTCCGCGACGTCCTGGACCCGCGACTGCGCGGCCGGTCCGGTCGCTGACCCGCAAGGAGCACGTGTGGAATCCATCGACGACCACCTGGTACGCCGCCTCACCGGGTGGTCGGCGGGCCAGCCCCTGCCCGAGGACCCCTCCCCGGACGTCGACGTCGACCCCGGGCTGCTGCTGGACCACCTCGACGCCCAGATCCAGAGCCGCCACCTGGACCTCGCGCTGCGGTGGTTGCAGTCCCGGCAGGAGGGCTTCTACACGATCGGCTCCAGCGGCCACGAGAGCAATGCCGCGGTCGCGCTGGCGTTGCGCCCGACCGACCCGGCGCTGCTGCACTACCGGTCCGGTGGCTTCTACGCGGCGCGGGCCGGTCAGGTGCCCGGATCCACCCCGGTCGCGGACGTCCTGCACTCGGCGGCCGCGTCCCGACACGACCCGATCTCCGGCGGACGGCACAAGGTCTTCGGTCACCGGGCGCTGAACATCATCCCGCAGACCTCGACGATCGCCTCCCACCTGCCCCGCGCGATGGGCCTGGCGTTCGCGCTCGACCGGGGCACCGCCCACACCGGATACCCGGCCGACGCCGTGGTGGTGTGCAGCTTCGGCGACGCGTCCGCCAACCACTCCACCGCCGCCGGCGCGCTGAACGCCGTGGGCTACAGCGCCCACCAGGGCCTCCCGATGCCGGTCCTCTTCGTCTGCGAGGACAACGGCATCGGCATCAGCACCCGCTCGCCGCGCGGCTGGGTCCGCCGGATGCTGTCTGCCCTGCCCGGCATCGACTACGTCCACGCCGACGGCACCGACCCCGCCCGCCTGCTGACCGTCGCGGCCGAGGTGGCGCACCAGGTACGCACCCGACGCCGTCCCGCCGTGCTGCACCTGGGCACCGTACGGTTCATGGGGCACGCCGGCTCGGACGCGGAGCTGGCCTACCGTACGCAGGCGGAGATCCTCGCCGACTACGCCCGGGACCCGATCCTGGCCACGGCGGCGCTGCTCGCCCGGCGCGGGATCCTGAGTCCCGCCGAGAGCCTCGCCCGCTACGAGGACGCCCGGAAGCTGGTGATGGACCGGGCCGAGGCGATGCTGGGCCGGGTCGAGCGGCTGTCCGACCCGGCGGCGGTGACCGCCCCACTGACCACGCGCCGGGTGCGGCAGGTCAGCGAGGCCGCGCGGCGCGTGGGCACCGGCCGGGAGCGGGTGTTCGGCGGCCGGCTCCCGGAGACCCGCGGCCCGCTCACCCTCGCCCAGTCGATCAACACCGCCCTGCACGACGCGTTGCTCACCTGGCCGCAGGCACAGGTCTTCGGCGAGGACGTGGCCCGCAAGGGCGGCGTCTACGGCGCCACCCGGGGGCTGCGGAAGGCGTTCGGCGCCAACCGGGTCTTCGACACGCTCCTCGACGAGCAGACCATCCTCGGGGTGGCGCTCGGCGGGGCGCTGGCCGGCACCCTGCCGATCCCGGAGATCCAGTACCTCGCCTACCTGCACAACGCCGAGGACCAACTGCGCGGCGAGGCCGCGTCGCTGCGCTTCTTCTCCGACGGGCAGTACGCCAACGGCATGGTCGTACGGATCGCCGGCCTGGCCTACCAGAAGGGGTTCGGCGGGCACTTCCACAACGACAACTCGGTGGCGGTGCTGCGCGACATCCCCGGCCTGGCCCTGGCCGTCGCCTCGCACCCGGCCACCGCCCCGGCCCTGCTCCGCCAGTGTCTCGCCCTGGCCGAACAGGAGGGCCGGGTCTGCGTGTTCCTCGAACCGATCGCCCTCTACCACCGGCGGGACCTGCACACCGACGGCGACGGCGGCTGGCTCGCCCCCTATCCGGAGCCGGCGCAATGGGCCGCGACCGAGAACCCGCTGGGCGAGGTCCGGACGGTCCGCGAGGGCGACGACCTGGCGCTCGTCACCTTCGGCAACGGTGTCCCGATGAGCCTGCGGGTGGCCGGCGAGCTGGCCCGGGAGGGTGTGGAGACCCGCGTCGTCGACCTGCAGTGGCTCGCGCCGCTGCCGACGGTGAGCATGCGCGCCGCGCTGCACGGCGTCTCGCGGGTCCTCGTCGTCGACGAGACCCGCACCAGCGGCGGCGTCTCCGAGGCCGTGGTGGCCGCCCTGGTCGACGGCGGCTTCACCGGCCGGATCGCCCGGGTGAACAGCGTCGACAGCTACGTGCCGCTCGGTCCCGCCGCCGACGCGGTGCTGCTCCGCGAGGACGACGTACGGACGTCGGCCCGCGCCCTGCTCACCTGATCTCCCGCACCCGCTGCCCGCCGCTGCCCAACGCCCGCCGCTGTCCGGCGCTCGGCGCTGTCCGCCGCTCGGCGCTCAGGTGGTTGCAGGGGACCCTTCCTACCGCTTTTTGCGTAGCAGGGGTCCCCTGCAACCACCGCAACCCGGCAAGCAGCGAGGGCTCGTGATCCGCGTCGTCGCTCCGGTACGCCTGGAGGGGACACGACGGAGGCGGCCCGCCCGATGATCGGGTGGGCCGCCTGGTGTGGTGGCAGGGGTCCCCTGCTACCGCTTTTTGCGTAGCAGGGGACCCCTGCAACCACGGTTCGGACGCGTCGGCTCTCAGTCAGTAGCCCAGGTCCGGCTGTCGCTTCGTGCCGGCCAGTTCCTCGCCCGCCAGGTAGCGGTCGAGGTTGGCGCAGAAGTCGGCGTAGAGCCGTTGCAGGTTGCCGGAGCCCCGGAACGACGTGTGCGGGGTGATCGTCGTGTTCGGCAGGCCCCACAGCCGGTGGTCCGCCGGCAGCGGCTCCTCCTCGAACACGTCGAGCACGGCACCGGCGATCCGCCCGGCGTGCATGGCGTCGACCAGCGCGTCCTCCACGACCAGCGCGCCCCGCCCGACGTTGACCAGCACCGCCGTCTCCTTCATGGCCGCGAACCGCTCGGCGTCGAAGAAGTACCGGTTCTCCGTGGTCAGCGGCATGGCCAGCACCACGGAGTCGGCCTCGGGGAGCAGCGCGAGGTGGTCGGCGTACGCCACCACCCGGTCGAACCCCTCGGCGGGAGCGCCGGTGCGGTTGACCCCGATCACGGTGGCCCCCAGGGCCCGGGCCCGCCAGGCCACCTCACGCCCGATGCCGCCGGTGCCGAAGACCACCATGGTGCTGCCGATGACGTCCCGGGCGACGATCCGGACCCACTCCCGACGTTCCTGCGCCTCGCGGTGCGCGGGGAACGCCCGGAAGTGCATCAGCACCGCCCCGATGACGTACTCGGCGATCGGCACGTTGTAGGAGTTGGGCGACCGGGTGTAGACGAGCCCCTCGGCAAGACGGCGCTGCATGGTCTCGCCCGTCACCCAGTCGAAGCCGGCGGCGGTGATCTGGACCCAGCGCAGCCGGTCGCACTTGCCCAGCAGTTCGTCGAACGTGTCCTCGTTCATCGCGCTGCGCAGGATCACCTCGGCGTCGAGCCACTCCTGGCGGACCGGCTCGTCGTCCGGGACGGGCGTGAACCGGCAGTGCGGGTAACGCTCGCGCAGTTGGGGCAGCAGGTCGGCCAGGTTCGGGGTGAGCAGGACATGGGGACCCCGGCCGTCGACGGTCATGATGTCTCCTGCGCACGCTTCCGGTTGTTGTACGTCACGCCACCCTTGGCCCAGTTGTCGTACGAGACCTCGTAGAGGATGACGTGGGTGTTCTCGCGCGGCGAGCCGTACTTGACCAGCACGTCGGTCAGCTCGGCGATGATCGCTTCCTTGGTCTCCTGGTCGCGCTTGCCGATCTCGGCCCGGATGATTGCCATGGTCGTCAGTTCCCCTTCGGTGCGGTGGCCCCGACGAAGTCGGGGTTACGGGAGTACTCGGCCTTGACGGCCAGATAGGCGAACGCGTGCGTGACGCCGGTGCGCAGCACCCCGTCGAAGACCTCGCGGGCGGCGTCGACGTCGCCGTTGTAGTAGTGCCAGTTGCCCAGACCGTAACCCTGGGTGACGGTCTTCAGGCTGTTGCCGTCGCACATCGCCCAGAGCTGCTCGGGAGTGATGTCGCCGGTGTAGAGCCGCATCCGCCCCTCGTAGCCGACCAGGTGGTCCTCGTCGACCAGGGCGATCTTCCGGAACCGGTCGAGCACCTGCTCGGCCTCCTCCGGCCGGCCGAGCCGGCGCAGCGCCATGTACTGCCAGTCCTGCGACGCCACCAGCCCCTCCTGGTGCCGGGCGGACCGCTCGGCCTCCCGGAAGCTGGGCAGGCAGCCCTCCAGGTCGCCGGCGAGGTACTGGGCGACACCGAGGTGGTACCAGACCGAGGTGTGCAGGGTGGTGTGGTACCGCTCCAGGGCCTCCGCGTCGGCGGCGGCCTCGGTCTCGGTGAGGTGCTGCGGCCGGACCTGCTCGGGGCGGCCGAGGATCAGGCTGACGACGTCCTTCTCCACCTCGGGCTGGTACATCTCGTACTCTTCCTCGACACCGGCCAGCCCGTCGGCGGCGGCGCGCAGGTCCTCGATCGCACCGGCGTAGTCACCGATCGAGATCCGCCGGTGGCCCCGGAACCGCAGCAGCCGGGGGCTGTTCGGTTCCAGTTCGAGCGCCTCGGTGAGCAGGGCCACCGACTCCTCGTGCTTGTTCAGGTAGCCCTTGAGGCGGGCGGCGATGATGTAACGGTGGGTCAGCGGTACGGAGGTCACGGGGGCTGCCTTTCGTGCTCAGGTGGTGGTGGGGACGCCCGCGGGATTGGCGCCCCCACCACGGCTCCTCATCGGTCGAGCCAGATGTTCCGGTAGAAGCGGTACGTCGGTGTCGGGTCGCCCTGGTAGCCCATGACGTCCTTCTGCACGACGTCGAAGTCCGCGTTGAGGAAGGTCATGGCCACCGGACCACGCTCGGCGAGGATCTTCTCGGCCTGCTGGTAGAGCGCGGCGCGCTTGTCCTTGTCCAGCTCGGAGCGGGCCTGCACGATCAGGTTCTCGTACTCCGGGTCGGTCCAGTTGCCGTAGTTCAGCCCGCCGCCCTTGAGGAAGCTCGCGCTGAACCGCTCGTCGGGGTCGTAGGTGAGACCGAAGCCGGACTGGTACATGTCGAAGTCACCGGACTTCGTCCGCGAGTCGGCGATGGTGGACTCCACCGACTCGATGGTCACCTTGATGCCGATCTTGGCGAGCTGCTGCTGCTCCACCTCGGCCGAGCGCACCTGGAACGCCGACGTGGCGATCACCATGAGCTTGGCCTCGAAGCCGTTCGGGAACCCCGCCTCGGCCAGCAACGACTTGGCCTTCTCGATGTCCGGCTTGTTGTAGATCGGCTCGGTCACCGCGCCGAACCGGTCCGGCGGCAGGTAACCCGCGTTGAGCGGGGTCCCGAAACCGGAGTTGGCCACGTTGAGGATCTCCTGACGGTCCAGTGCCAGGTAGATGGCCTGCCGGACCTTCACGTTGTCGTACGGGGCCTTGGAGGTGTTGAGCCGCACGTGCAGGGAGAGCGAGCCGGAACCGCCGTACCACTTGAGCTTCTCGTCGCGCTTCAGCGCGTCGATGAACTCGGGCGCGGGACGCCAGAGGAAGTCGACGGTGCCGCTGCGGATCGCCGCGGCGCGGGCGTTGTCGTCCGGGTTGAAGGTGAAGTCCATCCCGTCGAGGTAGGGGACGCCCTGCTCCCAGTACTTGTCGTGCTTGTCGAGCTTGATCGCCTGGCCGGTGACCCGTGAGGCGATCTTGAACGGGCCGCTGCCGCCGTCGACGCTGCCGTTGAGCCCACCCGCCGACTCGGCCACCGTACGGTCCACGATCGACGAGGCGGCGGTGGAGAGCAGGGTCAGGATGGCCGCGTTCGGCTTGGCCAGCTTCATCTCGACGGTCCGCTCGTCACGCGCCTCGACCGAGGTGATGCCCTCGTAGCTGCGCGCCCGGGGGGCCCGGGTCTCCGGGTCCTTGATCCGCTCGATCGAGTACTTCACGTCGGCCGCGGTCACCTTGCGCCCGCTGTGGAAGAAGGCGTTGTCGCGGAGCTTGAACGTCAGGGACGTCCCGTCCGCGTTCTGCTCCCACGACTCGGCGATCGCCGGCTTGATCTCGCCCCGGTACGACTGCACCAGCGACTCGTAAATCTGCTCGTTGATGACGAAGGCCGAGGTCTCCGACATCCGGTGCGGGTCGAGTTCGTTGGCGTCCAGCCGGATCATGATCCGGAGCCGCCCACCGGACTTCGGGGTGCCGGCCTGCGTGTCGTCCTCCAGGCGGACGTTGCTGGTCAAGCCATCGTTGCCGTTCTCACCATTGGTGGTGGACGGAGGCTCACCGCCTCCGGAGCAACCGGCCGCGAGCGCCGCGACGACGCCCACCGCCAGCACTCTGGTCAAAAATCGGGTTCGCATGGTTCTCCTTGGCTGGTGTCACGATCGTGCTAAAGGTCAGCCGGCTTCCATGCCTCCCCAAAAACCCGAAGCCAGTTGCCACCGAGGATCTTGATCACGTCCTCCGGCGAGAAACCGCCGGCGAGAAGTGCTTCGGTGAAGTTGCCGAACTGCGAGGCGTCGTCCATGCCGATCGCCCGTCGCTCGTTCCACCCGAAGTCACCGAGAAGGTTCTGTTGTTCCTTGGAGTTGGATTTTGCGATGGCCTTCAACTGCGCGGCCCGCATCGGCTCGGTCCACGTCTCGTCGTAGTCGGTGGCGATGGCGACATGGTCGACGCCGGCCACCTCCACCACGCGGCTGACGTGCTCGACGAAGCGGGCCAGATCCGGACGCCGGGACGGGTCCTCCGGGTAGTACAGGAACCCCGACAGGGTGGTGATACCCATGACGCCGCCCTGCTCGGCCATCCGGCGCAGGTAGGCGTCGGACTTGGCCCGGATGTGCGGCGACATCGCGTCGCAGAACGAGTGGGTGACGACGACCGGCTTCTCGGAGGCGTCCATGGCGTCCAGGCCGGTGCGCTCGCCACAATGCGAGACGTCGACCAGGATGCCCAACTCGTCCATGGCCTGGACGAAGCGGCGACCCCGGTGGGTCAGACCGGAGTCGGTCTCCTCGCCGCAGCCGGCACCGAGCAGGTTCTGCCGCTGGTAGGTCAGCTGCAGGATGCGGATGCCGAGGTCGTAGAAGGTGCCCAGCAGGTCGAGGTCGACACCGATCATCTCGGTGTCCTGCGGGCCGAGGATGACGGCTTCCTTGCCCTCGGCCTTGGCCCGCTCGATGTCGGCGACCGTCAGCGCCAGCAGCACCCGGTCGGAGTGCTCGTCGATCCAGCGGCGGCACCGGTTCACCTCCCGCAGGGCGGTGACCGTGTCCGCGTACGGCCTGGTGACCGTGTGGTTGACGGCGGTGACGCCGCCTCGCCGGATGCGGTCGAGGTGGGCCTCGCTGAGTTCGATGACCGTGCTTCCGTCCACCACGGTGGCAGCGGCGTGCAGCTCGGTCGACGAGTGGACGGGACTTTCCGTGGCGGCAGCGTTCACGTCATCTCCAGGATCATCGGAAGATGCTGGGACTCTACGAGAACTGTTCGTTGCTGTCCATAGATCCTCGGAAACTCGTCGCCTGACGGCTCAACTCTGACGAATTTCGTCGCTAACGCCGGTCTATACCCGCTCTCGGCGACCAGCCGGGCACGAATGCCGCAGAACGATCGATACAAGCCGCAAATCGCAGAGAACCCGCGATGAGGACGGAGCACCCGAAGAGGGATGACCAGCTTCAGCCCCGGACCCGCGTGGCGACGTCCCGACGGACGTCAATCCGACGCTCCGCGTCCGTAGCGCATCGGCCGGAGACTTGCGAAGGTAGATACCGTGGCTGACCTGGCCGACGCACTACGCGCGAACTTCGCCTCCTGCGGCGTGTTCTTCCGGGACACCACCCTGCCGGAGGCCGTGCTGGCCAGGTACCGTCCGGGTCTGCTCCTGCGTGAGCCAACGTTCTGCGACGTCTCGCACCGGGTGGGCGGATTCGTCGCCCCGCACCGGTACCTTGTCTTCTCCGCCAACGCCCGCGTGCTGCCCGACGCCGAGGGCTGGGGCCTGTGCCTGTGGCCGCGCGGTCGGATCTTCAAGGTCCTCGACCAGGTCAGCGACGGACGGTACGCCCAGGTCACGCTCCTGGAGATCCCGGAGCACCTGATCGAGGTCTTCCTCACCGCCGAGCCCAACACCATCGAGCGGGCGTACGCCGGGCACGGTCGCGACCTCTTCGAGGAGCTGCGGAACGCGCCGCCCGTTCCGGAACTCGACACCGACCGGTGGCGTGATCGGCTCACCTACCCGGTGGGCGTCGACGACGAGGGCCGCTACTTCCCGCTCTACCGGCCCGGGGGATACCGCTCGGACGGGAACGGTCCACCCCTCGTCCACGTCGTCCGGCACCTGACGCACACCCTGCTCGACGCGGGCGCGTACGCCGACGCGGAGGCTCAGGTACGCGCGGCGGTCGAGGCCGCGCGGCCGTTCGCGGACCGCTCTCCCGAGACGCTCGCCGCGCTCCTGGTCACCCAGTCCGACCTGCACATCCGGATGGCGGACCACCGGGCGGCCGAAACCGACCTGCACGAGGCGTTCCACCTGTACCGACGCCTCGACGAGGACCGGCTGCCCGTCGCCGACGTGCTGAGCAGCCTGGGCCACCTCTACCAGTCCACCGGCGACGACGCCGCAGCCGAGCGGCACCACCTGCACTCGCTCGGGATCCGGCGACGGGTCGCGGGCGAGCGTGACGTCACCGTCATCCCGACGCTCGTCTCGCTCGGCGCGCTCTGCGAGGGGCAGAACCGTTTTCCGGAGGCACGACAGTGGCTCGCCGAGGCGCGGGACATCGCCCGCGAAATCGGTCACCCCGAGAGTCCCGTACTGCTCAACAACCTCGCCCGGCTGCACCAGGCGACCGGGCAGTTCGAGGCCGCGGAGCGCGACCTGTGCAGCGCCCTGGCCAACCTGGCACCCGAGAGCCGGGGGACACAACAGCTCACCCTGCTGGCGAACCTGGCAGAGGTGCGCGCCGCACGGGGGCAGGCAACCGAGGCCCTGCGCCTGCTGACCGAGGTGATCGCGCGGCATCGGGAGACCGTGGAGCAGTTCGGCTCGTTCGCCTCCGAGGAACAGCGGCTCGCCATGCTGCGGGTCGCCCGGAACAGGTTGGCACAGTACGTCTCGCTGGTCCTGGCGTCCTTCTCCGACCAGCCCGAACACGTCCGACGGCTGGCTGACCTGATCCTGGACTGGAAGGGTCTCGGGATCGACGCGTTGGCCCGGGACCGGGATGCCCTCGCGAGCGGCGGTCACCCGCAGTTACGCCCGATGCTCGACGAACTCGGCCGGCTGCGGGCCTGGATCGCGCGGCGTCGGCTGGACGGCCCGGACCCGCGTGACCCGCACGGGTCCGCGGAGGAACTCCGGCGGGCCACCTGGCAGCTCCGGGAGTTGGAGAAGGCGCTCGCCCGCGCGCTGTCCGTGGCCCGCACCGACCGACCGTCCGCAGTCGACGCCACGGCCGTCGCGCGGGCCACCCCGAGCGGCGCGGTGACCGTCGAGTTCCTCCGGTACGCGCCGTTCGACTTCCACGCCGTACGCAGCCAGGGCGACCGTCCGTGGCAGCCACACCGGTACCTGGCGGTGGTACTCACGCCGGCACGTCCCGACCGGCCGGTCCTGGTCGACCTCGGTGCCGCACGCACCATCGACGAGCTTGTCGCGGGCGTACGCACCCAGTTGACCGGATACCGCGAACACCCGGCCGACGGGCGTGCCGACGCGGCCGAACGGCTCCACGACGCGGTGTTCGAGCCGTTGCGCGCCGCCATCGGAGACAGTCGGCGCCTCCTCCTGGCACCCGACGGCGAGCTGCTGCGTCTGCCCTTCGAGGTGCTGCCCGACCGGAACGGTGGGCGGCTGATCGACGGGTACACCATCTCGTACCTCACCGCCACGCGCGACCTGCTCCGGCTGCACGCCGCCGCACGCCCCACCACCGGGCCGCCCCTGGTCGTGGCCGCCCCTGACTTCGACCTCGGCGGGGTGCCGTCGGTACGACGGCCGCTGCTACCGCTGGAGGGCGCGCGGCAGGAGGGCGAAGTCGTCGGTCGACTGCTCGGCGTCCCGCCCAGTCTCGCCGGCGAGGCGACGAAGACCCTGGTCGAACGCACCTCCTCGCCCCTCGTCCTCCACTTCGCCACCCACGGTTTCGTGCTCCGGCACCAGCCTCCGCTGCCGCCGGAGGAGTTCACTCCGGGCATGACGATCCGCCCTGCGGACCCGGACCGGGAGATGCTGGTGCTCAACGGCATCCTGGCCACGCCGACCGCCTTCGTCCCCGCCGAGGACAACTTCGCCCGGCTCACCGGCAAGGGGCTGGCGAATCCGCTGCTGCGCACCGGGCTCGCCCTGGCCGGTGCCAACACCTGGTTGGAGGGAGACGAGGCACCTCCCGCCGCCGGCAACGGCATCCTGACCGCGCTGGAGGTGACCGAACTGACGCTGGCCGGCACCGAACTCGTCGTCCTCTCCGCGTGTGACACCGGACTGGGTGACGTGGAGCCGGGCGAGGGAGTCCTCGGGTTGCGCCGCTCGTTCCTCATCGCGGGGGCCCGTACCCTCGTGATGAGTCTGTGGAAGGTGCCGGACGAACCGACCCGGCACCTCATGGAACACTTCTACCGTCTGCTGCGGGACGGCCGGTCACGCGTCGAGGCACTCCGCGAGGCACAGCTGCTGACCAGGGAGTCCTGGCCCGCTCCTCGCCACTGGGGCGCGTTCGTCTGTCAGGGCGACGATGGGCCGCTGCCAGGACTGCCACCGGCCGTCCTGGATTCCGAGGGCTGATCCCGCCGTAGCCAGTTCGTGAGGGTCCGTCTCGGCCGGCGAAACCACCCCTGCGACTTCACTGGCGACACGGCTGGTACGTCCCCTGCCACCGAATGATCCACAGTGGTTGCTTGACCGAAGGAGCACCGCTGGTGATCAGTCTTCCGCCAATCTGGCTGCTCGACGTGGGCGGCGTCATCAACGCCAACCGTCCCGGCTGGGGCGGACCGCCCCACAAACGCGGCGTCTGGTCGGCGGTCGACCAGTACGAGTACACGATCCGCTGGGCACCCATTCTCGTCGACCGTATCCGCGACCTCCACGAGAACAGCATCGTCGAGGTCGGGTGGTGCACGACCTGGTGCGCCGAAGCCGATCGTCCGGGCGCTCAATGCTCGTGCCTACCGGTTGAGGGTATGCCTGGCCCATCATTACTCGGCCTGTTTTTCCTCAGGGCCGGATCGCGGGTACTTCAGTCGTAAATGGCGCGCCCGCCGGGTCGGGTGCTTAAACCGTTGTCGCCGGACCGATATGGCTCGGTGGATGGCAGCGGATCGGATCGCAGGAGGGCGGCGGCCAGCGGGGTCTGTCGGTAGAGGACTTCACGGCCGTGCCGCTTGGGAGTGACGAGGCCGGCATCGCGGAGAACAGCAAGGTGTTGCGAGACGGTTGCCGGGGCGAGGTCCACCCGCTGAGCGATGCCACTTGTGGTGCTGGGGATGACGGTCTCGGCAAGCACGGATGCGCGTCCGGCGCCGAGGAGTCGGATGATCACGGGTGGTGGTGTGGCGGGTTCCCAGAGCCGCGCCGCACCGAGCATCGGGTACACGAGCGCCGGGGGTGTGGTGGAAACGTCATCCGTAGGCCCGATCCCGAGATTCGGCCAACCAAAGGCTGTCGGGACGAGAACGAGGCCACGACCGCGCAGATCCACGGTCCCGCGCTGGAAGCCGGTGAGGTGCAGTTCGTCGTTCTTCCATACTGCTCGCTGGTGCAGGCCGGCGAACAGCCCTTCCAGGCCCCCGTCGGCTAGTTGCCGGGATCGGCTGGTGATGTCGGCGTCGAGCAGTCCACGCATTCGGTCCCAGAGCGGTGCGACCAGTGCCTGCCAGGCCAGTCGCTGTTGCGCGACCAGTGTGTCCCGGGCGGTGACGGGGTCGCCGATTAGAGCACGGTAGACATCGACAGGCACCGTGCGGGAGGCGAGGCGGCGTGCATGGGCGGCTAGCTGCGCGGTGACGATGCGGGGATCGGTGGCCTGGACCTGAGCGAGATCGTCTTCGATGGTGGTGAGCGGGCTGGTCGGGCTCGGCCACAAAAAGTCGGGCCCGTGTCCGTGGCTCGGCGCGGCGACGCTCAGCAGCCGCAGGTCGAGCCCCGCGAGGTCGCGCCGGACATCGCGGAGCCACGTCGGGTACCAGCCGTGGCGGCCCGGATTCTTCAGCACCAGAAGCGCCGTCATCGTTTCCTGTAGCGGTGAGACCGCGAAGCGACACCGGGCCGCGTCACCACGTCCGAACCTCAACACCAGCGCCATGACGCGGATAACGATAGCCACGATTCGGTCTGTGCCGAATCACAGCGGTCCGTGGTCCGCTGGCCGCACTCTGCTGGTCATGGCCGAACCGCCGCCGGCAGCTGCCGGCCCTGCTCCCCGAACCCGCCTGCTGCGGGGTAATCCCGCCTTCCGGTCGTTGTGCGCGTCGCGGGCGGTGTCGTTCGTGGGTGACGGGATCGCCACGACGGCCCTGGTACTCCTCGTCGCGCCACGAGACGGTCCCGCAGGGGTGGGTCTGCTGCTTCTCGCGAACGCGCTGCCACGGCTCGGCGGACCGTTGGCAGGAGCTCTGGCCGACCGTGTCCAGACACGGCGGTTGCTGGTGAGCTGCGAGCTGGCTTCGGCGCTGGTGATCGGACTGATCGCGGTCACTCTGCCGCCGATGCCGGTGCTGATCGCGCTCGTCGCGGCTGTCGGGATCCTGGCCACCATCCGCAACCCGGCAGGTCGCAGCCTGGTTCCGATCCTGGTCAACCCCGTCGACCTCGCGCCGGCCAACGCCCTGTTCGGGCTCACCCGAACCCTTACCCTCACCGTCGGCCCGGGATTGGGCGGGCTGTTGATAGCCGCTCCCGGGGGTGTCCACACCGCCCTGGCTGTCGACACGGCCACCTTCGTCGTATCAGCCCTCCTGCTTACCGGACTTCCGGCGATCGCGCCGGCCCGCGACCCCGCGGCGGTCACCGGCCTGTGGGCCGAAACGATCGAGGGGTTGCGCTACGTCAGGGCACACCGACAGATCCGCGTACTGGTCATCAGCCTCTTCCTGCTCGTCGCCTTCGCCGCAGTGGACAATGTGGCACTGGTCTTCCTCACCAGCGACGTGCTCCTCGCCGGCCCGGCCGGCTATGGACTGGCAGCCAGCGCATTCGGCGTCGGGATGCTCCTGGCCTCACTAGCCTGCACCCGACTCGCCCGGGGGAGCTCACCGATTGTTCTCCTGATCGGTGCCGTCGCGGCCACCGCAGCGGCCAGCATCGTCAACAGCCTGGCCCCGGTTCTTGCCGTCGTCATCGCAGCGCAGCTGATCGGCGGCGCGGGCAATGCCGTGGAGAACATCGGCTACGACACCCTCGTCCAGGGTCTCGTGCCCCGCCCGTTCCTCGGCCGGGTGTTCGGCACCATGGGTACCGCCGCCCAACTGGGAGCTGCCTCCGCCTACGCCGGAGGCAGCTTCCTGGTCAGCCTGATCGGCGCCCGCGCCACCTTCGTCCTGGCCGGCGTCGGGACGCTCGCGGCCCTGCTCCTCCTCGTGCACGCCCTCGGCCGTCAACCGCGTGGCGAATCGTCCACATCTACCAGTTTGTAGGGTCCGGTGGCAGGGGAGTCAGCGGTTACCGACCAGAGTCCGTGCGACGTCGACCGGGTCACTCAAGCGCGGCAGCGGGAACATGTCACCGCTATCCGGACCGGTGAGTGACGGATCGGCGCGGCGTCCTTGCGGGATCTCGAGGGCTAGGCTGCCGTCGAGGTGGAGGCTGGCCGGGGCGTGGCCGGCGGCACGCAGTGCGGCCAGGGTTTCGGCCGGTGTTTTCGCACTGGCGAGCACGGTCGGGGCAAGCTGGACCAACTGCAGGGCTTGCAGCGAGCGGGTGTTGAGCAGCTCGGTGAGCAGGGTCTCGTCGTCGCTGCACAGGCAGCAGCCGGCTGGGCGCACCTGCACGCGGCCGTACCGGCGGGCTACGTCCTTGATCAGGTACGTGAGTGTCTGTGGCACGAGGCCGCCGTCGGCCACCTCGGTAATCCGGGCCAGCAGATCTGCCGGGGTCTTTCCGGCGTCGAGCGCGCCACGAATGCTGGACGGCGAGAAACGCCATGTCCAGGCGCCGCTGCGGGACTCTGGCGTGGCCGCGCCGTCCAGCAGAGCCAACAGGTTGGCCGACGGGGTGCCGGTCACCACCGCGGTGAGGTCGTTCTGCAACAGGACCGTGCCGCAGGAGCGGGGCAGCATGGCCTGAGCTTGCCGATGGGTCGCGCCGGCGTCACCGGTCAGCAGGCTACGGCAGAGGCTGGTCGCTGTTCCGTGAGCAAGTAGACCGAGCCGGTGGGCTTCTCGCCAGATGCCGGTGACGTAGCGTTGCAGATCCTCGTCTGCCTGGTCGGTCAGGACAGGGCTCTGCCAGGCCAGCCGGTCGGCGAACATGCTGGCATCGGTGGCGTGGCCTTCGGGTAGAACGTCGGCGAGAGTGCGCAAGGTCAGGGCGCGCAGGCCCGTCAAAATCATCTCCTCGTCCTTGTCCCAGTAGAGGGCACGGGAGGAGACCGCGGTGGAGTGGGCCGGGGCGAGCGGGCACGCGGGCATCGCCAACCAGGTCTCGACGATGTCCAGCAGTTGGTCGGCGGGTTCGGCTGCGGCGAACGCGTCATAGGCCCCCGAGAGGGCCAGACCGGTGTCCGAGGCCTCGGTGAGGCCGCCCGCGGCGAGCAGTTCGATGGTCAGGCGGGTGCGATCCTCGTCCTGACCGGACGACTTAGCCATCCGACGGAGCTCGCGTACACCGAGACCGCCCGTCTTGAGCAGGGGCACCGAGCCGCCGCTTATGGTGGCGGCGATCGCGGCGATTGCGGCGAGGGTCTCCGAGGCAGCGGCCGCAGCCTCCCGTTCTACACCCTCTGGCTCGACCCGCATGATCGACACGGCCGGCGGCTGCGGATCGAACGCAGCCATGTAGCCCTCTCGTAGCGCGAGAGCCACCTCGCGGGGCATCTCCTCGACGCCCCAGGCCGAGCCGACGACGAGACCACGTTCAGCGGCCCACGGCAGCGCCACCCCGGCCGAGCCGAACATCATCCCTCGCTCATCGAAGGGACGCGCCTGCCGCGAGGCGAGCGCGGTGAGCCGGGCGCGGACGTCGGCGGGGGCCTGCGCCACGAGTCGACGCACGTTCTCCGGCCGCGCCAGCCAGCCGACCAGCGCAACGATCAACTTGTCCTTGTCCCAGCCCGTCACGGAAACGCCGTACACCTTCGCCAGCTTGCGCAGATTGTTCATGTTCCAGGTGGCGAGCAGCTCGGCGGCGCCGGGTCCTAGGTTCAGCGGGTGCGGCCACAACGGGCTCAGATGTGCTGCCGCGAAGCCGTCGGCGTACGGCCAGATCAGAGCAAGCTCGGTGAGCCGACGCAGCGCCGCGACCAGGTCCGCATCGCCCTCCGGCACGCCCAACAGCGTCGCCAGCCGGGTAAAGGTGCACCCGTCGCCCAGCGCCGCAGCGACCTCGCACACCTGAAGCTCTGGCAGGGTAAGCAACGCACACGCGGCCGCCATCGACGACGGGTGAAGCAGCCGGACGGCGAGCTCGTCGGCGGTGGTCGGCGCAGGCTCGATGGTCGCGTCGCGGCGATCCGCGACCAGACTGGTGAGCTGTTCTTGGGTCAGGGTGCGGAGGTAAGCCGCGACGGAGTGCACCGTGCCAAACTACGACGCCCGCACTGACAGAAGACGACCGGTACGCCTGCCGGCAACCGTGCCACACGATGTGGATCAACAGCGCCATCAGGCTTGTGGCGCGTGTGGCTGCCCCCCTTGCCCCTCCGTTTAGGTATCCGTTTCGGTGGGGCGGGCGGGGCTCGAACCCGCGACCGAGGGATTATGAGTCCCCTGCTCTAACCTGCTGAGCTACCGCCCCCTGCCGGCGCCGGGATATTAACCCGGCCGCGCGAACACCGGCCACCATGCGCAGCGACGGCACCGATCTTCCGGCACGATGGGCAACGCGAGGATAACAGCCTGCATCGACCACGGCTGACCCCTCCGGCACACCTTCCTGCGCGGGGCGGAACAGGGTCAGGGACGGAGGTCGTGGAGGAGGGTGCCGGCGGCACGCCAGCCGCTGGCGAGGGCGCCCTGGATGGAGGGGCTGTCCCGGTGGTCGCCGGCGACGTAGAGACCGTCGCCCAGGGCGACCGGCTTGCGCAGGTGCCCCTGCGGCGGAGGCGCGGCGGGCAGGGCATGCGGGACCCGGACGGTGGTCAGGTGCTCCCAGTCGTCGGTGGGGCGACCGTAGAGGCGGGTCAACTCCCGGCGTACGACGGGCTCGGGCGGGGCGGTGGGGCCGACCACGGAGGTGGCGACGAGGTGCCGTCCCGGTGGGGCGTAGCCGGGAACGGCCCGGCTGACCACCACCGTGTTGGCGATGGTCTCGCGGCGGTCCCCGTCCAGTACCAGGATCGGCTCGGCCACCGGCGGCTCGGCGGTGCTGTGGTAGTAGGTCGTGTAGCTGTGCATCCGTACCGGGGAGAGGGCCGGCAGGAGCGCGGTGGCCGCCGGTGGGTCGACGGCGACCACGACGGCGCGGCAGCGGATCTCGCCCGCCTCGGTGCCCACCCGACCGGGGGACACCGCCGTCACCCGTGTGCGCAGGTCGATCAGGTTGGTCGGCAGTGGCGCGGCGACGGCCCGGGGCAGTGCGGCCATCCCCTCGGCGGGCAGTCCGATCCGTCCCCGGGCGAAGGAGCGCAGCACCATGGCCAGCACCCGGCTGCTGGTCTCCAACTCCCGGTCGATCAGGACACCCGAGAGGAACGGACGCAGCAGTTCCTCGATGATCGCGTCGGAGAGGCCGGCCCGGCGCAGTGCGCTCTCGCTGGTCGTCTCGGTCGCGTCGAGCAGACGGCGCGGGGGCAGGGTGGCACAGCCGGCGGCGAGCAGGGCGGAGCCGGTCGGTGAGGGAGCCGACGCCGGCCAGGGCGGTGCCGGGCACGCCGGCCGGTTCGCGCAGCGGGTGGACCAGTCGGAGCAGGTCGTCACCCCGGCGCACCAGGACGCCGGACGTGAAGTACCCGAGTTTCAGGGTCTCCACGTCGAGCAGGGTGCCGAGCCGGGGGTAGGCGGTGTTGAGCACCTGGAACCCCCGGTCGAGCAGATATCCGTCGACCTGGTCGGTGGCGACCCGACCGCCGAGCCGGTCGCCGGCCTCGACCAGTCGCCACGGAACTCCGGCGCGGTGCAGGCGACGGGCGGCGGCGAGCCCGGCCAGGCCCCCGCCGACGATGACGACGTCCGGTTCGGCCGACATCGACCGCCCTCCCCTCGGTGCCGACGGTGCGGGACCGGTCCGTGAAGCGACGCAGAGATCGACGCAATCCGCAGTCTGTGCCGGCCCCGTTCATCCTGCCGGGCGTCGGGCGTACACGGAGGGGAAACGGCCGTCCCGACGCGACGGGCGACGCGGGCGGGCAGCGGAGACTCGGCCCGGGAAAATAGTGACGCCCGCCTGGCGGTGCCGGCGGGCGTGGTGGAGTGAGCTCCCCCGATTGGACTCGAACCAATAACCTGCCGGTTAACAGCCGGCTGCTCTGCCAATTGAGCTACAGGGGATCGCGTTTCCGGAACCGGATCTCTCCGGCACCGTGCGACGGGGACAAGCGTACAGGATTCCCCGGGGTGTTGGTCCAGGGGGTTACCGCCCACCTTCGAACCGTGAGAAGCCGGGACAAATCGCCATCCGGACACAGGGAGGCATGAGTAGAGAGGAGGATGGGTAGTTAGCTGCGGACAGAGGACGCAGGCGCGATACGACCGCTCCCGACCGGGTTCCTGGTACGGGATTGGTAGCGCGTCAGGTACGAAGGGAGCCGCCATGCGCGGAAAGATCATGTTCCTTGGCGGGCTGGCTGCGGGATTCGTCCTGGGCGCCCGCGCCGGTCGGGAGAAGTACGAGGAGCTGGTCGTCCGGGGCCGGAAGGTGCTGGACCACCCGACCGTGCAGGAGGCGGCCGGGGTCGCACAGGCCCAGGCGAACCGGCTCTACAGCGAGGGCAAGGACAAGCTCAGCCACTCCAAGCTGGGCGAGAAGCTCGGCAGCAGCAGTGGGGACGGCAGGCAGGGGCTGACCGCCGCCGACGACGCCTTCGCCGGCACGCCGGCCACGGTCGGGGCGAAGACCGGCAGCGCCAACTCCACCAGCACCGGATCGTCGGGCACCGGATCGGCCAGCAGCGCCAGCCGGAGCAAGCCGTCCGGTGGCGGGGCCAACGGCAGCACGTTCTGAGCGACGACGCCTTCGACGGGCCGGCCGCCTTATGCGGCCGGCCCGTCGGGCGTCGTACGGTCCGGTCAGTCGTACGGTCCGGTCAGTCGGACGTTCCGCGGGTCCGGTCAGTCACGGTTGGTGCTGAAGGCGGCGTCGAAGGCCGCCGCCGGGGCGTCGAAGGCCAGCCGGCGGACGAACTGGAGCGCCTCGGGCGCGCCGACGAGGCGGTCCATCCCGGCGTCCTCCCACTCGATCGAGAGCGGGCCGTCGTACCCGATGGCGTTCAACGCCCGGAAGCAGTCCTCCCAGGGCACGTCGCCGTGCCCGGTGGAGACGAAGTCCCAGCCGCGGCGTAGGTCGGCCCAGGGCAGGTGGGAGGAGAGCCGGCCCCGGCGCCCGTCGCCGGTACGCACCTTCGCGTCCTTGCAGTCGACGTGGTAGATCCGGTCGGCGAAGTCGAGGATGAAGTTCACCGGGTCCAGGTCCTGCCAGACGAAGTGGGACGGATCCCAGTTCAGGCCGAAGGCGGGGCGGTGCCCGATCGCCTCCAGGGTCCGCCGGGTGGTCCAGTAGTCGTAGGCGATCTCGCTGGGGTGGACCTCGTGCGCGAACCGCACGCCCACCTCGTCGAAGACGTCGAGGATCGGGTTCCACCGGTCGGCGAAGTCCTGGTACCCGCGCTCGATCATGGACGGCGGCACCGGCGGGAACATCGCCAGGGTGTGCCAGATCGATGATCCGGTGAAGCCGACGACGGTGTGGACGCCGAGCTTCGCCGCCGCGCGGGCGGTGTCCTTGATCTCCTCGGCGGCCCGCTGGCGGACCCCCTCGGGCTCGCCGTCACCCCAGATCCGGGCCGGCAGGATGTCCTGGTGCCGCTCGTCGATCGGATGGTCGCAGACCGCCTGGCCGACGAGGTGGTTGGAGATGGCGAAGACCTGGAGGTTGTGCTTCGCCAGCGTCTCGCGCTTGCGGTCGACGTACGAGTCGTCGGCCAGTGCCCGGTCGACCTCGAAGTGGTCACCCCAGCAGGCGATCTCCAGTCCGTCGTAGCCCCACTCGGCGGCGAGCCGGCAGACCTCGTCGAACGGAAGATCGGCCCACTGGCCGGTGAAGAGTGTGATGGGTCGCGCCATTGTCCTTCTCCCCTGTGGTGATCAGGGATTCCGCGGGCGGGACCGGGGCGAGGGTGACCGGCCCCGGGACGAGGGGCCGCGCCGGAGGGAGGGACCGGTGGGCGCCGCCCCGCCGGATCACCGACGGAGGTGCACCTGGCGCCCAGCGGGTTGCGCCTCCCGCCGGGCCACCGGCCGCCTGTCACGGCTGCCGTCACCCACTCTAGGACCGCCGCCGCCGGTTCGGAAGGCCCGGCGACCGAGACCGACAGCCGTGCTCCCGGGCGAGGACGCCGCTCCACTCCGACGGGCGGGCTGTCGAGCTGTGCGCACGGGCGGGGCGGGGGATTTTTGGTTGCAGGGGTCCCCTGCTCCTCACCAGGAGGTAACAGGGGACCCCTGCTCACACCTCAGCGGCGCACACCCGGGCGGGAGGCGCGAGCTACGGCAGGGTCCACTTCTGGTTCGCGCCCGCGTGACACGTCCACAGGTGCACCGCCTGACCATCGGCAGCGCTGTTCCCCGAGACGTCCAGACACTTACCCGACTGCGGATTACGCACCGTCCCGTCCGCCTGCGCCGACCACACCTGCGCACCCGAACCGTTACACGTCCACAACTGGATCTTCGTACCGTCCGCCGAACCACCACCCGAGACGTCCAGACACTTCCCCAACGCCCGCACCGGACCACTCGGCGTCACCGACCACGTCTGCGCCGCGCTGCCGTTGCACGAGTGGATCTGCACCTGCGTCCCGTCGGCCGTGCTCCCGTTCCGCACGTCGAGGCACTTGCCGCCCAACCCGACGACCGGGCCGGTGCCGGTGCCGCCGGGGGACCGGACGAGGGTGACGTCGTCGACGTCGAAGAGACCGGAGCCGCTGCCGGTGAAGGTCAGGTACAGGTTCTGCGTACCGGACGGCACCCCGGCGAGAGTGGCGCCGACATCGGCGAAGGTGTCCCAACCTCCGGTGTTGGGGACCGCCACCTGGCCGAGCACGGGGCCGGTGGCGGAGCCGGCCCGTACCTGGATGGTGCCGCCCGGTCCGCCGGAGACGACCCGGGCCCGCACCGCGTTCACCCCGGTCAGGTCGAGGCCGTGGTACCCGGCCCAGTCGCCCGGGTCGACGTACCCGAGGGTCTGCCCACCGTTGGCCCCGGTCTTGGGGTACGCGGAGACCCCGCTGGCGGTGCTGAACGCCTCGGCCTGCACGGTGGTGTTCCCGCCCGGTGGGCCGCCGCCCAGTTCCTTGATCCGGATGTTGCGGAACGAGACGTCGTCGCCCGTACCGTGGTTCTGGAGCCCGATGTGGCCGGCGAGGGAACGGGCCGGGTCGGTGTTGGTGAAGTCGTTGATCTTCCGCCCGTTGAGGAATACCTGGAGCCGTTCCCCCTCGACGAGCAGTTCGTAGGTGTTCCACTCCCCCGGCGGGTTCAACGCGGCGTCCCGGGCGGCGAGGTCGGCGGACTTGAACGTGTAGACCGCGCCGGTGGTGCGGTCGGCCGCGTCGGTGGCGTCGATCTGGATCTCGTAGCCGTTGTTCACCGCCGACCAGGGGTCGTTCGACGGCGGGAAGCCGACGAAGACGCCGGAGTTGTCGTCGCCGGCCATCCGCCAGTCGAGTTTGAGCGAGTAGTTGGTGAACTGCTTCGCGCTGTACCAGTACAGGCCCATCCCGCCGACCGAGGTGAGGGTGGCGTCGGTGTTGGTGAAGCTGCCCGGTCCGGCCTGCGACCAGCCGGTGGTGGAGCCGTCGTAGAGGGTGGTGTAGCCGGTCTCGGCGCGGCAGTCGGCCCGGGTCCGTCCGGCCGCGTACCGGATGCCGCCGAGTAGGTGCGCCCGGAAGGCCGGATCGGCGTACGACGCCTGGGTGTGCCCGCCGCCGGTGTAGAACGACCGTCCGGCGCTCACCGGCCGGCACCAGGCGATCGGGTGGTCGGCCCCCATCTGCCCGCCCGTGTACGACGACTCGTCGAGGGTGGCGAGCACCCGGACGGACGGGCGGGGGTTGGCCCGGTAGTCGTACCACTCGTCGGTGCGGGTCCAGGTGCGCGGCAGGTGGGCGGTGGCCGCGTGCGCCCGGTCCGTCACGTGCACGTGGGCCTGCTGGATGGCCGGGTGCGAGGCGAAGTAGGCGCCCACCAGGTTGCCGTAGAACGGCCAGCCGTACTCGGTGTCGGCCGCCGAGTGGACGCCGACGAACCCGCCGCCGCCGTTGACGTACGCCTCGAAGGCGCTCTGCTGGCCGGCGTCGAGCACGTCGCCGGTGGTGTTCAGGAAGATCACCGCCTCGTACTGGGCGAGGTTGGCGGTGGTGAAGCGGGTGGCGTCCTCGGTGGCGGTGACGGTGAAGTTGTGGGCCGCGCCGAGCTCCCGCACGGCCTGGGTGCCCACCGCGATCGAGTCGTGTCGGAAGCCGGCGGTCTTGGAGAAGACGAGCACGTCGTACGGGGCGTCGGCGGCGCTGGCCGGGGTGGCGGGGGTGGTGCAGGCGAGGACGGCGAGGACGGCGGTGGCCGCGCCGACGGCGGATCGGAGGCGTCTGCGCATGTCGGGCTCCCGGTGGAGGGTTCGGTTCCTCACGGCAGGGTCCACTTCTGGTTCGCGCCCGCGTGACACGTCCACAGGTGCACCGCCTGACCATCGGCAGCGGTGTTCCCGGAGACGTCCAGACACTTACCCGACTGCGGATTACGCACCGTCCCGTCCGCCTGCGCCGACCACACCTGCGCACCCGAACCGTTACACGTCCACAACTGGATCTTCGTACCGTCCGCCGAACCACCACCCGAGACGTCCAGACACTTCCCCAACGCCCGCACCGGACCATTCGGCGTCACCGACCAGGTCTGCGCCGCCGTACCGTTGCAGGAGTAGATCTGGATCTGCGTCCCGTCCGCCGTGCCCGCGTTCCGCACGTCGAGACATTTGCCACCCATGCCGACCACCGGGCCGCTGGTGGCGGTGCCGGTGACGAAGCCGAACGCGTCGACGTCGAACAGCGCGCCGGTGCCACCGGCGAAGGTCAGGTAGAGCCGGCCGGTGGTGGCCGGCGCGCCGGAGATGGTGCCGGTGACAGTGGTGAAGGTCTCCCAGCCGCCGGTGACCGGCACGGTGGCCGAGCCGAGGACGGTGCCGGTGGGCGAGCCGACCCGCACCTGGATGGTGCCGCCGATGCCGCCGGAGGAGACCCGCGCGTGGAACGAGGTGACGGTGTCGAGTCGGTACGGCTCGAACGCGATCCAGTCCCCGTTGTCGATGCTGCCGATCGTCCGGCCGCCCTCGGCCGTGGCCTTGTCGTGCGGAGACACCCCGGAGGAGTCCTTGTGGTGCTCCGCCTGGCGCTTGCGCGGCTGGAGGATGTGCTGCTCGTGGGTGGTCAGTCCGCCGGAGTCGGTGTATTCGGCGTCGAAGACCGCGAAGATGTTGGCCGCCTCGTCGTGCTCACCGTCGACCGGGATGGTGATCGAGCCGGAGCAGCCGTTCTGCGAGGTGATCGCGTGGCCGTGCTGGTCGTGGCCGAGCACGTAGGTCATCTTGACCTTGGTGCAGTCGATCGTCCCGTCCTCCGGGTCGGTGACGGTGATGTTGAACGGCACGGTGTCGCCGTAGGAGAAGAGCCGGCCCATCAGGGGGGAGTTGATCCGCACCGTGGGAGCCGTGTTGCCGACCCTGATCGACACGCTGGCGGTGCCGGTCGCGCCCTGCGGGTCCCGGACGGTCAGCGTGGCGGTGTACGAACCGTCGGTGGTGTACGTCTTGCTCGGGTTCGCCGACGTCGACGTGGTGCCGTCGCCGAAGTTCCAGGTGTGGGTCAGCGCGCCGCCGTCCGGGTCCGACGACCCGGCCGAGGAGAAGTTCACGGTCAACGGGGCCACCCCGGAGGTCCGGTCGGCGGTGGCCACGGCGGTCGGCGCGCGGTTGCCGCCGCCGATGTGGTCGTAGCGGTAGAGCGCCGAGTTGGCGTCGCCGTTGAAGTAGCCGGTGCCGTAGTCGAGCACGTAGAGCGCGCCGTCCGGACCGAAGGCCATGTCCATGACCTGCTTGCCGTTCCACGGGAAGGTGTCGATGACGCCCGGGGACCCGTCGGTGTTCAGGTGGATCGGCTTGACCCAGCCCCGGCCCAGCTCACCGGCGAAGAACTGCCCGTGGAAGGACTGCGGAAACTTGGTGGTGGAGGGGTTGGTGGCGTCGTACCGGTAGACCGGGCCGGCCATCGGCGACTCGGAGCCGCCGCCGAACTCGGGTGGGGTGCCGGCGTCGCCGGCGTACCGGATCCAGGCGGGCTTCGCCCCGGGCAGCGTCGACAGACCGGTGTTGCGGAACGAGTTGTTGGTCGGCCCGCCGGTGCAGTTGTACTTCGCCCCGGCGGTGCCGGTGGCGAAGTCCCACTCCGCGTACGTCTCGGTGGCGGTGTTCGTGCCGGTGCAGTACGGCCAGCCGTAGTTGCCCGGACCGGTGATCCGGTTGAACTCGACCTGACCGCTCGGTCCCCGGGCGCTGGTGGTGCCGGCGTCCGGGCCGTAGTCGCCGACGTAGACGATGCCGGTGGCCCGGTCGACGCTCATCCGGAACGGGTTGCGGAAGCCCATCGCGTAGATCTCCGGACGCGTCTTCGGGTCGGAGTCGACGAACATGTTCCCCGCCGGGATCGAGTACGTCCCATTGGTGTTCACCTTGATCCGCAGGATCTTGCCGCGCAGGTCGTTGGTGTTGGCCGAGGTGCGCTGGGCGTCGTACGCGGGGTTGCGGTTGGTGCGTTCGTCGATCGGGGCGTAGCCGGCGGAGTCGAACGGGTTGGTGTCGTCCCCGGTCGACAGGTACAGGTTGCCGGCCGCGTCGAAGTCGATGTCCCCACCGACGTGGCAGCACATCCCCCGGTCGGCCGGTACGTCGAGCACGGTGACCTGGCTGGACATGTTGAGCGTCCAGTCGGCGTTGAGGGTGAAGCGGGAGAGCCGGTTGACGCCCTGCCAGGCGGAGAAGTCGGTGCCGGTGGCCGGGGCGTCCCCGCCGGGGGTGGCCAGCGGCGGCGCGTAGTAGAGGTAGACGTGCCGGTTGCTGGCGAAGTTCGGGTCCGCCCCGACGCCCTGGAGGCCCTCCTCGTCGTGGAGGTAGACCGGGATGGTGCCGAGCACGGTGGTGGTGCCGGCCGAGTCGGTGCGGCGCAGGGTGCCGTTGCGGGCGGTGTGCAGCACGGAGCGGTCGGGCAGCACCGCGATGCTCATGGGTTCGCCGACCTCGGCGACCCCTTTGGCCAGGGTGACCTGCTGAAAGTCGGTGGCGTTGACGGGGTGGGCCGACGCGGGGGCCGCCGGGCCGCCGAGGGCGACCAGCCCGGCCGCGGCCACCAGTAGCAGCGCGGAGCCGGCCGACGGCGTTCGCCGGCCGGGGGTTCCGTCGTGTGTGGACATGCCTGGGTCCGTCCCTTCCTGACGTTCGACTGCCAGGGCGGGCGCGCGCCGTCGCGCCGGATGCCGTAGCGGGGGATGTGCGCGGCCCGTGCCGGGTGCCGTCCGGTCGAGCCGTGTCGTCCGGGGGCGTGGCGCAGGTGCGCGCCGACGCTCGGGGACGGTCGATGGATCACCGCGCCGCCGGTTCACCTCGACGGAACATGTTCGTGATGGCGACGACATTAAGGGGTTTCGATGTCCATGTCCATAGCTTCTGGCGGTTCTCGCCGAACTTCTGCTCAGTTCACGAAAAGTGGCCCCAGAGCCCTGGCTCGGGCACGCGCCGGGCCAGCTCAGCGGGACCGACAGCGGTAGGGGTGCTCACGCTTCGCGTCCTCTGGAGCTGCCCGCACAGACGGGGCAACGGGCTGGCCGGGACAGCGGGATGGGCGGTCGCACCAGGCGACCGCCGTCGAGGGCCCGGGCGCACGAACGGGGCAGCTCGACAGCGTCGCGCCGGTCGTACCTCGACCGGTCTTCCCGCCCTGACGCGCGTGCGGCACGCCGCCCCGGCCGCCGGTTCGCGGACCGCTCTGCGCGGGGCGCGGGGCGCGGGGCGCGGGGCGCGGGGCGCGGGGCGCGGGGCGCGGGGCGCGGGGCGCGGGGCGCGGGGCGCGGCACAGTCTCGCGCGTGCTGTCTCGCGCCTTGCGGTGGACCGCCTCCTGGTGCAGGAGGGTGCCCCGCCCGTCCACCGGGCCGGGAGAGCACCCGTCGGCCGGCGGCGACGTCGGCGGCGAGGACGCCGGTAGGCGGGCCCGGTTCGGTGTGACGGACGGGGCCGGGCGGGCGGGGTCGGTCGGCGTCTCGACCCTGCCCACCCGTGTCGACCGCCCGGAACGGGGTGTCGTCCCGGACGGACACTGGGAACGGGAGGGTCCGGTCCTCCGGCGCGACCGGGGAATCCCGGTCCGGCCGCGCCGGACGACCGTCGTGCTGTCGTGCCCCACCGGGCCGGACATGGTCCGCCGGGGCACGCCCTCTCCGGATCGGACCTCGTCTCCGGCCGCGGGGCGCAACCGCGGCCGGCCCTCGCCGGTCGGTCCGGAAAAGTCGCTCGGATGGGACGCCGGTGGCGGTCCCACGATGGGCGGGAGGGGCAACCGGTGACGGGATACCGCGACCGACGCCCCGGAGGGTCAGGCGGCCACCGTCACCAGGGCCGGTTCCACCTCGGTCCAGGACGAGCCGAGTTCCGCCGAGCGGGTCACCGCGTCCAGCACGAGCTGGACCTGCAACGCGTCGGCGAACGAGGGGGCCGGGTCGGTGCCGGTGGCGACCGCCTCGACGAAGTCGCGCATCTGGTGGGTGAAGGAGTGCTCGTAGCCGATGATGTGTCCCGGCGGCCACCAGGCCGACATGTACGGGTGGTCGCCCTCGGTGACCAGGATCCGGCTGAAGCCCTGTTCCGCCGGGGGCAGCGCGGCGTCGTAGAACTCCAACTCGTTGAGGCGCTCCAGGTCGAACACCACGGTGCCGAGCGAGCCGTTGATCTCGACCCGCAGGGCGTTCTTCCGGCCGGTGGCGAAACGGCTCGCCTCGTACGTCGCCAGCGCCCCGCCGTCGAGCCGGGCGACGAAGACCGCCGCGTCGTCCACGGTGACCGTCCCGGTGGCCGGGCCGGAGCCGTCGACCCCCGCGGAGCCGTCCACGCTGCCGGTCAAGCCCTGCGCGTCGGCCGGCAGCGGTCGCTCCTTGACGAAGGTCTCGGTGACCGCGCTGACCCCGGTGATCCGCTGCCCGGTGACGAACTGCGTCAGGTCGATGATGTGCGCCCCGATGTCGCCCAGCGCGCCGGATCCCGCCCGGTCCTTGAGCAGTCGCCAGACCAGCGGGAACTGCGGGTCCACGATCCAGTCCTGGAGGTACGTCGCCCGGACGTGCCGGATGACGCCCAGCCGGCCGGCGGCGACCAGGTCACGCATCATGGTGACCGCGGGCACCCGGCGGTAGTTGAAACCGCACATCGACCGAACACCGGCCGTCCGGGCCGTGGCCGCCGCGGCAGCCATCGCCCGGGCCTCCTCGACCGTGTTGGCCAGCGGCTTCTCGCACAGGACGTGCTTGCCGGCGGCCAGCGCGGCCAGGGCGATCTCGGCGTGGCTGTCCCCCGGGGTGCAGACGTCGACCACGTCGATGTCGTCCCGGGTGACCAGGTCACGCCAGTCAGTGGTGTGCCCCTCCCAGCCGAGCCGGTCGGCCGCGTCGGCCACCTTCCCGGCGTCCCGGCCGCAGATCAGTGTCATCCGGGCCCGTGCCGGCAGGTCGTACACCCGGTTCACGGTGCGCCACGCCTGCGAGTGCGCGGCGCCCATGAACGCGTAGCCGACCAGGCCGACCCGCAGTTCCCGTGGTGATGTGGACAAGGTGGGTCTCCCCCCGTGTGTCAGAACCCGAGCTTGAGGTAGCTGCCCGCGTTCTCCTTGGTGATCGTCTCCGAGGCGAGCACGATCTCCTTCGGTACCTGGAGCTCCACCAGGTCGGACATGCCCTTGCCCTGACCGATCAGCCGGGCCAGGGAGATGGCCGAGGAGGCCATCGACGGGCTGTAGGTGACGGTCGCCTTCAGCACGGTGTTGTCGGCCTGGATGTCCTCCATGGCCTTCTTGGAACCCGCGCCGCCGACCATGAAGAACTCCTTGCGGCCGGACTGGTTGACCGCGGCGAGCACCCCGATGCCCTGGTCGTCGTCGTGGTTCCAGAGCGCGTCCATCTTCGGCAGCGCCTGGAGCAGGCCGGTGGCCGCCTGCTGGCCGGAGTCGGCGGTGAACTCCGCCGGCCGCCGGTTGGCCACCTTGAAGCCGAACGAGGCGAGGGTGTCGGCGAACCCCTTCGACCGTTCCTGGGTCAGCTCCAACGAGTCGATGCCGGGGATCTCCCCGATGATCGGGTTGGTGACGCCCTTGGCCCGCAACTGCTCCACGATGTACGTCGCGGCGGCCACGCCCATGCCGTAGTTGTCGCCCTTGATCTGGGTCCGGTACGCCCGGGCGTCCGGGAAGGCCCGGTCCAGGTTGACCACCGGGATGCCGGCCTTCATCGCCTCCAGGCCGAAGGCGTTGAGTTCCTTGCCGTCGTGCGGCAGCAGCACGATCACGTCGGGCTTCTGCGACAGCAGGGTGGAGAGCGCGGCCCGCTGGGCCGCCGCGTCCGCGCCGGCCTCGACCGTCTTGAACTCCACGTCGGAGTACGCCGCCGCCTGCGCCTTGGCGTTGCTGGTGATCGCGGCGATCCAGCCGTGGTCGGCGGCCGGGGCGGAGAAGCCGATGGTGACGCGCTTGCCGGGCTCGGCGTTGCCGCCCGTCTCGGCGGCCTTGGTCTGCGCGGCGGTCGGTGCGGTCTCGTTGCTGGTGCAGCCGGCGAGCAGCGCGCCGGCGCCGAGCGCGGCCGTACCGAACAGCAGCCGGCGGCGCGGCAGTTCGGGGCGGTGCTGGGTCATCGTGACCTCCTGGGTGCGGGGGTGGTGGAGGAGTCCGGAGGAAGGGTGCGTTCGTCCCGGCCACCGTCGGGTACGGGGTGGCCGCCGGTCGGGCGTGGTGCGGTGTCCGGGTGCCGCCGCCGGGTCAGGCGGTGGTCATCCGGTTGCGCTTGAGGAACTGGGAGAGACTGCGGAACTGGACCTGCTGGACCAGGACCGCGGCGACGATGATGCCGCCCTTGACCATGTTCTGGGCCTCGGTGGAGAGCCCGTTGATGGCGAACAGGTTGGTGATGGTGGAGAAGATGATCACGCCAAGCAGGGAGCCGACGATGGTGCCCCGGCCGCCGCTGAGCAGCGTCCCGCCGATGATCGCGGCGGCGATCGCGTCGAGTTCGTAGAGGTTGGCCATGGCCGCCTGGGCCGACGTTGCCTGGGAAGTGAGCATGATGGCGGCGATGCCGCAGCAGAGCCCGGAGAGCCCGTAGAGCAGCAGGGTGTGCCGCCGGACGTCGATGCCGGCCAGCCGGGCCGCCTCCGGGTTGCCGCCGACGGCGACGGTGCGCCGGCCGAAGGTGGTGCGGTTGAGCAGCACCCACCCGGCGATCACCACCGCGGCGAGGATGTAGACCAGCAGCGGGATGCCGAGCAGGTTGGTGATGGCGATGCCGTTGATGGTGGCGTTGTCGGAGACCTGGGTCTGCTTGTCGGAGATCTCCGCCGCGAGGCCCCGGGCCGCGACCATCATGGCCAGGGTGGCGATGAAGGGCACCAGCTTCCCGTACGCGACGAGCAGGCCGTTGACCAGGCCGACCGCCAGGCCGACGGTGAGCGCACTGAAGATCATGCCGCCCGCGCCGAAGCTCTGGGTGGCGACGGTGGTGCACCAGACCCCGGCCAGCGCGACGATCGCCCCGACCGAGAGGTCGATGCCCCCTCCGATGATCACGAAGGTCATGCCCACGGTCACCACGCCGACCACCGAGGCCAGCTTGAGGATGATGAGGATGTTGTTCCAGACCCAGGAGGAGTCGCCGTAGAGGTCGGGGCGGGTGGCGATCCCGATGGCCACCAGCACCACCAGCACGGCGATCAGGCCCAGGTTGCGCCGCGCGCCCTCGCCGTCCTCGCCCCGCCAGAGGGAGAGGACGCCCCGGCCGGCGGCGGCGTCGGTGCCCGCCTTGTGCACCGGGGGCGCCTGTGCCGGCAGGTCGGTGGGACGGTCCGGGGTGGTCGTGCCTGTCGCGTCGCTCATGCCGTCGCCTCGCTTGTGCGTGTGGGCCGCCGCGCGGAGTTCATGCCGGCGCGCCTTCCAGGAGAGACCCCGCCATCACGAGGTCGAGCACGGTGTTCTCGTCAAGTTCGCCGGCCGGCGCCTCGCGCACGACCCGCCCTTCCCGCATCACCAGCACCCGGTCGGCCAGACCGAGCACCTCGGGGACCTCGCTGGAGACCAGCAGCACCCCGACGCCCCGGGCCGCCAACTGCCGGATCACCTGGTACAGCTCGGCCCGCGCGCCCACGTCCACGCCCCGGGTCGGCTCGTCGAGCAGCAGCAGCCGGGTGTCGCCGAGCAGCCAGCGCCCGACCACCACCTTCTGCTGGTTGCCGCCGGAGAGGGTGCGCACCGGCCGGCGCACGTCCTTCGGCCGCAGGTCGAGGACGTCGGCGATCCGGTCCGCCTCGGCCCGTTCCCGGTCGGCGTCGGTGAAGCCGAACCGGGCGTACCGACCGAAGGTGGCCAGGGTGACGTTCCGGAAGATCGGTTCGCCGAGCAGGAGTGCCTGGCTCTTGCGCTCCTCCGGGGCCATCCCCATCCCGGCGCGGACCGCCGCGCCGACGCTGCCCGGTCGCACCGGCCGGCCGGCCATCCGGACCGTGCCGGCGTCCGGACGGCGGGCGCCGAAGATGGTCTCCATCAGCTCCGACCGGCCGGAGCCGACCAGCCCGGCGATGCCGACGATCTCTCCGGCCCGGACGGTCAGCGAGACGTCGGCGAACTCGCCGGCGCGGGCCAGCCCGTCCACCCGGAGCAGTTCCGCGCCGGGGGCGGTGTCCGGGCGTTCGGGGAAGACGTACTCGATGGTCCGGCCGGTCATCCGGTTGACCAGGTCCCTGGTGGGGGTCTCCCGGGCGGGCAGGTTGGCCGCGGTCGTCCGGCCGTCCTTGAGGACGGTGACCCGGTCACCGATCTCGCGGATCTCCTCCATCCGGTGGGAGATGTAGATGACCGCGATGCCCTGCGCGGTCAGCTCCCGGATGATCCGGAAGAGGTTGCCGACCTCGTCGTGGGCGAGCACCGCGCTCGGTTCGTCCATGACGATCAGTCGGGCCTGGTGGGAGAGGGCCCGCGCCATGCTGACGATCTGCTTGCCCGCCGCCGGCAGCGCGCGGACCATCCGGCCCGGCGGGATCTCCGGGTGGCCGAGCCGGCCCAGGATCTCCCGGGTACGCCGGGCCGTCAGGCCACGACGGACGAAGCCGAGCCGGCGCGGCTCGTGGCCCAGGAACGCGTTCTCCGCGACGGAGAGGTCCTCGACCAGGTCGAGTTCCTGGTAGATGGTGGCGATGCCGGCGCGCATGGCGGCCTGCGGGTTGGCGAAGGTGGTCGGCTCGCCGCGCCACCACACCTGCCCCGAGTCCGGCCGGTGCACCCCGGCGAGCACCTTGATCAGGGTGGACTTGCCGGCGCCGTTCTGCCCGAGCAGACAGTGCACCTCGCCCGCCCGGACCTCCAGCTGCACCCCGTCCAGGGCGCGGACACCGGGGAAGGTCTTGACCACGTCGGTCAGCCGCAGCACCACGTCACCGGGAACGGTGTCGGCGGGCGCGTCGACCAGCGGCCGGGGTTCCGACCCGGACCCGGTGCTCACACGCCGGGGTTGCGATCCGGACCCGCTGCTCACACGCCGGGATTCCGACCCGGCACCGGTGCTCACGACGCCTCCAGGAAGGCCACGTCGCTGGCGAGCACCGCCGCGCCGGCGACCCCGGCGCGGGGGCCCAGTTCGGAGAGGACCACCGGCAGGTTGCCGGTGGCCAGCGGCAGCGACCGGCGGTAGACGACGCTGCGGATCTCGGCGAGCAGGACGTGGCCGAGCTGCGCCAGTCCCCCACCGATGACGATCATCGACGGGTTGGCGAAGCTGACCAGCCCGGCCAGCACGCCGCCGACCCGCCGTCCGCCCTCGCGGATGAGCTGGATGCAGGTGACGTCGCCCTCGACGGCACCGGCGGCGACGTCGAGCGCGGTGACCCGGCCCCGGGTGGCGAGCCGCTCCGCCAGCGCCGGGGAGGCGCCGCTGCGCGCGGCGGCGGTGGCGTCCTTGGCCAGTGCCGCGCCGCTGAACAGGGCCTCCAGGCAGCCGGCGTTGCCGCAGGAGCACACCGGACCGTGCGACTCGACCTGGATGTGGCCGATGTCGCCGGCACAGCCGTCGCTGCCCCGGTAGACCTCGCCGCCGAGGAAGATCCCGCACCCTATTCCCGTGCCGATCTTGACGAAGAGGAAGTCGTCCACCGAGTGGGCCACCCCGCCGTGCCGCTCGCCGATCGCCATGATGTTGACGTCGTTGTCGACCACCGCCGGGCAGCCGTGCTCGCGGGTGAGCAGTTCCCGGACCGGGAACCGGTCCCAGCCCGGCATGATCGGTGGGGAGACCGGCACCCCGTCCCGGAAGCTCACCGGGCCGGGCAACCCGACGCCGATCGCGTCGAGCCGCTCGTACGCCCCGTCGGCCTTCGCCTTGTGCAGCAGCTCGTTGACCCGGTGCAGGGTCGCCTTCGGCCCGGAGCGGATGTCGGCCTGTTCGGCGTAGGCGGCGACCGTTTCGAGCCGGCCGTTGACCACCTCGACGTCGATCGAGCTGGCACCCATGTCCACCGCGGCGAACCGCAGGCGGGGGTCCAGCTCGACCAGGGTGGACCGGCGACCGCCCCGGGACTTGGCCAGACCGGCCTCGGCGACGTAACCGAGGGCGACCAGCCGCTCCAGCTCGGCGATCAGACGCGGGCGGGGGATCTGGAGGCGGTCGGCGAGCTCCGCCCGGGAGAGCGCGCCCTCGTCGCGGAGCAACCAGAGCAGTCGCAGGTGCAGGGGATGGGCCTTCCGCACCGGACTCACCTCGCTTCAAGCCGTTCACGTCGACGTGACGTCGTCGTGTCGTGCCCGTCACAGTAGGAGGCTTCCGCCGAGCCTGTCCATAGCTTCAGACGATCTGGATTCAACTTTTGTTTTTCGCAGCAAAAGATTTGGTCGACTCGTCGAAACTTGTCGGTAACGTGCGACCCGTCCCGACCTGTCCCGCCGGTGCCTTGTTCCGGGGGCCGACACGACACCGCCCCCGCCATGGCGTGGCGGGGGCGGTGCGGCGGTACGGGGTGTCAGTGGGTCTCCGGGTGGCGCTCCCGTTCCCGCTTGCGGGCGTTCTTGCGGAGCTTCCGGTCGTCGCGCAGCTCGACGTACGGCTCCTTCTCCGGGGAGTGCCCGGCCGCGATCGCCCGGCTGCGTTCGAGCTCGGCGTCGAACTCGGCCCCGAGCAGGATGGCGATGTTGCTCAGCCAGAGCCAGACCAGGAAGATGATCACGCCGGCCAGCGCCCCGTACGTCTTGTTGTACGAGCCGAAGTTGCTCACGTAGAGCGCGAAGAGGCCCGAGACGGCCAGCCAGATCAGCACCGCCAGCACACCGCCCGGGCTGACCCAGCGGAACCCGCCGTGCCGGGCGTTCGGCGAGGCCCAGTAGAGGATCGCGAACATCAGGCTGACCAGCACCAACAGGACCGGCCACTTGGCGATGTTCCACACCGTGACCGCCGTCGAGCCGAGCCCGATCGCGTCCCCCGCCGCCTCGGCCAGCCGTCCGGTGAAGACCACGATCACCGCGCAGGCCAGCAGCATCACCCCGATCACGGCGGTCACCCCGACCCGGATCGGCAGAGTCTTCCAGATCGGCCGCCCCTCCGGCACGTCGTAGATCGAGTTGGAGGCGCGCATGAACGCCGCGACGTACCCGGAGGCCGACCAGAAGGCGGCGAGCAGACCGATCACCGCCGCCACGCTGGCCAGGCCACCGGAGGCGTTGGCCTGGTCGATGGCCCCCTCGATGATCCGGCGGATGTTCTCCTCCGGCACCGCCTCGGTGACCGTGTCCCGGACCTCGTTCGTGGCGCTCTCCCCGAGCAGACCGAGCAGCGAGACCAGCACCAGCAGGCCGGGGAAGATCGAGAGCACGCCGTAGTAGGTAAGCGCCGCCGCCCAGTCGGTCAGGCCGTCCTCGGAGAACTCCCGACCCGTACGGCGCAGCGTCGCCAGCCACCCCGTACCGGAGAGCTCGGTGGGGCTGTCCGGTCCGTCGTCCGGCCCGACCGGGCGGTTCCGGGTCGACGCGTCCCGCGCCGTCGGCTCCGCGTCCGCGCGGGGCTCGCCCCTCGTCGGTGCCACGTCCGCGCGGGCCTCGCCCGGATCGTCCGGCCCGCGCCGAGCGGTGGTGGTGGAACGGTCGCGGTGCCCGCCCCGGCCGGGGGACTCGTCGGAGGCCATCGCCCCTCCCTCAGGTCGGCTGTCTCCCCCTGCTCATGCCCCGACCCGGCCCCGGGTAACCACCGGCTGTCCGGGGCCCTACCGGTAGAGCAGCCGGGACGTCCGGCGGGACGCCACCACCAGGCACAGCGCCGTCAACCCGACCAGGTAGAGCACGTCGACCAGCCATCCCCCGCCCCCGGCGCCGAGCGCGACGTCCCGGAGCAGGTGCACCGAGCGGTAGAGCGGGGTCACCTCCACCACCCAGCGCAGCAGGTCCGGGTAGGCCTGCGCCGGGACGAAGGTGCCGGAGAAGAGGAAGAGGGTGAACTGCGCCGACCCGAGCAGGTCGAAGTCCTGCCAGCTCCGCATGAAGGTGGCGATGGTCATGCCCAGCGCACCGAACGCGAAGCCGACCAGCAGGGCCGCCGGCAGCGCCGTCGCCGCCCGGGGCACGGTGGTCAGGTCCATCGCCACCATCACCACGAGGAACGCCGCCGAGTAGAGCGAGCCGCGCAGCATCGCCCAGGCCAGCTCGCCGAGGGCGATCTCGAACGGCTGCACCGGAGTGGCGATCACCCCGTCGTACAGCTTCTGGTACTTCATCTTGCCGAAGAAGTTGAAGGTGGTCTCGGCCAGCGCGCCGGTCATCGCCGACGAGGCGAGCAGCGCCGGGGCGACGAACGTCGCGTAGGACACCACCCGGCCGTCGGGGAGCGTGAAGTCGCCGACCAGCGCCCCCACCCCGACGCCGATGGAGAAGAGGTAGAACACCGGCTCCAGGAAGCCGGAGACGAGCACCAGCCAGTACGCCGTACCGAGGGTGTCGATGTTCCGCCAGGCGACCGCGGAGGACCGGCGGGCGGCGGCACGGGCGTCGAGCAGCCGGGGCAGCACCAGAGCGACCACGGGTCCTCCCTAGACGACGAGGGTGCGGTGGAACACGCGCCGGGCCAGCGCCCAGCCGGTCAGGGCCCAGGCCGCGAGGTAGAGCAGGTGTCCGGTGGCGGACCACTGCGGGGCCACCCCGAGCGCGGCGGCCCGGCACAGGTCGACGCCGTGCCAGAGCGGGGTCACGTACGCCACCCAGCGCAGCCCCACCGGCAGCGACTCGACCGGGAAGAACACCCCGGCGAAGAGGGTCGCCGGGATCACCGCGAACCGGAACAGCAGCGCCAGGTAGCTGTCGCCGGGCACGCTGCCGGCGAACGCGAAGACCGGCGCGGCCACCGCCAGGCCGAGCAGCACCACCACCGGCAGGGCGAGCAGCGCCCACCCGGAACGCACCGCCCCGAACGCCGCCGCGACCAGCAGGAACGCGGCGGCGGAGGTGAGCACCCGGAGCAGGACGAAGACCAGGTGCCCGCCGAGGATGTCGCCGGCCCGCAGCGGGGCTGCGCTCTGCGCGTAGTAGAGCTTGGTCCACTGGAAGTTGCCGTAGACCGGCCAAGTCGACTCGCTGACCGCGACCTGGAAGGCGGTGGAGGCGACCAGCCCGGGCAGGATCCATTCGAGGTAGGGCACCCCGCCGACGCCCTGGTCGACGTACGCGCCGACGCCCACGCCGAAGCCGAGCACGGTGAGCACCGGCAGCAGGAACGACGAGAAGACGCTCGACCGCCAGGTGCGGCGGTAGCCGACCAGGTGGTACGACAGGACCGCCAGCGCCGGCACCCGGGGCAGCGCCGGCCGGGCCGCCTCCCGGCGGGTCTGCTGGGTCACGCTCATCCGTGCTTCCCGCCCTCAGTCGACCAGGGTGCGGCCGGTCAGGTGGAGGAAGACGTCCTCCAGGCTGCTGCGGCGGACCAGCACGCTCGCCGGGGTTAACCCGCGCGCGTGGACCTCGGCGACCGCGTCGTCCCCGTGGGCGACGTAGAGCAGGACCCGGTCGGGCAGCACCTCGACCCGCTCGCCGATATCGTCGAGCTTGCCGGCGAACGCCTCCTGCGACTCGGCGGCGAAGCGCAGCTCCACCACCTCCCGGGTGGAGTACCGCTCGATCAACGCCCGAGGCGCTCCCTCGGCGGCGATCCGGCCGCCGTCCATCACCACCAGGCGGTCGCAGAGCTGTTCCGCCTCGTCCATGTAGTGCGTGGTCAGCACCAGGGTGACGCCCTGCTGCTTGAGTCGGAACAGCCGTTCCCAGACCAGGTGCCGGGCCTGCGGGTCCAGCCCGGTGGTCGGTTCGTCCAGCAGGACGATCTCCGGCTCGTTGACCAGCGCGCGGGCGATGGTGAGCCGGCGCTTCATGCCACCGGAGAGCGGCTCGACCCGGCTGTCGGCGCGTTCGGCGAGCTGCACGAAGTCGAGCAGCTCGGCCGCGCGGTCCCGGGCCACCCGGCGGGGGATGCCGAAGTAGCGCGCGTAGGTGGTGAGATTTTCCCGGACGGTCAGCTCCGGGTCGAGGTTGTCCAGCTGCGGGCAGACGCCGAGGCGGGCCCGGATCGCCGGCCCGTCGCGGACCGGGTCCATGCCGAGGATGCGCAACTCCCCGTCGCTGGGCGGGGAGATGCAGCCGACCATCCGCATGGTCGAGGACTTGCCCGCGCCGTTTGGCCCGAGGAACCCGAAGGCTTCCCCGGCGTGGACGTCGACGTCGATCCCGTCCACGGCGGTGAAGTCACCGAACCGTTTCACCAGTCCCCGGGCCCGGATCAACACCTCTGCCGTCACGCCCCGACCCTAGCCGGCGCCCCTGACAGGCCCCACCGGTTTTCCCGGCGGGCCGACGGCACCGACGGCCCGCCCGGCCGGGGCCGCCCCTACAGCTCGCCGGGGCTGGTGGCGGCGCGGGCGGCGGCCACCAGCCGGTCGGTCTCGGCGGCCACCTCCGGGTCGTCGACCGGGGTGCCGGGGTCGTAGCGGACCGTCCAGGTCAGGCCGTCCACGCCGGGCACCCGGCGGGCGGCGATCCGGCCCGCGCCGCCGGGCACCGGGTGGTGTTCGGTGTACGCCACCGACTTGGTCACCCGGGCGCGCACCTGGTGCGGCAGCTCCCCGGGATCGAGGAGGAGGTAGGTGTCGGTGGGCGCGTCGGCGACCACCAGGTAGCCGTCCCGCTCGGCGAGGCGTTCCGCCGGGGTGACCCGCAGCTCCCGCCCGGACCAGACCGCCTTGAGGATGTCGTGCCAGCCCAGCCGCCCGTCCCGGCCGGGCAGCCAGAGCCCGAGGTTGGTGGCGACCGAGGCGGCCTCGTCACCGTCGCCCACCCGGGCCCAGGCGAGCACCCGCTCGTCGGCGGCCAACTCCGGCCGGTGCCGGGCGGGGAGCTTCGGTCGACGGTTGAACAGCCCCATCACAGTCCTCCCGCGGCCTGTTCGCGCAGCGCCCGGGCGTGCTGCTCCAGCGAGAGCAACTCGCCGAAGAGCGCGAAGTACTCGTCCTTGTTCGCCACCGGGTTCACCCGCTGGATCTTCGACTTGAGGTCCCTGATCCGGCCGGTGACCGATCCCCACTGCAGCTGGGCGAGGGTGATCGAAACGTACCTCGGGTCGGGTTCGCCGTCGATCCGCAGCGGCTCCACGGCCAGCTCCGCGACGAGGGCCTGCGCGGCCAGGTCGGCGCAGGCGTCCTGGACCCGGCCGACCCAGACCGCGCCGCCGGTCGCCGACGACACCCCGCCGGCCTCCGTGACGGCGGCGCGGACCACCTGGTGGACCGGGTGGCGGTACTCGTCCGCGCCGACCGCGTCGAACATCGGGCCGGCGAGCACCGGCTCCTGGAGGGCCAGTTTCAGCGCCTCCCGCTCGACCATCGACTGCGGGCTGTCCACCGCCGGTTCGCGGCTCGGGGCGGAGCGGGGCCTCTCCCGGCCGGCCGGCGCGCCCCCGGCGGCAAGCACCGCCCGCTGCACCGGTTCGATCTCCATGCCGAGGTCACCGGCGAGCTTGCGGACGTACTCGGGGCGCTTCTCGGCGTCCTTGAGCTTGGCGACCAACGGGGCGGCGCGGCGCATCGCCTCGACCCGGCCGTCGACGGTGTCCAGGTCGTACCGGCTGATCACGTGCCGCAGCGCGAAGTCGACAAGCGGCTCGCGCCGGGCGACCAGGTCCCGGACGGCCAGGTCGCCCTTTGCCAGCCGCAGCTCGCACGGGTCCATGTTGTCCGGGCTGACCGCGATGAAGGTCCGCCCGACGAAACGCTGGTCGTCCTCGAAGGCCCGCAGCGCGGCCTTCTGCCCGGCGGCGTCCCCGTCGAAAGTGAAGATGATCTCGCCGGCCACGTCGTCGCTGTCCAGCAGGAGGCGGCGCAGCACCCCGATGTGGTCCGCGCCGAAGGCGGTGCCGCAGGTCGCCACGGCGGTCGTCTCGCCGGCCAGGTGGCAGGCCATCACGTCGGTGTAGCCCTCGACCACGACCACCCGACCCTGCTTGGCGATCTCCCGCTTGGCCTGGTCGATGCCGTAGAGCACGTGCGACTTCTTGTAGATCGGCGTCTCGGGGGTGTTCAGGTACTTCGGGCCGTCGTCGTCGTCGAAGAGCTTCCGCGCGCCGAAGCCGATCACGTCGCCGCTGAGGTCCCGGATCGGCCAGAGCAGCCGGCGGCGGAACCGGTCGATCAGCGAACCGGAGCGGGCCGGCCGGGACAGCCCGGCGGTGACCAGCTCGTCGTGGCTGAAGCCCTGCTGACGCAGGTGCTTGGTGAGCAGGTCCCAGGCGTCCGGGGCGAAGCCGCAGCCGTACCGCTGGGCGGCGGCCCGGTCGAAGCCGCGCTCGGCGAGGAACTCCCGCGCCGGCCGGGCTCCGGCGGTGCCGAGCTGCGCGGTGTAGAACTCGACGGCGGCGGCGTGCGCGGCGACGAGGCGCTGCCGCTGGCCCTGCTGCTGCCGGACGCGGGGGGCGGGCTTGCCGTCCTCGACGTAGCGCAGCTGGATGCCGGCCCGGCCGGCGAGCCGTTCGACCGACTCGACGAAGCTGAGATGGTCGGCGTCCATCAGGAACTTGATCGCGTCGCCGCCCGCCCCGCAGCCGAAGCAGTAGAAGACGTTCCGGGCCGGCGAGACGTTGAACGACGGGCTCTTCTCGTCGTGGAACGGGCAGAGCCCCTTGAGGTTGCCGCCGCCGGCCGACTTCAGCGTCACCGTCTCCGAGATGACGTCCGCGATCGAGGTGCGTTCGCGTACCAGCGCGATGTCCTCGTCCCGGATCCGCCCAGCCATCCGCCACCTCCTCCGGCGTACATCCTGCCCTGCCGCACCGGGAATCGGCCCGGCGGGGGCACGGCGTGTGACGCCACCCGGACGGGGCCGGGCCGGCCGTGACGGTCAGGATCGGCGTCGCCAGAGGTGCCGGGTGACCGGCGGCGCGTCCTCCTCGTCGTACGAGCGGGCCGCCCGCACCGCCGCGGCCAGGCCGTACGGACGGCGGGTGCGGGTGGGTTGGACCAGGGGGTCCCGGGCGATGTCCCGCAGCAGCGCCACGGCGAGCCCGAGCATCACCAGCACGAACGGCAGCGCCACCATGATCGTCGCCTGTTGCAGCGCGTCGAGCCCGCCGGCGAGCAGCAGTGCCGCCGCGACCGCGCCGATCAGCGCACCCCAGAGCACCACCAGCGGCCGGTGCGGACGCAGCGACCCCCGGGTGCTGAGCGAACCGAGCACCAGCGCGGCGGAGTCCGCGCCGGTGACGAAGTAGATCGCGATCAGTACCACCGCCAGGACGCTGCTGAGAGTGGCCAGCGGCAGCCCGGCGAGCAGGCCGAACAGCGCCTCCTCACTGCCGGCCGCCACGTCGGCGACCAGGTCCCGGGCCCCGGTGGCCTGGGCGCGCAACGCGCTGCCGCCGAGCACCGCGAACCAGATCGCGCTGGCCCCGCTCGGCACGAGCAGCACCCCGACGACGAACTGCCGGACCGTCCGTCCCCGGGAGATGCGGGCGATGAAGATGCCGACGAACGGCGCCCAGGAGATCCACCACGCCCAGTAGAAGATCGTCCAGTCGCCGAGCCAGGACGGGTCGGAGAACGCCCCGGTCCGGGTGGACATGGTGAGCAGGTTGGCCAGGTAGTCGCCGACGGCGGCGGGCAGCACCTCCAGGGTGTAGACGGTCGGACCGAGCACGAAGACGAAGGCCAGCAGCGCCACCGCGAGCACCACGTTGGTGGTGGAGAGCCACTTGATGCCCCGGTGCAGCCCGGAGAAGGCCGACACGACGAAGGCCAGGGTGAGGGCGCCGATCACCACCAGTTCCACGGCGGTGCTCTCCGGCACCCCGGTGACGATGTCCAGTCCGGCGGCGACCTGGAGCGCGCCGAGGCCGAGGCTGGTCGCCGAGCCGAAGACGGTGGCGAAGACGGCCAGCAGGTCGATCGTCCGCCCCACCGGACCGTCGACGTGCCGGCCGAGCAGCGGGGTGAAGGCCGCCGAGATCCGGTTGCTCCGCCCCCGGCGGAAGGTGGAGTAGGCCAGGGCCAGCGCCACCACCGCGTAGATCGCCCAGGGGTGCAGCGTCCAGTGGAAGAGGGTGTACTGCATGGCCGCGGCGGCGGCCGGGCCGGTCTGCGGCGCGACGCCGCTGGCCGGGGGCGGAACGGCGTAGTGCTGGATCGGTTCGGCCACGGCGAAGAAGACCAGGCCGATGCCCATGCCGGCGCTGAACATCATGGCGGTCCACGCCAGGGTGCTGAACTCGGGCTCGTCGTCGTCCGCGCCGAGCCGGATCCGACCGAACCGGGAGGCGGCGAGCACCACGGCGAGGACCAGGAAGGCGTCGGCGGCGACCACGAAGAACCAGCCGAACGTGCCGATCACCCAGGACAGACCGGAGGTGCCGAAGGAGGCCAGCGAGGCCCGGCCGAACACCCCCCAGGCCACCACGGCGAGCACCCCGCCGACGCCCAGGACCAGCACCAGCGGGTCGACCGGCACCCTCGCGGGCTGCGTTCTCTCCTCGGCCATGGTCACCCTGCCCATCCTGTCGGGACCGCCGGTTATGCCCCCATACATAGCATCTGCGGCATCCCGAACGGCTTGGTCCCGGTTGTGGATCATGACTACTCTCGTGCCGGAAACGGACGGAGGACCATGACCGAGGAACCGGACACACCGCTGACCATCGCGCTGGCCGAGTACGAACACCTGCGGGAGGCCAGTCGTGCCATCGACGACCAGACGACGGCCCGGTTCACCTTCTTCCTGACCGTGGCGACCGCCGCCACCGCCGTCTCCGCCGGCATGGTCACCACCGGCACACCGGCCGGCGCGATCCGGCCGACCCTGCTGGCCGGGCTGGGCGCGCTGGTGCTGATGCTCGGCAGCGCGGTCTTCGCCCGACAGGTCGAGCTGAACGCCCGGGGCCGCCGGTACGCGGTCGCCGCGACGGTGCTGCGCACGTACCTGGCCCGGCGTGCGCCGGACCTGGCGCCGTACCTGATGATGCCGACGTTGGACGACCCGGGACCGTTCGCGCCGGAGCCGTTCCGCCGGCACTGGGCGCGTGACCTGGTCGGGCAGGCCGGCACCATCGGGCTGATCAACAGCGTGGTGGTGGCGGTGGCGGCCGGGGCCGGCCTGGCGGCGGTCGCGCCGGGCTGGCTCGCGGCGGCCGGCGCGGTCGCGGCCCTCGCCGGCACCGTCGCGGCACACCTGGTCGTGGTACGCCGCCGGGTGGCCCAGTCCGCCCGGCTGGTCGGCGAGGTGCTGGCGCGGCGCACCGCCCTGATCCCGGCCGACGACGCGGTACACGAGTCGTTCGCACGGGAGTAACCGCAGGTCACGGTCGCGTTAGCGGACCTCTCCTAGGGTCTGCCATCATGATCATTACTAGTGCCGGGCCGTCGGCCCGGCGGCGCGCGGTCGCCGGCCTGGCCACCCTGGTGGTCGCCGGCGGCCTGCTGACCACGCTGGGCGGGGCCACGCCCGCCGGTGCCGAGCCGGGTGACGTCGTGGTCGCCGAGAACTTCGACAGCGGTACGCTCCCCGCCGGCTGGCGGGCGATCGACGGGGACTGGAAGGTGGTCGACGGCCGGCTGGTCGGCACCGCCACCAGCGGCACCCGGAAGATCACCTTCGGCCGGCACCTCGAACACTTCCGGTTCTCCGCCACCGTCCGCTTCGAGAAGGTCAACGAGGCGACCCGATGGACGGCCCTCGGCCTGGACGTGCCGGCCAGCGGGGCCACCCCGTGGTGGATCGCCACCATGCGCAGCGGCAGCACGGCCGCGAACGGGCTGGAGTTCGCGCAGCTCACCCCGTCCGGAAGCTGGAACGTCACGAACACCACCGCCGCGCCGTACGCGGCCGGGACGGGACGGGACGTCAAGGTCGCCATCGAGGTGCACGGCAACCAGGCCCGCTGGTTCCTCGACGGGCGTCAGCTCATGCGCACCAGCAGCCTCCAGCGCTCCACCGACGGTGGGCAGGCCCTGGTGGTCAACGGCGCAACCGTCTCCTTCGACGACGTCACGGTCACCGAACTGGCCCCGAACGGGCTGCTCCGCCCCGAGGGCGCCCCGCTGACCGTGATCGCCCACCGGGGAGCCTCGGCGGCGGCCCCGGAGAACACCCTGGCCGCCCAGGAGGTGGCCCGCCGGGCCGGGTCGGACTGGGTGGAGAACGACGTGCAGCCCAGCCGGGACGGCGTGCCGTTCGTGCTGCACGACGGCACGGTCGACCGCACCACCGACGGCACCGGGGCGATCCGCAACCTCACCTCGGCGCAGCTCAAGGCGCTCGACGCCGGGTCCTGGTTCGCCCCGCACTTCACCGGCGCGCGGCTGCCCACCCTCGCCGAGCAGCTCGCCGACCTGCGCAACCGGGGCGGCAACCTGCTGTTGGAGATCAAGGGCGCGCACACCCGCGACGAGGTGGCCCGGATCGTCGAGGTGGTCCGCGCCGAGCGGATGACCACCCGGGTCTTCGTGCAGAGCTTCGACGAGGCGCACCTGCGGTACGTCCGGGAACTGGCGCCCGAGCTGCCCCTGGGGCTGCTCCGGAGCACCCTCGACGCCGACCCGGTGGCGCTGGCGAAGGAACTGGGGCTGGCCGCGTACAACCCGAGCGACGCCGCGCTGACCGCGCGCCCGTCGGTGGTCGCGGACCTGCGTGCCGCCGGGGTGGCGGTGATGGTCTGGACGGTCGACTCGGCCACCGCCTGGCAGCGCCTGGAGGGGTACGGCGTGGACGGCATCATCACCAACCGTCCCGCCGAGCTGGCCGGCTGGAACGCCGCGCAGCTCCAGGGCGGGGTGGGACGGCCGACCGTCACCGTCTCCTCGCCGGCCGACGGGGCCCGGCTGGACCGCGCCCAGCGCCCGGTGCTCGGCGTGGTGACCGGCAACGCGGACACCGTCACGGTGACCCTGGACGGCGAGCCGGCCACCCCGGGCCAGGTGCTCGACGCCTCCCGACTCGCCGCCGGCGCGCACACGGTCCGCGTCGAAGCCACCGGTCCGGGTGGCCGGACCACGGTGACCAGCACCTTCACCGTGGTCGCCGACCCGACCGGCCTGGCGCACCTGGTGCTCTCCCCGGAGGTCGCGCCCGGGGCCCGGAACGCGATGCTCACCTTCCTCGGCGGCGGCCGGTACGCCCAGCTCGCCGGGTACGCCGAGCAGCACGCCGGCAAGCAGGTCCCGAAGGACGTGGCGACCCTGATCGCGGCGGACGCCCGCGCCCTCGCGGCCGGCTGACCCGCGTCGGTGACCGGGCCGGCCCGACCGGCCCGGTCACCGGATCGCAGCCGCGGTCAGGAGGTCCGGTCGTAGCGGTCCTGGTTGAGGAAGCGGGCGAAGCCGCGCCACGAGTTGGGGCCCATCACGCCGTCGACCGGCCCGGTGTAGCCCCAGCGCGAGGCCAGCCGCTGGACGGCCGCCCAGGTGTTGACGCCGGGCACGCCGTCGATCGGGCCGGTGTAGCCGTAGCCGCGCATCGCCCGCTGGAGGGCGGCGTAGGTGTTCGACCCGGGCACCCCGTCGATCGGGCCGGTGTAGCCGTGCTCCATCCGCAGCCAGTTCTGTGCCCGCTGCCACATGATCGGGCCGGGGATCCCGTCGGACTCGGTGGAGGTCTTGGGCAGCGTGCCGCCGATCCCGGCGAGGTAGGTCAGCGGGTTGATCCGCACCCCGGACGGATTGATCATGTGCCAGTGCACGTGCGGTCCGGTGGAGGAGCCGGAGCCGGGCGCGCCCGCCGCGCCGCCGGAGAGCCCCACCGTCGCCCCGGCGCCGACCACCGCGCCGTTGCCGAGGCTGAACGCGGAGAGGTGCATGTACTGGGTGCGGTAGCCGTTGGGGTGGTGGATCGTGACGGTGTGCCCGCCGGTGCCGTTGTACGGGATGTTCTGGATCGTGCCGCCGCCACAGGCCGGCAGGCGGGTGCCCACGGACATGACGTAGTCGATGCCGCCGAGCGAACCCCGGTCGAGGTGCGCCTGCCAGCCGTCGGAGATCGGGTAGCCGGTGAACGGGTTGTAGAAACCGGAGGCGTACGCCGGGGCCCCCACCGCGAGCGCGCCACCGAGACCCACCGCCGCCCCGCCGAGCACCACCGCACCGGCCGCGACTCCCCGCAGCAGTGTCCGCCGGTCCATCCCGCTGCCCGTCTCGCACATGGCGCCCCTCCTCCGGTCCCGGCCACGGTGACCGTCACCTACCGCCCGGGTGCCGGACGGAGGGGCCAATATATCGATGCTCGTTGACGTTGATCAAGGGCGCGGACGCCGCTCACCCGATCGCGGCGGTCTCCTCCACCTCGACCTGACGGTTCCAGTCCGGCTTGCTGGCCCGCCAGCCCTCGTCGGTGAAGCCGCGCCGCCAGTAGCCGGAGATGGAGAGCATCTCCCGGGGCACCCCCCGCTCGACGCGGAGCAGCCGGCGCAGCTCCTTGACGAAGGTCGCCTCGCCATGCACGAAGGCGTGCACCGCGCCGGGCGGGAACTCCAGCGCCCGCACCGCCGCGACCAGCGCCTCACCGACCGGACGGTCGCCACGGTGCAGCCAGACCAGCTCGACCGCGCCCGGGCTGGGCAGCGGCTGCTCCTCCGCCGGGCCGTCGATCTCCACGAACACCCGGGCCGGCGCGTCGAGCGGCAGGCGCTCCAGCGACGCCGCGATGGCCGGCAGGGCGCTCTCGTCGCCGACCAGCAGGTGCCAGTCCGCCTCCGGGCTCGGCGCGTACGCACCGCCGGGACCGAGGAAGTGGACCGGGTCGCCGGGACGCAGTGCGGCGGCCCACGGCCCGGCCACCCCCTCGTCGCCGTGGTGCACGATGTCGATCGTCAACTCGGTGACCACCGGATCCCAGGCGCGCACGGTGTAGGCGCGCAGCCGGGGCCACTGCTCGCGGGGCAGGTCCCGGCGGATCGTGTCCAAGTCGAACGGCGTCGGATACACCACGCCCGGCCGGGGGAAGAGCAGCTTGACGTAATGGTCGGTGTGCTCGCCCACCGGCAGCCCGACCAGCCCGTCCCCGCCCAGCACCAGGCGGATCACGTGTGGGGTGGGACGCGCGGTGCGCACGACGTGCGCGGTGGTGGTGACCTTCTTCGGGCGATCCGTCATGCTGGTTAGGCTAACCTAAGTCGATGATCGAACCCAGTCGGCAACGACCGCAGCCCTGCAACCACCCAAGCAGGGTGCCGCCGGCTCAGGCCACCAGGCGGGTGTGCCAGGCCACCGCCGCCGGGTCGGTGAGCGAGGCAACCTGGTCCACCACCACCCGCAGCCGGGCGGGGTCGTCCGGAGCCGCCCGCCAGAGCGGGGCGAAGACCGGGTCCAGGGCCTCCGCGCCCCGGTCGGCGAGCACCCGGACCAGGTCGGCCAGCACCTCCCGCTGGCGGGCGTAACGGGCTTCGGCGCCCGGGCGGCGCATCACGTACCGCAGGGCGATGCCCTTGAGCAGCGCGCACTGGGCGCGGATCCGCCGGGGCACGACCAGGTCGGCGGCGTAGCGGCGGTGCGGACCGGGGCGGTGGCGGTCCCGGGTGGCACGGACCGCCTCCGCCACGAACCGGCCGGTGAGCGCGCTGGTCGTCGCCTTCAGCGCGACCTGGGCCCGATGGCTGCCGTCGTGGTCGACGACCGGCCCGAGCACCGGGTCGGCGAGCAGGTCGGCCAGGACCGCACCGAGGTCGGCGGCGCTCTCGGCGGAGTAGACGGCGGCGACGTCGGCGCAGAGCGCGAGTCGCTCGTCGGCGTCCCGCACCAGCGGCCGGAGCGTCAGGTAGCCGCCGTGGATGCCGTCCTCCACGTCGTGCACCGAGTACGCCACGTCGTCGGCCCAGTCCATCACCTGCGCCTCCAGGCAGCGCCGCCAGTCGGCGGGCGCGCCTGCGCGCAGCCAGTCGAAGACCGCCCGGTCGTCCGGGTACACCCCGAACTTGCGCTCCCCGGCGCGACGCGGCCAGGGGTACTTGGCGACCGCGTCGAGCGAGGCGCGGGTCAGGTTGAGCCCCGCCGAACGACCGTCCGGGGTGAGTACCTTGGCCTCCAGCCGGGTGAGCACCCGCAGGGTCTGCGCGTTGCCCTCGAAACCACCGCAGCCGGCGGCCAGGCTGTCGAGCGCCCCCTCGCCGTTGTGCCCGAACGGAGGGTGCCCGAGGTCGTGGGCGAGCCCCGCGGTATCCACCACGTCCGGGTCGCAGCCGAGCCGCGCGCCGATCTCCCGGGCGATCTGGGCCACCTCAAGGGAGTGCGTGAGCCGGGTCCGCAGGAAGTCGTCGGTGCCGGCGGTGTGCACCTGGGTCTTGGCGGCGAGCCGTCGGAACGCCGCGGAGTGCAGCACCCTCGCCCGGTCCCGCTCGTACGGTCCACGGCCGTAGCCGGTGTCCTTGGGCGGCTCGGGCACCCACCGCTGGCTGTCCGCCGGGTCCGGTCCCCCGCCGACGTCGACGCCCAAGCCGCTCAGCCGGCCCGCTCGCGCTGCCGCAGGACGCGGAACTCGTTCCCCTCGGGGTCGGCGAGCATCGTCCACCCGGGGCCGTCCCGCCCGACGTCGACGTGACGCGCGCCCATGTCGACCAACCGTTCCACCTCGGCTTCCTGGTCCTCGGGACGCAGGTCGAGGTGGAGCCGGTTCCTCGTGGTCTTGCCGTCGGCGACCGGGACGAACACGATCGCGGGCGTCCGGGGCGCCGCCGCGCGGATCTCCACCGCGTCGGGCCGCTCGTGGACGACCTGGTAACCGAGCGCCTCGGCCCACCAGCGGGCCAGCCGGGCCGGGTCCTCGGCGTCGATCGTCAGGCTCTCCCAGAGGCTGGTCATGCGGCCCTCCTTCGCTGCCGGACAGCGGTGTCACCGGCCAGCCCAGGTTACGCCCGCCGGGTCGTCGGGGCTCGGCGACGAGACCCGGACCGGTCCTGCCGCCGGCTCGACGGCCCCGGGGCCGGAAGCTACCGTTCGGCGGACCGCGCATCGGCCGATCGGACCTCGGTTGCGGACCGATCGCGGCCCGTTATGGGATCGCAGCTTTCCGTGGCCGGCGGTAGCTTTCCAGGAGCGGAACGTCACCGGCGTCACCCCCGCCGGTGCGGAGCGACCCTGGGGAGGGCGATCGTGAACGCTGGCACCCTGATGGACGCGGAGCTGCGCCGGTTGCGGTCGAACCGGCCCGAGGTCTGCGGCGCGGTCCTGGCCGGCACGGACGGCCTGCTGATCGCGAGCGACCTGCCGGCGACCGAGGCGGCCCACCTCGCCGCGCTCGCCGCCGCCAGCTTCGGTCTCGGCCAGCGGGTCGCCCAGGCGGCGACCCGGGGCGAGTTCCGTGAGCACGTGGTCCACACGACGGACGGCAAGGTGGTCATCTACCCGGCCGGGCGGCACGCGCTGCTCACCCTGGTCGCGGGCCCGGACGCCGACCCGGAGTCGCTGCACGAGGCGGCGCGCGCGGTGGCCCGGCGCACCGGCGGGTTCTTCGACGCCCACCGCCGGGGGTACGACGAGCCCCAGCCGCCGATCACGCCCGGCCCGCTGGCCGTCCGCACCCCGCTGGCGACGATCCCGACCCACCTGCGTCGCTCCACCGCTCCCGGTGGCTGGCAGCGGCCACTGATCTGACCCGCCGGGGGCCGGTGGGGGAAGGACGAGCCCGCACCGGCCGCCCCGGCACCTCGCTGCCCGCACGCCGGCGACGAACACGCCCGCGATCGGCACGGTGGTAACGGCGTACGCCAGCGCTCGGGCGGGCAGCGCATCGCCGGCAGGGGCTGGGCCGCCGGCGATGCGCTGCCCGCGCCCCACCCGTCGGCGCTGGCCGCCCGCGCCCCACCCGCCGCGACGGACGGCGACGGGTGGGGCGCGGGCGGCGGGTCAGCGGCTGTCCGAGCCGGTGGTCTCCACGGCGGCGCGGCCGGCCTCCAGCCGGGCGACCGGCACCCGGAACGGCGAGCATGAGACGTAGTCCAGCCCGACCTCGTGGAAGAAGTGCACCGAGTCCGGGTCACCGCCGTGCTCGCCGCAGACGCCGAGCTTCAGGTCCGGCCGGGCGGCCCGGCCCTCCTCGGCGGCGATCCGCACCAGCCGGCCGACCCCGTCCCGGTCGAGCGACTCGAACGGGGAGATGCCGAAGATGCCCAGCTCCAGGTAGCGCCAGAAGAACGCGCCCTCGACGTCGTCCCGGGAGAAACCCCAGCCCATCTGGGTGAGGTCGTTGGTGCCGAAGGAGAAGAACTGGGCCGCCTCGGCGATCTGGCCGGCGGTCAGCGCCGCCCGGGGCACCTCGATCATGGTGCCGATCAGCACCTCGACGCCACTGCCCCCGACCACCTCGGCGATGATCCGCTCCGCCTCGGCGCGTACCGTCTCCAGCTCCTGCACCGCGCCGACCAGCGGCACCATGATCTCCGGTCGGGCGGTGACGCCGTCCCGGGCGCACTGCACGGCGGCCTCGGTGATGGCCCGGACCTGCATCGCGAACAGGCCGGGGATGACCAGGCCGAGACGGACGCCCCGGAGGCCGAGCATCGGGTTCTCCTCGTGCATCCGCCGCACGGCGGCCAGCAGCGCCTCCTCCTGCGCCACGTCCTCGCCGCGTTCCTGGGCGACCGCGACGTTCACCGCGAGCTGCTCCAGCGGCGGCAGGAACTCGTGCAGCGGCGGGTCGATCAGCCGCACGGTGACCGGCAGCCCGTCCATCTCGCGGAAGATCTCCACGAAGTCGGCCCGCTGCAACGGCAGCAACGCGGCGAGCGCCTTCTCCCGTTCGTCGTCGGTGCGGGCCAGGATCAGCCGCTCGACCAGCTCCCGCCGCTCGCCGAGGAACATGTGTTCGGTGCGGCACAGGCCGATGCCCTGCGCGCCGAAGCGCCGCGCCCGGGCGGCGTCCGCGCCGGTGTCGGCGTTCGCCCGGACCGCCAGCCGCCGTCGCTGGTCGGCGTGGCCCATGATCCGGTGTACGGCCCGGACCAACGCGTCGTCGGTCCGCTCCGGGTCGAGGGTGCCCTCGAAGTACTGCACCACCTCCGACGGCATCACCGGCACCTCGCCGAGGTAGATGTTGCCGGTGGTGCCGTCGATCGACACGACGTCGCCCTCGGCGACGGTCTGCCCGGCGACGGTGAACCGCCGCGCCGGGACGTCGACCTCCAGCGCGTCCGCGCCGGAGACGCAGGTCTTGCCCATGCCCCGGGCGACCACCGCCGCGTGGCTGGTCTTGCCGCCCCGGGAGGTGAGGATGCCCTGGGCGGCGATCATGCCCTGGAGGTCATCCGGGTTGGTCTCCCGGCGGACCAGGATCACCCGCTTCCCCTCGGCGGCCAGCTCGACGGCCCGGGCCGAGGTGAAGACGACCTGGCCGACGGCCGCGCCCGGCGACGCCCCGATGCCCCGGGCCACCGCCTGGAACTCGTGGTCGAGCTGGAACCGGGGGAACATGAGCTGGGCGAGCTGGGCCCCGTTGACCCGGTGCAACGCCTCGTCCAGGTCGATCAGCCCCTCGTCGACGAGCTGGCCGGCGATGACGAAGGCCGCCGCCGCGGTGCGCTTGCCGACCCGGGTCTGGAGCATCCAGAGCTTGCCGCGCTCGATGGTGAACTCGATGTCGCACAGGTCCCGGTAGTGCCGTTCCAGCCGGGCCATGATGTCCAGCAGCTCGTCGTAGGAGCGCTTGTCGAGCCGCTCCAGCTCCTGCAACGGGATGGTGTTGCGGATGCCGGCGACCACGTCCTCGCCCTGGGCGTTGGCCAGGTAGTCGCCGTAGATGCCCTGCGCGCCGCTGGCCGGGTCCCGGGTGAAGGCGACCCCGGTGCCGGAGTCCGGACCGAGGTTGCCGAAGACCATGGCGACCACGTTGACCGCCGTGCCGAGGCTGGCGGGGATGCGTTCCTGCCGCCGGTAGAGCACCGCCCGCTCGGCGTTCCACGAGTCGAAGACCGCGCGGACGGCCAGGTCGAGCTGCTCGCGCGGCTCCTGCGGGAAGTCCCGGCCGGTGTGCTTCCGGAAGATCTTCTTGTACGCGTCGACCAGCCCGCGCAGGTCGTCGGCGTCCAGTTCGACGTCGTCGCGGATGCCCCGGGCCCGCTTGACGTCGTCGAGAGCGTGCTCGAACTCCTCCCCCGGCACCTCGCAGACGGTCTTGCCGAACATCTGGATCAACCGGCGGTACGAGTCCCAGGCGAACCGGTCCGCGCCGGCGGGATCCGCCTGCTCTCCGGAGCCCGCGGCCTGCCGGGCGAGCCCCACCACACTGCGGTCGTTGAGGCCGACGTTGAGGACGGTCTCCATCATGCCGGGCATGGAGAACTTCGCCCCGGAGCGGACCGACACCAGCAGCGGGTCGTCCGGGTCGCCGAGGCACCGGCCCATCGCCCGTTCCAGGGCGGCTAGGTGGGCGGCGACCTGGTCGGCCAGGCCGTCCGGTTCCCGTCCGGTGGCGAGGTACTCCTGGCACGCCTCGGTGGTGATGGTGAAGCCCGGCGGGACGGGCAGACCGAGGTTGGTCATCTCCGCCAGGTTCGCGCCCTTGCCGCCGAGCAGGTCCTTGAGGTCCTTGTTCCCCTCGGCGAAGTCGTAGACGTACTTGCGTTCCACGGTTTCCTGCACTGCCACCAGACCCTCCACGCGCACGCCGTCGGACACTTAACGAAGGTTCAGCCACCCATGTACCCCGAGGTCACCGGCTGGTAATCCGGGTTGGACGGGCACCGGTGGGCGAAGGTTAAGCGACCGGGCGGGCGAGCGGGACCATCCGGTGACAATCGGCACAGTCATCACGACTGTCCGCGTTCGTACGGGTTGGTGGGAACGGTTCCACGCGCATGTTCACGCAGTTCAGCCAACCTCTCGTAGGCTTGGCGAGCCATCTCGACCGATGTACCTTTTGCCAGAAGTGCCGCAGTTACACCCCTGGCCCTGGAGGTTCCGTGTCCACCACCCCCTCCCCCGCTCCGCCCGCCGGACCCACCGGCCCGGTCCCCCTCGACGCGACCCGGGAGCCGACCGCCGCCGACCTGGCCGGAAGCGCCGCCGCGCTCGCCGCCGGCCAGCTCGCCACCGCCGACGGCACACCCGCCGGCCCGCAGCCGGCGGCCGTGCCCGGTCCGGACCGGGCCGTGGCCACCGCCGTCCCCGGCCGGAGGGCCACCGTCGCCCTCGGCGACGTGCTGCCCGTGCCGGCCAGCGTCCGGCCGGAACCCGGGGCGGACTTCCCGCTGACCGTCGACACGGTGATCCACGCCGAGCCGGCGGCCCGCGCGGCGGCCGACCGGCTCGCCACGCTGCTCCGGCCCGCCACCGGCCTCCCGCTGCCGGTCGCCGTCGCCCCGGCCGCCGGCGCGATCACCCTCGCCCTGGCCGACCCCGGGCTCGGCCCCGAGGGCTACCGGCTCGACGTCACCCCCACCGGGGTACGGCTCACCGCCGCCACCCCGGCCGGGCTCGGCCACGGGGTGCAGACGCTGCGCCAGCTCCTCCCCGCCGGGGTGGAGAGCCCGACCCCGGTGGACGGCCCCTGGGTGCTGCCCGGCGGCACGATCGCCGACCACCCCCGGTTCGGCTACCGGGGCGCGATGCTCGACGTGGCCCGGCACTTCTTCGGCGTGGACGAGGTGCTGCGGGTCGTCGACCACCTGGCCCGGTACAAGCTCAACCACCTGCACCTGCACCTCACCGACGACCAGGGCTGGCGGATCGCGGTCGAGTCCTGGCCCCGGCTCACCGAGGTCGGCGGGGCCACCCAGGTCGGCGGCGGCCCTGGCGGCTGGTACACCCGGGACGACTACCGGCGGATCGTCCGGTACGCCGCCGAACGGCACGTCACCGTGGTACCGGAGATCGACCTGCCCGGGCACACCAACGCGGCGCTGACCGCGTACGGGCGGCTCGCGCCGGACGGGGTCACGCCGTCGCCGTACACCGGCACCGAGGTCGGCTTCAGCTACCTCGACCCGGACCGCGAGCTGACGTACTCCTTCGTCGCCGACGTGCTCGGCGAGGTCGCCGCGCTCACTCCCGGGCCGTACCTGCACATCGGCGGGGACGAGGCGTTCAAGGTGCCCGCCGACGCGTACGCCCGGTTCGTCGACCGGGTGCAGCCGATCGTCGCCGACGCCGGCAAGACCGTGCTGGGCTGGCACCAGATCGCCCCGGCCGCGCACTCGCCCGGCCGCGTCCTCCAGTACTGGGGGACCACCGCCACCGACCCGGTGGTGGCCGACGCGGTCCGGCGCGGCGCGCGGGTGGTGATGTCCCCCGCCGACCGGACCTACCTCGACATGCGGTACACCCCGGAGAGCCCGGTCGGACACGACTGGGCCGGTGCCATCGACGTGCGCCGGGCGTACGACTGGGATCCGGCCGGCTACCTGGACGACGTGCCGGCCGAGGCGGTGCTCGGCCTCGCCGCCCCACTGTGGACGGAGTACGTCACCTCCCGCGCGGAGATCGAGTACATGCTCCTGCCCCGGCTGCCCGCCCTCGCCGAACTGGGCTGGTCACCACGCGACACCCACGACTGGGCCGCGTTCCGTCGCCGGCTGGCCGCCCAGGGGCCCCGCTGGGAGACCGCCGGCACCGGTTACCACCGCAGTCCGGAGGTGCCCTGGCCGGTGGCCGCCGTGCCCGCGCCCCGCGTGCCGGAGAGCTGACCGAGCCCGGCCTGCCGGGCCCTCCGGACGGCCTCGCTGCGGTCGCTGACCTGGAGCTTGTGCAACACGGTGGAGAGGTGGTTGCGGACGGTCTTCGGGCTCAACCCCAGCCGCCGGGCGACCAGCACGTTGGTCAGCCCCTGGGCGACCAGGTCCAGCACCTCCCGCTCGCGGTCGGTCAGCTCGGGCAGGGGCGGCGGAGCGGACGTGCGTACGCCGGTGAGCCGTCCCACCGCCCGACCGGCGATCCCGGGGCCGAGCAGCACCTCGCCGTTGGCCACCGCCCGGACCGCCCGCTCCAGCTCGGCCGGGGCGGCACGCTTGAGCAGGTAGCCCCGGGCCCCGGCCCGGAGCAGGGCGACCACCGACTCGTCGTCGTCGAGCATGGTCACCACCAGCACACCGGTGCCCGGGTGCCGGGACGCGACGTCCCGGACGGCCGTCACACCGGCGCCGCCGTCGAGGTGCGGGTCGATGACGACCACGTCCGGCCGGTGCCGGTCGACCAGGACGGGCAGCTCGGCGACGTCGCCGGTGACGCCGACCACCCCCAGGCCGGACAGGGAGTCGAGCAGTGCCGCCAGTCCGAGCCGGAACACCGGATGGCCGTCGACCACCACCACCCGGACGGCCTCGTCCGCCGGGTCACCGGCCCCCTCCGGGCCGCCGGCCGACCCGACCCGGCCGGTTCCGGAGCCGACCGCCGTCGACCCGCACGGCACTACGGCCAGGTGTCGGGAGGCCGACCCTCCCCGCGGGGTACGGCGACGCACCGGTGGCCGCGTCCGTCCCGGGTCCACCGGTTCCTCCGGCACCGGGTTCCGCGCGGGCGATGCCTGCGCCTCCGCGCTCACCTGCGACATCAGTGCGGCCATCTCTCCACCTCGTGCTCCCGATCGGCGGTACGGGTCCGGCGGGGGTGGGGGGAAGCCGGACGTGCGGGCCGAGACTGTCAGGAACCACTCGCAATCCGCGTGCAGAGCGTTGGCAACCATCCGGAGCCGTCGAGGCGTCCGGGACTAGAGCCGGCGACTGTGCGACATGGACCATCGGCGGGGACGGCCGGTGGCCGTGAGGGGGAATCGTGGAGTTTCGGGTCCTGGGGCCGACCGAGGTCACCGACGGCGGGCGGAGTCTCGCCATCGGTGGCCCCAAGCCGCGGGCGGCACTGGCCGCGCTGCTGCTGGAGGCGAACCGGATCATCTCGGTGGAGGGACTGGTCGACGCGGTCTGGGGCGAGCAGCCGCCGCCGAGCGCGGTGAACGCGCTCCAGACGTACGTGTCCCGGCTGCGCCGGGTGCTCGGGGCCGAGACCCTGTGCCGGCACCCCGCCGGCTACCGGCTCGTCGCCGAGCCGGACATGATCGACGCACGCCGGTTCGAGCGGCTCCTCGCCGAGGGACGCGCGGCCCTGGCGACCGGGAATCCCTCGGCCGGTCACCGGGCCGCCGAGCAGGCGCTCGCGCTGTGGCGCGGTCCGGCCCTGCTCGACGTGACCGACGCGCCCTTCGCCCAGGCCGAGATCGCCCGCCTCGGTGAGCTGCGCCTGGTCGCCGCCGAGACCCGGGTCGAGGCGATGCTCGCCCTCGGGGACGTCACCGGCGGCGTCGCCGCGGCCCGCGCGATCGTCGCCGACCATCCCCTGCGGGAACGGGGCGTCGCGCACCTGATGCTCGCGCTGTACCGGGACGGCCGGCAGAGCGAGGCGCTGGCCACGTACCACGAGGCCCGGCGGCTGCTCGTCGACGGTTTCGGCCTCGACCCCGGTGACGAGCTCGCCGCGCTCGCCCAGGCGATCCTGCGACAGGACCCGGAGCTGCTCACCGCCCCGGCACCGGGAGCACCGGTCACGGTATCGCCGGCCGGACCCGCCACGCCGACGCCCGCGTACCCGGCCGCCACGCCGCCGACCGCCGGATCGGTACGGCCCCGGCTGGTGCTGCCCCTGGACCGGTTCGTCGGGCGGGACCGCGAGCTGGACGAGATCCGGCAGCGGTTGGCGACATACCGACTGGTCACGCTCACCGGGCCGGGCGGAAGCGGGAAGACCCGCCTCGCCCGGGAGGTCTGCCGCCGGCTGCCCCAGCCGGTGTACGTGGTCGAACTGGCCGGCCTGCACGACGCCGGCCTGTTGGAGGCGACCGTCGCGCAGGCGTTCGGGCTGGCCGTCCTCTCCGACCTGGACGCCGTGGCGGCGACGGTCGGCGACGCCGAGGTCCTGCTGCTGCTGGACAACTGCGAGCACCTGGCCGGGGCGCTCGCCGACGTCGTACTGCGGCTGCTCACCGACCTGCCCGGCCTGCGGGTCCTCGCGACCAGCCAGCGCCCGCTTGGGGTGGGCGGCGAGCGCCGGTTCCCGGTGCCGCCGCTGCCGGTCGACACGATGGCGGTGGAACTCTTCCTGGACCGGGCCGGCGCGGTCGCCCCGGACTGGACGTGCGGTCCGGAGGAACACGAGGTCGTGACCCGGATCTGCGCCCGACTGGACGGCCTGCCGCTCGCCGTCGAGCTGGCCGCCGCTCAGATGGCGGTCCTCTCCCCGGCGCAGATCCTGGACCGGCTCGGCCACTCCCTGGCCATCACCGGCACCCGAGCCGACCTGCCGGAGCGGCACCGCAGCCTGGAGCGGGCCATCGACAACAGCTACCGCCTGCTGGACGGCACCCAACGGGACCTGTTCGCCCGGCTCAGCGTCTTCGCCGACACCTTCGACCTGGACGCCGCCGAGACGGTGGCCGGGGCGGGCGCGGACGTCCTGACCCCGCTCACCGGTCTGATCACCGGTTCGCTGGTGGCCACCACCGGGGCCGGGGCCGCGCCACGCCGCTACCGGATGCTGGAGATCCTCCGCGCGTACGCCGACCGGCTGCTCGGCCCGGTCGACCGGGAGCGGCTGCGGCACCGGCACCTGGACTGGGCGCTGGACCTGGCGCGCGCCGCCGACCGGGGGCTCCGCGGTCCGGACGCGCTGCGCTGGTACCGCACCCTCGGAGCCGAGCAGGCCAACACCCGGGCCGCCCTGGCGTTCGCCCTCGCCGCCGACCAGCCACTGGCCGGCATGCGGCTGGCCACCGACCTGTCCTGGTACTGGTACCACCGGGGTCACCTGCGCGAGGGGATCCGCTGGCTGCGGGACACCATCGACGCCACCTCCGAGGCGCCGCCGGTCGACCGGGCCCGCGCGCTGACCGCGCTGGCCTCCCTGCTCTACCTCGCCGGACGGTTGGAGGAGAGTGGCACGGCCAACCGGGCGGCACTCGACCTCGCCCTGACCGCCGACGACCCCGCCCCCGTCGCGCGCGCCTACATCTACCAGGCGTACGACCTGGCCATGCGGGGCCGGGCCGAGGAGGCGGCGGCGGCCGGGGAGAACGGGGTACGGTTCGCCCGCCGGTCCGGTGCGGACTGGTTGCTCTCCGAGGCGCTCTCCACCAACGGCTACCTGGCCCGGGCCCGGGGCGACCTGGCGACCGCCGCGGCGACCCTGGACGAGGCCATCCGGGTCGGGAACGCCATCGGCTACCGCTGGTCGGTCAGCTCCTCGCACTGGTTCCGGGCCAAGGTGGCGGCCGACGCCGGAGCGGCCGACGAGGCGTACCGGGCGGCGCTGACCGCCGTCCGGGGGCTGGACGACCTGGAGGACGTGACCGGCTGGCTGGCCGCCCTGCACCTGCTCGCCGGGACGCTCGGCATGACCGGTCGGGCCACCGACGGCGCGGTCCTGCTCGGCGCGGTGGCGGGCATCGGTGGCCGGGCCGGCTACTCCCCCGAGCTGATGGACCCGTACGACAGCCCCCGCGAGATCGCCGCGGTCACCACCCCGCTCTCCCCGGCCGCGTACGCCCGTGCCCGGGAGGTCGGGCTGACGATGGACCGGGAGGCGGTCCGGGAGTTCCTCCACCGGCTGACCGACGGCGACTCGTCGTCGTAGCCCCGGGCGACGATCTGTCCACGGTGCTCGAACACCCTCATCCGTCCGCCACCGACCGACCTCGCCGGGATCTCAGCCGCCGGAGTCGGCCAGCTCGGCGCCCTCGGGGACGCTGTCGTCGTCCCGGCTGGCCAGCCAGCCGTCGGGCAGGAACACCTTGCCCGGCGAGTTGGTCCGCCCCCGGGGCTGGCCGAGCGCGCCGAGCGGGAACGGCTCCGCCGGATCGAGCTTGCCGAGCAGGTCGTCGAGCTGCGCCAAGCTTTCGATCATGGCGAGGGAACGGCGCAGCTCACCGCCGACCGGGAAGCCCTTCAGGTACCAGGCGACGTGCTTGCGGAAGTCGGTGCAGCCGTCCCGCTCACCCCGGGCCGGCGTCCGCGACCCGGCGCTGAACTGCTCCACCAGCAGCGCGGCGTGCCGGCGCATGGTCATGGCCACCTCGCCGAGGGTGGGCAGCCGCCGCTCCGGCCGGCCGTCGAACGCGGCGTGCAGGTCGGCGAAGAGCCACGGCCGGCCCAGACAGCCGCGTCCGATCACCACCCCGTCCACCCCGGTGTGCGCGACCATCCGCAGCGCGTCGTCGGCCTCCCAGATGTCGCCGTTGCCCAACACCGGGACGTCGAGCGCCTGCTTGAGGGTGGCGATGGCGTCCCAGTCGGCGGTGCCGGAGTAGCGCTGCGCGGCCGTCCGCCCGTGCAGGGCCACCCAGGCCACCCCCGCCTCCTGGGCGGCCAGCCCCGCCTCGACGTACGTCAGGTGGTCGTCGTCGATGCCCTTGCGCATCTTGACCGTGACCGGCACCCCGGCGGGCGACGCGGCGTCCACGGCGGCCTTCACCAGCCGGGCGAAGAGCCGACGCCGCCACGGCAGCGCCGCGCCACCGCCCCGACGGGTGACCTTGGGCACCGGGCAGCCGAAGTTCAGGTCGATGTGGTCGGCGAGGTCCTTCTCCACCACGATGCGCACGGCCGCGGCAGTGGTCTCCGGGTCGGTGCCGTAGAGCTGGAGGCTGCGCGGCCGTTCCTCGGAGCCGAAGGCGATCATGCGCAGCGTCTTCGGGTTCCGCTCCACCAGGGCCGTTGTGGTGATCATCTCGCAGACGTAGATGCCACCGCCCTGTTCCCGACAGAGCCGGCGGAACCCGACATTGGTGATGCCGGCCATCGGCGCGAGCACCACCGGCGGCCACACCTCGTGCCGCCCCAGCCGCAACCCACCCGACACCCCTGCTCCACTCACCGCTCAAGTGTAAGGAGGGGTCCCCTGTTACCGCTTTTTGCGTAGCAGGGGACCCCTGCAACCACCCGACCGCCCGGCAACCACCCACCTCCCTGCACAACCGCCCGGCGTCCGGCAACCACCCGACCTCCCTGCAACCGCCCGGCGTCCGGCCCGCGCATAGCACACGACGGCCGGTGAGCGGGGGTTGTCCACAGGAGGCCCGGTTGTCCACAGCCGGGGCCGGTGGGGCGGACGGAGTGCCCGGCGCGCCGGCACCCTGCCGGCATGGACCAGCGCCGCACCCTCGAAGAGACCACGCAACTCCAGCAGCAGATCGTCAGCCGGGCGCAACTGCTCGCCGCCGGGTTCGACGACAACCACATGTGCCGCCAGACCAAACGGGGCATCTGGCAGCGCGTCCTCCCGGCCACCTACGCGCTGGTCAGCGGCACGTTGACCGACGAGCAACGGCGGATCGCCGCCGCGCTCTACGCGGGACCGGACGCCCAGCTCACCGGCCTGACCGCACTGAGCTGGTACGGCTTCCGCCAGGCTCCCCGTACGTCGGACGTCCATCTGGTCGTGCCGCACCGCGCGCGCCGCCGCTCGACCGGGCACGTGGTGATCACCCGGGCGCTCGCCCTCGACGAGCAGGCCCGGCGCACCCGGCTCTACCCGGTCTGCTCGCCGGCCCGGTCGGTGGTGGACGCGGCCCGCCGCATGCGGCAGATCCGGCCGGTGCGGGCCATCGTGACCGAGGCGATCCAGCGTGAGTTCACCGATCTGATCTCGCTCGACGAGGAGATCACCCGGGCCCGACGGAGCAGCACCGCCCTGGTACGCCGGGCGTTCGCGGAGGTCGTCGCCGGTGCGCGGTCGGCACCGGAGGCGGAGCTGCGGCAGTGCCTCGCCGCCAGCCGGGTGCTGCCCGAGATCCACTGGAATCCGCAGCTCCGGACCACGGACGGCAGCGTGTTACCCACGCCGGACGGCTACCTCGACGACGCCGCGGTGGCCCTGGAGGTGGACTCGCGGGAGTTCCACTTCTCGCCCGAGGACTGGGCCCGGACGCTGCGCCGGCACAACGAGCTGGGTCGGCACGGCATCCTCGTGCTGCACTTCACCCCGGCGCACATCCGCGGCATGGCGGAGCAGGTGCGGCGGACCGTCGAGGACACCTACCGTTCCCGGCGCGGGCTGGGCGCCAGCGTCGGAGTCGTGGTGTCGCCAGCCCGTTGACGATCTTGACGATCTCCGGCGACCAGGGCTGCGCGGCATCATGTGACGCCGCCTTGTCCGTGGTGCCGGCAGCGCCCCCGCCGCTCCGTCCGTGGTGCCGGCAGGGGCCCCTGCTCCGCAGAAATGCGGTAACAAGGGCCCCCTGCTACCAACCGACCAGGGCCGCCGCTGTCGCTCAGCAGCCGGGGAGTCGCTCGATCAGGTAACGCTCGACCTGGTCGAGGGCGACCCGCTCCTGGGTCATGGTGTCCCGGTCCCGGATGGTCACCGCGTCGTCGTCCAGCGTGTCGAAGTCGACGGTGACGCAGAACGGGGTGCCGATCTCGTCCTGGCGGCGGTAACGACGGCCGATCGCCTGCGAGTCGTCGAACTCGACCACCCAGCGCTTGCGCAGGTCGGCGGCGAGGCCCTTGGCCTTCGGGGAGAGCGCCTCGTTGCGCGACAGCGGCAGCACGGCGACCTTCACCGGAGCCAGGCGCGGATCGAAACGCATCACCGTGCGCTTGTCCACGCCGCCCTTGGTGTTCGGGGCCTCGTCCTCGTCGTACGCCTCGAGCAGGAAGGCGAGCACCGCCCGGGTGAGGCCGGCGGCCGGCTCGATGACGTACGGCACCCAGCGCTCGCCCTTGGTCTGGTCGAAGTACGACAGGTCGACGCCGGAGTGCTTGCTGTGCGTGGAGAGGTCGAAGTCGGTCCGGTTGGCCACGCCCTCCAGTTCGGCGAACTCGGTGCCCCCGAAGCGGAAGCGGTACTCGATGTCGACGGTCCGCTTCGAGTAGTGCGAGAGCTTCTCCTTCGGGTGCTCGTAGAAGCGCAGGTTCTCCTCGGAGAGCCCCAGGTCGACGTACCAGTTCCAGCGCTCGGCGAGCCAGTACTCGTGCCACTGCTCGTCGGTGCCGGGCTCGACGAAGAACTCCATCTCCATCTGCTCGAACTCACGCGTACGGAAGATGAAGTTGCCGGGGGTGATCTCGTTGCGGAACGACTTGCCGGTCTGCGCGATGCCGAACGGCGGCTTCTTACGGGCCGTGGTCGCCACGTTGTTGTAGTTGACGAAGATGCCCTGGGCGGTCTCGGGACGCAGGTAGTGCATCCCCTCGTCGCTCTCGACCGGGCCGAGGTAGGTCTTCATCAGGCCGTTGAACATCTTCGGCTCGGTGAAGGTGCCCTTGTTGCCGCAGTTGGGGCAGTTCAGCTCGGCGAGGGACGCCGGCGGCGCACCGTGCTTGGCCTCGTACGCCTCCTCCAGGTGGTCCGCCCGGAACCGCTTGTGGCAGGACTGGCACTCGGTCAGCGGGTCGACGAAGGCGTCGAGGTGGCCGGAGGCGGCCCAGACGTCCCGGGCCAGGATCACCGCCGAGTCGAGACCGACCACGTCGTCGCGCTGCTGGACCATGGTCTTCCACCACTGCCGGCGGACGTTCTCCTTCAGCTCCACGCCGAGCGGACCGTAGTCCCACGCCGACCGGGTACCCCCGTAGATCTCGCTGGAGGGGAAGACGAAGCCCCGGCGCTTGGCGAGGCTGACGACGGCGTCGATACGGTCGGCGGGCATGTTTCCTCCTACGCCGGCTGGCGGTCGGCGGGGACAGGGAGTGATTCCGGACAGGTTCGGGACTTACGGTACGACCACCACCGCCCCGAGCCCAGCAGGATACTCCCGGTGAGCTGCCCACCCGCGTGGCGGGCCGGACGTGGCCCGCACGGCCGGACGCGAGGCGACACCGCACGGCCGGACGCGAGGCGACACCGGACGCAGGGCGAGACCGCACGACCGACCGGGCGACGCCGCACCGCGAGCGGACGGAGTCACGGCACGACGGACGGACCGGTCCACCACGCGGGTAGCGGCCTGGGCGATCCGGGCCGGTCAGCTCACCCCGCAGACCTCGAACTGCCCGGTGGTGGTGCTCTGCACCAGGGTCACCTGCTGGGTCTCCCGGCCGCCCCCGTCGAGGGTCACGTCGACCGGCACGGTGAGATCGTTGAGGTCGAGGCTGCCCACCCGGTAGGAGGTTATCGCCGGTTCGGCGGTCACCCGCCGTTCGAACTCCGGCCGGGACTCCCGCTGCTTCAGGTCGCGGCAGAGCAGGTCGTACGCCTCAGCGAACCGGTCGTCGACGAGCGCCCGGTAGTAGTCGCCGGTCACCGCGCGGCCCTGCTCGTCGAGCGCCTCGGTGCCGGACACCGCGAGCCCGACCAGGGTCGCCGTCCCGCCGCCACAGCAGAGCAGCACGGCGAGGCCCCCGGCGCCGAGGCCGAGCCACATGCGGACGCTGCGTCCCTCGGTGGGCGGGGCGGCGAACGGCGGGGCAACCCCGGGGCCGGCCGGTGGTGCGGGTACGCCCTGCCCTCCCGGCCCGTCGGGGCCGGGCAGCACGGGGTACGGCGACGGGGCTGCCGGTCCGGGTGCGGTCATACCGGAGAGGGTAGTGCCCGGCGCGTCAGCGGTACGGCCCAGCGGCCCGATCACTCGTGGAGATCGTCACCGCGCCGTCCGGTCCCGCGCTGGCCAACGTCTCGTACGCCGAGGGCTCGTCCACGGACTCGGCGAGCAGCGGGGTGGCCTGGACCTTGACGTCGAACCCGCCCAACGCCCGCCGGTACGCCCCGACCGACTCCCACTCGGTGACCAGGCACCAGTGGCGCGGGTCGTCGAGCGCCCGCAGCAGTTCGCCGCGCAGGTAGCCGGGGCGGGCGGCGAGCGCGGCGAGGGCGGCGTGCGCCCGCTCGGTGAAGGCGGGGGCGACGTCTTCCTCGACCACGAACCGGTTGGTGACGAGCACCGGGCGTCCTCCTCGTAGAGTCTGTGGGATGCAGCGTACGCAGAGCCCTCTGCTGGCCCGCCTGTCCCGGGTGAATCCGACCGGGGTCTTCCTGGCCGCGCTCGCCCTGGTGCTGGTGGGCCTGCTCACGCCGGGCCTCTTCGGCGGGGTGCTGCTCCTGCTGCTGGCCGCCGCGCTGGTCACGCTGCTACGGCTGACCTGGCCGGTGCAGACTCCGGCGACCCGGCTGATCCGGCTGCTCATGCTCACCCTGCTGGTCGCCGTCGCGCTCGCCAAGCTGCTCTGAGCCGCCCCGCCACACGCTGCCACGCTCCGCCGCGCCCGCCGCGCCTCCTGGTCAACCCGCCGGTGCCCGGTGCCCACGCCCGCCCGGGATCGGGTGGTCGGGCTCCAGTGGTGGTTGCAGGGGGCCCTTCCTCATCAAAAAGCGGTAACAGGGGTCCCCTGCTACCACCTGCCACCACCTCACATGCAAGCATGCGTTTTTGACAATCATTGTCGTTGCAGCGGAAGGTGGAGAACATGAACATCCGTTCCACTCCGCGTGTCCTGGCCGCCGCCTCCTCCGCCCTGCTCGCTCTCGGTGCCGTCACGGCCTGCTCCTCGGACGAGGTGGCCGGCGCAGACCCGCAGCGGGTCGACGTGGTGGCCGCGTTCTACCCCCTGGAGTTCGTCAGCGAACGCGTCGGCGGGGACGCGGTGACAGTGGTCAACCTGGCGAAGCCCGGCGCGGAGCCGCACGACCTGGAGCTGAACCCGGGGCAGGTCGGCCAGGTCAGCGAAGCCGAGCTGGTCGTCTACCTCAAGGGCTTCCAGCCGGCCGTGGACGAGGCGGTCGAGCAGAACGGCGGGGAGCGGGTGTTCGACGTGACCACCGTGCAGCCGCTCCTGGACGCCGCGGCCGGCGGGCACGACCACGACCACGGTCACGAGGGCGAGGACGGTCACGAGGAGGAGAAGGCGGAGCCCGCCGGGAAGACCGACGGCGCCAAGGACCCGCACGTCTGGCTCGACCCGACCCGGCTGGCCACCATCGCCGACAAGCTCGCCGAGCGGCTCGGCACGGCCGACCCGGACCGGGCGGCCGACTACACCGCGCGGGCCAAGGCGCTCCGCACCGAGCTGGAGAAGCTGGACGCCGAGTTCACCCAGGGGCTGAAGACCTGCCAGCGGCGGGAGATCGTGGTGAGCCACACCGCCTTCGGCTACCTGACCGAGCGCTACCAGCTGGAGCAGATCGGGATCTCCGGTCTGAGCCCGGAGAACGAGCCGTCCCCGCAGCGCCTCGCCGAGGTCACCGAGGAGGCCCGCGAGCACAAGGCCACCACCATCTTCTTCGAGACCCTGGTCAGCCCGAAGGTCGCCGAGACCATCGCCAGGGAGGTCGGGGCGAAGACGGCGGTACTGGACCCGATCGAGGGTCTCTCCGCCGACAACACCGGTGGGGACTATTTTTCGGTGATGCGCAGCAACCTGGAGACCCTGCGGACGGCGTTGGGCTGCTCGTGAGCGAACCCGTCGTCACCGTGGAGCACGGGGTGGTCGGCTACGACGGCCGCCCCGTGCTCCGTGACGTCTCACTGGCGATCTCCGCCGGTGAGGTCGTCGCCGTGCTCGGGGCCAACGGCTCCGGCAAGTCCACCCTGATCCGCGCCGTGCTGGGCCTGGTACCGCTCGGCGCCGGGCGGGTCACCCTCTTCGGCACGCCGCTGCGCCGTTTCCGGCAGTGGCACCGCATCGGGTACGTCCCGCAGCGCCTCGGAGCCGGCAGCGGCGTACCGGCGACGGTCGCGGAGGTGGTCGCCTCGGGGCGGTTGGCCCGGCGGGGGATCCTGCGTCCGGCCGGTCGCGCCGACCGGGCGGCGGTCGCCGGGGCGCTGCGCGCGGTCGGGCTCGCCGACCGGGCCGGTGACCCGGTGGCGACCCTCTCCGGCGGGCAGCAGCAGCGCACCCTGATCGCGCGGGCGCTGGCCGGGCAGCCGGAACTGCTGGTGCTCGACGAGCCGACCGCCGGGGTGGACGCGGTGAGCCAGGAGGCCTTCGCCGAGGCGCTGCGGGGGTTCGTCACCGGTGGCGGGACGGTGCTGCTGGTCGCCCACGAGCTGGGTCCGCTGCGTCCGCTGATCAGCCGGGCGGTGGTCGTCCACCAGGGGGGCATCGCGCACGACGGCGCGGTCCCGGAGCCGGCCGGTCACCACGCGGACCCCGACCACGACCACGTGCACCCGCACGGTCCCGAGGAGCCCGCCGGGCTGTGGAGCACGCCGTGAGCCTCTTCCAGTACGACTTCATGCTCCGCGCCCTGGTCGGCGCGCTGATCATCGGTCTCGCCGCCCCGGCGCTCGGCATCTACCTGGTGCAGCGCCGGCTGGCGCTGATCGGTGACGGGATCGGTCACGTGGCCCTGACCGGGGTCGGGGCCGGCCTGCTGTTCAACCAGTCGCCGGTGATCATGGCGGTGCTCGCCGCCACCCTCGGCGCGGTCGTCATCGAGCTGGTCCGGGAGCGTGGTCGTACCTCCGGTGACCTGGCGCTGGCGTTGCTCTTCTACGGCGGCATCGCCGGTGGCGTGATGCTGGTCGGGCTCTCCGACGCCAGCAACGCCAACCTGAACGCGTACCTGTTCGGCGCGCTGACCACCACCTCGCGCACGGACCTGGTCACCATCGCGGTGCTGGGGGTGGCGGTGCTGGTCGTCATGGTCGCGTTGCGCCCGGCGCTCTTCGCGGTCTGCCACGACGAGGAGTACGCCCGGGTCTCCGGCCTGCCGGTCCGTACGCTCAACCTGCTGCTGGCGGTGACCACGGCGGTGACCGTCACGATCGCCATGCGGGCGGTGGGCGTCCTGCTGATCAGCGCGCTGATGGTCGTCCCGGTGGCCACCGCGCAGCAGGTCACCCGGGGGTTCCGCAGCACGATGGCGATGGCGATGGCGGTCGGCCTGCTGGCCGCCGGCAGTGGAGTCTGGGTGGCGGCGGTCGCGGACACGGCCCCCGGCGCGTCGGTGGTGGTGCTCGCGATAGCCTCCTTCCTCGTCGTCGCGGTCGGCGCGGCGGCCTGGCGGGCCCTGCGTCGACGACGTACGCCGGCCGCGCCAGCGGCGTCGGAGCCGCACGAGGTGGTGCTGGGCTGATCCTGGTCCCCCCGGTCGTGCCGGCATTGGTTACCGTTGCAGGGTGACCAGCACCAACGGATACGACGCGTACGAGGGCGCGGGAGACCTGCTGCGCGCCCTCTCCGCGCCGATCCGGCTGGCCATCGTCAGCGAGCTCGCCCAGGGTGAACGCTGTGTCCACGAACTGGTGGAGAAGCTCGGCGCGACGCAACCCCTGGTCTCCCAGCACCTGCGGGTGCTGCGCGGAGCCGGTGTGGTGCGCGGTTCCCGGCGGGGCCGGGAGATCGCCTACGCCCTGGTCGACGAGCACGTCGCGCACATCGTGGCCGACGCGGTCAGCCACGCCGGGGAGGGGACATGAGCGACCAGAGCGAGCGGACCAGCGGGGCCGGGCCCGGGGCCGGAGTCGGGGCGAGGGAGACGGCGGCGTGAGCGAGAGCGGTACGGCCGTGCGCAACACCCGGCAGCGCACGGCGGTCAGTGCGCTGCTCGCCGAGGTGGAGGGCTTCCACAGCGCACAGGACCTGCACGCCATGCTCCGCGAGCGGGGCGAGCGGGTCGGCCTGACCACCGTCTACCGGACCCTTCAGGGGCTGGCCGACGCGGGCGAGATCGACGTGATGCGCCCGCCCGGCGGTGAGCATCTCTACCGCCGGTGCAGCGAGGGACACCACCACCACCTGGTCTGCCGCTCGTGCGGGCGGACGGTGGAGGTCGCCGGCCCGGCGGTGGAGACCTGGGCCGACCGGGTGGCCGCCCAGCACGGCTACTCCGACGTCAGCCACACCCTGGAGATCTTCGGCACCTGCCCGTCCTGCGCCGCCGCCGGCTGACCGGACCGCCGGGCCGGGCGCGGGCGGGCCGGCGGTGGGGTGCTCCGGCGCGGTCAGCGGCGGGACGTGTCGCGTGGCACGCTGTGCGGCGTGAGGATCTACGCCGACCGTTTTCCCACCGCCGCCCGCCAACTCGTCACCGACCTGCTCGTCGTCGCCTGGGTGTATGCCGCGATCCGGGGCGCGATGTGGCTGCACGACCTGGTGCAGCGGCTCGCCGTACCGGGGCAGAAGCTGGAGGGCGCCGGTGGCGGCCTGGCCGAGAACCTGGCCGACGCCAGCGGCAAGATCGGCCGGGTCCCGTTGGTCGGCGACGAGCTGACCACCCCGTTCGAGCGGGCCGCCGAGGCGGCCCGGGCGGTCGCCGACGCCGGGCGTGACCAGCAGGAACTGGTCGACCAGTTGGCGTGGGCGCTGGCCGTGGCGGTGTTGGTGTTCCCGCTCGGGCTGGTGCTGTTCGGTTGGCTGCCGCTGCGCCTGCGCTGGATGCGCCGGGCCGGCGCGGCGGCGGCCCTGCGGTCCGCGCCCGCCGGCCGGGACCTGCTCGCCCTGCGGGCGCTGGCCGGGCAGCCGCTGGGCCGGCTCACCCGGATCGCCCCGGACGTGGCCGAGGCGTGGCGGCGCGGGGACCCGGACACCGTCGACGCGCTCGCCGCCCTGGAACTGCGTGAACTCGGCCTGCGGACGAAACGCTAAGGTCGACCGGTGCTCTACTTCCTGATCGTCATGGCCCTGCTGCTGTTCGGCTACGCCGGCTACCTGATGAGTCTCGCCCGGCGCGGGCAGAAGATGCCTTCCACCGCGTACGTGGTGCTCGGCGTGCTGAACGGGATCATCCTGGTGGCCGTGCTGGTCTGGGCGGTCAACCGCTGACCCCACCGGCCCGACAGGGTCCGGCGGGAGCACCGCGGGAGCCCGGCAGGGGCCGGGACCGGGCAGCCACCCGGCGCGGGGCAGCCACCCGGGCGTGGACGGTTACCGGGGCGGGATGCGGCGGCGGACGTCCGGTGCCGTGGACGGGCCGGGTGACCAACGGGCCACCCAGGGCAGGTCGTCCGGCGGGGTGAGCACGCCCTCCTCCAGGCTGGCGTACCGGCCCGCGACGATCCGCCGGGCGGCGACCACGTCCACCGGGTCGGTGTTCGACCAGAGGTTGGTGAAGAGGGCCTCGATGCGCAGCCGGGCCTGCCGGCAGAACAGGTCGGCCAGCTCGCGCCCCTCGGGGTGGGTGTCCCGTTCGGCGTGCGCCCGGACGCAGACCGCCGACATGGCGAACAGCTCCGCCCCGATGTCCACGATCCGGCCGAGGAAGGCCTGCTTGCGCTCCATCTTCCCCTGCCAGCGGGACATCGCGTAGAAGGTCGAGCGGGCCAGCTTCCGGGAGGTCTTCTCGACGTGCCGCAGGTGGCCGGCGAGCGGGCCGAACTCGGCGTACGCACCGGGCGCCTGGCTGCGGCCGACCGCGAGGGTGGGCAGCCAGCGGGCGTAGAAGGCGCCCGCGCGGGCCCCGGCGCGGGCCTTGCGGCCGAGCCCGGCGTCCGGGTCGATGATGTCCCCGGCGACGGAGAGGTGCGCGTCGACCGCCTCCCGGGCGATCAGCAGATGCATGATCTCGGTGGAGCCCTCGAAGATCCGGTTGATCCGCAGGTCGCGGAGGAGCTGTTCGACGGCGGCCGGGCGTTCCCCCCGGGCGGCCAGCGACTCGGCGGTCTCGTAGCCCCGTCCGCCCCGGATCTGCACCAGTTCGTCGACGATCCGCCAGGCCATCTCGCTGGCGTAGAGCTTGGCCAGGGCGGCCTCGATCCGGATGTCGTTGCGGTCGTCGTCGGCGAGCAGGCAGGAGAGGTCCAGCATGGACTCCATGCCGTACGTGGTGGCGGCGATGAAGGAGAGTTTGGTGGCGACCGCCTCGTGCTCGGCGACCGGACGCCCCCACTGCACCCGGTCGGCGGCCCACTGGCGGGCCACGTTCAACGACCACTTGCCGGCGCCGACGCACATCGCCGGCAGCGAGAGCCGACCGGTGTTGAGCGTGCTGAGGGCGATTTTCAGACCTCGTCCCTCGCCGCCGATGACGTTCTCCTTCGGCACGAAGACGTCGTGGAAGCGGGTGAGGCTGTTCTCCAGACCGCGCAGCCCGATGAAGGCGTTGCGCCGTTCGACGGTGATCCCCTCGGCGTCGCCGTCGACCACGAAGGCGGTGATGCCGCCCCGGCCGCCCTCGCCGGCCGGCACCCGGGCCATCACCACCAGCAGCGAGGCGACCGTGCCGTTGGTGGCCCAGAGCTTCACCCCGTTGAGCCGGTAGCCGGTGCCGTCGGCGGTCGGTTCGGCGGTGGTGCCCAGGCGGGCCGGGTCCGAGCCGACGTCCGGCTCGGTGAGCAGGAACGCGGAGACCTCACCGGCGGCCAACCGGGGCAGGAAGCGCTGCCGCTGCTCCTCGGTGCCGAACATCTTCAGCGGCTGCGGCACGCCGATGGACTGGTGGGCGCTGAGCAGCGCGCCGATCGCCGGACTGACCGAGCCGGCCAGCATCAGCGCCCGGCAGTAGTGCAGGTGGCTCAGCCCGAGACCGCCGTACGCCGGGTCGATCTTCATGCCGAAGGCGCCGATCCGGGCCAGGCCCTGGAAAACCTCGTCCGGAATGGACGCGTCCCGCTCGATCGCCGCCCCGTCCACCTCGGACTCCAGGTAGGCCCGCAGGGTGGCGAGGAACTCGTCGGCGCGGGCGGCCTCCGCCGGGTCGGTACGCGGCCAGGGGTCGATCAGGTCGAGCCGGAACCGACCGAGGAACAGTTCCTTGCCGAAGCTCGGCCGGTCCCAGGCCGACTCGCGGGCCGCCTCGGCGACCTGCCGGGCCTCCTTCTCCGAGACCTGCCCCGCCTCCTTCGGCAGTGGCCCCACCCCGTCGGGGTGGGACGCCGGACGGTCGTGCTGCGTGGCGCTCATGCTGCCCCCTCGTACCTCGGTCCGCCTCGCGCGCCGTCCCCGGGGTAGACAGGGAACGACGCCACCCCTGTGGTTACCCAGGCGTAGCGTCGCGTAAGCCCTGCCAGTGGCGTTACCGGGAGGAATCAGTCGCACCGACCCGGAGCCGGGTCGTCGTCATCGTCGTCGAGGTCGTCCTCACCCCAGTTGCGTCGGGCGAACGGCAGGATCGCCCAGAAGGTCAGGAACCACAGGCCGGTGATCGCGCTCAGCAGGAAGGCGATCGGCCGGTCCAGGATGAAGTCGGTGATCAGCAGCACCGCGCTGACCATCGAGACCAGCATGAAGGCGAGCCCGCCACTGGCCATCAGGTGGGCGAAGCGGACCAGTTCCGGCTTCCGGCCCTGGCGGAACAGTGCCCGGTGGAACGCCACCGGCGAAATGATCATCGCGGTCGCGGCGGCGGCGGCGATCAGCGCGACGACGTAGACGTCCTTCTGGAACCCGGTGGTGTCGTCGAAGCCGGCGCTGAAAGGCAGGGTGAGCAGGAAGGCGAAGAGGATCTGCACGCCCGTCTGGGCGACCCGAAGCTCCTGCAGCAGGTCGGCGAAGTTGCGCTGCCAACGCTGCTTCTCGGTTTCCTTGGACAAACCGCCACCTCCGCACGAGGACCAGAACCGGCGGTTACGACCCCTGCCGGCAGCACAGCGATTGCCCCGCGCCACGTGCCACGAAACGCATTCACATGTCTGCTTCCGGACCATGCGGCCGAGTGACGGACCGGACACCACCGGACACCCGAGACCGACCGGACAGCGGCCCCGGAGCCGACGACGGAGGACGGCCTCCGGTCAGGTCCCGCGCCGCAACCGACCGGCGTGCCGTCCTCCGGGGGCGTCCACCGGGCCGCTCACCGGACCGCCTCCACCTGCACGAGGACGGCCTCGGCCAGGGCACCCGGCGCCTCGTCCGGAATCCAGTGGCTGACCCCGGTCAGCTCGACGAACCGGTAGGGACCGGTGACGTACGCGGCACACGCCTCGGCGGCGGTCCGGCCGACCGCGGTGTCCCCGTCGCTCCAGACGTAGGTGGTCGGCACCGACACCGGCCCGGTGGCCACCAGCTCCCGCCCGGACATCGCCCGGTACCAGTTCAGCGCCGCGGTGAGCGCGCCCGGCTCCCGCATCGGCCGCACGTACGTGTCGATCCGCTCCCGGTTCCCCACCCCGCCCAGCAGCTTGCGCAGGGCGGCGGCCTGCCAGGCGAGCAGCACCTTCTCGGCCGTGCCCTCCTTACGGAACAGCCCCATGTACGCGGACCGGGCCTTCTGTCGCCGGTCCCCGGCGATGGTCCGGGCCATCGCGGCCGGGTGCGGCACGGAGACGGCGGTGAGGGTGCGCACCCGATCCGGATGCCCGGCGGCCAGGGCCCACGCCACGATCGCGCCCCAGTCGTGGCCGACCACGTGCGCGGCGGGGACGTCGAGCGCGTCGAGGACGGCGACCGCGTCGGCCACACACTCGGCCAGCCGGTACGCCTCCACCGCCGCCGGTCGGGCGCCGGGCGAGTAGCCCCGCTGGTCCAGCGCGTACGTCCGCAGCCCGGCGGCGTGCAGGGCCGGCAGCAGGTCGACCCACTCGCCACTGTGCTGCGGGAAGCCGTGCAGCAGCAGCACCGCCTCGCCGTCGTCCGGGCCGTCGGCGTGCACCTCGAACGTCAGCCCGCGCACATCGATCCTCATGACCGGAGCCTACCGTCGCCGGATGCGCCGGAACGGACACCGCAACGGCGACGGGCCTACTCGTACTGCTGTTTCGGGGTCGGCACCTGACGCCACGACTCGACCTCCAGGTACGGCACCTCCGCGTCGTTGACGGGGTCGCGGCCGATCCGGTCGGTGTAGCGGCCGGTCACCTCGACCCAGGTGTCGTCGGCCAGGCCGGCGGGGACGTCACCGGTGAGGCCGAGCTTCACCGGGCGGCCGTCGGCGGCGCAGCAGGAGAGGATCATGCGGGCCAGGATCGGCTGCCCGTCCGGACCGGTGACGACGAAACCGGTGAGCTGGACCCGACGGTCCCCGATGGACCGTCCCTGCTCGAACAGCGCCCGGGAGGCGTAGTCCAGCACGGTGATCCGGACCGGGTCCCCCTCGGGCAGCGGCGGGTAGTCGGAGGTCGCCCGGTCGGACAGCACCGTCCCGGCCTGCCCGGCGGCGTACGAGCCGAGGGCCGGCGGGGCGACCAGCAGCAGCCCGAGCACGGGGAGGATGAGCAGCCAGCCGACCCGCGCCCCGTGGTGGCCGTGCCCGTGGTCGTCGTGCCCCTCGTCGTGGTCGACCGGGTCGTCGTCCACGTCGGGGCGGAGTTCGTACCAGAGGGTCATCGCGGCGGCGGCCACCAGCAGCAGCCCGGCGGCGACCAGGAAGGGTTGCAGCCCCGCCTTGACGTAGCGCAGGTGCAGGTCGGTGAGGCTGGCCCGCAGCACCGCACCCCCGAGCAGCAGCAGGACGACCGCCTGGGCCTGTCGGTTCACTCAGAACACCACCGTTCCCACGCCGACGGCCACCAGCACGGCGACCACGAAGGTGGCCGGGGCGAACCGGGACGCGAACCGCCGGCCGAAGGCCCCGACCTGCATCGAGACGAGTTTCAGGTCCACCATCGGACCGACCACCAGGAACACCAGCCGGGAGGTCAACGAGAACTGGGACAGCGACGCGGCGACGAAGGCGTCCGCCTCGGAGCAGATGGAGAGCAGGACGGCCAGCACCGCCAGGGCCAGCACCGAGAGCACCGGGTCGTCGGCCAGGGTCTGCAACCAGCGCTCCGGCACCAGCACGTTGATGCTGGCGGCGGCCATCGCGCCGAGTACCAGGAACCCGCCGGCGTGGACCACGTCGTGGCGTACCGCCGACCAGAACGCGGCCCCCCGGCCCAGGCCGTCCAGGTCCGGACGGTGCGGCAGCCGGATCCAGTCGGTGCGGCCCAGCCGCAGCCAGAGCCAGCCCATGATCATGGCGACGACCAAACTGGCCAGGCCCCGACCGAGGACCATCTCCGGGTTGGCGGGGAAGGCGACCGCGGTGGCGGTGAGCACGATCGGGTTGATCGCCGGGGCGGCGAGCAGGAAGGCCAACGCGGCGGCCGGGGTGACGCCTCGGCGGATCAGCGACCCGGCGATCGGCACCGACCCGCACTCGCACCCGGGCAGGACCACGCCGGCTGCGCTGGCCACCGGCACCGCGAGCGCGGGGTGCCGGGGCAGCGCCCGGGCCCAGAACGAGCGCGGCACGAAGACCGCGATCACCGCCGAGAGCAGCACCCCGAAGACCAGGAACGGCATCGCCTGCACCATGACCGAGACGAAGACGGTGGTCCAGGTCTGGAGACGAGGCGCGGAGATCGCGGTGGCGATCGGCTCCCGGAAGGCCACCAGCAGGACCAGGAGCGCGGCCAGGACCTCCACCGAGCCGATCCGCCCGCGCAGCCACCGGCCCGGCCCGCCCGCCGGGCTCTCCCCCGCTGCGGCCGGCGCCGGGACCGTCCGGCCGCTCCCGGCGGGCGCGTCGACCCCGGCGGGCGCGTCGACCCCGGCGGGCGCGTCGACCCCAGCGGCTTGGCCGGTCGTACCGGGTGCGCCGGAACCCGGCGTGGCCTGGTCGGCAGAGGTCACGGTCGTCCCTTCCGGATCGACGGACTCGGGTACGGGGAGTGCCCCACCCTAACCCGGACCGTGACGTGGCCGACGTCATCGGCGCGACATCGCCCCTGGGTTACGGCCCGTCCCGGTGCTAGCGTCTGCGCTGACAACTTCACATCCGACAGGGGAGCGCACAGCGCTGAGAGTGCGGGCACCGCCCGCAGACCCTCGAACCTGATCTGGGTAATGCCAGCGCAGGGAGTTCGGTCAGCCTCCAGCCGCGTCGTCGTCCGGTGCCACCGGGCGTACGGCGTGCGTCTTGCCTGGTTCGCACACGGACTGGGAGCACGTATCCATGAGCAAGCTCGACAACCCCCGCTGGCGCACCATCGACATCGTGGTCGCCTCGGTGATCGCGGTGGCCTTCGGCGTCATCTTCTGGGCCTGGGGCCTGGTCTGGAGCGCCACCGAGGGCGCGTTCGCCTTCTTCCCGCCGGCGCAGGCCCTGACCTACGCGGTCTGGCTGATGCCGGCCGTGGTCGGTGGCCTGGTGATCCGCAAGCCCGGCGCGGCCCTGTACTGCGAGACCGTGGCGGCGGTGCTCTCCGCGCTGCTGGGCAGCCAGTGGGCCGGCACGGTCATCCCGCAGGGCATCGTCCAGGGGCTCGGCGCGGAACTGGCCTTCGCCGCGTTCCGCTACCGCTCGTTCCGGCTGCCGACCGCGCTGCTCGCCGGGACACTGACCGGTGTCAGCGCGGCGATCTTCGACTTCTTCGTCTGGAACGCCAAGTACGACCTGACCAGCTACCGCATCCCGTACGCGCTGCTCACCGTGGTCAGCGCCGCGATCGTCGCCGGTGCCGGCGGGCACGCCCTGACCACCGCCCTGGCCCGCACCGGCGCCCTGGCCCACCTTCCCGCCGCCCGCGACCGCACCCGCGTCTGACCCGTCCGAGCGCCGGAGGCAGGCCGGAGGGAAAGGAGTGGGGTGGTGGGTGGGGTAGGCGTCCGGGTACGCGGCTTCGGGTGGCGGCACGCGGGGCGGAAGGCGTGGGCGCTGCGGGACGTCGACCTGCGCGTCGAGGCCGGCGAGCGGGTGCTGCTGCTCGGCGCGTCCGGCGCGGGCAAGAGCACCCTGCTGGCCGCGCTGGCCGGGCTGCTGCCCGAGGACTCCGGTGAGCGGGCGGGCGCCATCGAGGTCGACGGGCTCCCGCCGCACGAGGCGCGGGACCGGGTGGGCGTGGTCTTCCAGGACCCGGAGAGCCAGTTGGTGATGGCCCGCTGCGGCGACGACGTGGCGTTCGGCCTGGAGAACCGGGGGGTGCCGGCGGAGCGGATCTGGCCCCGGGTGGACGAGGCGCTGGCCCGGGTCGGCTTCCCGTACCCGCGTGACCGCCCGACCGCCGCGCTCTCCGGCGGGGAACAGCAGCGGCTCGCCCTGGCCGGAGCGCTCGCGCTGCGGCCCGGGCTGCTGCTGCTGGACGAGCCGACCGCCAACCTCGACCCGGCCGGCGCGGCCCTGGTCCGGCGGGCGGTCGCCGAGGCGGTGGACGCCGACACCACGCTGGTCCTGGTCGAGCACCGGGTCGCCGAGGCGCTGCCCCTGGTCGACCGGGTGGTCGTCCTCGCCGCCGGTGGCGGGGTACGGGCCGACGGGCCACCCGAGCGGGTCTTCGCCGAACACGGTGCCGCGCTCGCCGCCGACGGAGTGTGGGTGCCGGACCATCCCGTGCCGCCCCGCCGGGCGGTGGCACCCGCCGGGGAGGTGCTGCTCACCGCCGAACGGCTTGGCCTGCCGCCCCGCCTCGCCCCCACCGACCTGGCGGTACGCGCCGGCGAGGCGCTCGCCGTCCTCGGCCCGAACGGCGCGGGCAAGTCCACTCTCGCGCTGCTCCTCGGCGGGCTGCTCCGACCGGGCACCGGCCGGTTGACCGCCAGCGGAGAACTCGCCGACGCCGACCGGCGCACTCCCCCGCACCGGTGGCGCGCGCCCGCCCTGGCCCGGCGGATCGGCTCGGTCTTCCAGGACCCGGAACACCAGTTCGTCACCGGTACGGTCTTCGACGAACTGGCGCTCGGGCCGCGCCGTACCGGTCGCCCGGAGGACGCCGTCCGCGCCGTGGTAGACGACCTGCTGGAGCGGCTACGGCTGACCCGGCTGGCCCGGGCGAACCCGTACACCCTCTCCGGCGGGGAGGCGCGGCGGCTGAGCGTGGCGACCGCCCTGGCCACCGCGCCCCGCCTGCTCGTCTGTGACGAGCCGACCTTCGGGCAGGACCGGCGCACCTGGTCGGAACTGGTCGACCTGTTCGCCGGGCTGCGCGACGCCGGGCACGGCGTCGTGACGGTCACCCACGACGCGGACTTCGTCGACGCCCTCGCCGACCGTCGGGTGACGCTGGACCGCCGTCCGGTGCCGGCCGGCGGCGGGCGGGACGAGCGGAGGCGGCCGTGATCAGCCTCGAACCGGTCGCCGACCCGACCGCGCCGCTGGCCCGACGCAACCCGGTGGCGAAGGTCGCGGCGGCGCTGCTCTTCTCGTTCACCCTGGTCGCCACCCTCGACCCGGTCGCCCCCGCGATCGCCATCGCCGTGGAACTCGCGGTGCTGCCGCTGTTCGGGGTCCGGTACGCCGTGCTCGCCCGGCGGGCCTGGCCGCTGCTGCTCGGCGCGGTCGGCATCGTGGTCACCCTGGTGCTCTTCGCCGCCGAGCGGGAGGGCCGGGTGCTCGTCGAGGCCGGCCCGGTGCTGGTGACCTCGGGAGTGCTGGTCACCGCGCTCGGGCTGGTGCTGCGGATGCTCGCGGTGGCGCTGCCCGGCGTGATCGTCTTCGCCACCACCGATCCGACCGACCTGGCCGACGCGCTGATCCAGAACGCCAAGGCCCCGCCCCGGTTCGCCATCGGCGCGCTGGCCGCGTTCCGGCTGGTGCCGATGCTCGGCCAGGAGTGGCAGATGATCTGCCTGGCCCGACGGGCCCGGGGCGTGGACGCCGGCCGCAACCCGTTGGCGAAACTCCGGCTCTTCGTCTCCACCGCCTTCGGGCTGCTGGTCGGGGCGATCCGGCGGGGCACCCGGCTGGCCGTGGCGATGGACGCGCGCGGCTTCGACGCCGGCACCCCACGCACGGTCGCCCGCCGGCAACGGTTCACCGTCGCGGACGGGCTGCTGGTGGTGGGGGCGGCCGGCCTGGCCGGCGCGGCCCTGGCGGTCAGCGTCGCCCTCGGCACGTTCCGTCCCCTGATCGGCTGACCCGGCCCCGTCCCGGCCCGCCGCGCCCTCCCGCCCCCGCCCGTCGCGCGAGGTCCCCGACATCGGCGTGTCCGGGAGCCGGTACACCTCCGTTCGGCGACGAGCAGGGCGCCGGGATCGGGCGGAGATGGTCGGGGCGGTGACCGCCCCGACCATCCCGGGGTCGGTCAGCTGCGCCGGAAGGCGTACTGGCGGCTCTGCGCGGCGGGTCGACCGCGACCGGCGGCGTAGGCCGTGCCCCGCTGGGGCGGACCGGCCTTCGGAGCCTGCGGCGGGGTCGAGCCGGCCGGCAGGCTCACCGGGGCCACCTCGATCGAGTCCAGGTCCGGCGGGGTCACGTCCAGCAGGGACGGCTTCGGCGCGGGCGGACGGGACTTCTTCGGCTTACGCTTGGCAGGCATACGGTGCCTCCTTCGGCGAGGGACCGTCCGGATCAGCCGGCACGGTCGGCGAACGGGGAACGGGAGTAGCCCCGGGACGGCCGACCACGGATGACGTCGCGACAGCGACGAAACGCAGAACGCGCACGCCCGGCGGCACGGTCCACGGCAACGGCGGTGGACCTGGCTCGGCACAAGGGCGTCAGTAGCGCATGTCCCGGACGTTATCCCACGGCGTCCCGACGCGCATCCGAATTACCGCCCGCCGTCCGGGGCGACCTCGTACCCCCCGACCGTTCGTGGTCAGGGCACCAGCGTCGCGAACACCACGATGTTGTCCTTGTACGCCTTCGCCGCCTTGTCGTAGCCGCCACCACACGTGATCACGCGGAGTTGCGCCTTGTCGGTGTGGCCGTAGACCAGGTCCAGCGGAAGCTTCTTCTTCGGGTAGCGGGTCACCCCGTCGACGACGAAGCGGGCCTTCTTGCCGTCTTCGCGGGGCACCTCGATGGTGTCTCCCGGTTTCAGGGTGCCCAGACGGTAGAAGACCGCCCGACCCTTGGCGCGTGAGTCGACGTGGCCCACCACCACTGCGGTCCCGATCTCGCCGGGACTCGGCCCCAGCTTGTACCACGCGGTCGTGCCGGGCTGGTTCAGCGGTGGGACCGCGACCTGCTGGTTCTTGTCGAGCCCGAGCGGAACCGTCGGCGCGTCGACGCCGATCTTCGGGATCCTGATGCGGGTGGGCTGCGATCGCGGCATCCCGGCCACCGTCGGGGAGGGCGACGGGCTGGTCACGGTCGATCCGGGATCGTCGGCGAGGCGGTCGGGGACTCCGTGCGCCTCGCCCGGGGCCGCCCCCGGGGCCGGCGACGCGGTGTGTCCGCTCGGCGTCGGCTCCGGTGTGGTGCCGGTCGATGGTGACAGCAGGGACTGCGGTGCGGCGGCGGGGTCGGGCTGCGGCGGTCCGACCGGTTCGGGAGCTGTGGCCGCGAACGTGATCAGTCCTGCTCCGGTGAGCGTGATGAGGGTGACCAGGACGAGGCCAGCGGCACGCCACGGGAAACCGTGGCGGCCGCTGGCGCCCCTGGCCGCCCTAGGCGACCGTGCCATTGACGGACCGCCGACGCAGCAGCGCGATGCCACTGAGTACGCCCACGCCCACCATGCCGGCACCGCCCGCCGCCAGAGCACCGGTGTTGGTGTCGGCGAGCGCGCCACCGCCACCGGCCGCGACGGCGGCCGTGCTCGGCAGCACCCAGGCTCCGTTCGGACCGGCCTGCGCGACGCTGCCGCCGGGCCCGGCAGCCGTGCTGGTCCCGACCTCGGCCATCCGGAGGAGGTCGGTGAGCAGGTTGTTCCGGACGTCCACCTCCACGTCGATGTCGCGGATGCAGACGACGACGTTGTTGGGCTGGATCCTGATGTCGTTCGACGCTGCCTGCGCCGCGCTCAGGTTGAACGTGACGATGCTGTTCACGATGATGTTGTTCTTGATGACCTGGGCGATGTTCTGCTCGTTGACCTGCTCGTTGGTCGCGCAGGTCACCCCGTTGCCGCTCTTGTCACGCGTGTTGAACGTCCTCGGCGTGTCGTCCGACTTCTTCGTCGATACCGGCCCTTGAGTCGGGGCCCCCGCCTCACGGGGCCCTCCGTCGTTCGCGGCGAGCGCGGCGGCGGGAGCGGCGAGCAGGAGGGCGGCGCTGCCCAGCACCACCCCGCCGCCGAGCTTGGTGAACAACCTCATTGACATATTCCTCACTCCTTCTGGTCGGCTCAGGAGGACGAGCCATGACCAAAAGTTAGGCTGTTTCATATGAAACGAGAGGACTTTTCCGTGTTTCGTAACAAGTCGCACCTGAGATGCCATAGGTGGTTAATTATTGCCTCTTGAGGCTTATCGGCACTTTTGTCCGCCGGGCCGCCCGGGCCGCCCGGCTCGCCGGGACCGTCGGGACCGTCGGCGGGACGCTGATCGCATTCTCGGCCACCCCGCCGTCGGGGAGTCCGTCGGTGGCCTGGTCGCCGTAGGGCGTCGGTGCGCTCCGGCGGTCCTCTGGAGCTGCCCGCACAGACGGGGCACAGCGTGGGCCGCCTGGTCCCGGCCTGTCTCGCAGGCGTGACGGCGACCGCTCGGTCCAGTCCACCGGGGCACGGCGCCGGCCCTGCGCCCTCCGAGGACGGCAAGGAAGCGCTGGGGAGAAGAGCGCGGGCGAGCGCTGGGAGACAAGCGCGTGGAAGGGAGCGCGTGCAGGGAAGCACGTGCAGGGAAGCACGTGCAGGGGAGGCCGGGGGGCAAGCGCGTGCAGGGGAGCGCGTAGAGGGGAGCCCGGGGAGACAAGCGCTGGACAGGATCGGGCGGGCGCAAGGACGGGGCAGCTCCAAAGGGCCACGACCGGCGATCTGTCGCCGGGGCGGCCCCTGGTCCGCGAGTCCGGCCCTCCGCCCCGCTCCGCACCCGCACCGCACCGCACCGCACGCCAGTTTCACGACCGTCGGGTGCGAGTGGAACGGGGTGCCGGCCGCCGCCAAGCGGCCTGAGGGGCAACCAGGTCGAGCGGGCCCCGGAGGAAGCGGATAACTCCTATGTGGACAGCGACCGGTCCGTGTGCCGGGGCGCTCCTGCGACCGCCGTGGCCGGTGGACCCGGCGGTGCCGTGCGGAGACGGCACCGCCGGTCGGTCACCAGAACCGACGCCGCCGCTTCGTCCTCTGCGGGCGGAGCAGGTCCGCTCCCCGGCTGAGCATCCGGCTGACGCCGGACGGGCCGCGTCGGGCCTCGATGGTGTGGCTGATTCGTCGTGCGCCGGCAGCCGCCAGCGGCACCGCGACCGCCATGACCGCCCACTGCCCGATCCGCTTCTGGATCATTGTCGGTACACCTCCCTGGATAGCTGCTGACCAGCCAGTACCCAGGGTGGACCGCCGGTAAGCACCACTGGGGCCCGGCGCACACGAAGAAGGCTCAGCCAACCGGGGCCGGCGGGGCGACCGGGTTCGGCAGCGCGCCGCCGAACCGCCGGTCGCGCTGGGCGTACAGCTCGCAGGCGTACCAGAGGTGACGACGGTCGAAGTCCGGCCAGAGGGTGTCCAGGAAGACCAGCTCGGCGTACGCGCTCTGCCAGAGCAGGAAGTTGGAGATCCGCTCCTCGCCGGAGGGGCGGAGGAAGAGGTCCACCTCGGGGACCTCCGGGTGGTAGAGGTACTTCGCGACGGTCTTCTCGGTGACCTTCGCCGGGTCCAGTCTGCCGGCGGCGGCGTCCCGGGCGATCGCGGCGGCGGCGTCGGCGATCTCGGCCTGGCCGCCGTAGTTGACGCAGAACTGGAGGGTCAGCGTCGAGTTGTCCTTCGACATCTCCTCGGCGGCCTGCAACTCGCCGATCACGCTCTTCCAGAGCCGGCCGGCCCGCCCCGACCAGACCACCCGGACGCCCAGGTCGACGAGCTGGTCCCGGCGACGCCGGATGACGTCCCGGTTGAAGCCCATCAGGAAGCGCACCTCGTCCGGGGAGCGCCGCCAGTTCTCGGTGGAGAACGCGTACGCCGAGAGGTAGGGGATGCCCAGCTCGATCGCCCCCTCGACGGTGTCGAAGAGGGAGAACTCACCCGCCTCGTGGCCCTTGGTGCGGGGCAGCCCCCGCTCCTTGGCCCACCGGCCGTTGCCGTCCATGACCACCGCCACGTGCTTCGGCAGCGCCTCGGCGGGCAGTGCCGGCGGCCGGGCCCCGGACGGGTGCGGCGTCGGCGGCGTCGGCGTGCGCCGGCCCGTCCTCATCGATCGGATCACTCGATACTCTCCCTGGTCACACCCGCTCCACCGACCCGTCGCTACCGCGCGACGCCGGCCGGGCCGGCCGTCGGATTGCCCCGGTCGACCAGCGGCAGCGAGCGTAACGCGCGCTCCAGGTGCCACTGGAGATGCGCCGCGACGAGGCCGCTGCACTCCCGGCGTACGGCGGCGGGGGTGGCGTCGGCGACCACCCAGTCGCCGGTGGTCAGCGCGGACATCAGGTCGACGGTGGCCGGGGCCGGGTGGGCCGCGCCGGGCGGTCGGCAGTCCGGGCAGACAGCCCCCCCGGCCGGTACGGAGAACGCCCGGTGCCGGCCGGGCGTGCCGCAGACCGCGCAGGCGACCAGGGCGGGTGCCCAGCCGGCCAGCGCCATCCCGCGCAGCAGGTACGCGTCGAGCACCAGCGTGGTCTCGTGGTCGCCCCGGGCCAGCGACTTCAGTGCGCCAAGGGTGAGCTGGAAGAGCCGCAGCGAGGGCTCCCGTTCGACCGGCGTGAGCCGTTCGGCGGTCTCGGCGATCGCGCTGGCCGCGGTGTAGCGCGGGTAGTCGCCGAGGAACCGCTTGCCGTACAGGTCGATCCCCTCGACCTGGCTGACGGTGTGCAGTGAGCTGCCCTGGTTGCCCTTCGGGTCCCCGGCGAGCTGGACGTCGACGTGGCCGAACGGCTCCAGCCGCGCCCCGAAGCGGGAGGTGGTGCGGCGCACCCCCCGGGCCACCGCGCGCAGCCGGCCGTGCCGGCGGGTGAGCAGGGTGATGATCCGGTCCGACTCGCCGAGCTTCTGGACGCGCAGCACCACCGCGTCGTCGCGGTAGAGCTGTCGGCGGTACCCGGCCACCGGACCATTCTCCCCGCCCACCCCGGGCACCGGTGACCCGGGTGGTGGGCGGTCAGCGCACCCGGACCGAGGCGTCCTCGGCTGGGGCCCCGGCCTCCGGGGCGGCCCCGACCCGGCTCTCGACGGCCACGGACCCGGCGCGGGGCCCGACGGCGGACCCGGGACGGGGCAGACCGTTGCCGCTGGGCCGGGGACGTGGCACGCCGGCAGGCTTGGGCCCGGATCCCTCGCCGGTCCGCACGGCGGGCCCCGGTCCGCCGGTCGCCGCCGGGGCGGAGCCGGTGGGCGTGGCCGACCCCGGACGGGTACGTCGCCCGCCGGGCAGCAGTTCGGGGCGACGGCGGGCCGCGACGTCCTCGACCCAGCCGACCAGCACGGTCACCACCCCGACCAGGAGGAAGACCAGCACCACCCGGATGGCGAGGCCGAGCAGGTCCTGGTGGGACCAGCCGACCACGTCCACCAGCGGGGTGAGCGCGACCACGAAGGGCATGTGCCAGAGGTAGACGGTCAGCGCCCTCCGGTTGAACACGGTCACCGCCCGGCCGAACAGGGCGTTCCGGTCCACCCAGGCCGCTCCGGACGGGGCGAACCCGAGGACGACCAGGATGAACGCCGCCGCCCAGAGCGCGTTGCCGATCCGGATGTCGTTGAGGTCGTAGCCGCGTGCTCCCGGGTGGGTGAGGATCCAGGCCCCTCCGGCGGTGGCCAGCAGTGCCGCGATGGCGACCAGCAGCCGCCGGGATAGTCGGCGCAGCATGCCGTCGTGGTGGGCGAAGCCGAGCAGCCACGCGCCGAAGTAGAGGCCGAAGTCGCGGAGCACGACCGGCGCGCCGGGGAAGCCCAACTCGACCACGACGAGCAGCACGTACGGGGCGAGCAGGGTGGGCAGTGGGGCCCGCCGGAACAGCCAGAGCGCCAGCGGGGAGGCGAGCACGAACCAGAGGTAGTCGCGCAGGTACCAGATCACGCTGAGCGCGAGGGCGCCCCAGCCGTTGGCCGGCGGGTCGGTGATCGGGAAGAGCCAGAGCAGCAGCCGCCAGTTCACCGCCAGTCCGCCGCTGATCAGCATGGCCGGGACGAAGATCACCGCGACCACCCAGAGCGAGGGCAGCAGCCGGCGCAGCCGACGGCCGACGGCGGCCGTGCCGGAGCGGTCGAGCGAGGCGGCCATCAGCGATCCGGCCAGCGCGAACATCACCGACATGGCCGGGAAGACCAGGGTGAGCGTGGCCCACCCGGTGACGTGGTAGACCACGACTCGGATGATCGCGAGGAAGCGCAGCAGATCCAGGTATCGGTTTCGCATCAGCCTGCGTCTATGTCCGGGGGCAGGGGCGGTTTCCTGTCCTACCCTCCGCATCGCCGGCCGGAAACGCCCGGCCCGGGGCATCGAAAGTGAGGAATCCCACAAAAGCCCCGGAAGCCGGGCTCGTCCCGTGCCGGCCGGTCGGTCAGAAACCGAGCCGGCGCAGCTGCTTCGGATCGCGCTGCCAGTCCTTCGCCACCCGGACGTGCAGGTCCAGGTAGACCCGGGTGCCGAGCAGCTCCTCGATCTGCTGGCGGGCCCGGGTGCCCACGTCCTTCAGCCGGCTCCCCCGATGGCCGATCATGATCGCCTTCTGGCTGGGCCGCTCGACGTACACGTCGGCGTAGATCTTCATGACCTGCCCCTCGGGGATCATCTCCTCGACGATGACCGCGATCGAGTGCGGCAGTTCGTCGCGGACGCCCTCCAGGGCCGCCTCCCGGACCAGTTCGGCGACGAGCACCTGCTCGGGGTCCTCGGTGAGCATGTCGTCCGGGTAGAGCTGCGGCGACGGCGGAAGGTAGCCGGTCATCACGTCGACCAGGGTGTCCACCTGGTGACCGGAGACCGCGCTGACCGGCACCACGTCGGCGAACTCGCCCAGCTCGCTGACCGCGAGCAACTGCTCGGCCAGTCGCTTCTTGTCGACCAGGTCGGTCTTGGTCACCACCGCGAGCACGGTCGCCTTCAGCTCGGCCAGCTCGCCGGTGATGAAGCGGTCGCCCCGTCCGACCGGCTCGTTCGCCGGGATGCAGAGGCCGATCACGTCGACCTCGCTCCAGGTGGACCGGACCAGGTCGTTCAGGCGCTCGCCGAGCAGCGTCCGGGGACGGTGCAGGCCGGGCGTGTCGACCAGCACGAGCTGCGAGTCCGGACGGTGCAGGACGGCCCGGATGACGTGCCGGGTGGTCTGCGGCTTGTTCGAGGTGATGGCGATCTTCTGCCCGACGATCGCGTTGGTCAGGGTCGACTTGCCGGCGTTGGGCCGGCCGACGAAACAGGCGAATCCCGCCCGGTACGGCCGGTCCCCGTCGAGCACCCCGCCGGAACCCGCCCGGGTGGAGCCGGCCGGCTCGGGCCGGGCCGCCCCGTCACGCCGGGCCGTCTCGTCACGCCGGGCCGTCTCGTCACGCCGGCTCACTCGACCACCGTGCCGAGGATGGTGCCGTCCGGGGCCGCCAGGTGGATCGGCGCGTCCGTCGCAAGATCGCGTACGGCGGCGTGCCCGGCGGTGTCCAGGGTCGACGCCTCGGTCACCACCACCGCCGCCTCCAACCGGGACGCGCCGGCCGCCGCCGCGGAGGCGACCGCCAACTGGAGAGCGGTGATCGCCAACGACGGCAGCGAGACGCTCGCGGCGGCGTACGTCCGGCCGTCCTGGTCGCGGACCGCCGCTCCCTCGACGGCGCCGACCCGACCCCGTGCCCCCCGGGCGAGGATGACCAGCTTGGCGTCCTCGACGCTCAGCTCGGTGGGGGTGGGAACGGACGGTGCGGCGGGTGACTCAGGCATCGGCGGGTTGCCTCTCCTCGGAACGGTTCGGGTTTCCTCCCCGGGGCTCGGCCTGTTCACCCCGCCCCGGGCTCTCCTGTTCGTCGGTCGGCCCGACCCGGCGCACCAGCACGGTGTCGATCCGGTTCCGCCGACCGGTGGTGCCCTCGGCGACCAGGTGCAGCCCGGCGACCTCCGCCTCCGCGCCCGGGATCGGCACCCGACCGAGCGCTTGGGCGAGCAGGCCACCGACGGTCTCCACCTCGTCGCCGGGAAGCTCCACGTCGAACAGCTCACCCAGATTCTCCACCGGCAGCCGGGCGGTCACCCGCACCGCCCCCTCCTCCGGCAGGTGCTCGACCGGGGGACGTTCGACGTCGTACTCGTCGGTGATCTCGCCGACGATCTCCTCGAGGATGTCCTCGATGGTGACCAGGCCACCGGTGCCGCCGTACTCGTCGACGACGATCACCAGGTGGTTGCGGGCCGCCTGCATCTCGGAGAGCAGGTCGTCGACCGGCTTGGACTCGGGCACGAAGGTCGCCGGTCGCATCAGCTCGGCCACCGGCGTCCCCTCGGCGCGCCCGCCGCCCTGGGTGCGGCGGACCAGGTCCTTGAGGTAGAGCACACCGAGCACGTCGTCGACGTTCTCGCCGATCACCGGGATGCGGGAGAAGCCGGAGCGCAGGAAGAGCGCCAGCGCCTGGGCGAGCGTCTTACGCTCCTCGATCCACACCATCTCGGTACGCGGCACCATCACCTCCCGAGCGATGGTGTCGCCGAGGGCGAAGACCGACTGGATCATCTGCCGTTCGCCGTGCTCCACCACCCCGCGCTGCTCGGCCAGGTCGACCAGCTCGCGCAGCTCCACCTGGGTGGCGAAGGGGCCCTCCCGGAACCCCTTGCCGGGGGTGACCGCGTTGCCGATCAGGATGAGCAGCGAGGCGAGCGGGTTGAGCACCCGACCCAGCCAGCGGACCAGCGGGGCGACCGCCCGGCCGACCGCGTACGCGTGCTGGCGGCCGATGGTGCGCGGACCGACCCCGACCACCACGAAGCTGATCACGGTCATCGCACCGGCAGTGACCAGGGCGGCCCGCCAGCCGGCGCCGAAGGTGTCCACCGCGACCAGGGCCACCAGGGTGGTGGCGGTCAGCTCGGCCAGCAGCCGCAGCAGGAGCAGCAGGTTGAGGTGGCGGACCACGTCCGTGGCGACGATCTGGAGGGTACGGGCACCGCGTACCCCGTCGCGGGCCAGCTCGGCGGCGCGGGCCGGGGAGACCGCGGTCAGCGCCGCCTCGGTGGCCGCGATGACCCCGGCGGCCACCACCAGGCCGGCCGCGAATACCAGCAGTTGCAGATCGGGTAGGCCGGTGGCACCGGCCGCGAGTATCGGGGTGTCCATCACGTGGCTCGGGTCGACCGCCAACTGGCGAGCAACCTCGCCTGGAGCCCGAACATCTCGCGCTCCTCCTCCGGTTCGGCGTGGTCGTACCCGAGCAGGTGCAGCACCCCGTGCACGGTGAGCAGGTGCAGCTCGTCGGCGGCGCTGTGCCCGGCAGTGGCCGCCTGCTTGGCCGCCACCTCCGGGCAGAGCACGATGTCACCGAGCAGGGCCGGCTCACCGGCCGGGCCGGCGCTCTCCCCCGGTCCGTGGTCGACGCTCCCCTCGTCCATGGGGAAGGCCAGCACGTCGGTCGGCCCGTCGCCGCCCATCCAGCGGTGGTTCAGCTCGGTCATGTAGTCGATGTCGACCAGGAGCACGGAGAGCTCGGCGAGGGGGTTGACCCCCATCTCGTCGAGCGCGTGCCGGGCGACGGCGAGCACGGCGTCGGTGTCGACCGGGACACCGGACTCGTTGGCGATCTCGATGGACACGTCTTTCCTCTGCTCTAGCGGCGGCGGCCGGCGCGGCCACCGCCCTGGGCGGTCCGCCCCGGCACCGCGTGCACGCTCTGTGCCTGCTGGTTCTCCCGCTCGGCGTCCCACCGGGCGTAAGCGTCGACGATCTCCCCGACCAGGCGGTGACGGACCACGTCCGAGCTGGAGAGCTGGGCGAAGTGCACGTCCTCGACGTCGGTGAGAATCTCCCGGACCACCCGGAGACCACTTGTCGTCCCGCCCGGCAGGTCGACCTGGGTGATGTCGCCGGTGACCACGATCTTGGAGCCGAAGCCGAGTCGGGTCAGGAACATCTTCATCTGCTCGGGCGTGGTGTTCTGCGCCTCGTCGAGGATGATAAAGGCGTCGTTCAGGGTCCGGCCGCGCATGTAGGCCAGCGGCGCGACCTCGATCGTCCCGGCCGCCATCAGCTTCGGGATGGACTCCGGGTCGAGCATGTCGTGCAGCGCGTCGTACAGCGGGCGCAGGTACGGGTCGATCTTCTCGTTGAGGGTGCCGGGCAGGAAGCCCAGCCGCTCCCCCGCCTCGACCGCCGGCCGGGTGAGGATGATCCGGTTGACCTGCTTGGCCTGCAACGCCTGCACGGCCTTCGCCATCGCCAGGTAGGTCTTGCCGGTGCCGGCGGGGCCGATGCCGAAGACGATGGTGTGCGCGTCGATCGCGTCGACGTAGCGCTTCTGCCCGAGCGTCTTCGGTCGGATGGTGCGTCCGCGCCGGGAGAGGATGTTCAGCGTCAGGACCTCGGCGGGCCGCTCCGTGCCGCCCTGCTCGAGCATGCCGACGGTACGCCGGACGGCGTCAGTGGTCAGTGTCTCGCCTTTCTCGATCAGTTCGAGCAGCTCACCGAAGAGGCGCTCGGCGAGGGCGTTGTCCGCGGGCGCACCGGTGATGGTGATCTCGTTGCCGCGCACGTGCACGTCGCTGTCGACCGAACGCTCGACGAGCCGCAGGATCTCGTCGCCCGCGCCGAGGAGGTTGACCATGATCTTGGGATCGGGGACGGTGATCCTGGTCTGCGCCCGGGACGGGCCCGGAGGTGGGGTGCCGGTCATAGGTCGGGCCGTCGGGCCCTGCGCCACCTGCTCTCGCTCTCGGCGCCGGCCTGAGCTGGCTCGGCGTACGGACGTTGGTCCCATGGTATCGGTTCGGCCCCCGAGACACCCGGCCCATTTCCCCCGTCGTCACCTCGGGCGGGGCGGAGAAGATCACCAGGAAAGCCATGATCACGACATCCGGCAGGATTATATCTGATCAAACTGAAAACGGGCAGAATTGAGATAGACACACATCCATATCTAGGATTCGCTCACCCCCCGTTTCCCGTCACGAACGGAGTGTGACCCGTGTCCCCACGAAGGATCGGCCGTCGCTTCGCCACCCTCGTCGCCGGCGCCGCCACCGTGCTGAGCCTCGGCCTGGCCAACCCGGCACCCGCCGCCGCCGAGGTCGTCAACGCCACCGTCTGCTACAACACCAGCCAGGCCGGCCCCTACGCCGGCATCGCCGACCAGGCCGCCTCGATCTGGAACGCCTACACCAACAACCTGAACATGTCGAAGTGCGGCTCGAATCTGATGATCTACTACACCACCGGGGGCGGCTCCTACGCCGTCCGGCGCAGCCTGGGCAACGGCTACGTGGTGATCGACACCGCGCAGGCCCAGCAGTACGCCCCGCTGCGGATCATGACGCACGAGATCGGGCACATCCTCGGCCTGCCCGACAACTACAACGGCCAGTGCCACCTGCTCATGTCCGGCGGCAGCGCGGGCACCGGCTGCACCAACCCGTACCCGTACAGCACCGAGGCCGCGCAGGTCGACCGGAACTTCGGCGGCTTCGGCGCCGAGGGCGCCCAGGTCTTCCGGGACAGCTGGCCGGCCCTGGCCACGATCGGCTGAACCCGCCCCACCGCACGCTCCGGGGGTCGGCGCCCGCCGACCCCCGGAACCCTGTCCGCCGCCAGCCGCCCGTCGCCTGCCGTCGCCCCTCGGCTGCTGCCGCCGTCGGCCGCCCCTCGGCTGCTGCCACCGTCGGGCGTCTGCCGTCGCCGTCGCCGTCGGCCGCCGCCTGCTGTCACTGTCGCCGTCTTCGTCGGCCGTCTGCCGTCGCCGTCCGGCTGTCGCGTCAGTGACTCAACTGTGGTCCGGCCAGCGCACGTCGTACCCGTCGAAGGTCTGCTGGTCCCGGGTGAACCGGTAGGTCGCCCAGTGCATCCGGCGTACCCTTCCCCGCTCGTCCCGGGTCAGCCGGAGCAGTTCCCCGACCTCCCGTCCGGAGACCGTCCGCAGCACGTCCGGCCGGTCCGGCAGCGGCGCGAAGACCGCCGTCGGCTTGCCCGGCAGGTCCTCCGCCCGACGGGCCCGCAACGCCCCGTCCCGCCAGAGGAAGACGTACTCGAAACCCTCGCCCCACCAGCGGCCCAGCACGTCCCGGTACGCCTCCGGGGCCGGCTCGCCCGGCGACCACGGCTCGATGTCGGCCGGGTCGTGCTCGACGGCGGTGGCGAGCAGCCGGTGCGGCAGTTCGAAGATCGCCCCGGCGGTGCCGGCCGACCCGAGCACCGCGCAGCCCATCGCCCCCGGTGTCCCGTCGCCGCCCCGCCGGCCGTAGACCGAAGCGAGGAAACCGGGCATCGCGCCGTCGTGCCCCACGTGCAGCACCCGGTTCGGCTGCGGCACGAGGATCAGGCCGAGGCCGAAGCCGTCCACCCAGTTCGCCTCGTCGGTGACCGTACGCGGCCAGCGCATCTCGTCCAGGGTCGCCGGGGCGAGCACCGCACCGGTCGGATCCAGCGCGGCCGGGTCGGCGAGGAAGGCCGCCCAGCGGGCCATGTCACCCGCCGTGCTCCAGAGCTGCGCCGCCGGCCCCACCGCGCCGAAGTCGGTCGGCGGCTCCGGCCGGGCGTGGTCGGAGTACGCGTCGACCAGGAAGCCGGTGGCCGCGCCCGGACCGGGACGGGTGGTGGTGGCCGCCAACCCGAGCGGGGCGAGGATCCGGTCGGCGAGCACCTCCACCCAGGTGCCGCCGCGCAGCCGGGCGACCAGTTCCCCGAGCAGGGCCATCCCCAGGTTGGAGTAGTGGAAGCGGCGGGCCGGGGGCAGCACCCGCTCGGCCCGGGTGAGGTCGGCGAGAAGTTGCTCGACCCCGGGGGCCCGCAGCGTGTCCCAGATGTCGCCGTACGGTTCCCGTTGCAGGCCCGAGGTGTGCGACAGCAGCCGGCGCACGGTCGCCTCGCCGTGCGCGGGCACGTCCAGGTGCCGGCCCACCGGGTCGTCCAGGTCGAGCAGGCCCTCGTCCCGGCACTGGAGCACCAGGACGGCGGTGAAGGTCTTGGTGACCGAACCGATCCGGAAGGGCGTCTGCGGGGTCAGCGGGGCGTCGTTGCCGGTGCTGCCGACGGTGAGGCTCCACAGCGGGCGGTCCGCCCGGTGCAGGGCCACCGACAGCGCCGGCACCCGGGCACCGGCCTGCACCTGCCGCACCATCCGCCCGAGCCGCGCGTTGATCTCCACCACACCGCAAGTGTAAGGAGGGGTCCCCTGTTACCGCTTTTTGATGAACAGGGGACCCCTGCTACCACCGCAGCGAGCTGCTACCGCCACGGCGGCGGGGCGTGCCGACCGAGGACTCAGCGGGCGAGCATCGGCCCGAGCGGGGCACCGCCGAGCAGGTGCGCGTGCACGTGGAAGACCTCCTGGCCGCCGTGCCCGCCGGTGTTGAACATCAGCCGGAAGCCGTCGGCGAGCAGCCCCTCGGCCTCGGCCACCTCGGTGGCGGTGGCCAACACCTGGCCGGCCAGTTCCGGGTCGCTCTGGCCGAGCGTGGCCACGTCGGCGTAGTGCTCCTTGGGGATCACCAGCACGTGCACCGGAGCCTTCGGGTCGATGTCCCGGAAGGCGAGGGTGGTCGCGGTCTCCCGGACGATGGTGGCCGGGATCTCCCCGGCGACGATGCGGCAGAACAGGCAGTCGGAGCTCATCGACGCATGGTAGGACCACCGCTTGCGTACCGGCATCTCGCCCGAGCCGGGCCGGCATGTCGTCGCAGGTCCCCGGCCTCGACCAGCGGCCCCGGGTCGGGTCGGGACCCGACAGTCGGGGATCATGGCCGGGTGGACTCTCGGGCGGTACTGGTGACGGGGGCTTCGCGCGGCATCGGCCGTGCGGTGGCCCGCAGGTTCGCGGCCGGCGGCGACCGGGTGGCGATCCACCACCGCGACTCGGCGGAACTGGCCGAGCGGCTGCGGGCGGAGCTGCCCGGCGACGGGCACGTCGTGGTCCGGGCCGACCTGGCCGACCCGGACGCGGTCCGAGCAGCGGTGGACGAGGCGGCGGCCCGGCTCGGGGGCCTGGACGTGCTGGTCAACAACGCCGGGGTGTTCGGCCCGGCGGACCCGCCGCACCCGGTCTTCGAGACCACGTACGAGCAGTGGCGGCAGCGCTGGCGGGAGATCGTCGACACCAACCTGCTCGGCGCGGCCAACGCGTCCTGGTGCGCCGCCCAGCACATGCGCGACCGGGGCGGCCGGATCGTCAACGTCTCGTCCCGGGGGGCGTTCCGTGGCGAGCCGGGCAACCCGGCGTACGGGGCGAGCAAGGCGGGCATGAACGCGATGGGGCAGTCCCTCGCGGTGGCGCTGGCCCCGTACGGCATCGCGGTGGCGACGGTGGCGCCCGGTTTCGTGGAGACCGACATGACCAACGAGCACCTCAAGTCGCCCCGGGGCGCGGCCGTGCGGGCGCAGAGCCCGTTCGACCGGGTGGCCCGACCGGAGGAGATCGCCGCCGCGGTGCACTGGCTCGCCTCCCCGGAGGCGGAGTGGGCCTCGGGCACCATCGTCGACCTCAACGGCGCGTCCTACCTGCGTTCCTGAGGCAGATCTCCCAGCGAATTCCCAGTCATCAGGGCGGCTGGCCGGTCCAGAGCCGGGGTAAGGATCCCCGACATGGCCGACTCCGCGCTGCTGGATCTCTCCGCCGACTACCAGGTGGTCGACGACCACGACGACGACCCGGTGCTGCTCCGCGCGGACGGCAGCCCGGTGGACACCTGGCGGGAGGACTACCCGTACGACGAGCGCCTGTCGCGTGAGGAGTACGACCAGCACAAGCGCCTGCTCCAGATCGAACTCCTGAAGCTCCAGGATTGGATCAAGGAGTCCGGCGAACGGCTGGTGATCCTCTTCGAGGGACGGGACGCCGCCGGCAAGGGCGGCACGATCAAGCGCTTCATGGAACACCTCAACCCGCGCGGCGCGAAGGTGGTGGCCCTGGTCAAGCCGAACGAGCGGGAGTCCAGCCAGTGGTACTTCCAGCGTTGGCTGCACCACCTGCCGGCGGCCGGCGAGATCGTGCTCTTCGACCGGTCCTGGTACAACCGGGCCGGGGTCGAGCGGGTGATGGGCTTCTGCACCCGCAAGGAGTACCTGGAGTTCCTCCGCCAGGCCCCTGAGCTGGAGCGGATGCTGGTCCGCTCCGGTATCCGGCTGGTCAAGCTCTGGTTCTCGGTCTCCCAGAACGAGCAGCGCACCCGGTTCGCCATCCGTCAGGTCGATCCGGTACGCCAGTGGAAGCTGTCCCCGATGGACATCGCCGCGCTGGACAAGTGGGACGAGTACACCGAGGCCAAGGAGGCGATGTTCTTCTACACCGACACCGCCGACGCGCCGTGGACGGTGGTCAAGAGCAACGACAAGAAGCGGGCCCGGCTGGAGGCCATGCGGCACGTGCTCAACCGCTTCGACTACACGGACAAGGACACCGAGGTCGTCGGCGTGCCCGATCCCCTCCTCGTCGGCTCCGCCGGTCTGGACCTCAGCCCCGACGAGGAGACCGTCCAGGTCTTCCCCCGCCTCTGACCCGTGTCGATCTCGACGGATCCGGGGTGGGTCACCAGCGGGTGAGGCGGGTGGCGAGCACGCTGAGCGCGGCCACCCCGGCGGTCGAGGTACGCAGCACCGCCGGCCCGAGCCGCACCGGGCGCCCACCGGCGGTCTGGAAGGCGTCCAGTTCGGCCGGGGCGATCCCACCCTCCGGCCCCACCACCAGCACGATCTCACCGGCCGGAGGCAACTCGACGGTGGTCAGCCGGTCCTGCGCCTCCTCGTGCAGCACGAACCCGGCGGCGGCACCGGAGATCCGCGCCGCCACCGTCGCCGTCGACTCGTCGGGGGACCCGGCCACCACCGGAAGCCAGGCCCGCCGGGCCTGCTTGGCTGCCTCCCGGGCGGTCGCCACCCACTTCTCCCGGGCGCGTACGCCCCGCTCGCCCCGCCACTGGGTCACCGAGCGGGACGCCGCCCAGGGCACGATCTCGTCCACGCCGACCTCGGTCATCGCCTGGACGGCCAGTTCGCCCCGGTCACCCTTGGCGATGCCCTGCACCACCACGATCCGGGGCACTGCCGCGTCGACGTACCCCCGCGAGGTGACGGTCAGGTCGAGGGCGCCCCGGCCGACGGCGGTGACCACGGCGGCGGCCGTGCCGCCGCGACCGTCGGCCAGCAGCAGTTCCTCGCCGACCCGGAGCCGCTGCACGGTGGCCGCGTGGTGGCCCTCCGGGCCGTCCAGGGTCAGCGTGTCGGCGACGGGCAGCGACTCGACCAGGAACAGCGGGGCAGACACTCAGCCGTGCCCGTTGAACGCGTCCCGCATCCGGGAGAAGAAGCCGCCCTGCTTGCTCAGCTCGGCGACCTCCTCGCCCCGGGTCTTGGCGAACTCGCGCAGCATCCGCTCCTGGTCGGCGTCGAGCTTGGTCGGGGTCCGCACGTCGAGGTGGACGTAGAGGTCACCCCGGCCGGTCCCGCGCAGGTGCGGTACGCCCCGGGCGCGCAGCCGCATCGTGCTGCCCGGCTGGGTGCCCGCCTTGACGTCGACGGTCTCCTCGCTGTCCAGGGTCTTGATGGTCAGTCGGGTGCCGAGCGCCGCCGCGGTCATCGGCACGGTCACCCGGCAGTGCAGGTCGTCGCCCTTACGGGAGTAGACGTCGTGCGGCCGTTCGTGGATCTCGACGTAGAGGTCGCCGGCGGTGCCGCCACCCGGGCCGACCTCACCCTGCTGGGCGAGGCGGATCCGCATGCCGTCCTCCACCCCGGCGGGGATCTTGACGGTCAACGAGCGGCGGGTACGGACCCGGCCCTCCCCGGCGCAGGTCGGGCAGGGGTGCGGGATGGTGGTGCCGTGCCCCTGGCAGACCGTGCAGGGCCGGGCCGAGACGACCTGGCCGAGGAAGGTGCGCTGCACCGACTGCACCTCGCCCCGGCCACCGCACGCCTCACACGTGGCCAGGTGGGTGCCGGCGGCCGTGCCCGCGCCGGAGCAGGTGGTGCAGAGCACGGCGGTGTCGACGGTGATCGGCGCCTCGACACCGAACGCCGTCTCGTTGAGGTCCAGCTCCAGCCGCAGGATCGCGTCCGCCCCGGGACGGGTGCGCGGGCGCGGCCCGCGCGAGCCGGTGGCCCCGCCGAAGAAGGCGTCCATGATGTCCTGGAAGCCGACGAACGGTCCCGCGCCGCCCGGCCCGCCCGGACCGGCCGCGCCGCCGCCGGGAGCGAGCGGGTCGCCGCCCAGGTCGACGATCTGCCGCTTCCGGTCGTCCGAGAGGACCTCGTACGCGGCGTTGATGTCCTTGAACTTCTCCTGGGCCTCCGGGTCCGGATTGACGTCCGGGTGGAACTGCCGCGCCAGCTTGCGGTAGGCGCGCTTGATCTCGTCGTCGGAGGCTTCCCGGCTGACACCGAGGATGCCGTAGTAGTCCCTGGCCACTGCGTTCCGTGTCCTCATGTTCGTCTCGCGTTACGCCGGTCGTCGGCCCGAGTCGGCCGTCGGCCCTGACTGGTCAGTTCTGGGCCAGCAGCTCGCCCACGTAGCGTGCCACGGCGCGTACCGTGGCGATGGTGCCGGGGTAGTCCATCCGCGTCGGGCCGAGCACGCCCAACCCACCCACGATGGTGGCACCCGGACCGTAGCCCGTGCTGACCACCGACGTACCCCGCAGGTTGTCGATCTCGTTCTCGTCGCCGATCCGGATCCGGGTCGTGCTCGGCTCGACCTCGCCGATCAGCTTGAGCAGCACGACCTCCTCCTCGAGCGCCTCGAGGATCGGACGCAGCGAGCCCTGGAAGTCGAGCAGGCCGCCCCGGGTCAGGTTGGCCGTGCCGGCCAGCGCGATCCGCTCCTCGTGCCGTTCGACCAGGGTCTCCAGCAGAACGGTGGAGAGCGTGGTCATCGCCGGACGCAGCCCGGCGCTGACCTCCTCCACCAACGCCTGCACCAGCGGCGGGGTGTCCGACAGCCGGGTGCCGCAGAGCTTCTCGTTGACCAGGCGACGCAGGTCGGTGACGTCGTCGGCGGGAACCGGCGCGGGCAACTCCACCAGCCGCTGCTCGACCCGACCGGTGTCGGCGATCATCACCAGCATCAGCCGGGTGGTGGAGATCGGCACCAGCTCCAGGTGTCGCACCGAGGAACGCGCCAGGCTCGGGTACTGCACCACGGCCACCTGGCGGGTGAGCTGGGCGAGGAGCCGGACGGTGCGGTGGACGACGTCGTCGAGGTCGACCGCGCCGACCAGGAACCGCTCGATCGCCCGACGCTCGGCCGGGCTGAGCGGCTTGACCCGGCTGAGCCGGTCGACGAAGAGGCGGTAGCCACGGTCGGTGGGCACCCGGCCGGCGCTGGTGTGCGGCTGCCGGATGTAGCCCTCCTCCTCCAGCACCGCCATGTCGTTGCGGACCGTGGCCGGGGAGACGCCGAGCTGGTGCCGCTCGACCAGCGCCTTGCTGCCGACCGGCTCCTGGGTCGCGACGTAGTCCTCGACGATCGCGCGCAGCACGGCGAGCTTGCGGTCGTCGAGACCCACTCTCCCCACCTCCTACGCCGGTCAGCGCCCGGCCCGTCGCGGTGCGTGCCCACCCCCGGCGACGACCGGCGGCGGTCGCCGACGGCGACGGCACGCTCCTGGCACTCGACTTTAACGAGTGCCAGTCTACGTCGGGGCACCCCCGGGACGCGATGATCGGTGTCGACCCCTCGTACCCTGCCCGGTACGGGCCGTCCGCCCGGGTGATCAGGACACGCCCGCTGGTCGCGCCTTGCCCGGTGCCCCTACCGTGACCGGTATGACTGAACCGCCGCGCCCGCCCGGCGCGGGCGACGCCGGCCGGTACCCGCCGGAGCCGACCATGCCGCTCGCCCCGTCCGGGTCCCCGTCGACACCCGACGAGCCCACCGCCCCACTGTCCGACGCGGCCGGTGCACCCGGGTATCCCCCACCGGGTGGATCCACCCCGCCCGGCGGTTGGTCCACGCCGCCCCATGAGCCACCCACCGAGCACCTTCCCGCGTCGTCCCCCGAGCCGCCGACGGAGAACTGGACGACGCCGTCGTACGAGCCGCCCACGGAGAACTGGACCACATCGTCTCCCGAGCCGCCCACCGAGAACTGGACGACGCCGTCGTACGAGCCGTCGACGCAGCGCTACGGGTCGCTCGGCGACGACTTGCCGACGGAGCGCCACGCCGCCGTCGCCCCGGAGCCGCCGACGGCGGGTTACGGCCCGCCCGGTGACGCCCCGTCGGCCGACCACCCGACCTCGGGCGGACACTTCGCCGCGGCCGGCTACCCGACGCCGGACCCCCAGGCCAGCTACCCGCCACCGGGTGACCAGGGCGGTTACCCCCCGCCAGGCGAACCGGGCGGTTACCCGCCCCCCGGTGAGCAGGGCGGTTACCCGCCACCGGGCTTCCCGCCGCCCGGGGCCACGGGGGCACCCACCTCCGGGGGGCCGGGCGGGTATCCGCCACCGGGCGGGGGCGGGCCGCAGCCGTCACCCGGCCCGATCGGTGGCGACGACCGGACCTGGGCGATCCTGGCCCACGCCGGCGGCCCGATCGGCATCGTGATCGGTGCGACCCTGTTCGGCTGGGTCGGGCCGCTGATCGTGCTGCTGGTGCGGGGCCAGCAGTCCCCGGCGGTACGCGCGCACGCCGTCGCCGCGCTCAACTTCCAGATCACCTGGGCGGTCGCGATCCTGGTGGGCTGGCTGCTCGCCGCGATCACCTGCGGCCTGCTCTCCTTCGTGCCGATCGTGCTCGCGATCGTGCCGATCGTGCTCGGCATCGCGGCCGCCCTCAAGGCCAACCAGGACCTGCTCTACCAGTACCCGATGACCCGGAGCTTCGTGAAGTGAGCCGTCCGGCCGGTCCCGGTGGTGTTCCCGGGGCCGGCCGTCCTCGCGCCAGCAGGCGCGACACGGCGCCCGGGAACCGGCCAGGGCGGCGGGTGGCGTGACACGGTGTCGAGGGGGCGCTCAGGGCAGCAGGTCGCGGACCACGGCGTCGGCGAGCAGCCGGCCACGCAGGGTGAGCACCGCCCGGCCGGCGGCGTAGTCGGCCTCGGCGAGCAGCCCGGCGGCACGGGCCCGCTCGGCACCGGCCCGGCCGGCGGCGTCGAGCACCGCCAGCGGCAGCCCGGAGGCGAGCCGCAGCCGGAGCATCACGTCCTCCATGTGCGCCTCGTCGGCGGTGAGGACCTCCCGCGCCTGGCCGGGTGACTCCCCGGCGGCCAGCTTCGCCGCGTACGCGCTGGGGTGCTTCACGTTCCACCAGCGCACCCCGCCGACGTGGCTGTGCGCCCCCGGGCCGAGGCCCCACCAGTCCCCGCCGGTCCAGTAGAGCAGGTTGTGGCGGCACCGGGCCTCCGGCGTCCGGGCCCAGTTGGAGACCTCGTACCAGGAGAAACCGGCCGCGTCGAGGGCGGCCTCCGCGGCCAGGTAACGGTCCGCCGCGACGTCGTCCGAGGGGTACGCCAGCTCGCCCCGGCGCATCCGGGCGGCGAGCCGGGTGCCCTCCTCCACGATCAGGGCGTACGCGCTGACGTGGTCCACCCCGGCGGCGACCACCTGGTCGAGCGAGGCGGCGAAGTCCTCGGCCCGCTCCCCCGGCGTACCGTAGATCAGGTCGAGGTTGACGTGGTCGAACCCGGCGTCGCGGGCCTCGGCCGCGGCGGCGGTGGCCCGCCCGGCGGAGTGCTTCCGGTCGAGCACCGCGAGCACGCCCGGCGCGGCCGACTGCATGCCCAGCGAGATGCGGGTGTACCCGGCCGCCCGCAGCGTCTTCAGCGACTCCGGCGTCACCGACTCCGGATTGGCCTCGGTGGTGACCTCGGCGTCGGCGGCCAGCCCCCAGGTGCGGTCGATGCCGTCCAGGACGCGGGCCAGGTCGTCGGCGGGGAGCAGGGTGGGCGTGCCACCCCCGACGAAGACCGTGTCCACCCGGGGCGGCGGAGTGTCCCCGAGCACCCGTGCGGCGAGCCCCAACTCGGCCAGGACGGTGTCGGCGTAGCTGTCCCGGCTCGCGCCGCCACCGAGCTCGCTGGCGGTGTAGGTGTTGAAGTCGCAGTAGCCGCAGCGGCTGGCGCAGAAGGGCACGTGGAGGTAGACCCCGAAGCCGCGCGCGCCGACCGCGCGCAGAGCGGTCGATGGGAGCGACCCGTCGGTCGGTACGGATTCGCCTTCTGGAAGCACGCCGGGCATGGCCACTAGTGTGCCCTTCCATGACCTCTCCCGACGCGCTGGTGCGGGTGTCGACGGCCCGTGGGGTGACCACGCTCACCCTCGACAGCCCGCACAACCGCAACGCGCTCTCCACGCCCCTGATGACCGAGCTGCTCGACGGCCTGGCCACGGCGGTCGCCGACCCCTCGGTGCGGGTGGTGGTGCTCGACCACACCGGTCCGGTGTTCTGCTCCGGCGCGGACCTGAAGGAGACCGCCGCGGCGTACACGAGCGGGAGCGTGCCCGCCGGGAAGCTCGGCGACGTGCTGGTGGCGGTCCGGGAGTGCCCGAAGCCGGTGGTGGCGCGAGTCGCCGGACCGGCCCGCGCCGGCGGGCTCGGCCTGATAGCCGCCGCCGACCTGGCGGTCTGCGTCGAGGAGGCGACCTTCGCCTTCACCGAGGTGCGACTCGGGGTGATCCCGGCGGTGATCTCGGCGACCGTCCTGCCCCGGCTGACCTCCCGCGCGGCGGCCGAGCTGTACCTCACCGGGGAGACCTTCGACGGCCGGCGGGCCGCCGAGATCGGTCTGGTCACCACGGCGGTGCCCGCCGCCGAGCTGGACGAGGCGGTGGCCCGCTGGTGCGCGGCGCTGGTCAAGGGGGCGCCGGGGGCGTTGGCCGGCGCGAAGGAGCTGCTACGCCGTACGGCCGAGACGGACCTGCGCCGTGAGCTGGACCACCTGTCCGCCGTCTCCACCGGCTACTTCCTCTCCGAGGAGGGCCGGGAGGGGGTGCTGGCCTTTCGGGAAAAGCGACCGACCCGGTGGGTGGCTGCCCTCGACGCCGGGTAGGCGGTCGACGGACGTCCGGCCGGTGGGACATCGGTGATGAGCCCGGACTCCGTCGGCCGAACCGGTCGAGAGAGCGGACCCGTGGCATGCGGGACGTAGGCTTGGCTGACTGTCGTTCAGGGGGTGTGGGTGCGAACTCGGGCAATTGTGGCGACCGGCCTTGTCCTCCTCATCATCGCCAGCATCGGGATCTATCTCGTCATCCGGAACGTCGGCGACGACATACGGTTGCCGATAGCAGGACGCAGTTGCACGGTCCGGGCCGACGGACACGTCCGGCTCAACGCCGAGCAGATGGCGAACGCGGCGACCATCGCGGCGATCGGCATCCAGCGGAAGATGCCCGAGCGGGCGGTCGTCGTCGCGCTCGCCACCGCGTTCCAGGAGTCCGGTCTGGAGAACCTGGCCGGCGGCGACCGGGACTCGATCGGGCTGTTCCAGCAGCGGCCCAGTCAGGGCTGGGGCACGCCGGAGCAGATCCGCGACCCGCGCTACGCCGCCAACAAGTTCTACGCGGGGCTCAAGAAGGTCCGCGGCTGGCAGGAGATGCGGGTCACCGACGCCGCCCAGGCCGTCCAGCGGTCGGCGTTCCCCGAGGCGTACGAGAAGTGGGCCGACGAGTCGGAGGTGCTCACCCGGGCGCTGCTCGGCGACGCCACCGCCGCGGTCGCCTGCACCGTCGGCCGTACGCCGGTGATGCGTGGCGCCGCCGCGGCGGCCGCGCTCACCCAGAACCTCACCCTGGACTGGGGACTGCCGGAGGCGGTCAACCCCGCCGAACTGACCGGGCTGACCGTCCCCGCCGCCGATCCGCGCGACGGCTGGCGGTACGCGCACTGGCTGGTGTCGCACGCCCACGACCACGGCGTCCGGCGCGTCCTCTTCGCCGACCTGGAGTGGACGGCCGACCGGGGCACCTGGTCCCGGGTCTCCGACCGGGAACGGCAGGACGCCCAGGTGGTCGCCGAGGTCTTCGGCGAGGCGTGACCTCCGTCTCTCTCCGTGACCACCTGCGGGGTCCGTCCGCACCGCCCAGCCGCCGGGACGTCCACCATCAGGCCAGTTCCCGGTGGTCGGGTGTCGGACGCCGACCTTGGCGACGGCGCGTTACCATCGGCGATCTGTGCCAGAAATGGCGGATTCCTTTCGGGGAGGGGTGACAGCGGTGTTCGACTACGGTGGCCGGACCGGTTACGAGCCGATCAGCGATGTTGATCGCAAAGAGTTCCACGAGCAGGGTTTCCTTCTGCTCCGGAACGTACTGACGGAGGATCACCGGGCCGCCCTGGAGGCCGCGGTCGACCGCGTCTACGAGGAGGAGAAGGCCAAGGGCAAGACCACCAAGGACGGGACCCTGCACCTGCTGGGCTTCCTGGAGCGGGACGAGCTCTTCGGCGAACTGCTCACCCACCCGATCGCCTTCCCGTACATGTGGGGGCTGGCCGGGTGGAACATCTACACGCACCACAACCACCTGGACGTGACCCCGCCGGCGGCCGAGCCGGAGAAGCCGTACTGGGGTTGGCACCAGGACGGGTACCGCCAGAACTCCGACCCGGAGACGATGGACCCGAACCTGCCCCGGCCGATGTTCTCGCTGAAGGTCGCCTACGTGCTCTCCGACCTGTCGGAGAAGGGGCGGGGCGCGACCAAGGTCATCCCGGGCAGCCACCTGTGGAACTCGCTGCCCCGGCCGGACGACCTGACCGTGCACAACCCGGACCCGGAGGGCACGGTGGAGATCACCGCGAACCCGGGCGACGCCTTCATCTTCGACCGCCGCCAGTGGCACTCCCGGTCGACGAACCTGTCGACCATCACCCGCAAGATGCTCTTCGTCGGCTACACCTACCGGTGGATCCGCCCGCTGGACGAGCTGCACATCGACAAGGACGGCGAGTGGTGGGCCAACCGCACGCCGGTGCAGCGCCAGCTCTGCGGTGAGGGTACCCACACCGCGAACTACTGGGGCATCAACTGGAACGGGTACATCGACGACGAGATCCCGCTGCGCAAGGAGCTGAAGGAGCGCGGTCTGCTGGACCGCAACATCCCCTGGCTCCGCTGACCGCAGCCGCCGCACCACCTCCGGGTGACCACAGCGCCGCACCACCTCCGGGTGACTGCCGCGCCGCCTCCCGGGTGATTGCAGGGGACCCCTGTTACCGCTTTTCGGGTAGCAGGGGACCCCTGCAGTCACCTCGGACCGGAGGCCACGCCCAGCCGACGGCGGACCTTCTCCCGGATCGGCTCGGGCAGACCCGGCGCGTCGAGCAGCCGGGGCAACAGCTCCGGCTCCCCGTGCAGGGCCCGAAACACCTCACCGATGGTGACGCCGTGTGCCGGGCGGTCCCGCACCTCGACCCGGTCGTCGGCGCCCACCTCGCCCTCCCGGAGCACCCGGAGGTACGCCCCGGGAGCCGCCCGCGCGGCGAACCGCTTGATCAGATCGGGTACGCCCCAGACCCCGGCGAACGTCCGGCAGGGCGTACGCGGCTTGGTGACCTGGAGCAGCGCGGACCCGATCGCCCACTGCTCCCCGATCACCGCCCCGGTCACGTCCACCCCGTGGGTGGTGAGGTTCTCCCCGAAGCGCCCCGGCGGCACCGCCCGATCCAGCTCCGCCGCCCACCATTCGGCGTCCTCCGTGGCGTACGCGTAGACCGCCTGGTCGGGGCCGCCGTGGTGGGCCCGCTCGGCGATGAAGTCGCCGACCACCCCGTCGAACCGGATCGGCACCCGCCCGGCCGCCGGCCGCTTGTCGATGCCACTGCGGCCGCTGGCGTCACCGGCCCACTCCGCCTCGGTGACCACCGCGAGGTTCACCGAGATCACCTTCCCCGTCATACCGGCCAGCCTACGACCGAACGCGGCCCGGCCGTCAGCCGCGAGGGCCACGACGGCTGGTAGCCGGCGACGCCGAGGAGCCACGGCAAAGCCGCCACGCTCACCATCGCACCGGTCACCGGCCCAGTTCACCCCGGCGTGCTGTCAGGGAAGGCCCGACCGGCTCACCGCAGCGGCGGGCGCCCATGCGCGGCGTGGCTCGTATGCTGCGGGTTTGCCGGGTCCCGGCAAGGATCCCGGCCGGTTGTCGACCGGATCCGGACCTGGAGGCGGGAAGGGGGTCGTGTCCACGATGTGGGGTATGACGAGCGACATCGCCGTACATGCCGAGGACCTGACAAAGCTCTACGGTCCGCGCCGCGGCATCGAGGGCCTCACCCTGGAGGTCCGCACCGGGGAGGTGATGGGTTTCCTTGGTCCGAACGGGGCCGGGAAGACCACCACGATCCGGCTGCTGCTGGACTTCCTGCGCCCCACCCGGGGACGCGCCACGATCTTCGGCCTGGACCCGCGCCGGGACAAGGCCACCCTGCACCGGCAGATCGGTTATCTCCCCGGCGAACTGGCGTTCCCCGGTCGCGGCCGGGCCGATGCGCTGCTGCGGTTCTTCGCCGATGCCCGCGGCGGTGTGCCGTGGTCGCAGGTGACGGAGCTGGCCGACCGGCTGAGCCTGGACCTGTCTCGGCCGGTGCACACGATGAGCAAGGGCAACAAGCAGAAGGTCGGCCTGGTCCAGGCGTTCATGCACCGACCGGCGCTGCTGGTCCTCGACGAGCCGACCAGCGGCCTGGACCCGCTGGTGCAGCAGGAGTTCCTGGCCATGGTGCACGATGCCCGCACTGCCGGGCAGACCGTGTTCATGTCGTCCCACGTGCTGGCTGAGGTGCAGCAGAGCGCCGACCGGATCGCGATCGTCCGCGACGGCCGGCTCGCCGCGGTCGAGCGGGTGGGGTCGCTCGGCCGGCGTGCGGTCCGCACCGTCGAGATTCACTTCGCCGACCCGGTCGACGCGGCCGAGTTCGACGTTCTGCCCGGTGTCAGCGACGTGACGATCTCCGGGCCGGTGCTCAGGTGCACCGTCGACGGCCGGCTCGATCCGCTGGTCAAGGCCGCGGCCCGGCACGAGGTCGTCGACCTGCTATCGGCCGAGCCGGACCTCGAGGAGACGTTCCTGTCGTTCTACTACCACTCCGAAGGAGCCGGCGATGCTGCCCGCGCTGGTGCATAAGACGTGGCGGGACGACCGCCGAGCCGTAATCGGCTGGGTCGTCGGCGTCGCCGCGTTCACCGCCACCTATACCGGCTTCTACGCCAGTTTTCAGGGCGCGGCCGAGCTCAAGCAGGACGCCCTGCCCCAGGGGATGCTCGATTTCCTCGGCATCGCCGACATGCTTTCCGCCGCCGGCTACCTGCAGGCCACCGTCTTCAGCCTCATCGGCCCGCTGCTGGTGCTCATGTGCGCGGTGACCCTGACCGCGCGGACGATCGCCCGGCCCGAGGAGGACGGCAGCATGGAACTGCTGCTGGCCAACCCGCTCTCCCGTACGGCGTTCGCCCGGCAGCGCCTGACCGCCGCCAGCGCGGCTGTCACCGCGGTCGCCGCCATCCCGTTGCTGGTGCTCATGCTCGTCGTCCCCGCAGTCGGCATGGACATCCCGCTGTCCAACGTCGCAGCCGCGTGCGCCGGGCTGGTCGCGCTGGTGTGGTGTTTCACCGGCATCGCGTTCCTCATCGGTGCGGCCACCGGCCGACGCGGCACCGTCCTGGCGGTCACCGGTGTCATCGCCGTGGCGACCTACATGGTCAACGCCATCGGCGGCATGCTCGACGGCTGGGGATGGCTGCGCTGGCTGTCGCCGTTTCACTACTTCATCGGCACCGACCCGCTGCACACCGGCTGGCACCCGGCCGAACTGCTCGGCCTCGCCGCCGTCGGCGCCCTCAGCGCGGCCGCCGGGGTGATCCTCTTCGACCGTCGCGACGTCGGTGTCTGAAACGCGCACCGGTGGCCGCCCGCCCGCGGCGGCCACCGGGGAGACCGCGACCGGCGAACACCTGTGGCTCACCCAGGCATGCCGGGCGCTGCTGGACGACCCGGCAGGTGACCGGCGTGCGCAGGCCGCCGCCCAGCTCGGCGCGCGGGCCGCAGACACCGGCCTGCAACTGCCCGACCTGGTCGGCACCATGCTGCGTGCCGCCGCCGACCGCTGGCAGTACACCGCCGTCGGCCCAGATGACACCGCGACCAGCGTCCATGCGCATGCAGCGGCTGTCCTCGAGACGGCACGGTCGCTGCTCGACGCTCTCCTCGACGGCTACGCCCATCAGACCCACGCCGAACTCGCCCGCCACGACCACGACCGCACCGCCTTCGTCAACGATCTGCTCACCGGCCGCGCCGACCCCGGACGCCTCGCCGAGCGGGCCCACCGCTACGGCATCCGCCTCTCCGCAGCCCACGTCGTGCTCGTCGCCCGAGCAGCCGGCCTCACCGCCGAGGTCGTCCATCGCGTCGACGCCGCGCTGGCCGGCCGGTTCGGCGAAGGCAACATCCTCACTACCCTGCGCGACGGCGACCTTGTCTGCATCAGCGCAGGCGGCCTACGCGGCATCACCGCCGAGCTCGCCCACCGGCTCATCGCCGAACTCGGCGCCGACGGCTGGCAACTCGCGGTCGGCCGCGCCCACCCCGGCCTGGCCGGCCTCGCCACCTCGCTCGACGAGGCCCGCAACACCCTCGACCACGCCACGAAGCTCGGCTTCACCACACCGGTGCTCAACGCCGCCGACCTGCTCGTCTTCCCTGTACTGCTACGCGACCGCGATGCCATCACCGACCTGGTCACCACTGTCCTCGGCCCGCTGACCACCGCCCGCGGCGGCGCCCAGCCCTACCTCGACACCCTTACCGTCCTGTTCGACAACCAAGGCAACTACACCGCCACCGCCCGCCACATGCACCTATCCGTCCGTGCCGTCACCTACCGCCTCGACCGGATCCACGACCTCACCGGTTACCACCCCGGCGAACCTACCCAACGCTTCACGCTGCACGCCGCCGTCCTGGGTGCCCGCCTTCTCGGCTGGCCCTCACTCCAGCCATGACGTCACCGAGGCGGCGCACCGTCCTGAGCCTCACGACCTGCCCACGCGCAACGCAGACCGCCGAGACCAGCGGCCCGGTAACACTGTCGCGCTCACCAGGCGACTGCTCGGAGTTGCGCTCTGGAGGTCAGGGCGCGCCGGCTGCCTACGTCCTTGGCATCTGCATATTGTGGTCGAGAATGCGTACATGGCGATGTCCCGTACCGGAGGCGACGGCGCGGCCGGCCCGCCGCCGGCGCCGGTCCGACGGCCCCGGCCCACCGCGCCGGCGCTGGACTACTACCTGGTCCGCCCCCGGCCGTCGGACGACCGGCCGGCCGCGCCGCCCGAGGGCATCGTCGTCGAGGAGTTCCTGTTCGGCGCGGACCACACGGTGCTCCGGGTGGACAGCGCAGCGTGGACGCCGGGCGGACCGGGATGGTGGACGGCGCCCGCGCTGAGCCGGAACATCCGGGCCGACCCCGAGCTGCGCGGACGGGTCGTCGGGGTGCCTCGCCACCGGGCCGAGGTCGTCTACCGCCAGCTCGGCGGGGCCACGCTCCCGGACGAGGCGACCCTGCGCGGTCACCTGCGGGCGGGAGACACCCGTGCGACGTCGGCTCCGCTGCTGCTGTCCCCGGAGCGGGTCACCCCCGGTTTCCACAGCACCCGGGTCTACCGGGTGCTGTTCGCCAACGAGCTGGGGCCCGACGACCTCGTCGAACTGTCATCGGTGTGGCAGATGGCCGGCACCGATCCGCCCCGCCCGGGCGGGGTGGTCGGCACCGCCCGCCGTCGGGTCGGGGCGGACGTCTTCCGCTGGGAGCTGCGCCGGATCGGCGTGGTCGGAGCGTACTGCCTGGACCTGACCGTCGACCTGGCGACCGGACGGGACGACGGCGTACGGCCGGTGCTGCGTGAGCTGACCACCACGCTGCGCCTGCGGGGCCTGATCCCGGTCACCGTCGAGCGCTTCTCCTGAGTCCGTCCGGGCTTGTCTGCCGTCTGGCTGGCCGGGCAGCCGGACGCTCGCAGTGGGTGGGCGGCGGTTGAGGTGTTTGCAGGGGTCCCCTGCTCCGCAAGAAGCGGTAACAAGGGTCCCCTGCTACCAACCCACCAACCTCAGCCCTTGACCGCGCCCGCGACCAGGCCGGAGACCATCCGGCGCTGGACCACCAGAAAGAAGATGATCACCGGCAGGGTGAAGATCGTGGAGGCGGCCATCACCGGACCCCACGCCGTGTCGTCGCGGCCGAAGAAGAACGTCATCGCCACCGGAAGGGTGTACCGGTCCTGGTCGTTGATGAAGGTCAACGCGAAGATCAGTTCGTTCCAGGCGGTGATGAAGGAGAAGATGCTGGTCGCCACCAGGCCGGGGGCGACCAGCGGGAAGAGGACCTTCCGGAAGATCTGCGCCCGGGTGGCCCCGTCGATCGCCGCCGCCTCCTCCAGTTCCTTCGGTACGGCGGCCACGAAGCCGCGCAGCATCCAGACCGCGAACGGCAGCGAGAAGCCGAGGTAGGTGAGGATCAGGCTGGGCAGCGTGTTGTAGAGGCCGAGCCGCTGGATCATCAGGAACAGCGGGATGACCAACGCCTCCAGCGGGATCATCTGGACGATCAGCAGCATGATCAGGAAGCTGGTCCGCAGCTTGAACCGGAACCGGGCCACGGCCGTGGCGGCGAGCAGCGCCACCAGGCCGCTGAGCAGCACGGTCGCCCCGGCCACCAGGACGCTGTTGAGGAAGAAGTCCGCGAAGCTGACGCCGGGGATCAGGTTGCCGGTGAGGATGCTCTTGTAGTGGGCGAGCGTCGGCTCGGTCGGCACCGGTCGCGGCGTCGAGGAGAAGATCTCCCGGTTCGGCTTCAGCGAGGTCGCGATCATCCAGTAGACGGGGAAGGCCGCGAAGAGCGCCACCAGCAGCCCGGCGCCGTTGAGGGCGATCCGCTTCACGAGCGTGCCGCGCATCACTCCTCCTCCTGCTTGAGCACCATGCGGACGTAGAGGCCGGTCACCACGAGCAGGATCAGGGTGAGGATCACCGCGATCGCCGCGCCGAGGCCGTACTTCGGCGGTGGCGAGAACGCCTCCGCGTACGAGTAGATGGAGAGCATGAACGTCGGCCGGTCCTGGGTGCCGCCGGCCAGCACGAACTGCTGGGTGAAGACCTTGAAGTCCCAGATGGTGGAGAGCACGATCAGGATGCCGAAGACCGGGCGCAGCAGCGGGAAGGTGACCTTCCAGAAGACCCGCCACGGACCGGCCCCGTCCACCCGGGCCGCCTCGTGCAGCTCACTCGGCACGCTCTTCAGCCCGGCGAGCACGCTGACCGCGATGAACGGGAACGAGTGCCAGACCACCACCAGGGTGAGGATGGCGAAGAAGAGCAGCGGGGAGTTGAACCAGCCGTAGCCGGTCCAGTCGGTGCGGCCGAAGAGCGCCTGGGACAGCCCGTCCGGCAGCGCGTTGAACAGCCAGGTCACCAGACCGCTGGTGTCGTCGAAGATCCACTTCCAGACGATGGTGCCGGTCAGTGCCGGGGTGGCCCAGGCGAGCATCACGCAGCTGCCGACGAAGGTCGCCATCCGCTTGCCGAGCCGGTTGAGCAGGAGCCCGACCAGCGTGCCCAGGATCATCGTCAGCGCCACGTTGGCCACCGCGAAGAGCACGGTGTTGCGCAGCACCGTCCGGAAGAAGGGGTCGCTGAGGATCTGGACGTAGTTCTCCAGCCCGATCCACGGCCACTCCCGGTCGCCGCGCAGCTGGCGGACGTTGTTCAGCCGGTGGAACGACATCCACACCACCTGGCCGAGCGGCCAGAGCAGCAGCACGGCGATGATCGCCAGGCAGGGCAGGAGCAGCAGGTACGGGAGGCGGTCCACCCGGGGCCGCCGCCGCGCGGGCTTCTCCCGTCCGGCGGCGGCCTTCGGTGTGTCGGTCAGGGTGCTCACTTGGCGTTGAGGATGCTTTCCATCTCGGCCGCCGCGTCGGCGGTGGCCTGCTCCACCGTCTTCTGGCCCTTCATCACCGAGCTGTTCATCGCCTGGGTCGTCGTCTTGGTCCGGCTGACCTCCACCCACTTCGGGGTGAGAGGCGTGAGCTTGGTGTTCTGGAGGGTGGTGGCGAACGCCGCCATGACCTTGTCGTTGGCGTACTCACCGCCGGCGACCAGGTCCTGGTAGACCGGGAAGAAGCCCAGACTGTCGGCGAAGGTCTTGGCGTTCTTCTTGTTCAGCAGCACGGTGAGGTAGTCCCAGGCGAGGTCCTTGCGCTCGCTGTCCTCCCAGATGCCCAGGTCGGAGCCGCCCGCGAAGGCCGGGGCCGGCTTGCCGTCCGGGCCGGGGATGGGGAAGGTGCCCCAGACCTTCTCGATCTCGGGGTTGTCCTTCTTGATCGCGCCCTGCTGCCAACTGCCGGCGAACGCCATCGCCGCCTTGCCGGTGGCGAACTGGGTGCGGGCGTCGATCTCGTTCCACCCGGCGGCAGCCGGCGGGGCCACCTTGTGCACGGTCACCATGTCGGTCCAGAACTTGACCGCCTTCTGGGCCTCCGGGGTGTTGTAGCCGGACTTCCAGGTGTCGCCCTGCTTGGTGGCGATTTCGGCCCCGGCGCTCCAGAGGAACGAGTAGAAGGGCAGCTCGGAGTTGCCCGGCAGGGCGATGCCGTAGGTGCCCGGCTTCTTCGCCTGGACTGCCTTGGCAGCGGCGACGAGCTGGTCCCAGGTCGTCGGCGGCTGCACGCCGGCCTCGGCGAACCAGTCGGTGCGGTAGTACATCGCCCGCACGCCCGCGTACCAGGGCAGGCCGTACTGCTTACCGTCGAGCTGCGCGTTCTTCACCAGGTCGGGCAGGATGTCCTTGCCGTCGGCCCAGCCGTCCATCCGACCACTCAGGTCGGCCAGCGCCTCCTGCGCGGCCCAGCCCTGCGTCTCGGTGTTGCCCAGCTCGGTGATGTCCGGCCCTTCGCCGCCGGCGAGCGCGGCCTGGAACTTCTTCGGCGCCTCGAGCCACGGGATGTACTGGACCACCACGTCCGTCTCGGGGTGCTTCTTCTTGAACTCGGCCTCGACGCCGTCGAGGAAGGCGGTCTGCGCCTCGCTTCCCTCGCCCATCATCCAGACCGTCAACTTGCTGTTATCAGCTGACTGACCCTCGTCGGAGCCACCACAGCCGGCGATCAACATCGCGGCCGAGGCCACGACGGCGGTGACCGGGGCCAGCCGTTTCCACCTGTTCACGCCACTTCTCCCTCGCGCCGTCTGGCACAAACCTTCTCCGCCGCACCATAGTCGGTAAAATTCCTTTACGACAGGGGTGGCGGCGGAGCGAACGTACAACAGACGGAAGGGGCGCCCGGCCTGGTGGCCGGGCGCCCCTCGTGGGTACGCGGAGATCGTTACCGGTGCGTGACGTGGCGACGACGGCCGACGCCCGACACCAGCGCGACACCGATGGCGGCGAAGGCGATCTGGAGCAGCAGCTCCCGCCAGTCGACACCGGCAGTGGTGGCGAACCCGGCGGCACGGGCCACGATCGTGCCCAGCAGCGCGGCGCCGACACCGATCAGCATGTGCAGCCAGATCGGCATGTTCTGCCGGCCCGGGACGACCAGACGGCCGAGCGCGCCGACGATGAGACCAACGATGAGCGCAGTGATGATTCCCCAGACGGTGAGCTCCACGGTCGCCCTCCTCCAATGTGTTGTCACAAGGTGTGTCGTTCCTGTCGTGACCGCTAAGTTCCCGGGGCGCCGAAATCTCAAACCGGCACAACCGGACATCCGGCACCGAGGCCCGACCGAGGACAACCTGAGAGCGACCTGAGAGCTCGACGAAACCCCAGGTCAGAGCGGAAAAAGGCCGCTCGACCCCGCGCGTCCGCCCACCGGAAAATTCCTTCCGGTACGCGGACCACGGAGTCGAGCGGCCCGTGGGAGCGCTCGACGCGGGTCGATCCGACCCGCCAGTCCGATACGGAGAGTGACTGCCTTCGGCGCTACTTCTTCCCCGCGCCCTTGCCGTCGCCGCCGCTGTCGGAGGAGAGCGCGGCGATGAACGCCTCCTGGGGGACCTCCACCCGGCCGACCATCTTCATCCGCTTCTTGCCCTCCTTCTGCTTCTCCAGCAGCTTGCGCTTCCGGCTGATGTCACCGCCGTAGCACTTGGCGAGCACGTCCTTGCGGATCGCCCGGATGGTCTCCCGGGCGATGACCCGGCTGCCGATGGCCGCCTGGATCGGCACCTCGAACTGCTGGCGCGGGATGAGGGTGCGCAGCTTCGCGGCGATCGTGGTGCCGTAGTTGTACGCCTTGTCCTTGTGCACGATCGCGCTGAACGCGTCGACCGGCTCGCCGTGCAGGAGGATATCCACCTTGACCAGGTCGGACGACTGCTCGCCGGAGGGCTCGTAGTCGAGCGAGGCGTACCCCTTCGTCCGGCTCTTGAGCTGGTCGAAGAAGTCGAAGATGATCTCCGCGAGGGGAAGCGTGTAACGCAGCTCCACCCGGTCGGCGGAGAGGTAGTCCATGCCGAGCAGGTTGCCGCGCCGCCCCTGGCACAACTCCATCACCGCGCCGACGTAGTCGTTCGGGGTGAGCACGGTGGCCCGCACCGTCGGCTCGTACACCTCGGCGATCTTGCCGGTCGGGTACTCGCTCGGGTTGGTGACCACCACCTCCTCGCCGTCCTCCTGGATGGCCCGGTAGACCACGTTCGGGGCGGTGGAGATCAGGTCCAGGTTGAACTCCCGCTCCAGCCGCTCCCGGATGATCTCCAGGTGCAGCAGGCCGAGGAAGCCGCAGCGGAAGCCGAAGCCGAGCGCCCCCGAGGTCTCCGGCTCGTACGTCAGGGCGGCGTCGTTGAGCTTGAGCTTGTCCAGGGCGTCACGGAGGTTCGGGTAGTCCGAGCCGTCGATCGGGTAGAGACCCGAGTAGACCATCGGCTTCGGGTCCTTGTAGCCGCCGAGTGCCTCGGACGCCGGCCGGGAGTTGATGGTGACCGTGTCACCCACCCGGGACTGGCGGACGTCCTTCACGCCGGTGATCAGATAACCCACCTCGCCGACGCCGAGCGCGTCGGCCTTCTTCATCTCCGGGGAGATGACGCCGATCTCCAGCAGCTCGTGCACCGCGCCGGTGGACATCATCTTGATCCGGTCGCGGGCGCTGATCCGCCCGTCGATCACCCGGACGTAGGTGACCACGCCCCGGTAGACGTCGTACACCGAGTCGAAGATCATCGCGCGGGCCGGGGCCTCGGCCTCGCCGACCGGCGGGATGAACTGCCGGACGATCTCGTCCAGCAGGTACGGCACGCCCTCGCCGGTCTTGCCGGAGACCCGGATGCAGTCCTCCGGTTGGCAGCCGATCAGGTGGGCCAACTCCTCGGCGTACTTCTCCGGCTGGGCGGCCGGCAGGTCGATCTTGTTGAGCACCGGGATGACGTGCAGGTCGTTCTCGAGCGCGAGGTAGAGGTTCGCCAGAGTCTGCGCCTCGATGCCCTGCGCGGCGTCGACCAGCAGCACCGCACCCTCGCAGGCGGCGAGCGACCGGGACACCTCGTAGGTGAAGTCGACGTGCCCGGGAGTGTCGATCATGTTCAGGACGGCGTGCTCGCCCTTGCGCTCGCCCTCCCGGACGGTCCACGGCATCCGGACCGCCTGGCTCTTGATGGTGATGCCGCGCTCCCGCTCGATGTCCATCCGGTCGAGGTACTGCGCGCGCATCTGCCGGGGATCCACCACCTCGGTGAGCTGGAGCATCCGGTCGGCCAGGGTCGACTTCCCGTGGTCGATGTGGGCGATGATGCAGAAGTTCCTGATGCGCCCCGGGTCGGTGGCACCAGGAGCGTTCGCGCCGGAGTCGAGCATCGGTGGCACAGCGGTCCGTTCTGGTCGGCGTGACGTGAGCAGGCCGGCGTGACGCCGGCCCCCCTCTATGTTCCCACGTCCTCCCCGACACGGTCGGAGCGCTCCTCCACGCCCTCCCCTCGCGTGGTAGCAGTCGTGGTAGCAGGGGTCCCCTGTTACCGCTTCTTGATGAGCAGGGGTCCCCTGCTACCACCTCAGCCGCCGGCGGCGTCACCGGCGAGCGGGGCGCGGGGACGTCACTCGGCGGGAGGTTCCGTGAAGAGGGCGGCCAGCCGGGGCAGCCGCCGCCGGGCCTCCTCCTCGTCGTCGAAGTCCCAGAAGTCGTTCAGGTCGGGCTGGGCGACCGGGTCCCGGTCCGCCGGCAGCTCCGTCGCGGTGGCCTTCCGGTACGCGTCCCACGGCACCGCCAGCATGTCCTCGCACTCGAACTCCTCGCCGCTGAGCGCGGCGGCCCGCACCCGGGGCAGTTCGGCCAGCGAGTCCGGGTCGGTGACCGCCCGGGCGAACACCGCCCGGCCCTGGGTCATCAGCCAGCCCCGGAAGTACTCGAACCCGTCGTCCGAGGCACCGCCGTTGATCAGGTAGGCCGCGCCCCAGAGGTCGACTCGGTACGAGGCGGCCAGCACCCGCCGCTGGTGGTGCGCGTACCCGACGATCTCTTCTGGGGTCCGCTCGGCGAGCAGCGCGACCGCCCGTGCGGCGACCGCCCCGGGCTCCCCGGCGCCCGCCCGGGCCCGGTCGATCAGCTGCCAGAAGTCGTCGGTCCTCATGGAGTGGCAGTCTGACAGAGCCGCGCCCTCACCTGCCGGTCGCCGGGAACAGCTCGGCGAGCCGGGGGTACCGGCGGGCGAACTCGGCCGGGTCACCCAGGTCCTCCTGCTCGTCCCGCGGGTCCGGGGAGAAGCTGCGCTCCCGGCCGCGCGCCTCGATCGCCTCGTCCAGCCCCTCGTGGACGCCGGTGATCCGCTCGTACGCCTCGCCGGCCACGTAGTCCAGGCTCTCCCAGTCCGGCCACTCGTCGTCGGCCCAGTCCCCGACCGACCGACCGGCGAGGCGGCGCACCTGCGGCACGTCGGCGAGCGTGTCCGGGTCGGCGACCACCCGGTCGAAGGTCTCCCGGCCGAGCCCGACGAGCCAGACCTGGAAGTAGTGGAAACCGTCGTCGGAGCAGTACCCGTCGCAGATCCGCGACGCGGCGGCCCAGAGCCGCCAGGTGTCGGCCCGGCGGCGGGTCTCGTCCAGCCGGAGGGCGAAGTCCACCACCTCGGCGGGGGTGCGCCCGGCGAGGTGGTCGGTGAGCCAGGCCAGCCGTTCGTCGGGCTGCCCGGTGACCGTGGCGGAACCCTCGATCAGGGCCCAGAAGTCGTCGACATCCAGCACGGGGGCAGTGTGCGGGTGCGGTACGACACGATCGCGCGGCACCATGGACGCCATGCGCGCGGTCTCGCTACCCCCGATGTCGTACGCCGTCACCGCCGAACGTCCGTCCTGGGCGGACCTGCCGGCCGGGCTGCGCGGCGCGGTGGCCACGCGGCTCGGCGCGCCGGTGCGGTCGGTCCGGGTCGCGTCGGCCGGCTTCACCCGGGGCTTCGCCGGGGTGCTGGAGACCGCCGACGGCGGACGGGTCTTCGTCAAGGCGGCGTCAACGGCCGACCAGCCCCACCTGGTCTCCTGGTACGCCCGGGAGGCCGCCATCCTCGACCGGCTCCCGGCCGGGCTGCCGGTGCCCCGGCCCCGGTGGACCCTGGAGGCGGCCGGCTGGTTCGCGCTGGGGCTGACCGCGGTGGACGGACGGGTGCCGGAGTTGCCCTGGTCCGCCGCCGACCTCACCGCCACCCTGGCGGGGTACGCGGAGGTCGCCGCCGCGCTCGCCGTGCCCCCGGCCGACCTGGTCGCGGTGGGCCTGCCCCGCCTCGCCGACCTGGCCTACGAGGACCTCACCTGGTGGCGGGAGGTGGCCACCGGGCGGGAGGCCAGGCCGGGCCCCTGCCCCGTTGCCGGCGGCTGGGAGGAGATCCTGCCCGAACTGGTCCGGCTGGAGTCGCTGCTGCCCGGGTACGCCCTGACCGGCGGCCTGGCCCACGGCGACCTCCGCCTGGACAACGTGCTGGTCGACCGGTCCGGCCGGGCGTGGTTCTGCGACTGGACGTGGCTCTGCCAGGGGCCGGCCTGGTTCGACCTGGCCGGGCTGCTGCTCACCGCGTACGGCAGCGGCCTGGACGCGGACGCCCTCTTCGCCGACCACCCGGTGACGGCCGGGGCGCCGCCGGACGCGCTGGACGCCACCCTGGCGGCCCTGTCCGGCTACTACCTCACCGGTGCCAACGCGGCGCCGGGCACCGCCTCGCCGCACATCCGGGCGCACCGCCTCTTCAGCGGCGGTCTCGCCCTCGACTGGCTCGCCGACCGGCGCGGCTGGCCCCGGCCCGCCCGTTGACCCCTGCACCGACCAGCGCGCCGACCACGCAGCGGAACGGGCGTCGGTGCGGGTCGACGGGTGGGATCGCCGCCCGTTTTGGCGCGTCCCGGCGGACCTGGTAGCCTGGCTTTTCGCGCAGCGATGACGCATGCTCGTCGCGCGTAAAGCAGACCGTAACCCGAGTTCTAAGACGAGGCTGTCGCGTGGCGAACATCAAGTCCCAGATCAAGCGCAACCGGCAGAACGAGAAGCGCCGGCTGCGTAACAAGTCGGTCAAGTCGTCGCTGAAGACTGCCGTCCGCAAGTTCCACGAGGCCGTTGCGGCCGGCGACACCGAGAAGGCCACCGTGCTCATGCGGGACGCCTCCCGCAAGCTGGACAAGGCCGTCAGCAAGGGTGTGATCCACGCCAACCAGGCCGCGAACCGCAAGTCCGCGATCGCCCAGCGCGTGCACTCCCTCTCCGCCTGATCCGGCGAGCGTCGATCTGACCGGAAACCCCCGGGCCGAACGGCCCCGGGGGTTTCGGCTTTCCGGGGCACGCCCACACCGATCGACCTGCTCTTTCGTCGCGGTCGACCCGGTGCGCCGGTGCCACGGCGACCAGGTACGCCGGCTCAGGGTCGGGTCGGGCGGTTGTCCGGCTCCACGTGCCACCGGTCGGGTTCGACCGCCGGCCGGCGCGAATCGACCTTCTTCCGGCCGGTCGGCTCGACTCGGTGGACCGACACCACCTCAGCGGGGATCCAGGATGCCCGGCCGGTGGCCGGGTCGACGGGGTGTCCGGCCGGGGTCCTGCCCCGACGGTCCGCCGCGCGGGCGGGCACCGGCGCCCGCCCCACCGCCGGTTCGATCTGCCGACGGAACCGGTCCCGCTCCTGCTCGGGGACGAGGGCGGCGGTGCGGACCACCGAGGCCGCCACGATGTCGTTCAGCTTGACCATCACCGCCACGGCGGCCGGCAGCAGCAGCACCGCCCACCAACTGACCAGTTCGGCGAGGGCGAGCAGGGCGGCGAGCGCCACCGCGCCCTCGAAGAAGAGAAAGCAGAGCACCCCGCCGGGGTTGACGAACCGCAATCCGAGGACCCGCGCGTACAGCGGACGGTACCGCTCCTCGTCCGCCGCGAGGGTCGCCCATCCGGTCCGCGTCGGCCCGGTCACCGGGTACTGCCCTGCCGGGCCGCCGCCACCGAGAAGACCGCTCGTTCCAGCGCGTACGCCCGGTCGTCCGCACCTCCCTTGACCGCCGCGTTGCACTCGGCGGCCACCTGCATCGCGCGTACCAGTCCCTCCGGCGTCCAGCCCCGGGCCCGCTGCTGGGCGGTCCTGATCTTCCAGGCGGGCATGCCGAGGGTGCTGGCGAGCTGGTACGGGTCCCCGCGACCGGCCGAGGCGACCCGGGCCACCGTCCGCACCCCGTCGGCGAGCGCGTCGGCGATCGGGACCGGGTCGACGCCGACGTGCAGGGCCCAGCGCAGGGCTTCCAGGGCGGCGGGCACGTCACCGACCATGACGGCGTCGGCCACGGTGAAACCGCTCACCTCGGCCCGCCCCCGGTAGTAGCGGGCCACCGTGTCGGCGTCGATCCGCCCGTCGGTGTCGGCCATGAGCTGGGAGCAGGCCGCGGCCAGTTCACGCAGGTCGTTGCCGACGGCGGCGAGCAACGCGTGGGCGGCGTCGTCGGTGCACCTGCCCCCGGCGCGCCGGATCTCGTCGCGGACGAAGGCCACCCGTTCCCGGTCGCCCTTCAGCTTCGCCGCCGGGACCACCGTGGCCCCGGCGGCCCGCAGCCCGTCGGCGAACGCCTTGCCCTTGGCTCCGCCCACGTGCAGCACGACCAGGCAGACCTCCGGGTCCGGGTCCTTCGCGTACGCCAGCAGCGCGGTCACCAGGTCCTTGCGGGCGTCCTGGCCGGCACGGAGGATCAGCACCCGCCGCCCGCCGAAGAGGGACGGGCTGAGCATCTCGGCGATCTCGCCGACGGTGAGACTGCCGGCCTGGTACTCCCGGACGTCCACGTCGGGGTCGACGGCGCGGGTCTCGGCGACGGCCTGGGAAACGGCGCGCGTGGCGAGCAGTTCCTCGTCGCCGAGGACGAGCAGAATGGGAGCGAGGCTGGCGGGGGTCACGCCGCCCATATTCGCACGCTCCGGAAGCACATCGTGCCTGCTCGCCGCCGCCGCGACGGCGGAGCCCGCACTCAGCGCAAATCCAGACATATAACTCGATCCGCATCTTTTTCGGGCAATGCATCTGGTGTCGGTGAGGACCGACGGGGATGCGTCCTACCGACGGCGGCCCGGCTCCACGCCCCGTGCCACCACCGCCAGGCGCCCGTCCACGGTCACCACCGCCAGGTCCCCCTCGGTGTCGGTCCGCAGCACCCGGGCACCGCCCCGGGCCAGCCTGGACAACACGGCCGGATTCGGATGCCCGTAGTCGTTGTCGACGCCGACCGGCACCAGCGCCACCGCCGGACGGGTCGCGTCGAGAAAGGCCGGATCCTGGTAGGCGGAGCCGTGGTGGGCCACCTTCAGCACGTCGACCCGGAGCGTTCCGGACGGTGCCCGGTCCAGCATCGCCCGCTGCTCCTCGGTCTCGGCGTCGCCGGCGAGCAGGATCCGCACCCCGTCCACCCGGGCGAGCAGCACCACCGAGTTGTTGTTCGGGTCGGACCGGGTGCCCCGGATCGGGTACGGCGGGCCGAGCAGGTCCAGCGCCACCCGGCCGGCACGGAACGTCCACCCGGCACCGACCGGCGCCACCGGTGCCCCGCCCACCGTCGCCGCCGACCGGACGAGGTCCCGCCCGGCCTCCGGCTCCGGCCATCGTGGGGTCACCACCGCCGACACCCGCCGCGACCGGAACACCCCGCCGACACCGGCGGTGTGGTCGGCGTGGAAGTGGCTGACCACGAGCAGCGACACCTGCCGGACGCCCAGCCGGCGAAGGCAGCCGTCGGCGGCGGCCGGGTCGGGGCCGGCGTCCACCACCACGGCCCGGCCCGCCGCCACCGGGAGCACGACCAGGTCGCCCTGGCCGACCGCGCACACCGCCACCACCCAGCCCGCCGGCGGCCACCCGCTCGCCACCAGGCGCACCGGTAACGCGCCCAGCACGGCGGCGACCCCCACCACGGCGACCGCCCGCCGGACCACCGTCCGCCGGGCGGCCACCAGCAACGCGACGGTCAGCGCCGCCAGCAGCAGCCCGCCGGCGACCCCGCCCGGCCAGGGCAGCGTGCCCGCCGGCAACCGCGCGCCGTACTGGGCGACGCTGACCAGCCACCACGCCGGCCAGCTCGCCAGCCAGGCGACGAACTCGGCGGCGGCCGGCCAGACCGGGGAGAGCACCGCGGACACCACGCCGAGCACCGTGGCCGGCGCGATCGCCGGCACCGCGAGCAGGTTCGCCGGGACCGCCACCAGACTGACCGTGCCGGAGAGCCCGGCGACCACCGGGCCGCAGGCGAGCTGCGCGGCGGCCGGCACGGCGAGCGCCTCGGCCAGACCAGCCGGTACGCCGCGCCGGCGCAGTCCGTCACGCCACCGTGGGGCGAGCAGCAGCAGCCCGGCGGTGGCCAGGACGGAGAGGGCGAACCCGGGATCACCGGCCAGCTCCGGGTCGACCAGCACGAGCACGGTCACGGCGGCGGCCAGGGCGGGCAGCGCAGCCCGGGACCGTCCGGCGGCGAGCGCGGCCAGTCCGATCGCGCCCATGGTGGCCGCCCGCACGACGCTCGGGGACGGTCGGACCAGGATGACGAACCCGACCAGGGCGAGCCCGCAGAGCACGACGGCCAGTCGGGGGCCGGCCCGCGCCCAGCGGGCGAGCAGCAGCACCGCGCCCACCACGATCGCCACGTTGGAGCCGGAGACGGCGTTCAGGTGGGTCATGCCGGTGGCCTCGAAGTCCTCCTCCACGGCCGGTGGCAGCCGGCTGGTGTCGCCGACCACCAGACCGGGCAGCAGCCCACCCGGGTCGTCCGGCAGCGGGGCACAGGCTCGTTGCAGCCCGGCGCGGAGGGTGCCGGCGACGCGCTGCGCCCGGCTGGGCTCACCTAGCGGCGTCGGTGGGCCGCTGGCGGTGAGCACCGCGCCGGTCAGGTCGCCGCCGCGTGGCTCGGCAAGCCGCCCCTCGGCGGTCAGCCGTTGGCCGGGCAGGAGCGGACGCCACGCCGGGTCGGTGGCGAGCACCAGGAGGCGGACCGGGGCGTCGACCCGTCGCCCGTCCGGCCCGGTCACGGTGACCAGGTCGGCCGAGACCAGCAGCATGGCCGGTCGACCGGCCGCGCCCCGGACGGGACGCGGATCGTCCCGGACGACCAGGTCCGCGGTGACCGGGGCACGGGTGTGGGTCAGGGCACGGATGACGGCCGCGTCCCGGGCGGTCAACCGGGCGCTGGTGGCCGCGCCGCCGCAGACCACGCCGAGCAGCACGGCGACGGCGATCCACCCGTACCGCCGGACGGGTTCGCGCGGTCGACCGAGCCGGCCGAGCAGGTGGACGGCGAGCGTGCCGGCGAGGACGGCGGCGACCGTGGCCAGCAGCGCACCGACCGGGGCGGAGAGGTGCAGTCCGGCTAGAGCGGTCAGCCAGGCCGCCCCGGCGAGCCCGGCCAGCCGCAGGTCAGGGGCCGGATCGCCGGCCGGGTGCGCCGGGCCGGGTGCGATGTCGGGGCGGGTCACACCGTCACCAGGTCCTTGAGTTGCTCGTAACGGGCGTCCCCGATGCCCTCGACCTGACGCAGGTCGCCCACCGACCGGAAGCCACCCTGCTGGTCGCGGTGGTCGACGATCCGCTGGGCGAGCACCGGACCGACCCCGGGCAGCGTGTCGAGCTGTGCCACGGTGGCCGTGTTCAGGTTGACCTTCCCGGCCGCCGCCGGCCCGGCCGCGCCGGGTGCCGCTGCGGCGGTGGGCGGACCGGCGCCCGGCGGCGGGGTCACCCCGACGACGATCAGCTCGCCGTCGGTGACCCTGCGGGCCGGGTTGAGCAGGGCGACGTCCACGCCCGGCTGCGCGCCACCGGCCGCCTCGATCGCGTCGGCGACCCGGGCACCGGCGGGCAGCCGGACCAGCCCGGGACGACGTACCCGGCCGGCGACCGCCACCACCAGCTCGGCCGCGCCACTGCCCGACGGCGGCTCGGTGGCGGCGTCGACGGCCGACCCGGCCGACGCGGTCGGCGCCGCCACCGGCTCCACCTGTGGCCGGGACCGCCAGGCCCAGAATCCGGCCCCGAGCACCACCAGGGCCGCGACCACGGCGAGCGCCCGGACGCCCCGTCGCCCCGGGTCGAAGGCGCCCGGACCGGGCAGTGCCGGCATCACCACGCCCGCTGTCGACGCGGCGGGCTGGTCGGATGACGTCGACCGGGGCGGTTCCGGCCCGCTGCTGTCCTCCGGGAGCGGACCGGCGTCCCGCAGGGACGGACGGCCGACAGCCGGGAACGGACGGAACTCTCGGACCGGTGCGACGAACGGCTCGGGCACCCGGCCGCTGCGCACGGGAAGCAGCCGCCGCAGCCGCCGGCCCACCTCGGTCTCCTGGTCGTCGGACACGGCGCGACGGTAGGCCGGCGGACCCCGGGGACGTGGCCCGCGCCGGGTCACCTGTGGACGGGCGAGCCGCCTGTGGACAACGCCCTGATCATGGCCGGATGTGCTAGCGGTCGGGGTCGACGGGCGGCAGCCGTGGCCGGAGCAGGCCGTTCGGGGCCGCCCGCCTACGGCCGCCGGTGCACCACCACCGACGCCAGTCCCGGTCCGGCGTGGGCGGCGACCACCGCTCCCGCCTCGGTGAGGTACGTGTCGTGCAGCCGCTCGCCGAACCGGTCGCGCAACGCGTCGAACAGTTGCTCGGCCCGTTGCGGGGCGGCCAGGTGGTGCACGGCGAGGTCCACCTGGTCGTCACCGGCCGCCTCGACGGCGAGGTCCACCAGGCGGGCCACCCCCCGGCTGGCGGTACGGACCTTCTCCCGCAGCACGATCGCCCCGTCGACCATGTGCATGATCGGCTTGACCGAGAGCGCCGTGCCGAGCAGCGCCTCGGCGGCGTTGATCCGGCCGCCCCGGCGGAGGAACTCCAACGTGTCGACGTAGAACAGGACGCGGGTGCGGTCCACCGCGGCGAGCGCCGCGTCGCGTACCCCGGCGAGGTCGGTGCCCTCCTCGGCGGCCCGGACGGCGGCGAGCACCGGAAACCCGATGCCCATCCCGGCGGACCGGCTGTCCACGACGGCGACCCGGCCGTCGAGTTCGGCGGCGGCGACGCGAGCCCCCTCGACGGTGCCGGAGAGTTCGGCGGAGAGGTGCACGGAGACCACCCCGTCGGCTCCCTCGTCCAGCAGCCGGCGGTACGTGCGCCCGAACTGCTCGGGAGCCGGCCGGGACGTGCTCACCGACACCCGGCGCGCGCCGAGCGCCCGGGTGGCGTCGTCGGGGCGGGTCTCGACCCCTTCCAGGCCCTCCGCGCCGTTGAGCACGACGGTCAGCGGCACCACGGTCAGCCGGTGTGTACGCACCAGTTCGGGTGGCAGGTAGGCGGTGGAGTCGGTGACGACCGCGACGGGCATGCCCGCACGCTAGTCGATGTCGGGGCGGGTCGCCGACCTCGCGCCGGCACCGACCGGTCCCGTCGGCGTCCTACCGGCTGGACCGGCCCCGCCAGCGTCGTACCGGCCGGACCGGGTCGTCGGCCTCCCGTCGGCCTGGAGCGGTCCGGCCCGGGCGACGGTACGGGTCAGACCGCCTCGGCGGACGCCGGGGCGCCTCGCCCGGAGTCGCCGGCCCCGGCGGGAACGCCGACGGCCGGCACCCCGACGTTGTGGGCCCGGAGCTGCCAGCCGCGGACCTCGTCGTGGCGCAGCTCGGTCCAGTGGCAGTTGGCCAGGGAGAGGACGGTGGCCAGCACGTCGTGGCCCCAGCCGAGCAGGTGGCCGCAGCCCTGCCGGGCCCCGCCGCCGTGGGTGGCGACCACCACGGTGCCGCCGGGTACGGCGTCGACGGCGGCCTGGAATCCGCTGCCAACCCGCTTGCCGAGGTCGTCGAGGCTCTCCACCCCGGCGCCCGGATCGGGGTCACCGGCCCGCCAGCGGGCGTACTCGGCGGGAAAACGTTCGATCACCTCGTCGAGCAGCAGCCCCTGCCACTGCCCGAAGTAGCGTTCGCGCAGTCGCGGGTCGGTGCGGACCGGCAGGCCGGTGAGCGCGGCCAGCGCGGCGGCGGTGTCCGCCGCGCGGCTCAGGTCACTTGCGACGATGACGTCCGGGCGGAGTGCGGCGAGCAGCGGCGCGGCGGCCAGCGCCTGCTCGCGGCCCCGCTCGTTGAGGGGCACGTCGGTCTGCCCCTGCACCCGTCGGGCGTTGTTCCAGTCGGTGTTGCCGTGCCGCCAGACGATCAGCCGGGTCATTCGGCAGGAGCCGCGGACCCGGCGGTGGCGTCGGCCTCGACCAGGTCCCGGTCGACGAACGGGACGGTCGGGCAGTCCTTCCAGAGCCGGTCGAGGGCGTAGAACTCGCGTTCCTCGGTGTGCTGGACGTGGACCACGATGTCGACGTAGTCGAGCAGCACCCAGCGGCCGCCCCGCTCGCCCTCCCGCCGGACCGGCTTCGCCTTCTCCGGCAGCTCCAGCAGGCGTTCCTCGATCGCGTCCACGATGGCGAGCACCTGACGCTCGTTCGGGGCGGAGGCGAGCAGGAAGGCGTCGGTGATGGCGAGCTGGTCGCCCACGTCGATGATGACGATGTCCTGCGCCTTCTTGTCGGCTGCGGCCTGGGCGGCCGCGGTCGCCAGCTCGTGGGCGCGGTCGGAAACTGTCACCGTTCTCCTTCGATCAACCGTGCGATCCTCCTAGCGTCTCACACGTGGCGCGGGAGTGACGCGTGAGTTCCGGTCGACTAGCGGACTTCCCGGGACGAACCGGGCGGCTGCGTGCCCTGGTAGAGCCCCCGCTTGGCGATGTACTGCACCACACCGTCGGGAACCAGGTACCACACCGGTTCGCCCCGGGCCACCCTCGCCCGGCAGTCGGTCGACGAGATCGCCATCGCCGGCACCTGCACCAGGCTCACCGTGTCGGCGGGCAGGTGCGCGTCGGAGAGTTCGAACCCCGGCCGGGTGACCGCGATGAAGTGGGCCAGCTCGAAGATCTCGTCCAGGTCCTTCCAGGAGAGGATCCGGGCCAGCGCGTCCGCGCCGGTGATGAAGTAGAGCTGCACCTTCGGGCCGTACTCGGCGTGCAGGTCACGCAGGGTGTCGACGGTGTAGGTGGGGCCGCCCCGGTCGATGTCGACCCGGCTGACCTGGAAGCGCGGGTTGGAGGCGGTGGCGACCACCGTCATCAGGTAGCGGTCCTCGGGCGGGCTGACCGCCTCGTCGGCCTTCTGCCACGGCTGCCCGGTGGGGACGAAGACCACCTCATCCAGCCCGAACCGGTCGGCGACCTCACTGGCCGCCACGAGGTGGCCGTGGTGGATCGGGTCGAAGGTGCCCCCCATGATCCCGATCCGCCGGATGTCTTCCTCCATCCGGAGATCGTATGCCCGTCCGGACGCGGCTGACCTGCCCTGCTCTCCGGGTGCGGCAGCGGTCACAGCGACCGCCGCCGCTCACCTGAGGTCGGCGGGGTCGGTGTTCGCGCCGCAGAGCACCACGGCCACCCGTTCCTCCGGCTCCGGACGGTAGACGCCCGCGGTCAACGCCGCCAGGGCCGCCGCCGCGCCGTGCTCCACCACCAGCCGGTACCGGTCCCACAGCCAGCGACGCGCCGCCACCAGGTCGTCGTCGTCGACCAGCACGGACCGGACGCCGCAGCCGACCGCCACGTCGAAGGCGATCCGGCCGAGCCGGCGCGCGCCGAGCGAGTCGGCGGCCACCCCGGACACCGTGACGTCCGTCGGTCGTCGGGCTGCCAGGGCCGCGTGCAGGGTGGGCGCGCCGGCCGGCTCCACCCCGACCACCCGGGCCAGCCCGTCGAGGGCGGCGGCCACCCCGGCCATCAGCCCACCGCCGCCCACGGCCACCAGCACGGTGTCCACCCCGCCGCTCTGCTCCCACAGCTCCACCCCGAGGGTGCCGGCCCCGGCCACCATGGCCGGCTGGTCGTACGCGTGGCAGAACGCGGCCCCGGTCTCGGCGGCGCGGGCGGTGGCGGCCTGGTGCGCCTCGGCGTACTCCCGCCCGACCTGCACCACGGTCGCGCCGAGGGCGTGCAGCCGGCGGACCTTCGCCGGCGCGGAGATGGTCGGCACGAAGATCTCCGCCGGCACCCCGAGCCGGGCTGCGGCGTACGCCACCGCGACCCCGGCGTTGCCCCCGGACGCGGTGACCACCCCGGCGGCGGTCAGCTCGCCGTCCTCGGCCGCCGACCGGATCCGGTTGACCGCGCCCCGGGCCTTGAAGGTGCCGGTCTCTTGAAGCTGTTCAAGCTTGAACCAGAGCGCACCGGCCCCGTCCCCCGCGTCCCCCGCGTCCCCGCCGGCCTCCGCCGGGTCGACGGCGAGCACCGGCGTACGCCGCACGTACCCGGCGATCCGGCCGGCGGCGGCGTCCACGTCGGCCCGGGTGACGGTGGGATCCCCGTCGGACCGCGCGACGGCGCCGTCCGACGGTGCCGGCGCCGGTCCCGCCGGGCGGGTCATGCCGCCACGACGCGGGCCGTCCGGGCGACCAGGGCCCGCCGCAGGTCGTCGTCGGCGTCGGTGACCACCCGGCGTAGGCCGGGGGTGAGGTCCGCGCGGGCCAGCAGCGCCGCGGCCAACTCCCGGGTCGACGACGCCACGGCGTAGCGGGGGTAGGACAGCTTCGCGACCTGCTCGGCCACCCACGGGGTACGCAGCGTCGCCGCCGCCGGCATCTCGGCGAAGTACCGCGACACGTACGGGTCGGTCAGCTCGGCCTGCTCGGGCTGCCAGAAGCCCTCGGCTGCCGCCTCGACCAGCCGGTTGGACAGATCGGTGTCCCGGGTGACGATCTCCCACGCCCGCCGCTTCGCCTCCGGGTCGGGCAGCGCGGCCCGGCACCCGGCCGCCTCCATCGCACCGGTCGCGCTCGGGTCGGCGACCACCTCGGCGGCGATCTCCGCCTCGCCGGCCGCCCCGAGCACCACCAGCCGGCGCAGCAGCGACCAGCGCAGGTCGGCGTCGACGGTCAGCCCGTCGGGCACCCCGGAGCCGGCCAGCCAGCCGCCGAGCAGCGCGGTGTCGGTGCTGGACACGATCAGCCCCTGGGCTGCGGCGAGTTGGAGCGAACCACCGGCCGGCGCGGCGGCCAGCAGCAGCCGGCAGGCCCCGGCGACCTCGGCCAGGGCGGCGTCCCGGGCCGCTGGTTCGAGGTACCGGTCGATCAGTGGCCGGATCAGCGCCAGCACGTCCTCGACGATGATCACCTCGGTCTCGGCGGGAAGCGCCGCCGCGATCAGCTCGACCACGGCGCCCACCGGCCGTTCCCCGTCGATCGCCGCGTGCAGCGACTCGCCCCAGAGCAGCGCCCGGGCCAGCGGGTCGGCCAGTCCCGGCAGCACCAGCGGCACGGTGTCCGCCGAGGCCGGGTCGAGGCGCACCTTGGCGAAGGTCAGGTCACCGTCGTTGGGCAGCAGCAGCCGGGCCGCCGGTTGCCCGGTCAGCTCGGGCAGGACGGTGCGGCCCCCGTCGGTCTCCGGGTCGAGGTCGACCTCCCGCCGTCGGACCGTGCCGTCGGCCGAGTAGAGCCCGACCCCGATGCGGTGCGGACGCAGCACCGGGTGGGTCTCCGGGGCGGACTGGACGATCGCCACCTCGGTGTACCGGCCGTCAGCGTCCAGGCTCACCTCGGCCCGCAGGGTGTTCACCTGCGCGCGGCGCAGCCAGTGCTCCGCCCAGCCGTCGAGGTCCCGCCCGCTGGCGGCGCTCAGGCTGGCCAGCAGGTCGGCGAGGGTGGCATTGCCGAACCGGTGCGCGGCGAAGTGCGCGTTCAGGCCGGCGAGGAACGCCTCGTCACCGAGCCAGGCGACGAGCTGCCGCAGCACGCTGGCGCCCTTGGCGTACGAGATGCCGTCGAAGTTGAGCAGCGCCTCGGCGGCGTCGGCGACGTCCTCCGGGGCGACCGGGTGCGTCGAGGGGCGCTGGTCGGCGGCGTACCCCCAGGCCTTGCGCCGCAGCGCGAAGGTCGTCCACGCCCGGTCGAAGCGGGTGGCCTCGGCGGTGACCCGGACGCCGAGGTACTCGGCGAAGGACTCGTTCAGCCAGAGGTCGTCCCACCAGCGCATGGTGACCAGGTCACCGAACCACATGTGGGCCATCTCGTGGGCGATCGTGGTGGCGCGCAGCTCACGCTGCGAGTCGGTGACCGCCGACCGGAAGACGTAGTCGTCGCGGATGGTGACCAGACCCGGGTTCTCCATGGCCCCGGCGTTGAACTCCGGCACGAACGCCTGGTCGTACTTCCCGAACGGGTAGCGCTCGGCGAAGAGCTGGTGGAACCGGTCGAGGCACTGCCGGGTGACGGTGAAGATCTCCTCGGCGTCGGCGTCCAGGTGCGCGGCGAGCGAACGCCGGCAGTACAGGCCGAGCGGGATGCCGTCGTGCTCGGTCCGCCGCACGTGGTACGGCCCGGCGATCAGGCTGAAGAAGTACGTGGCCAACGGCGGGGTCGGGGCGAACTCCCAGCGTCCGGGCCGGGGCGTGGTGGCGAGCGGCCCGTTGGCGGCGACCGTCCACTCCGGTGGGGCGGTGACCGAGAGGGTCACCGGGGCTTTCAGGTCGGGCTGGTCGAAGGCGGCGAAGATGCGCTGCACGTCGTCCAGGAAGGACATGGCGTAGAGATACGTCTCGCCGTCGACCGGGTCGACGAACCGGTGCATGCCCTCACCGGTGTTCGAGTACGCCATCTCCGCCTCGACGGTCAGCGTGTTCACGGCGGCCAGCCCGGTCAGCGGCACGCGGTCGTCGACCAGCAGACCCGGGTCGAGGTCCCGGTCGTTGAGGCGGACCCCGACCAACCGGGCGGGCTTGACCTCGACAAATGTCTCCGCTCCGGGGGTGGCCCGGAAGGTGATGGTGACGTGGGAGTGGAAGCGGTCACCGTCGCCGGTCAGGTCAAGGTCCACCTGATAGGACTCCACGGTAATCGACGCGCCACGCGCAGTCGCCTCTACACGGCTCAGGCTCGGCATCCGCTTATCCTGCCCGATGAGGGAACGGACAGCGTTCCCATTACTCCCGGCACTGGAGGAAGCAACAATGGGTCAGCACCCCAAGGGCGATTTCGACCTGTCGCGGGCCGTCTGGCAGCGCGCCGAGGGGGACACCTCCGACAGCGCGGTCGAAGTCGCCTTCGTCGACGACCTGATCGGCATGCGCAACTCGGCCGAGCCGGACGGCCCGGTCCTGGTCTTCACCCAGGCCGAGTGGGACGCCTTCGTCGCCGGTGCGCAGGACGGCGAGTTCGACCTGGACTGACACACCCGCCGCGATCAGGCGCTCGACGACCGGCGACGTGGGGCCCGGCACCCGGGACACCCACGTCGACCCGGTCCTCCCCGGTCAACCGTCGCCGTCGCCCCACCCGAGACCACCGAGACCGGGGCCGTGGTGGAAGCCCGGATGACCGGCCACGTCGGCGCAGCGCTCCCCGTCCGGGCCGACCGCCCCGCAGAACAGCGGCTCCGCCCGGTGCCAGGCACCGGCCGGTGAGCAGGCGGCCCCGCCGAGCGCCACCTCGGGACGGAGCAGGCTCAGCGCCTCGGTGTACTCCACGGCCCGTTCGCGTGCCTCGGTCAGGTGCGCCGCCTCGAAGAGAAGGTGCGCGGTGTAGAGGCGGGGCGGCAGCGGAAGCCGTCGAGCGTCCCGCCGCCCGTCCACCCGCCACCGGGTCGACCTGTTGTCCTTCATGCTGTTCCCTCCCCGTCGCCAGCCGTGCCGCCGGTCCCGCCCAGCCAAGCAGGACCCGGCCCCACGGGGAGGAGCCAGCGGACGAGCCCGTGACTGGCCCACACCACGCCGGACCGGGAATCATCCGCGCCGCCCCGGGTAGACCCAGCCCGGCCGGTGGCCCGCGCCGGCCGGCCGGCAGCGCGTGCGTCGTGCCGGCCCCGCCGCACCCGCGCCGGAGGCGAGTTGTCCCGCATGCCCACCGACCCCCGCCCGGAGAGCACCCTGGCCCTGCTGCGGGACGGCTACCGGTTCGTCACCGACCGCTGCGAGCGGTTGGGCAGCGACGTCTTCCAGACCCGGCTGCTGCTGCGCCGCACCATCTGCCTGCGCGGCCGGGACGGCGCGGAACTGTTCTACGACGAGGAGCTGTTCCAGCGGGCCGGCGCCGCGCCGAGGCGGACGCAGCGCACCCTGTTCGGCTCCGGCGCTGTACAGGGCCTCGACGGGACGCTCCACCGGGAACGCAAGGCCTTGCTGATGTCGGTGCTGACTCCGGACGCCGTACGCCGGCTCGGACAACTCTTCGCCGACGAGTGGCGGGCCCGGATCCCGGCCTGGGAGCGGGCCGGCCGGGTGGTCCTGTACGACGAGGTCGGCCAACTGCTCACCCGGGCGGTCTGCGCCTGGGCGGGGGTGCCGCTCGCCGACCGTGACGTGGCCCGCCGTACCCGCGACCTGCACCGCATGATCGAGGCACCGGCGGCCCTCGGCCCCCGGCACTGGCGGGGACGGTGGGCCCGGCTGCGCGCCGAACACTGGTTGGCCGGGGTCGTGGAGCGGGAGCGGGTCGGCCTGCTGCCCGCTCCCGAGGGCAGCGCGCTGCGGGTCGTCGCCGAGCACCGTGACGCCCGGGACGAGCTGCTCCCCCGGCGGGTCGCCGTGGTCTCCCTGCTCAACATCCTGCGGCCGGCCGTGGCGGTCGACCGGTTCGTGGTGTTCGCCGCGCTCGCCCTGCACGAGCACCCCGGATGGCGGGAGCGGGTCCGCGCCGGAGCGGCCGAGACGGAGCAGTTCGTCCAGGAGGTACGCCGCTTCTACCCGTTCTTCCCGCTGGCCGCCGCCCGGGTCCGCCGTTCCTTCGACTGGCGGGGACACCACTTCCCGCGTGGCCGGCGGGTGCTGCTCGACCTGTACGGCACCAACCACCACCCGGAGCTGTGGCCCGAACCGGGCCGCTTCCGGCCGGAGCGGTTCGCCGACTGGCCCGGCGACCCGTACGCGCTCGTTCCGCAGGGCGGCGGGGACCACTGGACCGGGCACCGTTGCGCCGGGGAGTGGCTCACGATCGAGCTGATGAAGCAGGCGGTGACCCTGCTGACCTCGGCGATGCGCTACGACGTGCCCACCCAGGACCTGACGCTCAGCCTGCGCCGGATACCGGCCCTGCCGGCGAGCCGGCTCGTGCTCGACGGCGTGCGCCGTACCGCCTGAACCGGGCGCGCCGTACCGGCTGGACCAGGGTGCGCCGTACCGGCTGGACCTGCGGGTGTCGTACCGCCTGACCCCGCCCGTCGGGGGCGGAGCCCGCCGGTCCGGTGCCGACCCGACGGCCGGCACCGGACGGGCTCACGCCTGCGGGTGCAACACGGTACGCAGGCAGGCGTCCTGCTTCTTCTCGAAGATCTCGTAGCCGCGCACCCCGTCGGCCAGCGGCATCGGGTGGGTGGCCAGGTAGCCCGGATCCATCTCCCCGGCGGCGATCCGGTCCAGCAGCATGGGGATGTAACGCTGGGCGTGCATCTGCCCCATCCGCAGCACCAGCGCCTTGTTCATCGCCGCGCCGAGCGGGAACTTGTCCACGAAACCGCCGTAGACGCCGACGATGCTGACCGTGCCGCCCTTGCGGCAGGCCATGATCGCCTGCCGGACGGAGGTGGGCCGGTCGGTCTGGGCGCGGGTGGCCTGCTTCGCCCGGTCGTACGCGTACGCCGGGCCGACGTCGTGGGCCTCCATGCCGACCGCCTCGATGCAGGCGTCCGGACCGCGTCCGGCGGTCATCTCCCGCAGTGCCTCCAGCACGTCCGTCTCGGCGTAGTTGACGGTCTCCACACCGAGCCGGTCGGCGGCGGTGGCGAGCCGTTCGGGCAACCGGTCGATCATGACGACCCGTTCGGCGCCGAGCAGTTGCGCGGCACGGGCGGCCATCTGCCCCACCCCGCCGGCCCCCCAGACGGCGACCACCTCACCGCCGGTCAGGGGGCAGAAGTCGGCGGCCATCCAGCCGGTCGGCATCGCGTCGGAGGCGAAGACCACCGAGTCGTCCGGCACTCCGTCCGGGACCTTGAACGCCCCGATGTCCCCGAACGGGACGCGGACGTACTCGGCGTGGCTGCCGGAGTAGCCGCCGGCCGCGTGCGAGTACCCGATGATGCCCGCCGGGGAGTGCCCCCAGAGCTTCTCGGTGAAGACCGGCTGCGGGTTCGAGTTGTCGCAGAGCGAGTACTGCTCGGTGCGGCAGTACCAGCAGCCGCCGCAGGCGACCACGGAGCCGACCACGACCCGGTCGCCGACCCGGAGCCGCCGCACGTCGGGACCGGTCTCCACCACCTCGCCGGTGAACTCGTGGCCCAGGACGTCACCCTCCCGCATGGCGGGGAGATATCCGTTGATCAGGTGCAGGTCGGAGCCGCAGACGCTGCTGGCCCGGACCTTGACCACGATGTCCCCCGCGGCGCGGATCCGTGGCTCCGGCACGTCGCGGACGGCCAACTTGCCGACGCCTTCCCAGCACAGCGCCTTCACGGCCGTCCTCCCGCGATCAGCCTGTCGCGGACCACGTCGGTCGCCCGTTCCTGCCGGGGGCTGCGGCCGGACGGATCGCGGTGGGTGTCGATCACCTGGCCGCACTCGATGAGCGACTTCACCCGGCGCAGGGTGGTCCGCAGGCCCACGTCCGGATCGTCGCCCCGGGCCAGTCCCAGCGCCCGGCGCAGCGGGCCGGCGGAGCGGTAACGCAGCTCGGCGCGGATCTCGGTGCCCCGTCCGCCCGGGGCGGCCACCAGGTCGACGTGCCCCTCCTGGGGCGCCGGGCCGTCGGTGACCTCCCAGCGCAGCCGTCCCGGCCCCGCCACGGTCACGTCCGCCCGCCACTCGGCCCCGCCGTCGCCGGAGGGGTCACGGGCGACGCACCGCCACCGGTTCGGGCCGAGCTGTTCCAGGGTCGCCCACTCGTCGAGAGCCCGGTCGAGCCGCTCCCGGTCGGTCCAGAAACCCACGACGGCCTCCACCGGCCGGTCCACCGTGATCCCCCGGCGTACCACGTACCAGCCGCCGGCCCTCTCCGGTTGTCGTCGGCGCCGCCGGACGCCGACCGCGCGACCGACGCCGACCGCCCCGCCGGTGACGACGACGGCGCCGAGCAGCGTCCACCTCGTCCTGTTGCTGGTCATCACGTCTCCTCCAACCGGGCGTCCGGGGATGGATCGTCCGTATCCCCCGCTACCCGGTCAGGTGGCGTCGAAACGGCCCGTCGGCAACCCGCGCGGGTCTTCCGGGGGATCGCCGCGATCGGCCGACGCCCGCCTGGTCACGCACGTTTGGTGACCCGGATTGCGGGCACCTGCCCGGGCAACCGCCCACCGTCGTCCGGACGACCGCCCGGACACACCGCCGCTACCGGTACCCGACCGGGTGGCACCATCGCCCGGGAGTGCCGTTGTCCTTCGACGCCAGCGAGTACGGTCGGCACGTCGCGGACGTCTACGACGAGACGTACGCCCACCTCACCGCCGACGACGCGGTGGACCGGCTGGTCACGCTCGCCGAGGACGGCCCGGTCTGCGAATTCGGCATCGGCACCGGACGGCTCGCCCTTCCCCTGGTTCGGCGCGGGCTGAGCGTGGCCGGCGTCGAGGGTTCCCCGGCAATGGTCGCCGGTCTGCGCGCGAAGCCCGACGGCGACCAGATCGAGGTGGCCGTCGGAGACTTCTCCGCCGTCCGGGTGCCCGGCGAGTTCGCGCTGGTGCTGCTGGCCTTCAACACGATCTTCGCGCTGCCCGACCAGGCCGCCCAGGTCGCCTGCTTCCGTAACGCCGCCGCGCACCTGCGCTCCGGCGGGAGGTTCGTGGTCGAGGCGTGGGTGCCCGACCCGGGCGCGTTCCGGGCCGGCGCGGCCCTGCGGCCGGTTCGGGTGGCCGAGGACGAGGTGCTGCTGGAGGCAGCCGTCCTGCACCCGGCGGAACAGCGCATGACCACGACCAAGCTGCGGGTCACCGACTCCGGGATCCGCCTGCTGCCGGCCAACCACCGCTACGCCTGGCCGGCGGAACTGGACCTGATGGCGGAGTTGGCCGGCATGCGCCGGGAACACCGCTGGGCGGACTGGGCCGCCCGGCCGTTCACCGACGAGAGTCGCCAGCACGTCTCGGTCTACCGACGGGAGGAGGCGTGAGCGCCCCGCCCCGCCCGGCCCGGCGTCGGGCGATCACCGCCACCCGGCTGCCCCTGTCGTACGTGCTGCCGCTGCGCTGGACCGACGACACCGGGCTGGACGAGCTGACCGGGTACCTGCGGCGGCTCGCCGCGCGGGTCGAGGTGACCGTCGTCGACGGTTCCCCACCAGGGGCCTTCGCCCGGCACGCCACGCTCTGGCGTGGCCTGGTGCGGCACGTCCCGCCCGATCCGGCGCTGCGCGGCGCGAACGGAAAGGTGCTCGGGGTGCTCACCGGCGTCCGCCTGGCCGGGCACGAGCACGTGGTGATCGCCGACGACGACGTCCGGTACGACGACGCGGGGCTGCGCGCCGTACACCGGCTGCTTGACCGGGTGGACCTGGTCCGGCCGCAGAACTACTTCGACCCGATGCCCTGGCACGCGTACTGGGACACCGGCCGGATCCTGCTCAACCGGGCGTTCGGCGCGGACTACCCGGGCACCCTGGCCGTGCGACGCAGCACTTTCCTGGCGATGGGTGGCTACGACCCGGACGTGCTCTTCGAGAACCTGGAGCTGATCCGCACCGTGCGGACGTACGGCGGCACCGAGGCGGCGCCGGCCGGGCTCTACGTCCGCCGGCTGCCCCCGGCCGCCCGGCACTTCCTCGGCCAACGGGTCCGGCAGGCGTACGACGACCTGGCCCAGCCGGTGCGGCTGGCGGTCTTCCTCGCGGTGCTGCCGGCCGTCGGCGCGGCCGTCGTCGCGCGTCGGCCCGGCCCGGTCCTCGGCGCGCTGGCGACCACGGTGGCGCTGGCCGAGGCGGGACGGCGTCGGGCGGGCGGCACCCGGGTCTTCCCACCGGCGACCGCCCTGGCCGCGCCGCTCTGGGTGCTCGAACGGGCCGCCTGTTCCTGGTTGGCGCTGGGGCAGCGGGTGCTCTTCGGCGGCGTGCGCTACGCCGGCACCCGCCTCCGGCTCGCCGCCAACCCACCCCGCGTCCTGCGTGCCCGCCCCGGCCCGCTCCCCTCGTCCCGCCCCACCTGACCCGAGCCCCGGTCGGCCGGGGTGGGGCGGGGTGGGGTGAGGTGGTTGCAGGGGACCCCTGCTCGGCAAAAAGCGGTAACAAGGGGCCCCTGCTACCAACCACCCACCACGTGCACGCCAACGGACCGGGTGCGCACGCAACGGCTCGCGGCCACCTCCGGCGGGTGGCGCCGGGGGTGGCCGCGAGCCGCGGCGTACGGGTCCGTACGGCTGGTCAGTGCCGGACCTGTTCGCGCGCGTGCTGTGCCTGGTCCTTCACGTCGTACGCGGCGGACCGGGTGTCGTCCTTGACCGTCTGCACGGCCTCCTGGGCGGTCGACCGCACCGACTCGGTGGCCTGCTGCGCCGGCTCGCGCAACTGCTCCTTCATCTCGCCGGCGACCTCGCCCAGCTTGTCGGTGACCAGGTGGGAGTGCTCGCGGGCCTTCTCCTTGACCTGGGTGGCGGCCCGCTGCTCCCGCTCGGTGGCGGGCAGCAGCGACGACGCCAGCCAGCCCACCCCGAAGGCGATCAGACCGGCGGCGAGCGGGTTCCCCTGGGACTTGCGCCGCAGCGTCTGCGGGGCCCGGTGCGCCGCGTCCCCCACCGAGGAGGCGGCGGAGTGCGCCGCGCCGCTGACCGAGGAGGCGGCCGAGTGCGCGGCGTGGCCGACGGTGGACGCCGCCGAGGAGGCACGGTCGCCGACCGAGTGGGCGGCGTGTCCGCCGGCGTGGCCGAGATCCGACGCGTTTCCCATCACCTTGTCCCTCACATTCTGCAGGGCGCCACGCGCCCGCTGCTTGCGGTCGTCGACGATGCGGCTCGGGCTGACCTTGTACGCCAACGCGTCCACATCGGAGCTCAGGTTGTTGCGGGTGGCTTCGATCTCGCGGCGGATCTGGTCGGGATCGGTGCTCATCGGGTGACTCCCTCCGGGTGCGGCTTCAGGGCGTCCGGGATCCGCTGCACGCTGTCGTTGGTGCGCCTGAGCCCTCGGACACGGTCGGCGTTCTTCTTGCCCATCGAGTAGAGGACGGCGGCGGCCACGCCCCAGAGGACGGCGACGATCAGGGCCGCCCAGCCGGCGTCCATCACGTTGGACAGCCCGGCCCAGAGGGCGATCGAGAGGAACAGCGCCACCATGTAGCCGCCGAAGCCGGCCCCGCCGAAGAACCCGGCGGCCTTGCCGGCCTTCTTCCCCTCCTCGCGGATCTCGGCCTTGGCGAGTTCCACCTCCTGCCGCATGAGCGTGGAGAGGTCGGTCGTGACCTGCCGCATCAGGTCGCCGACGGATCGGTTGGTGACCTCCTCGGCGGTGTGCGGGTGGGCGTGCCCGTTGAGGTTCGGGTGCTGCCCGTTGAGGTTCGTGGTGGGCTGGTACGCGGGGTCGTACCCCTGGTGCGTCGGCATGCTCACGCCGCCGTCTCCTCTCCGTACGCGCCGGCCGCCCGCGCCCTCGGGCGGGCGTACCGGCTGGTCAGCAGCTTCATGGGCGGGTGACCCCGCTCGACGGGACGCCCGGCAGCGGGTCGGTCTGGTCGACCGGCGGCAGCGGCTGGCCGGTGCCGGTCGGCGGCAGCGGCTCCACGTAGCCACCGCCGGTCGGGGCGGCGTAGCCACCGCCCGCCGGGGCGGCGTAACCACCAGTGGTCGGCGCGGCGTAGCCGCCCGGACGCGGGGGCTGGGCGTAGCCGCCGGCCAGCGGGTCGGCGTAGCCCGGGTCGGGCGTCGCGTACGCGGCCTCCGTCGGCAGCACCGCCGTCCGGTCCGGGTCGGCGACCGGCTGGTACCCGCCCGGCTGCTGGTCGTCGCCGGTGGCGGCGACGTTCCTGGTCAGCCGGCCGGCGAGGACGCCGAGCAGGGCCGCGCCCACCAGGAAGGTGCCGGGGTTGCGGCGGGCATAGTCGCGCACCTCGTGCAGCAGGTCTCCCGGCTGGCGCTCGTCGAGCCAGCCGGCGACGCCGTGTACCCGGTCGGCGGCCTGGTGGGCGAGTTCGGTGACCGGGCCGCCCTGTCCGCCCTGCTGCGCCATGGAACGCATCTCCTCGGCCAGCGACCGCAGCCCGCTCGCGGCACGGCGCTGCTGGTCGGCAGCCTGGCTGGCGAGCTGGGTGCGGGCCTCACCGTAGACGTTGCGGGCCTGCCGGGTGGCCTCACCGATGACCTCCCGGCCCTGGTCCTTGGCCGTCTGGGCGACCGCGCCACCCGCGTGGGCGGCCTCCGCGCCGACCTGCCTGGCCTGCTCACGCACGCCGTTGTCCGAGGTGGACGCGCCGTTGTGCGACTCGTAGGTCGCGGTGTGCGAGCCGTACGAGCCGGTCGGCTCGTATCCGTAGGCGGTACCGTTCGAGGACGTGGTTGCCGGATCGTAAGTCATGGTTTGCCTTCCGTCCGCTGGAGAAACTCGTCGCGGTTCGACTGGGGGGAGTTCGCCGGCTCTCTCGTCGGCTGACTATTGACCTACCCCCGCCTCACGGCTCCATGCCTGCTTTCTTTCCGGTCCGTCCACACCCGCCGGGACGTCGGTCCCCGACGACGTGCGCCGCCGCCGGCAGGTCAGGGACATCGCACACGACGACGCCGCCGACGCACCGGTGGTGGCGTCGGCGGCGGGGAAGAAGAAGGGTCAGGCGGCCAGCGGGAGACGCTTGGCGAAGCAGACGCTGTACGGGTTGTCGACGTACTCGCCGTACACCGGGATCGGGGCGTACCCGCAGGAGATGTAGAGGGCGATCGCGGCCGGCAGGTAGCTGCCGGTCTCCAGGCAGACGGTGTGGTGTCCCTGCTGGAAGGCCAACTCCTCGAGGGCGACCAGCAACTGCCGGCCGATGCCGCGTCCCCGGAACGCCGGGCGGACGTACATCCGTTTGATCTCGCCCGTGCCGCTGTCCAGGGCCTGCACCCCACCGCAGGCCACCGCCCGCTCGTTGAGCACGACCGCCAGGTAGTGGATGTCGTCCCGGGTCACGGTGGCCTGCCCGTCCAGTCCCCCGTCGGCTTCCCGCAGCTCCCGCTGCTGCGCCGTGACCAGGGCGGCGATCTCAGGGTCGCCGGCGGGGCGCATTTCGATCCGCATCCCGCCACGGTAGGTTGGCCGGATTTCCCGCAGGTTTCCGCCGGTGGACCCGGTCACGGAGCGCAGCCGGCTATTCGGCGTCGTCGCCCGCGTCGTCTGCGGACCCGGCCTCGACCTCGACCCTGGCCCCGGCCTCAGCCACAACCCCGGCCTCGATCTCGTCCGCCGGGCGCTGCCGGCGGGCCTTGCGGGCGGCGAGCCGGTCGGCCGCCGAGGCCCGGTTCGACTTCTCCTCCAGCCGGACGTCGGTGCCCCGGTTGCCGGGAACGAAGTCGACCCCGGCGTAGAGGGTGGGCTGCCAGTCGAACTCGCGCTCCCCGATCCGCACCAGGTCGCCGGGCTGCGCGCCGGCCTTGGCCAGCTTCTCCTCGACGCCGAGCCGGGCCAGCCGGTCGGCGAGGTAGCCGACCGCCTCGTCGTTGTCGAAGTTCGTCTGCCGCACCCAGCGCTCCGGGCGCGTGCCGCGCACCACGTACGAGCCGTCGGGCTGCGCCTCGATGGTGAACCCCGCGTCGTCGACGGCGGTCGGCCGGATGACGATCCGGGTCGGCTCGACCGGCGGCGCCGCCTGCCGGGCCTGATCGACCAGATCCGCCATCGCGTACGTCAGCTCACGCAGCCCCTCCCGGGTCGCCGCGGAGACCTCGAAGATCGGCCAGCCACGGGCCTCCAGGTCCGGCCGGACGATCTCGGCAAGGTCCCGCCCGTCCGGCACGTCGACCTTGTTCAGCACGATCAGCCGGGGCCGCTCCTCCAGCCCCCCGTACGCGGTCAGCTCCGCCTCGATGGTGTCGATGTCGGCCGCCGGGTCCCGCCCCGGCTCCAGGGTGGCGGTGTCGACCACGTGCACCAGCACCGAACAGCGCTCGATGTGCCGGAGGAACTCCAGCCCCAGCCCCTTGCCGGTGGCCGCGCCCGGGATCAGGCCGGGCACGTCGGCGACGGTGAAGGTGCGCTCGCCGGCCTGGACCACCCCGAGGTTCGGCACCAGCGTGGTGAACGGGTAGTCGGCGATCTTCGGCTTGGCGGCGGAGATCACCGAGATCAGCGACGACTTGCCGGCCGACGGGTAGCCGACCAGTCCGACGTCGGCGACGCTCTTCAGCTCCAGGACGACGTCGAGCTCGTCACCGGGCTCGCCCAGCTCGGCGAAGCCGGGCGCCTTGCGCCGGGCGTTGGCCAGCGAGGCGTTGCCCCGGCCGCCCCGGCCGCCCCGGGCCGCCTCGAAGGTGGTGCCCGCGCCGACCAGGTCGGCGAGCACGGTGCCGTCGGGAGTCTGCACCACGGTGCCGTTGGGCACCTTGAGCACCAGGTCGCGGCCGTTGGCCCCGTCCCGGTTCGAACCCGCGCCGCCCTTGCCGTTGTCGGCCTTGACGTGCGGACGGAAGTGGAAGTCGAGCAGCGTGTGCACCTGCGGGTCGACGACCAGCGAGACGCTGCCGCCGTGTCCGCCGTTGCCACCGTCGGGGCCGCCGAAGGGCTTGAACTTCTCCCGGTGGATCGAGACACAGCCGTGCCCGCCGTCGCCGGCCCGCAGATGCAGGACGACCCGGTCCACGAACATCGTCACGTCGTCAATCCTCCCCGCGGGATACCCGCGACTACCCACCTGTTGCACGAAAAAGACGAAGCGGGCCGGGACACCAGGTCCCCGGCCCGCTTCGTCGGAAGACTACTGCCCCGCCGGTACGATGCTGACGGTCTTGCGACCGCGCTTGGTGCCGAACTGGACCGAGCCGGCGGCCAGCGCGAAGAGCGTGTCGTCTCCGCCACGGCCAACCAGGTCACCGGGGTGGAACTTGGTGCCACGCTGCCGGACGATGATCTCGCCGGCGCTGACGACCTGACCACCGAAGCGCTTCACGCCGAGCCGCTGGGCCGCGGAGTCGCGACCGTTACGCGAGCTGGACGCACCCTTTTTGTGAGCCATTGGAGGACGACCTACTTCCCGCTGGAGATGCCGGTCACCTTGACCTGGGTCAACGGCTGGCGGTGACCCTGGCGCTTGTGGTAGCCGGTCTTGTTCTTGAACTTGTGGATCCGGATCTTCGGGCCCTTGGTGTGCGCGGCGATCTCGCCGGACACCGCGACCTCGGCAAGCTTCGCCGCGTCGGTCACCAGGTCGTCACCGTCGACGAGGAGCACCGCGGTGAGCTTCACCGCGTCGCCGGGGGCACCGGCGAGCTTCTCGACCTCGATCACGTCGCCCTCGGCGACCTTGTACTGCTTGCCGCCGGTCTTGACGATCGCGTACATCGGAGGCGGACTCCCTGTCGTTGAGGCTGCTGGCGGTCGTTCCCGCGGCGGCTCACCGGGCGTGGAAGGCGCGGCGGCTCGGGCAGCGAGAACTCGGCGCACCAAAGTACGCCGCAGGCAAGAGTACGCCATGCCCGACCCCGGCCCCAAACCGGGGCCGTACCCCCCGTCCGGCCCCACCTCGGACGGGAGCCCGCACGGGGGCACCGGCCCTTCCGGGGACGCCGGGCATCCGGCGCACGGCACAGGGCCCCGTCCGCCGGCGGGTACCGGACGGGCAGGGCCCTGTGCTGCGTACGGGCTGCTCAGCGACGGGTCACGGCCGGGTACGCCGTCGCGCGCCGCCACGCCGGGACCGGCGGCGACCGCCGCCCGCCTCGGCGAAGTCGTCGTCGCCCTCGCCGTCACCCAGGGCGTCCGGGTCGTCGGCGGCGGCGAGCCGGGCCGACTCGCCGCGCTGGGCGTCGGCCACCGCCGGGGCCGCCGCCGTGTCGGCCTCGTACCGGGACAGGTCGTAGCCCATGGTGTCCTGGTACTGGTCGGCCGGGGTGTCGGTGACCTCGACCTCGACGGCGCTCCGCTCCGGCGCGGCCGACTTGCGTCCCCGCCGGCGCGTCGACGTGCCGTTCTGCTCGGCGGGCGCCGGGGTGGCCGGAGCCGACGCGGCGACCGCCTTGGTCTTCTCCGGCGCGCCGCCGCCGGAACGCGGCTTCTCCGGCACCGGCTCGGTGTGGATGATCAGGCCCCGGCCCTTGCAGCACTCGCAGGTCTCGCTGAACGCCTCCAGCAGCCCCGCGCCGATCCGCTTCCGGGTCATCTGCACCAGGCCGAGCGAGGTGATCTCGGTGACCTGGTGCTTGGTCCGGTCCCGGCCGAGGCACTCGGTCAGCCGGCGCAGCACCAGCTCCCGGTTCGACTCCAACACCATGTCGATGAAGTCGATGACCACGATGCCACCGATGTCCCGCAGCCGGAGCTGGCGGACGATCTCCTCGGCCGCCTCCAGGTTGTTGCGGGTGACCGTCTCCTCCAGGTTGCCGCCGGCACCGGTGTACTTGCCGGTGTTGACGTCCACCACGGTCATCGCCTCGGTCCGGTCGATGACCAGGTGACCGCCGGAGGGCAGGAAGACCTTCCGGTCCAGCCCCTTGAGGATCTGCTCGTCGATGCGGTAGGTGGCGAAGGCGTCGGCGGTGCCGGTGTGCCGGCGCAGCCGCTCGACCAGGTCCGGTGAGACGTGCGACAGGTACGACTCGACCATGTCGTACGCCCCGTCGCCCTCGATCACCAGCTCGCGGAAGTCCTCGTTGAACAGGTCCCGCACCACCCGGATGACCAGGTCAGGCTCCTCGTAGAGCAGCACCGGGGCGCCGCCCTCGGCCGCCTTGACCTGGATGTCCTCCCACTGCGCCTGGAGCCGCTTGACGTCCCGGGCCAGCTCGTCCTCGCTGGCGCCCTCGGCGGCGGTCCGGACGATCACGCCCGCGCCGTCCGGCACCAGCTTCTTCAGCACGTCCCGCAGCCGCTTGCGCTCGGTGTCCGGCAGCTTCCGGCTGATGCCCGAGGCGTTGCCGTTCGGCACGTAGACCAGGTGCCGGCCGGAGAGCGCGATGTGACTGGTCAACCGGGCGCCCTTGTGACCGATCGGGTCCTTGGTGACCTGCACCAGCACCGAGTCACCGGACTTGAGCGCCTGCTCGATCGACCGGGCCCGCCCCTCCAGGCCGGTGGTGTCCCAGTTGACCTCACCGGCGTACAGGACCGCGTTGCGGCCCCGCCCGACGTCGACGAAGGCCGCCTCCATGCTGGGCAGGACGTTCTGGACCTTGCCCAGGTAGACGTTGCCGGCCATGGTGCCGGAGGAGTTGCGGGTGACGTAGTGCTCGACCAGGACGCCGTCCTCCAGGACGCCGATCTGGGTGCGGTCGCCGCGCTGGCGGACCACCATCACCCGGTCGACCGCCTCCCGGCGGGCCAGGAACTCCGACTCGCTCAGGATCGGCGGTCGGGTCCGCCGCTGCTCCCGGCCGTCGCGGCGGCGCTGGCGCTTCGCCTCCAGCCGGGTCGAGCCGGAGACGCCCTGCACCTCGTCGACGGTCTTGCGCGGCTCGCGGATCTTGACCACCGTCGGGACGCCGTCGTCCGCGGTCGTCTCGACGTCGCCCGCGCCACGACGACGGCGGCGACGGCGACGACGGGTCAGCCCGTCGCCGTTCTCGTCCTCCTCCTCGTCCGACTCGGCCTCGGCCTCGGTCTCCTCCTCGGCCTGGGCCGACTCCTCGGCCTCCTCGTCCTCGGCCTCGTCGGCTCCGCCCCGGCCCCGGCCGCGACCCCGACGGCCCCGGCGGCGGCGACGCCGCCCACCGGCGGTCTCGTCGTCCTCGTCCTCGTCCTCGGCGGCCTCGTCCTCGACCTCGGCGGTGGGCTCCTCCTCGACCTCCACCTCGACCTCGACCGGCTCGACCTCGCGGCGCGCACGCCGACGGCGGCGGGTGGTCTCGGTCGGCTCCTCGGCGGCGGGCTCCTCGGCCGGCGGGGTCACCCGGACCGGTGCCGTCTCGGGCTCCGGGGCCATGAAGAGCACGGCCGGCGGGGTGAGCGCGGCCCGGCGACGACGGGTCGGCTTCTCCTCCACGGGCGCGGCCGGCGGTTCGGCCGGAGCGGACACCGCCACCCCCGGTGGGACCTCGCCGGAACGGTTCTCCGCGCCACTGGTCGCGGCCGGCGGCTCGCCCGTGCCGATGTCTTCCCCGGCCTCCGCCGCCGGTGCCGCGTCCGTCTCCCCCGCCTGCGCCGGGGCCGGCGGGGTCACCACCGGCGGCACGCTCTCGGCCGCCAGGGCGGCCGGCTCGACCGGCGACGTGGGGACCGACTCGGCGGCCGGGGGCTCGGCGGCCTTCCGCCGCCGCGTCCGGGTCACCTTGACCGGCGGTACGACCTCCGCGCCGGCCTCCGTCACCTCGGCGGCCACGACCGGTTCCTCGGCGGCCTTCGGGCTGGTCGCCTTGCGGCGGCGACGGGTCTTCGGGGCCGTGTCCAGCTCACCGGCGACCGGGGCGAGTACCTCCGCCTGGGGGGCCTCGGAGCTGGTGGAGGCGGTGCCGCTGGCCGCGTCGACCGGGGCCTCGGTCTGTTCCGGCTGGTTGAGCGGCGCGGCCCGGCGCCGGGTGGTCCGCCGTCGCGTCGGGGTGACGGCGGGAGTGTCAGTGGTCTCGGCGGTCTCGGCGGCCGGCTGTGTGCCGGTCCGTTCGCCGCCCTCGGGCTCGTTCTCGAGCATGGACGTTCTCCAGTTCTGGCTGCCCCGGGCGCGGGTGAGCGCTGCCACGCAGGGTTGCCGCAAATTTTTTTCCGCGGGCACGCGAGGTGCACGCCCGTCGAAGTCTGCCTGCCTGAGAACCGACCGGATGTCCGGTCAGCGCTCAACGATGGTTGCCCTGTCGCGGTCCGCCTCCAACGGATCCGCGATCGCGCCCTGCGCGGTCAACGTGCCCTGCGCCAGCCGGGTCACCCGTGGCGACACCGGCGGCTCCAGGTCGGCCACCACGCGGAGGCCGGAAAGGACGTCATCGGGTCGAACGGACGGGGTGACCTGCCGAACGACCAGTTCGAGTATCGCACACGGCACGCCGGTGACCTCGGAAGGCGTCTCCGCCGGCTCGCGGACCCCGATCCGGAGCACCGCGGCGCGGGCGTCGAACGTACGCCGTCCCTGTTTCGTCATCCGCTCGACCAGCACCTCCTCGGCGGCGGTGAAGGCGTCGACCGCCCGGTGCAGCGTGACCGGATCGACCCCGGGCAGCTCGATCCACCAGTGGGACGCCTCGATCCGGTCGGCGAGGCTCCCGCCGCCGGCCACCACCGCGTCGAGCACGTCGAGGCCGGGTGAGAGCGCGGCGTCCAGCGCGGTACGCAGCTCGCCCGGGTCGACCGGGGCGCGCAGGCCAATCTCCAGGTATTCCGCCTCGCTGGCCACGCCGGTCGGGGCGGCGCTGGCGTACGAGATCTTCGGGTGTGGGGTGAAGCCCTGGGAGAAGGCGATCGGCACCCCGGCCCGTCGCAGCGCCCGCTCGAAGGCCCGCGCGAAGTCCCGGTGCGAGGTGAACCGCAGCGGTCCCCGCTTGGCGTACCGGATGCGGACGCGCTGGACGACCGGCGCCTGCCCGCCCTCCGGCTGTGGTTTCTTGTTGATCGTCGTGCTCCTCGGAATGTCAGTACCCATCGATCACGCCAGTCATTGTCGATGACACGCACCGTGACGACAACTCCATGATCAGCCCAGTCCGGTCCCGGCGCACGACGAGCGCGCCGGGAGGTCGCTACTGGGCGGCCGGGGAGGGTACCCGCAGGCCGTCACCGGTGATCGGGGTGAGCGGGAGCAGTTTGCGCCCGGTCGGGCCGATCTGGATCTCGGTGTCCATGGACGGGCAGACGCCGCAGTCGAAGCAGGGCGTCCACCGGCAGTCGTCCTGCTCGTACTCGCTGAGCGCGTCCTGCCAGTCCTGCCAGAGCCAGTCCTTGTCCAGGCCGGAGTCGAGGTGGTCCCAGGGCAGGACCTCCAGCTCCTCGCGCTCCCGGGTGGTGTACCAGTCCAGGTCGACGCCGAAGGTCGGCAGCACCTCGGCGGCGGCGTCCACCCAGCGCTGGTAGGAGAAGTGCTCGCTCCAGCCGTCGAAGCGGCCGCCGTTCTCCCAGACCCGCCGGATGACCGCGCCGACCCGCCGGTCACCCCGGCTGAGCAGGCCCTCGATCAGCGACGGCTCGCCGTCGTGGTACCGGAAACCGATCGCCCGGCCCAGCGAGCGGTCCGCGTTGATCGCCTGCTTGAGCAGCTTGAGCCGGCCGTCGATGACCTCCGGGCGCTCCATCGGCGCCCACTGGAACGGGGTGTGCGGCTTCGGCACGAACCCGCCGATGGAGACCGTGCAGCGGATGTCCTTCGAACCGGTCGCCGCCCGGCCGGCCCGGATCACCTCGTGCGCCATGTCCGCGATCTCGAGCACGTCGTCGTCGCCCTCGGTGGGCAGGCCGCACATGAAGTACAGCTTCACCTGCCGCCAGCCGTTGGTGTACGCGGTGACCACGGTGCGGATCAGGTCTTCCTTGGAGACCATCTTGTTGATGACCCGCCGGATCCGCTCCGACCCGCCCTCGGGGGCGAAGGTCAGGCCGGTCCGTCGGCCGTTGCGGGACAGCTCCTGGGCCAGGTCAATGTTGAACGCGTCCACCCGGGTCGACGGCAGCGAGAGCGACACGTTCGTGCCCTCGTACTGCTGGGCGAGGCCGGAGCACATGTCGCCGATCTCGGAGTGGTCGGCCGAGGAGAGCGACAGCAGGCCCACCTCGTGGAAGCCGGAGAACTCCAGCCCCTGCTGCACCATCTGCCCGACCGTGGTGATCGACCGTTCCCGGACCGGGCGGGTGATCATGCCGGCCTGGCAGAACCGGCAGCCCCGGGTGCAACCCCGGAAGATCTCCACCGCGTACCGCTCGTGCACCGTCTCGGCGAGCGGCACCAGCGGCTTCTTCGGGTACGGCCAGGCGTCCAGGTCCATCGTCGTGCGCTTGTGCACCCGGAACGGCACGTCCGCCCGGTTCGGCACGACCCGCTGGATCCGGCCGTCCGGGAGGTAGTCCACGTCGTAGAAGCGCGGCACGTAGACGCTCTCGGTGCGGGCCAGCCGGAGCAGCAGCTCGTCCCGCCCGCCGGGCGAGCCCTCGGCCTTCCACTCCCGGACGATCGTGGTGATCTCCAGGACCGCCTCCTCGCCGTCACCGAGCACGGCGGCGTCGACGAAGTCGGCGATCGGCTCCGGGTTGAACGCCGCGTGCCCGCCGGCCACGATCACCGGGTCGGCGTCGGTCCGGTCGGCGGCGAGCAGCGGGATACCGGCCAGGTCGATCGCGTTGAGCAGGTTGGTGTAGCCCAGCTCGGTGGAGAACGAGACGCCGAACACGTCGAAGTCGCGCACCGAGCGGTGCGCGTCGACGGTGAACTGCGGGACGCCCTGCGCCCGCATCAGCCGCTCCAGGTCCGGCCAGACCGCGTACGTCCGCTCGGCGAGCACGTCGGGCAGCTCGTTGAGCACCTCGTAGAGGATCTGCACGCCCTGGTTGGGCAGGCCCACCTCGTACGCGTCGGGGTACATCAGGGCCCAGCGGACCGTCGCGGCGTCCCAGTCCTTGACCACCGCCCCCAACTCACCACCGACGTACTGGATGGGTTTGGTCACCTGGGGCAGCAACGGCTCCAGCCGGGGCCAGACCGACGGCTCCAGGTCGCGGCGCGGCGTCGGACGCGCCGAGCTGGAGCCGTCGCCAGAGTTCGCCACGGCGGGGCGCGGCGTGGTGGACGGGACGCTCATGACGCCCAAGGGTACGCGCCCGCCGATCCGGGTCCGCCGGACCGGGTGGACCGAGCCGAAAGGACGACACGGGAGCGGTCGGTCACCGCGGCCCGCTCTGCCGGTCGACACCGCCGCACGTCGTGACGCGGCGGGACATCGGGGTACGGGGGGCGCGAATGGCCCCGGTTGGCGTACCGGTACTAACCTCGCAACGGCGCGAGAGGAGATTACCGCGATGCCGGAACCGCAGCCGGGAGCAGAAGGACCGGCCGCCGGGAACACGCCGGCCCCACCACCGTCCGTGACGGAGGCCCGGGAGCAGGTGGTTCCCGGCGAGCCCGACCCCTCCGCCGTCCCCGCCGAGCGGACGCTCGAGCAGACGTCCGACGGCCCGGCCGCCGAACCCGTGACCGAGGAGAACCCGGCGGGAGCGGACCGGACCGCCGTGGACACGGCCCGCCCTGAGGTCACCTCCACCGCGTCCGGGACAGCCCCACCGCGCGGGGCCGCCAAGGTCCCCGCCCCCGCCGAGCGGAAGTCCGCGCCGTCCGCGCCCGACCCGACCCGGATCGACCCGGTCCGCGTCGACCCGACCGCGCCGGAGCAGGGCAGACCCGACGCCACCCGCATCGACCGCGCCGGCCCCGATCCGACGAAACTCGACGCGTCCCCCGCCGTCCCGCCCGCGCCCCGGTGGAGCGGGTCGGCGGCGGTGCCGCCGCCCAAGCCGAAGAAGCGCGGTTGGGGTCACTCCGCCGAGCCGACCCCGCCTCCCGTGCCTCCGCCCACCCCGCCGGAGAGCCTGGCACCGGTCGACCCGTGGGCCGGGGTCGACACCGGCAGCTGGGACCTGAACGCGGGTTACGAGCCGCTGCCCCCCACCCGGATGTACCCGGCCGCGACGGACTCCCCAGCCTGGACGCCGCCGGACCCGCCCGCCCCGGCCTGGGCCCCACCGCCGGTCACCCCGCAGCCCCCACCGGTGGCGCCCGTCTCCGGGCAGCCGGTCTCCCCGCCGCCCGCACACCCGGTGTCACCGCCCGCGCCGGCCCGTCCGGTGTCGCCGCCCCCGCAGGCGCACTCAGTCCCGCCACCCCCGCAGGCGCGTCCCGTGTCGCCGCCGGCCTTCCCCCCGCCGGTCGCCCGGCCGGTGTCGCCACCGGCCTTCCCGCCACCGGTCCCGGCACCGCAGGCCCGCCCGGTCTCCGCACCGCCACCGGCACCGGCCCGCCCGGTCTCCGCACCACCACCGCCGGTCTCCGCACCACCACGCCCGGTCTCCGCACCCCCGCCGGCGCGGCCGGCGGCCCCACCACCGCAGCGGCGAAATCCCACGCCGCCCCCGGTCGGTCCGCCGCCCAATTGGCAGGCCCCACAGGGGTACGCTCCGCCGCCGCCCCGCAAGAAACGACGCTGGCCGGCCCGCATGCTGATCATGAGCCTGCTCTCGATCGCCTGCTGCTGCGGTTGCCCCGCCTGGTTCGGCAAGCCGATGTGGGAGCAGTACCCGGCCGGCGCGACCCTTCCGCCGCAGGTGGCCGACCTGCGGCTCCAGACCGACGCCCGCAGCGAGCAGACCGCCGACGAGCTACGCGGCGAGGTGGAGACCGAACACGCGTTGGCCGAGGAGGTCTTCGCCGGGGTCTACAGCACCCCGCAGGGCAAGACCGTCACGATCTTCGGCAGCACCGGTTTCCGGTTCACGCCCGAGTCGGACGCCGAGGAGGAGCTGACCCGGCTGACCCCGAAGTACAAGCTCGGGACGCAGCAGGTGGTCGAGACCGACGTACGCGGGGAGCACCAGCGCTGCGCGGTCGGCCGCTCGGGCAGTGTGGACGTGGTGGTCTGCACCTGGGCCGACCACGGCAGCATCGCCAGCGGGGTCTTCACCCGGCTCTCGCTGTCCGACAGCGCCACCCTGCTCGGCACCCTGCGGGAACAGATCGTCACCCGGCAGTGACCCCGTCCCCGGCCGGGTAACCGCGACGCGCGGACCGGATCAGCCGGCGGGCTGGCCGCGGGGCGGGGCGTAGCGGGGGACGTACTCCTGGCCGGTGAGCTTCTGGATCTCGCTCATCAGCTCGTCGGTCATCGCCCGCAGCGAGGTGCGGTCGTCGGAACGGCCGGTGAAGTCCAGCGGCTTGCCGAACCGGACGGTGATCTTCCCCGCGCCGAGGCGGGGCATCCGGGCGCCGATCGGCTGCACCCGGTCGGTGCCGATCATGCCCACCGGGACGATCGGCACACCGGCCGAGACGGCGAGCCGGGCCGCGCCGGTGCGGCCCCGGTAGAGGCGGCCGTCCGGCGACCGGGTCCCCTCCGGGTAGACGACGACCAGGTCGCCGCCGCGCAGCGCCGGGATCGCCGCGTCGAACGCGGAGAGCGCGGCCCGCCCACCGGCCCGCTCCACCGGGATCGCGCCCAGCCCGGTGAGCACCGACTTGGTCAGCTGTCCCCGGAACCCGGTGCCCTTGAAGTATTCCGACTTGGCCCAGAAGGCGAGGTGCCGGGGAATCGTCGCGCCGAGGAACAGTTCGTCGGCGACGGAGAGGTGGTTGCCGGCGAGGATCGCGCCGCCCTGCTCCGGTACGTGCTCCAGTCCCTCCACGGTCGGGCGCCATCCCCACCGCAGCAGGTTCCCCACGGTGTACTGGCCGATGGTGTAGAGAGGCGGCACGGGTCCTCCGGCGGTCGTACGGGTTCAGGCGGTGTCACGTTAGCCGACGGCCCGCCGGTGTCCGGCGGCCCCCGCCGAGTCGGCCGACGGGCGGGACCCGGGCCGCCGGGGAGGGCCGCGACCTGCGAATACGACCCTCCCCGTCGACCAGTGTCCGGGTTGCTCACACCCGGCGTACGGCCACCGTCACCCGGTCGCCCTCGCCGACCTCGCCGGTGAACCCGTCGACCGCGTCGGCGAAGTCCACGGACTCCGCCAGCACCTCCCCGGCGACGAAGTCGCGGTACGCCGACACCGCCGTCCGGACCTCGTCCGAGGCGGACAGCACCAGCGTGATCCGGTCCGACACGTCCAGGTCGGCGTCCCGGCGGGCCTGCTGCACCACCCGGACGACGTCCCGGGCCAGCCCCTCGGCGGCCAGTTCCGGGGTGACGGCGGTGTCCAGCACCACCACCCCCTCACCGGCGGGCAGCGGCGCGGAGTGCTCCGCGTCGGCGGCGACCAGACGCAGCTCGTACTCACCCTCGGCGAGGGTGACCCCGGCCGCAACCGGGGCGCCGTCGACCAGTTCCCACTCCCCCGCCTTGACCGCCTTGATGACCTGCTGCACCTGCTTGCCGACCCGGGGGCCGAGCGCCCGGGGCACCACGGTCAGCACCTGCTGGCAGTAGGAGGCCACCGCGTCGGTGAACTCCACCGCCTTGACGTTGACCTCGTCGGCGACCAGGTCGCCGAAGGGACGCAGCGCGGCGGCGGCCGGCGAGGCGACGGTGAGCCTCGCCAGCGGCAGCCGGACCCGCAGCCCCTTCGCCTTGCGCAGGGACAGCGCCGCCGAGCACACGTCCCGGGTGGCGTCCATCGCCGCGACCAGGTCGTGGTCGGCCGGGAACTCGTCGGCCGACGGCCAGTCGGTCAGGTGGACCGACCGCTCACCGGTCAGCCCGCGCCAGATCTCCTCCGCCGTCAACGGCGCCAGCGGCGCGACCACCCGGCAGAGCGTCTCCAGCACCGTCCAGAGCGTGTCGAAGGCGTCGGCGTCGCCGGACCAGAACCGGTCCCGCGAGCGCCGCACGTACCAGTTGGTCAGCGCGTCCAGGTACGACCGCACGGTGGCGCAGGCCCCCGAGATGTCGTACGCGTCCATCTGCGCGCCGACCGTGGCGACCAGCTCGTTCGTCTTCGCCAGCACGTACCGGTCGAGCAGGTGGGTGGAATCCGTGCGGCGACGGGCGGTGTGCCCGGCGGCGTTGGCGTAGAGCGAGAAGAAGTACCAGACGTTCCAGAGCGGCAGCAGCACCTGCCGGACGGAGTCCCGGATGCCCGCCTCGGTCACCGGCATGTCCCCGCCGCGCAGCACCGGCGAGGACATCAGCATCCAGCGCATCGCGTCCGACCCGTACGAGTCGAAGACGTGGTACACGTCCGGGTAGTTGCGCAGGCTCTTGGACATCTTCCGGCCGTCCGAGCCGAGCAGGATGCCGTGGCTGAGGCAGTTGCGGAACGCCGGCCGGTCGAACAACGCGGTGGCCAGCACGTGCATGGTGTAGAACCAGCCCCGGGTCTGCCCGATGTACTCGACGATGAAGTCGCCCGGGTAGTGGTGCTCGAACCAGTCGGCGTTCTCGAACGGGTAGTGCACCTGGGCGAACGGCATCGAGCCGGACTCGAACCAGCAGTCCAGCACCTCCGGCACCCGGCGCATCACGGACTTCCCGGTCGGGTCGTCCGGGTTGGGGCGGACCAGCTCGTCCACCGCCGGCCGGTGCAGGTCGGTCAGGCGTACGCCGAAGTCCCGCTCGATGTCGGCCAGGGAGCCGTACACGTCGACCCGGGGGTAGTTCGGGTCGTCGGACTTCCACACCGGGATCGGCGAGCCCCAGAACCGGTTCCGGCTGATCGACCAGTCCCGGGCGTTGGCCAGCCACTTGCCGAACGAGCCGTCCTTGATGTGCCCCGGGGTCCAGTTGATCTGCTGGTTCAGTTCGACCATCCGGTCCTTGAACCGGGTCACCGCGACGAACCAGGACGACACCGCCTTGTAGACCAGCGGGGTGTCACAGCGCCAGCAGTGCGGGTAGGAGTGGGTGTAGGTGTCCTGCTTCAGCACCACCCCCCGCTCCTTCAGCTCCCGGATCACCGGCTTGTTGACGTCGAAGACCTGCTCACCCTGGTACGGCGGGACCAGCGCGGTGAACCGGGTGTGGTCGTCGACGGTGACGACGGTCGGGATGCCGGCGGCGTTGCAGGTGTTCTGGTCGTCCTCACCGAAGGCCGGGGCCAGGTGCACGATCCCGGTGCCGTCCTCGGTGGTGACGAACTCCGCGCCGAGGACCTGGTACGCGTTCGGCCCGGCCTGCTCGACCAGGAAGTCGTAGAGCGGGGTGTAGAACCGCCCCACCAGATCCGCGCCGCGCACCGTACCGAGGAGCTCGTACTCCTCCAGTTCCTTGGCGTACGCGCCGAGCCGCGCCGCGCCCACCACGTACCGCTCTCCGTCGCGTTCCAGTACCGCGTACTCGATGTCCGGGCCGACGGCCAGGGCCAGGTTCGACGGCAGGGTCCACGGCGTGGTGGTCCAGACGCCCAGCCGCACCGGGCCGCGCACCAGCTCCGGGGCGGTCTCGTCGGGGGTCAGCGCGAACCAGACCGACAGGGTCGGGTCGTGCCGGTCCCGGTAGACGTCGTCCATCCGGGTCTCGGTGTTCGACAGCGGCGTCTCGCACCGCCAGCAGTACGCCAGCACCCGGAAGCCCTCGTAGACCAGACCCTTGTCGTGCAGGGTCTTGAAGGCCCACATGACACTTTCCATGTAGTCCAGGTCGAGGGTCTTGTAGTCGTTGGCGAAGTCGACCCAGCGGGCCTGGCGGGTGACGTACCGCTCCCAGTCGTGGGTGAACTCCAGCACCGAGGTGCGGCACGCCTCGTTGAACCGGGCCACGCCCAGGTCGAGGATCTCCGCCTTGCTGGTGATGCCGAGCTGCTTCTCGGCGACCACCTCGGCGGGCAGGCCGTGGCAGTCCCAGCCGAAGCGCCGCTCCACCCGCCGCCCACGCATGGTCTGGTAGCGCGGCACCACGTCCTTGACGTAGCCGGTGAAGAGGTGGCCGTAGTGCGGCAGGCCGTTGGCGAACGGCGGGCCGTCGTAGAAGACGTACTCGTTCTTCCCGTTCTCGCCGGCGGAGCGGGTCTCGACGGACGCTTCGAAGGTCTTGTCGGCCGTCCAGTGCTCCAGGACCCGGCGCTCGACCGCGGGCAGGTCCGGGCTCGCCGGGACACCGGCGGCGGTCGCGTCGTGCAACGGATAGGCCATCGGGGGTGCACTCCTCAGCAGCAGCTCACGGTTCGTGGGTCTGCGAGGACGAGCCGTCGCCGGGTGACGCCGTCGTCGGCGTCCCGGGTCGGGCCCGCGGTACCACCCCGCTTGGCGGCCGAGAACGACCGCCCGCTCGTTGGCCGGCTGTGACGGGCCGGACCCGTCCGGTTCTACTCGGACGCGACGCGTCCTTTCTTCCGGAGGCTCACCGGTGATGGCCGGGTCGTCGCCTGTGCCGACAAGCGTACTCGACCGGGTACGCCCCCCGCCGCCGAGTAACCGCCCCGCCGGCTCGACGGCCCGGGGTGACGCGGCTCTCACCCGGGGCCGGTCACACCCGGGCGGGCCGGCCCGTCAGGTCGGTGCAGGACACGGACGAGGGAGGACCCATGCAGGCACGGATGAACGTGGCCCAGGTCGCGCCGGAGGCGTACCGGGCGGTACTCGGGCTGGAGAAGTACGTCCGCGCAAACGTCGAGCACCGGGTGCTGGAGCTGGTGAAGCTGCGCGCGTCGATGGTGAACGGCTGCGCCTTCTGCGTCGACATGCACAGCCGGGAGGCGCTCGACGCGGGCGAGTCAAGCCGTCGGCTGTTCGCGGTCGCCGCCTGGCACGACGCGCCCTTCTTCGACGAGCGGGAACGGGCCGCGCTGGCGCTCACCGACGCGGTCACCCGGCTCGGCGAGCACGGCGTACCGGACGAGGTGTGGGACGAGGCGACCCGGGTCTTCGCCGCGAAGGAGGTGGCCGACCTGGTCCTGGCCATCGCCACGATCAACGTCTGGAACCGGATCTCGGTGACCACCCGCACCCAGCCGCCCACCGACTGAGGTGGTGGCAGGGGTCCCCGGTTACCGCGTTTCGCGTAGCAGGGGGCCCCTGCAGGCGCCCGGGAAGGCCGGGACGCTCAGCCGAGCTCGGGGAACCAGAGCGCAATCTCCCGCTTGGCGCTGTCCACCGAGTCGGAGGCGTGCACCAGGTTCTCCCGGTTCGACAGGGACAGGTCACCCCGGATCGTGCCGGCGGCGGCCCGGCGTCCGTCGGTCGCGCCGATCAGCCCGCGCACCACGTCGATCACCTGGTCGCCGGAGAGCACCAGGGCGACCAGCGGCCCGCCGGTCATGAAGTCCTTCAGTGGCGGGTAGAACGGCTTGTCGACGTGCTCGGCGTAGTGCTCGTCGGCCAGCGCCGCGTCCATCGTCCGCGACACCAGGGCGTCGATCCGCAGGCCCTTGCGCTCGAAACGGGAGAGGATCTCGCCGACCAGGCCGCGCCGGACCGCGTCAGGCTTGATCAGTACGAGCGTGCGCTCGTCCGGGCTGATGCTGGACACGCTGGTTTCCTCCTGTGCGCGGAATTCGGTACGGCTCGGTACGGTCAGCCTAGCGACCCGGCCCCGGCACCGGCGCGGCGGATGCTTCTTCCTTCCGCCGCTGTTCCGGCCTAGCCTGGCCCTTGACCCTCGGGAGGTCCACAGTGGCGAATGGCGGAAACCGGTCGATCGCGCCGGTGCGGAAGCTGATCGCGGCGGTGCTGGGCACCGTGGCGACCTTCGTGGTCCTGTTCGGGCTCGGCATGACGAGCTGGTCGATCGTCGCACTGGGCGTGGCGCTGGTGGCCCTGTGCATCGCACTGGCCACCTTCAAGACCGGCGGGCGGGCCTGGGTGATCGGCGTCGGGCACGTGCACAGCGCCTCCGAGCCACCCACCTCGTATTCCTTCGGCCGCTGCGAGTTGCAGCTCGTCATCGACGCCCCCGGGCTGCCGCCCCGGTCCAAGAAGATCATCGAGCCGCGGGTGCCGGTCGCCAAGTGGCCCGCGATCGGGCAGACGCTGCCCATCCGGGTCGCCCTCGACGACCAGCGCCGGATCCGGGTGCTCTGGGACGAGGTCCCCACCCACGCCGAGACGGCCGCGACCGTGGCCGACCTGCCGCCGGAGTACGCCGGCGCGGATCCGCTCGACGAGGTCCTCATCCAGCAGGACGCGCCGCCGTGGGCCGAGCGCGGCCCGGACGACGACTACCGCGACGCACCCGGCCCGGACCCGCTCCTCGACGACCTCGGCGACGACCGGGAAGCGGTGGTGGTCCACCAGCGTCCGGGCGGCCCGGTGGTGCTGGAGGGCACCCTCGTGGAGTCGCCCGCCCCGCTGCCCCGCCGGGCCACCCCCGCCCCGCGCCCGCCCGCCGAGGACGGCCCGCCGATGACGTACGGCGACCCGTACGCCGGCCCGCCCGACGACCCGTACGCCACCCGGCCGCTCCGCCCGTACCGGGACCCGTACGACGACCTGCCCGGCGACCCGGACCTCGACAGTCCCGCGTCCCCGTACCGCGACCCGTACGGCGAGACCCCGGGCGATCCGGGCACCCGTCCCGCCTCCCCGTACCGCGATCCGTACGACGAGGCCCCCGACGACCCCGACGCGATCCGCGCCGCGTCCGCCCCGCGCGACCCGGACGGCGAGCCCTCGCCCGAGCGGGTCGAGCCGGTCGCGGCGGACGAGCCGACCGTGACGATCAGGAGGACCGAGGCGGACGAACCGATCGAGCCGGTCAGGCGGGCCGGGGCGGACGAGGCCGACGAGCCGACCGAGCGGGTCGAGTTCATCGGGTCGCCCCAGCCGGTCCAGCCGACGGACCAGGGCACGTCGACCGCGCAGGACCCGTCAGCCGAGCGGGCCACGTCGACGGGGCAGGGCACGCCGGCCGGGGCACCGGGCGGCACGCCGGTCGTCCCCGTCCGGCAGCGCGTCGACGAACCGATCGTCGATCCGGTCGACATCCCCCTGGACGCCCCCGACGACGAACCCGCCGCCGACGACCTGGACGAGGCGATCTTCGGGTACGACGCGGGGGCCGGCACCGCCACCCCGATCAGCGGCGTCGGGATCACCGTGCTCGTCACCGACCTGGACCGGTCGATGGAGTTCTACCGGGACACCCTGGGCTTCACGGAGGTCGACCGGGGCCCGGGCAACGCCGTCCTCGCCTCCGGCAGCACCCGGCTGGTGCTGCGCGAGGTCAGCGAGGCCGCGCCGATCAGCCGCCGGCTCGTCCACGTCAACCTCGAGGTGGACGACATCCAGGCCGCGTACGACCGGCTGCGCGAGTCCGGCGTCCGCTTCACCTACGCCCCGAGGGTGGTCAACCGGGGCGCGAAGCTGGACGTCTGGGCCGCCGCCTTCCGGGACCCGGACGGCCACGGCATCGCGCTCACCCAGTGGCGCACCCGCGCCGACGCCTGAGCCCGTCCGGCGGGCCGGTCAGCCCAGGATCACCCGCCGGACGTGCAACGCGTACGCCCACACCAGGCCGAAGATGACGCCGAGCGCCGCCAGCGACAGGTGCAGGAACCCGCCGAGCGCGAGCACGACCTGCAGCAGGGTGCCCAGGTGCCACGCCCAGCGGCGGCCCATCAGGCCGGCAAGCAGCACCGCCATCACGGCCAGGCCGACGATCAGGCCGATCGCGGCACCGCTGAGCTGGCCGCCGAGCACCCGGATCGGTTGGATCGCCAGCAACAGCACCAGCGCCTCCAGGGCCAGCACGGCGGAACCCAGTCCGCGTACCGCGCGCTCCGGGTTACGCAGCCCGGAGCGGCGGCCGGCTGGTGGCAGCGCCCCGTCCGGACCGGACGCTCCCGCGTCCCGCTCCCCGGGCGGGCCGCCCGGCATCTCCGGCCCGTCCGAACTCCCGGTGCCCGGCGCCGGGTCCGGCCGGTGGCCCGGCTCGGCGCCGCTCACCGCTTCAGCAGCCGACGGGCGTCGGCCACCGTCACCACCGACCCGGTGATCAGCACGCCCACGCCACTCAGCTCCCCCGGTACGTCGGACTCGGCGAGCGCGACGGCCGCCTCGATCGCGTCCGGCATCTCCTCGGCGCTCTCCACCCGGTCCGGGCCGAAGACCTCGGCGGCCAGCGCGGCCAACTCCGCCACGGGCATCGCCCGGGGTGAGCTGTTGCGGGTCACCACCAACTGGTCGACCACCGGTTCCAGCAGCTCCAGCAGGCTCGCCGCGTCCTTGTCGGCGAGCACCGCGACCACGGCGACCAGCTTGCTGAACGCGAACTCCTCCTGCAACGCGGTGACCGTGGCGGTCATCCCGTGCGGGTTGTGCGCGCCGTCCAGCAGCACCGTCGGGGCCGTCCGGACCCGCTCCAGCCGGCCGGGCGAGCTGGCCGTGGCGAAACCCTCCCGGACGGTCTCCATGTCCAGCTGACGCTTCGCGCCCGCGCCGAGGAACGCCTCGACCGCCGCCAGCGCCACCGCCGCGTTCTGCGCCTGGTGCGCGCCGTGCAGCGGGACGAAGACCTCGTCGTACACACCGCCGAGGCCCTGGAGGGTCAGCACCTGCCCGCCGACCGCCACCGATCGCCGCAGGACGCCGAACTCGGCCCCCTCCCGGGCGATGGTCGCGTCCACCTCGGCGCAGCGTTCCAGGATCGGCCGGGCGGCCTCCTCGTCCTGAGCCGCGGAGATCACCGTGGCGCCCTTGTGGATGATGCCCGCCTTGGCCAGGGCGATGTCCTCGATCGTGTCGCCGAGCCACTCGGTGTGGTCGAGCCCGATCGGGGTCAGCACGCACACCCCGGCCTGGATCACGTTGGTCGCGTCCTCCGCCCCGCCCAGGCCGACCTCCACCACCGCGACGTCGACCGGCGCGTCGGCGAACGTGGCGAACGCCACGGCGGTGGTCATGTCGAAGTAGGTCAGCGGCTCGGCGGACCGCTGGTCGACCAGCGCGGCCAGCGGCGCGATCTCCCGGTACGTGCCGACGAAACGCTCCTCGCCGACCGGCTCCCCGTCCAGGCTGATCCGCTCCCGGACGGTCTCCAGGTGCGGGCTGGTGTACCGGCCGGTGTGCAGCCCGAACGCCCGCAGCAGCGAGTCGATCATCCGGGCGGTCGAGGTCTTGCCGTTGGTGCCGGTCAGGTGGATCGACGGGTACGCCCGCTGCGGGCTGCCGAGCAGGTCCAGCAGCATCTCGATACGGTCCAGCTCGAACACCATGCGGGTGAAGCCACGGCCGGCGAGTTCCGCCTCGACGGCGGCGAAACCCGTCCGGTCGGGACTGCCGGTGCGGTCGGTACGGTCGGTCACGGGAGCAGCGCCTCCAGGGCAGCGTCGATCCGGACGAGGTCGGCCTCGGCCGCCGCGAGCCGGTCACGGATCTTGTTGACCACCGGCTCGGGGGCCTTGCCGACGAAGGCCGGGTTGTCCAGCTTCGCCCGCGCCTGCGCGACCTCCTTCTCGGCCGCCGCTCGGTCCTTGGTCAGCCGGGCCCGCTCGGCGGCCACGTCGATTGAGCCCCGGGTGTCCAGCGCGACCACCACCTCACCGGGCAGGGTCAACGTGGCGCTGGCTTGGAAGTCCTCCCCGGCCGCGTCGAGCCGGACCAGCGAACGGATCAGCCGCTCGTGCGCGGCCACGCCCGCCCCGACGAGCCCGTCGAGCCGGGCGACCACCCGCTGGGTCGGCCGCAGCCCCTGGTCGGAGCGGAACCGGCGGATCTCGGTCACCACCCGCTGGACGGTGCCGACCTCGCCCTCCGCGGCGTCGTCGACCAGCGTACGGTCGGCCACCGGCCAGCTGGCCGCCAGGAGCGTCTCGCCGCCGCTCAGCGCGGTCCACAGCTCGTCGGTGACGAACGGGATGACCGGGTGCAGCAGTCGCAGCAACTGGTCGAGCACGTGGCCGAGCACCCGGCGCGTGGCGTCGGCCGCCGCGCCGCCCTCGGCGAGCACCGGCTTGCTCAGCTCCACGTACCAGTCGCAGACGTCGTCCCAGGCGAAGTGGTACAGCAGGTCGCAGACCTTCGCGAACTCGTACGCCTCGAACTGCGCGTCCACCTCGGCGGTGACGTGCGCCAGCCGGGACAGGATCCACCGGTCGACGGTCGACAGCTCGGCGGCGGCCGGCAGCGGCCCGGTGGTGTGCGCGCCGTTCATCAGCGCGAACCGGGTGGCGTTCCAGAGCTTGTTGCAGAAGTTCCGCGAGCCCTGGCACCAGTCCTCGCTGACCGGCACGTCCCCGCCCGGGTTCGCGCCCCGGGCCAGGGTGAACCGGGTGGCGTCCGCGCCGTACCGGTCGATCCAGTCCAACGGGTCGACCACGTTGCCGAACGACTTCGACATCTTCTTGCCGAACTCGTCCCGGACCATGCCGTGCAGGGCCACCACGTCGAACGGCGGCTTGCCGTCCATCGCGTAGAGGCCGAACATCATCATCCGGGCTACCCAGAAGAAGAGGATGTCGTAGCCGGTGACCAGCACGCTGGTCGGGTAGAACTTCGCCAGGTCCGGGGTCTGCTCCGGCCAGCCCAGCGTGGAGAACGGCCACAGGCCGCTGGAGAACCAGGTGTCCAGGACGTCCTCGTCCTGCCGCCAGCCCTCGCCGGTGGGCGGTTGCTCGTTCGGGCCGACGCAGACCACCTCGCCGTCCGGGCCGTACCAGACCGGAATGCGGTGCCCCCACCAGAGCTGACGCGAGATACACCAGTCGTGCATGTTGTCGACCCAGGCGAAGTACCGCTTCGACAGCTCCGCCGGCTCGATCCGCACCCGGCCGTCGCGCACCGCGTCGCCGGCCGCCTGGGCCAGCGGGGTGGTGTTGACGAACCACTGCAACGACAGTCGCGGCTCCACCGTCGTACGGCACCGCGAGCAGTGCCCCACCGCGTGCACGTACGGCCGCTTCTCCGCGACGATCCGGCCCTGCTCGCGCAGCGCCGCCACGATCGCCGGGCGGGCCTCGAACCGGTCCAGCCCCTCGAACGGACCGTGCGCGGTGATCACGCCCCGCTCGTCCATCACGGTCAGGGCCGGCAGGTCGTGCCGCTGGCCGATCTCGAAGTCGTTCGGGTCGTGCGCCGGGGTCACCTTGACCATGCCGGTGCCGAAGGACGGGTCGACGTGCTCGTCCCCCACGATAGGGATGCGCCGTCCGGTCAACGGCACCTCCACCTCGGTGCCGATCAGGTGCTTGTACCGCTCGTCGTCGGGGTGCACCGCCACCGCGGTGTCGCCAAGCATCGTCTCGGCCCGGGTGGTGGCCACCACCACGTCGTCGCTGTACCGGATGGAGACCAGCTCGCCGTCGTCGTCGGTGTGTTCCACCTCGATGTCCGACAGCGCGGTCAGGCAGCGCGGGCACCAGTTGATGATGCGGTTGGCCCGGTAGATCAGCCCGTCGTCGTAGAGCTTCTTGAAGATCGTCTGGACGGCCCGGGAGAGCCCCTCGTCCATGGTGAAACGCTCGCGGTCCCAGTCGACCGAGTCGCCGAGCCGGCGCATCTGGCCGAGGATCGCGCCGCCCGACTCCGCCTTCCACTGCCAGACCCGCTCGACGAACTTCTCCCGGCCGAGATCGTGCCGGGAGAGCCCCTGGGCGGCGAGCTGCCGCTCCACCACGTTCTGGGTGGCGATGCCCGCGTGGTCCATGCCGGGCAGCCAGAGCGCCTCGAAGCCCTGCATCCGCTTACGCCGGACCAGCGCGTCCTGGACCGTGTGGTCGAGGGCGTGCCCCATGTGCAGCGAGCCAGTGACGTTCGGCGGCGGGATGACGATGGTGAACGGAGGCTTGTCACTCTGCGCCGACGCCCGGAAGTGGCCGCCGGCTACCCACTGCTCGTACCGTCGCTGCTCTACCTCACCCGGCTGGTACTGGGCGGGCAGTTCGGGGGCGTCGGGGCGTCGGGCATCCAGTCTGTCGGTCACTCGTCAAAGTCTACGGAGCGCTTCGGCGGACCTGACGTGCGCCACCGGTGGTTCGCGTACGGTGGCGGACATGTCCGACGCACACCTGTCCGAGCGTTCGTCGTCCGACCGGTCGGAGCAGATCGACCTCACCATGGAACCGATCCGACTCGGCCATCCCACAGCGGACGACGAGGAGAGCAGGCCGCGCGCGCCCCGCTCGCGGCGCTGGAAGGTCGCCATGGGCGCGGGGCTCGCCGTCGGGCTGCTCGGCGCCGCAGTCTTCGGCACCTTCGGCTGGCGGGTGGCCCAGCAGAAGGACACCGACCTCACGGTACGTCCCGAGGTCGCCGGCCTCCGGCAGGACGACAGCGAGCGGGCCCGGAGCACGGCGGACTACCTGCGCAGCGGGTTCGCGGCCAGCATCGCGCTGGACCGGAGCCTCGGCGTGGTCTACCAGGATCCGGCGGACGCCCGGAAGTCCGTGCTCGTCTTCGGCGGCACTACTCTGCTCTGGCAGCCGGAACGCGAGCTGAACACCCTGTTCGAGATGATGACCGACGAGACCGGAGCGGTGGAAGGGCTGCGTGAGGTGCCGGCCGGACGCCTCGGCGGGGTGATGAAGTGCGGCACGACCAGCGGTGAGGGCGGCGACTTCGCGGTCTGCGGTTGGGCCGACCACGGCAGTGTCGCGATGGGGATGTTCCCCGGCCGGCCCGTCGACGCGGCAGGCACGCTGTTCCGTCAGATCCGTGAGGGCATCCAAACCCGCTCGTGACCTCGTCGAGGCACCCGCACCGTCCCCAGCGCCGGCCTGGTCCTCGGCGAGCAGGCCGGCAGAGCCGATGGAGAGCCCACGGGCAACCCCCGGCGGGGTGTCGCAGAACAGCCCGGGAAATACAACGAGGGTCACCCTGACAACAGGGTGACCCTCGTGAAAGAAGTCCGGCGGTGTCCTACTCTCCCACACCCTCCCGAGTGCAGTACCATCGGCGCTGGAGGGCTTAGCTTCCGGGTTCGGAATGTAACCGGGCGTTTCCCCTCCGCCATGACCGCCGTAACACTATCGACATATCAAACAACCGGGCGGGTTGTTCGTTAGCCGTGAATCACACAGTGGACGCAAGCAGAATGTTTGTAGTCAAGTCCTCGGCCTATTAGTACCGGTCAACTGAACCCGTTACCGAGCTTACATTTCCGGCCTATCAACCCAGTCGTCTAGCTGGGGGCCTTACCCCTCCAAAGAGGGTGGGATACCTCATCTTGAAGCGAGCTTCCCGCTTAGATGCTTTCAGCGGTTATCCCTTCCGAACGTAGCTAACCAGCCGTGCCCTTGGCAGGACAACTGGCACACCAGAGGTTCGTCCGTCCCGGTCCTCTCGTACTAGGGACAGCCCTTCTCAAGTATCCTACGCGCACGGCGGATAGGGACCGAACTGTCTCACGACGTTCTAAACCCAGCTCGCGTACCGCTTTAATGGGCGAACAGCCCAACCCTTGGGACCTGCTACAGCCCCAGGATGCGACGAGCCGACATCGAGGTGCCAAACCATCCCGTCGATATGGACTCTTGGGGAAGATCAGCCTGTTATCCCCGGGGTACCTTTTATCCGTTGAGCGACACCGCTTCCACACGCAAGTGCCGGATCACTAGTCCCGACTTTCGTCCCTGCTCGACCTGTCAGTCTCACAGTCAAGCTCCCTTGTGTACTTGCACTCAACACCTGATTGCCAACCAGGCTGAGGGAACCTTTGGGCGCCTCCGTTACCCTTTAGGAGGCAACCGCCCCAGTTAAACTACCCACCAGACACTGTCCCTGAACCGGATCACGGTCCGAAGTTAGATACCCAAATCAACCAGAGTGGTATTTCAAGATTGCCTCCACCCGTACTGGCGTACGGACTTCACCGGCTCCCACCTATCCTACACAAGCTAATTCGGATACCAATGTCAAGCTATAGTAAAGGTCCCGGGGTCTTTCCGTCCTGCCGCGCGTAACGAGCATCTTTACTCGTACTGCAATTTCGCCGGGCCTGTGGTTGAGACAGTGGGGAAGTCGTTACGCCATTCGTGCAGGTCGGAACTTACCCGACAAGGAATTTCGCTACCTTAGGATGGTTATAGTTACCACCGCCGTTTACTGGCGCTTAAGTTCTCCGCTTCGCCCCGAAGAGCTAACAGGTCCCCTTAACGTTCCAGCACCGGGCAGGCGTCAGTCCATATACATCGAATTACTTCTTCGCATGGACCTGTGTTTTTAGTAAACAGTCGCTTCCCCCTGCTCTCTGCGGCCATACAACGCTCCACCCGCGCGGGGCTTCACGTCTCCGGCCCCCCTTCTCCCTAAGTTACGGGGGCAATTTGCCGAGTTCCTTAACCACAGTTCGCCCGATCGCCTCGGTATTCTCTACCTGACCACCTGTGTCGGTTTGGGGTACGGGCCGCTAAGAACTCGCTAGAGGCTTTTCTCGGCAGCATAGGATCACTGACTTCACCTGAATCGGCTCGGCATCACGTCTCAGCCCTATGGTGTGCGGATTTGCCTACACACCGGCCTACACGCTTACCCCGGCACAACCACCGGCCGGGCTCAGCTACCTTCCTGCGTCACCCCATCGCTTGACTACTACCCGCCAGGTTCCCACGCTCCCCAACCGCAACCCGAAGGCATTGGCCAGTTTGG